>JAJPHV010000146.1 GCA_021325095.1 Chloroflexota bacterium | reverse complement strand
AGGTCAACCTCGAACAAGCCTGACATGTGCGCCAGCGCAACGTTGAAGACCGGGCTGAATTCGTCCTGCTCGGAGCCAAGCGGCTTGCCGTGCACGGTGGCGGCGATGATCGAGCCATCCGCCGACCAGCTCAGATTGGGCATCCACACCCAGTTACGGGAGAGCGTCGTCGAATACACTTTGAAGTCGAAGAGTTTCTTGAATGTGCCCGCTTTGAAATCGACAATGCCCGCGCCGTCGGCCTGCGCCCAGGCCAGGTTCGTGCCGTCGGGCGACCACTTGAACTTGGTTCCCCACAGCCCGTACACGCCTGTAGGCCGGCTCTTGACCTCCACCTTGACCTTAAGCAGCTTCCCGGTGCGGCTGTCCAATCGGGCCGTGTTCACGTCGTTCAACGCCTGGTAGCCAGGGGCCTGATCGCGCGGTTGGAGGGTCGAATAGCTGAACGTGAACGGTTCGCCCGGCTTCCACTCGGCGGACAGCACGTTATCCAGCGCGGTCAGCCGCACGGGTTGGGCCTGTGGATCGGAGGTGTCGAGTAGCACCCACAGTTGGTTGTAAACGTCGGGCGAAGTCTGACCTTCCGGCTTGCGGGTAAACAGCAGTTGCCGCCCTGTCGGGGATACTGAGAAGACGTGCCCATCCAGGTTGCCACCCGTCGGCAGCACGCGGTCACTCAGGCTGTTGTTTTCGATAGCGCGAGCCTGCCCGTCGCTGATGTAGAGCAGCATCCCTGCCACCGACACCGGCTCCAGGCGCGTCTTATCGATGCCCTGGTACACGATCTCCACGACGGGCTGGCGGGTGATGGTCGGGTTGCCCGCCGTGCGGCTCTTCTCCACGTTGTCCTCGTACACCACATCGTAGCACACTTGCTGCGAGCCGTTCGTGCCCGCCTGCGCGATCTTCGTCGTGCCGGGCGGCAGGTCAGGGCTTTTAATCACCTGGGTCTTGTAGGGCACTACTTCGTCCTTACATTCCTGCACTTCCCGCACACGCACAATGGTGATCACCATGTTGTCGGTAATCTGGGTGAAGTCCGAGGGATTAACCCGATCCAGCGGGCCGAGTTGGATGTTGGTTTGCTGCAAGAACTGGCTGACCGAGACGGGGTCGGAAGCGGAATAGGCCAGTTCTTTTCCGTCGGCGATCACGCGCACGCGCAAGCCGGCGTTCTGCTCTGTAGCGGTGCAGGCCGTCAAGATCAACCCACACAGAATGAAGGCCAATCTCCAGTGGACTTGACAGGGCATATAAGCTCTTGACCTCATCTCAAAACGGATGTAACACGCTTTGTTAGAACCGTCACGTTCTGCCGTAACGGATGACTTTCTTCATTGTTATATTATGATAGACGCATCATTAGGACATCACAGGTTACACCGTGACAACGAGCGCTGCGGCATATCTGGCCTCTCTCCCCGAAGTTGAAACGGCCCGCCTGCCACGCGGGACGCTGTTTGTTGCCAATGGTTTGATCTATCAGGTCATCGAAGCAGGTACGGGCGGCTTCGCCAAAGCCCGCCAGTGGCGTCGTGACGAAAGCACCGACGTCGCCCTGATCCCTGGTTCGTTTCTGACCAAGTATTTGCCGCTGGTCAAAACAGGCCGTCTGCTGCCCGTCTACCGCTCCCGCATCGAACTGACAGACGCTGGGCAGACGCGCTGTTTCGTCTTCCCGACGGAAATGCTGGCGCTCGATGCCGCGTACTTTGACGTGGCTCTAATTATGAGCGCTGGCGCGTATGTCCGCAACCATAATCACGAACCGGCCTTCGCTGTGACGGATGGCGTCCACATTTTCCGCCTGTATTATTACATGCGCTCAGTGCATGGTCGGCCCACCACGATTGCCAGCAACGTGGTCGAGCATCCACACTGCGAGCTGCGTCCCCATACCGAAGGCGCGCTCTACTGGCGGCTGCTGCCAAGCTGGCAGGAGTCGCTCCCTGCCTTGAAGGAAACACAGCCCATGATGGCCGTCAGACCACCTGCACAGGCTCCCGCCAGTGTTCCGGAGTCCCCATCCTCGGCAGTCGTCGAGGCGCCGCAGGTTGAGGACGACGAAGACCCCACGCGCCCGGCGCGCAGCGCTCAGGGGTGAGCGCGGGCCTCCCTAACGTAACTACCGGGTATGGCCTGCGCGCAGATGGTGGTTGGAGGGTGGCCGCAGCAGGGGCGTTCGGCCTGGCTCCCACTTGAAACCGCAGTCCGAGCAGACGATTTCGCGCCAGCGCCGCGAGCCGCCCCACAGCAGCACGATTCCGTAGACCAGAACCAACAGGCTGAGTGGGTCCTCCTGCGCCAGTGGCACGAAGGCCGTCCAATTCTCCGCCCAGGGGCCGGTAAAAGACAGCAGCAACGCCAACGCTCCTGCCGCAATGCAGACCGCGCCCAGGGCCATCACCAGCCGGCTTCTGCCGTCGGCGATGTGCTCGCTCCCGCATCGAGGACAACGTAACGCGGCCATGAACATATCTCCCGAAACAGCCTCAAAAAATGCTGTTTACTGTTAACCTCAGTATACACCCGTTTTGAGCAATATTTCACAATATGTGTGACATTCCTCCTGCCTGTAATGAACGGGGTCGTCCGTTTGTCGAGTGGGACATAGCCCATTTCATCCAAGGTGATCACTCCCCCCGATCAATCTGGGGGGCTTCTCAGGCGACGCATGACCCACTGGTCTACGTTAACGCCTGACCGCCCGATCCAGGCGGACTGGTCATACACTCT
>JAJPHV010000105.1 GCA_021325095.1 Chloroflexota bacterium | reverse complement strand
TTCGAATATCGGGCGAACCTTACGACATTGAAAAAAATCGAAAGGCCATTTTGCTAGTCCTGATGCCAAGCCGATTCACCGATAATTAAGATGTGTAAAGTCCAGCTAAGGACGTATGGAGACGGGCCGATCCGTTTTCCAGGGAACATAACTCAATGCCAGCTGTATTGGTCGTGGAAGATGAAGCCAATATTCGCCAGTTCGTCATGGTGAACCTGAAAGTGCGCGGTTATGATGTCCTTCAGGCTCCAAGCGCCGAAGAGGGGTTGCAGCATCTGCGAGGTGGCGTACCAAAAGCGCTCATCCTGGACATCAAGTTGCCGGGCATGAGCGGATGGGATATGCTTAAGGTTATTATCGCTGAACCCATTCTACCCCATGTTCCAGTCATTATCATGACCGCCTCGCCCCAGATCGCCCAGACGGGCCAACAGGTCTACCCCCATATCGCTGCGATCCTCATCAAGCCTGTTGGAGCCGCCGATTTGATGATGGCGGTCAAGAAAATCTTTGGATAACGGTTTGGCCTGATGAAAAAAACATTGATCCTGGTTGTTGACGACGATCCAAAGATCCGCAGGCTGCTCACCGTCAATCTTGAGAAGCGGAATTACACCGTCCAAGAAGCGCCAAACGGCGAGCAGGCCATCGCATCTATTGAACAAGTGCCGCCCGACCTGGCGATTCTGGACCTGGTCATGCCCGGTATCAGCGGCAACGAGGTCTGTACCTGGATACGCGAACAGGGCCTGCTGATGCCTATCATCGTCCTGAGCGCCTACGATGAGGAAGCGCTTAAAGTGAAGGCCCTGGACGCCGGGGCCGACGATTACGTCACCAAGCCGTTTAGGATGGACGAGTTTCTGGCCCGAATGCGAGCGGTCATGCGCCGGTCAGCGACATCTGAATTAGCGCCCACGGAGGCGAAAGTCAAGATTGAAGGGCTGACCATTGATGTCACTGCCCGGCGCGCCTTTGTCGATGAAGTTGATATGCACCTCACCCAGACGGAATTTGCACTGCTGGCCGCGCTCGTTAAGAACCGCGACGCTATCGTCACCCACGATGAGCTGCTGGCAAAAGTCTGGGGCGACGAGTACCGAGGGTCCAGTCATTACCTGCATGTCTATCTGGGACGCATTCGCCGGAAGATGGGCGATAAATATAGTGGGCTGCTAGAAACCATCGCCGGGCAGGGTTATCTGCTCCATTCGACCTTCCAGGGTTAGCCCGATCACCCTCTAATCTGTTAGCGTGTAGGTGGAGGGCAAGATGATATCCGAACTCCTTTCCCAATTTCTAGCATGGGTGACTCCGTGATCACAACAGACCAGGGGCGCTTGGAGCGCATTCAAAGCGTTGCTAAGTCGCTGTCGGATGCACGCAACATTCCACAAGTTGCCGAGGTGGTCATCAGTCAGACCTTAACCGCTACAGGTGCTGATGCTGGTTCGCTGCTGCTGATTGATGACAATTCGACGCTTCAAGCTGTCTATGCCATTGGTTATAGGCAGGAAGCGTTGCGGAACGGACAGCGCTTGCCGCTGGACACCCCAATGCCCATTGCAGATGCGGTGCGGACCGGGCAGCCCATCTGGCACAATTCGGGCGAAGCAACAGAGTGCTGGGTCGCCATTCCGCTGATCGTCAACGGGCAGCCCATTGGCGGCATCGGTTTGACCTTTTCTGAAACACAGGTGTTTAGCGCAGCCGATCAGGTATTTATTTCCCTGCTGGCTCAAATGTGCGCGCAGGCCATTGAGCGGGTACGCCTGTACAACGCGGTGCAGGAACAGCGTGAGCGTCTTCAAGTGACACTGGCAAGTATTGGGGATGCGGTTATCACCACCGACACCCACGGACGCATCACCTTCATGAACAGCGTAGCTGAAACTTTGACGGGGTGGACATTCGACAACAGGACGGAGACTCATTTACAGGATGTCTTTTATGTGATCAATGAAGCTACCCGCGAACTCATCGAAGATCCCATCGCAAAAGTCATGCGCGAGAAAAGTGTTGTTGACCTGGGGGACCACCCGCTGCTGATCGCCAGAAGTGGGACCGAGGTGCCCATTGATGACAGCGGCGCGCCAATCCGGGATGAGCAGGGAACAATTATCGGCGTGATCCTGGTTTTCCGGGATATTTCTGAACGCCGACAAAAGGAAACTGCCCTCGACACTACCTTGCAAAGAACGCAGGATCTCTATGAAACCTGCCGCCGGATAGGTCTGGTGACCAGTCCCGACGAGGTCGTGCGAGCGTTGCTGACCAGCCGCTACCTGAGCCACGCCGCGCAGTGTGCTGTTCTGACGTTCAACACGTTATGGAACGATGAGCGACCGGACCGCTTTGAGGTAACAGCTACCTACCGTGCCGATTGGCCGTTGCCGGGCTTCGACCTGAACGGTTCATTTGAAGGCAGTCCGCTTGTTAACCTGCTCACCTGCACGGTTCCGGTCTTCATTGAGGACACCACTACCGATACACGCCTGGACCCAGAAACCCGCCACCTGTTTGCGCGAACGGACACCCGCAGCATGATGATCTTCCCATTGACGGCGGGTCGGCGCTGCTTCGGACTGTTAGCGCTTTATTTCGCTTCGCCGCAGCATTGGAGCCAGGAGGATTATCGCCATATCCAGGTCTTTGTTGATCAGGTGTGCGTCACACTGGATAACGTGCGCCTTTTTGCCGCCGAGGCCCGCGCCCGCCTTGAGGCTGAGGAAGCCAACGAAATCAAGCTCAAGTTTCTGGCGATGATCTCCCACGAGCTACGCACGCCACTGACTTCGATCAAGGGTTTCGCCACGACTCTTCTGGCGACGGATGTGACCTGGAACGCTGAAAGCCAGCAAGACTTCGTTGCGATCATCAACGAAGAGGCTGACAAACTGTCCGAGCTGATCGGTCAACTGCTCGACCTTTCCCGGTTGCAGGCGGGCAAGCTACGCATCCAGCCGGAGCCGCGCAGCTTGAGCGAGATCATCGGCACGGCCATGGCGCAACTTGAAACCATTACGGCTCAACACCGGCTGGTGATTAGGGTCGTTCCCACCCTCCCGCCCGTTATGGTGGATATGCAGCGCATTGCCGAGGTACTGGTCAACCTGGTAGGCAACGCGACCAAATATGCGCCTCCAGCGACCCAGATTACCCTCTCCGCAACAACGCATGAGACTAACTTACAGGTCAATGTGAGCGATGAAGGGCCAGGCATCCCGGTTGAGAACAGGGAAAAGGTCTTTGAAGCCTTTCGACAACTGGAGAACTCGCCGTCTCAGCAAATGAAAGGTCTCGGGCTGGGACTGGCGATCTGCAAAGGCTTGATCGAGGCGCATGGTGGCAAGATTTGGGTCGCTGACACCCATTCCGGGACGACGATGTCCTTCACGCTTCCGATTGCGACCATACACTGAGGCCTAACGACTGAGCATTACAAGCTGAATTCCCCTCATCGGATTCCTTAAGCTTCTGTTTCGGGTTCTCCCTCAATCCTACCTTCGTCTCCACCTCAAACGAAACGCTGCAAACGTTTAGGATTATTTGAGCTTGTGTTTGGGACTTTTTTACGCTTCGCGCAGTAAGCTCAGAACATCACTGCGTTCCAACTTGGCGCAGCGTTAACGAAGAAAGGTATTAGAGAGTATGGAACAAATGGGATGGCTCGCCTGGATTATTGTCGGGGCCGTTGCAGGATGGCTGGCAAGCATCGTGATACGCAGTAGTTTGGGGCTTATCGGCAATATCGTTGTCGGTATCGTTGGTGCGTTCATCGGGGGCTTCTTGTTTAGCGTGATTGGCGCACCCGGTGCAACGGGCTTCAACGTTTGGAGCCTCTTTGTGGCTTTCGTTGGGGCGGTTGTCCTATTGGGTGCGCTCCGCCTGTTCTCCGGGAGAGGCACCCTTCGCGCCTGAGTAAGCCGGATTCCGAATCACGATTGGGATACAAGCCAATTGGCTTGTATCTCCTCCAACAAGCTCACCAATTTTTCGAAAAGGGGATAACCCATGAGCAATGAACGTGTCTACTATAGTCATGACGCCGAAGCACAAGCAATGAGTGATCGAACCCGATTAACCCTGCTCTGCCTGCTGCTTGGATTAGGCATTGGAACGGCCCTGGCTCTTCTCTTTGCCCCATCTTCCGGCAAGAAAACCCGCGCCGATCTCGCTAAAACTGTCGAAGACGGTTTGAACACGGGCCGCGAAGTCGTTGAACCATTGGTCAAGCGCGTCGAAGAAGAATTCGCGGACCTCCGCCAGAATGTTGAAGAGCACGTTACTGCGCTGGCGTGAACGAATCGCTTTCCGTGATCTACCCTAACTCTGCCGATTGCCGGCCAGGAGATCAGGCATGACCAAACAAATGTACAAGGCCCACGACCAGATCGCCGGAGCTTGGAAACAGGTGCGCCGCGAGGTCCACAAACAGTGGGGCAAACTGACCGAAGACGATCTGGAACAAATCCAGGGCGTGCGCACCATTCTGCTTGGAAAGATTCAGCAGCGCTATGCCATTGCCGTAGAAGAAGCGAACCAACAGATCGACAAATGGCCCAATGGGCGCAGAATCTAGCGCCGGTCATCGACCTCTCAAACACCAGCAGCCTCCGTAGCCATCATCCGCGCTCTCCACAAGCAAACATGACTTAAACATCTACCCAAACAGATCTGACGTTTGTCCGTGATGGCACGCAGGCTGCGGGAGTCATACACAATGCCTCATAGTCCGAGATATTCACGAGGAAGGAAGGCAGTGATGCGCAACCGTCGCTCATTCGTCCCCTACATTTTCATCATTCTGGTGATCTTCATTCTGGCGCAGAGTGGTGTGCTTGCCAACGTGTTTGCCAGCTTATCACTTGGGAATTGGTTTGGAGCCACGACGATCCCAACGGGCCAATCGCTGGTCTTCTTCACCCCACCTGGGAATCAGGTACTGCAACCATCGAATTTGCCAACTGCTTACGCGCCCGGCTATCCAACTCAGGTGCCGCTGCAACAGCCCACACTGGCAGCCGGGACGCAGACGCCTGTCCTGTCAGGTGTTGTTGGAGCCGGCGGCCAATGTATCGTGCCGTCTGGCTGGGTGGCTTATACCGTCCAGGCAGGTGAAACGCTGGCGGTTATTGCTGAACGCTACAACCTGACTGTCGAACAGTTAACTGCCGCCAACTGTGTGCAAAACCCCGACCTGATCTATGAAGATCAGATGCTGGCCGTTCCGGGTGCGCCATAGCGATTGTCTTGATTGTCTGCCAGCTTTATCCACTGTGGACTGATCAGGCGTGACTGGCGGCGAAAGCGGGCAGCATGACCGTCTGGCCGTTGAGGACGACATACCAGGTCGGCACCCAGCCAATGCCGTAGATCTCGATGGTGGTATCTTTTTTGTAAGGGGTGAGTTTGACTTCTTCGACAGTCATGGCAATCTTGCCCCACTTGTCGTTGATTTCCTGGAGAACACGCTGGAGTTCGGGCTGTTTGGCTGCGATCTGGTCTTCCAGGCCAGCAACGGCATCCTCCGTAGAGGCGGAGCGCTCCTGGGCCTGCATCTTGTAACGGCGGGTTCGGCTCATGCGTGACAGCGTATAGGTGGTGCGCCCTCGCAGCAAGCTGAGTACAGCTTCCCCGGTCGTGTACAGATTTTCCCGGTTCCGCTGGTTGAGCATTTCTTTCTCGAATGTCAGGCCGCGCATTTGCTTGCGCAGTATTCCGTCCAGCCTGTCCATTTCCTGGTCGTACTCTGCGGTGGTCGTGTCGATCTCGGCGTCACGAGCCTCACGCGCCTTTTGCTGCACTCTGATCTGGAAATCACGACGGGTCTCACTCGGAGTGCCGTAGATGTCGAGGGTCGAGTTATGGAAAACGGTGAGTGTCGCACTCCGAAAAACGTAGTCGATGACCTCGCTCTCAAGCGCGTTCATGCGCTTTGTATCCGTCAGGCCGTGCGCGAGCGTGCCATAGAATGCTTCGCCAAAAGGCTCACCCGATACCTGCCTGGGATCAATGGGCGGTACCTGGTACTCGCCCCACGCCACGAGTCCTGACTTCTCGACGTTTGGGACTTGGAACGCCCAGCGCTGGTCTTGCTCGACACCCGTTTTGCGGTCCAGGTAGCGCACGGCTAGTTGGGCCAGCAAAACCGGCTGATAGAGGAGTTGCGCGCCGCCAAACGAAGACGCGCTATAGCCAAATTTCTTTTCCCAGTCGCGGATGGCCTGTTGGCTGGTAATCTGCGTGGGCAGGTAGAACTGCGCAACGTTGGAGGGCAATTCAACTGGCCTTTCGGTGTACCCTTCAGGCAGCGACAGCCCAGGTTTAGTCAGGCTTGCCCCTTTGCCCGAAGTCTGGGGAAAGCTTTCCGGGACAACCGCCAGGTCACCGTGTGGCGCCGGATTGACCGGGTAAGAAGGCTCCGGGTAAACAGGTGTCCGCTGCGGTACCGGGGGCGCCGCAGGTTGAACCGAACGCGGGTCAGCCGACTCGCGCAGGGCGGTCGACGGGGGCACTGTCACGGGAGGCTGCGCGAATGGCATTGACGGTGCACTCGACATTTCCGGCAGATTGGGCGGTGGCGGCGCTGAACCTTGCGGCTCCACGACAACCATGCTGCTGGGCGCGTATATCGACCCATTGACCGGGACCACAGCAGATGGCGCTTCCATTCCCAGCGCTTTGCGCTGCGGCGCCATCAGGACCTGCACCTGCTGGCGGGTCAGTGGGCCGCGCAAGTAGCTCATACTCCACCGGCTGTGCATGAGGATCGGGCCGCCTTCGTTATGCACGTTATGCACGATAAAAACACGCGGGTCGAGGCTGGAGATCAGTCGGCTCAGATTCTCGAAGTTAAGATTGGTCGCGGCAGTCGATGCGGCCTGCAGGCCACCCAGGACACGGCTCTTATCATTTTCAGTCTGCAACTTGCCAATGAACCACGTTCCCGCATTGGAGAGGCTCTTGTAGTCAAGATCGCCGGGGTTCTGGGTCGCCAGGATCAGGCCAATGCCGAAAGCGCGGGCCTGCTTCAGCAGGCGCAGCAGCGGTTCTTTGGTCGGCGGGTTTCGCGGCGCGGGCGGAAAGGCCCCGAAGACTTCGTCAAAGTAAAGAATGCTGCGCAGGCTGGTGGTGCCGCTCAGGGTATTCATCCAGGCCAGTATGTTTTCGAGCAGCAGCGTGATCACAAAAGCGCGCTCGGCCTCGGTCAGGTGCGCGATATAGAAGATGGAGACACGCGCGCGACCTTCCTCTGTATAAAGAAGGCGGTTGATATCGAGTGATTCACCGCTCATCCAGGTCTGGAACGAGGGCGAGGCGATGATATTATTGAGAGCCATCGCCAGCTTAAATCGATCCGTCTCCGGGAAAAACGTATCCACGTCAAAGATGCCGAGCGTGGCAAATGGCGGCTTTTGGACCTGCATAATGATATCTTCCAGGGACAGGTCTTGTCCGTTCTTCCAGGCATTCTCAAAGATATTCGACAGCAGGATGTGTTCGCGGTCACGCACCGCCTCAACTTGCTTGCCGATCAGTGCGAGTAGGGCGATTACGATGCCGCTGATGCGCTCGCGGTGGCCCTCCTCGAACCCTGCCCAGCCCTCGCGTGGAGCGCGCAACGAATCAATGATGTTCACCGGCAGCCCGGCATCCGATCCTGGCGTATAGATGCTGAACTGTGCGGCATTCTTCAGCGCAGCAATCCGCTGCGGCACAATGCCCCAACTGGCAAGACCATCGCGCCACTGCCGGGCGACATCTCGCGCATATTCAGCGATGCTTAGCCCTGCGCGCTGCGCATCGTCCACATTGATCCACGGTTCAAAGTCTTCGGGCTGCAAATTCGGAAAGGTGAGTAGCAGATTGGTAATATCGCCCTTGGGATCGATCACGATGGCGGGTATGTTGTCCAAAGCGGCTTCTTCTAGTAGGTCGATGCACAAACCTGTCTTACCACTGCCAGTCATGCCGACGACTACCGCGTGAGTCGTCAAATCGCGCGAGTCATAATACACGACTTCGTCAACCAGTTGCCGGGTCGAGGGATCATAGCTTCGGCCCAGGTAGAAGCTGGTCGGTGCCTCGATAAAAGGCATAGCAGCGCTCCTTTACCAACACTTCTGCACGCCTATTCAGAATCGACCTGCGGCTAACTATGCGGTGAGATAAGCCGCTTAAAGAAACGAGACAGCAGTTTAATGAAGTTCCGACGATGGGTAGCATCAATCGCGTAGGGCTTGATGATCTGTGAGGTTGACCCACTCATGTTAACAGAGCGAAAGCCCATTTGAGCTAGCAGATTGCTTATTTCACGCCAGTTCTTAACATCTTCTGGGTCTAATTCGACCTTCCATTTGCCGGAGGCAAACAGCCCGGAAATCCTTTGGGCAGACTCTTGTGGCGTCGACATTTTGCCCTCCCTCTGACTTCAATCAATGAGACTGCACTCTCTGAACGTGGCCCTCTTGACAAATTAGCCCAAGCTTACGAAGTACAGGTCATCTCCATCCATCGCCGGGTGCACTTTCCGGTTTACGGATAGTGGTACGTGTATCCGGAGTTTCTCGCATGGGTTGTCAGGAACCTTGTCTTAGACAGGCTGGTCTCGCCCTATCGTTTGAGCAAGATCAGGATACCAGCAGCAATCGCCAGCACTTCTAATACCGTCTCCATCGCGGGAAAGCTAATTCTCAACAAAGGTAGCGCACCCCACAGAATAAGCCAGATCGCGAGCAAAACAAGACCCCAGTTTTTGATCTTTCGAAAGTAGTCCACTGGTCATTCCTTTCAAGTTGGGGTCAGTCCCTCGACCACAACACACACGCCAAACGAGCGCCTCAATAGATCAAAGGGTGTGCTTCTGCGCACATACAACAGCGGCGTGCAGGCTGCCATGCGCGCTATGCACCGAGCGTTCCACTTCATGGACCAACGTGTACCGGTGTGATTCGCCCATTTCGTAGAGTTGCCTGTTCGCGATCACCAGGTAAGGCCCAATCCGCTCAAGTTGTTTGATCCCGCCACGGCCCTGCAATTGGCATCTTACGCTTATCATGTATGTTCACTCCTTTAATATCCTGGTCATGATCAACGAATCAACGGGCTTGCCTAGCAAGGGTGGTGGTATGCCCCGTAACTAGCGGGGGCGACTCAGTGCCAGCCAGATCAGCCGTCCAAGCAGCCACGCCACAATCCCATAAACGATCATGGCAATAATTGTGGTGACTTCCAAGACCGAGGTTGCGCTCAAGACCGGATTTTTCAGCAGGCTCACGAACAACGCCACGAATGGCCCCGACAGGCCATAAATGAAATTGGCGAAGCCGTTATCTGCGTTGGCTCCAATCAGGTGCAGAACGACGCGGGTCGCTAACAACAATTCCAGTACCCCGGCCAGGAAGTAGACGATGTTCACAGTACGTGCGATAGTGGAATTCTGATTCGCCGCTGCGATACTGCGTTCGGTCTCGTGCAGATTTAATTCCTGGCTTTGTTGCAAATCGTATTGGGTCATTTTTGTTTCACCTCTTCAATAATCTAGATCCGGTGCATGTTTGCTGTCGGCCCGATGCGCTTTGTTCTCGTTTCCACGATTAAGGACATGCCGTGTTGATCTGGGTATTTCGGCCTTTGTCAGTACTTCTGCGCAAATACCAGACTTGGTCAGGCCGGAAAGCTTTGTTTCCCTTTGAACAGGCGAAGCATCCCCAACAGGATCACCGCGCCGACGATAGAGACCAAAACGCTCCAAAGTCTGAAGCCCGCCGCGCCGGGTAGCCCGATTACGTTAAACAGCGAGCCGCCGATCAATGCGCCGACTATATCGGTCAAAAGGTTTTCCGGCAGCCCAATGCGCTTCCGCATCACAAGGTTAGCCAGCCACCCTGCAATCACCCCGACTATAATCCAGGTGAGCCATACCAGCGGGTCCAAATTCATGCCATGTTCCTTGTGTTCGGTCCCTGCCCATCAGGTTGTACTCGTCCACACCCTCACTTTACTGCACTGGCTCTAAAAAAGTCCCAAAGATTAGCTCCAAGAACTCTCAGATTGCGCACCGATCATTCACATTGGTCAGGAAGGGCGGCAGGAGGCAAATGCACTGCCTTATTTGGGACTTTTTTAGGGTCTTCCTCACATTCCGTGAGTCGGGTTATAACCGCGAAGAAAAGGAGAGATGAGGGAGTGATCGAGCATGATGTCAGCGTGCGAGCTGCTGACGCTGCCTGGCTTGGTCATCCGAGATATTCAATGTAATCCAGGGCAAGTGGCGGTGAGCATTACGGCCTGCCTGACAGGCGACTCAGCGTGTTGTCCAGACTGCCAAACCCGCTCTTGGCGTATCCATAGTCAGTATGTGCGCCATCCGCAGGATTTGCCGATTCAAGAAAAGGCCGTCCAGTTGTGTCTGAAGGTGCGACGTTTCTTTTGCCGGAACCCGGATTGTGGGCGAACAACCTTTGTCGAACAAGCCCCTGATTTTCTGCGTCGTTATGCCCGACGGACGAACCGGGTCGTGGAGCGTCTGATGGCGCTTGCCTTGTCCAGCGGCTTTGAGAGTGGTGTTTTTGATACAGTAAAAGGGAGCCAGGGCAGCCCACAGTGATCAGATAAAAGGGAGCCACCTAGCTCAAATGTGTTATGGTTAGCGCCGCGTGAGCGGAACCAT
>JAJPHV010000116.1 GCA_021325095.1 Chloroflexota bacterium | reverse complement strand
GCGGCAGCGGAATATCCAGGTTGGCCGCCGTAATCAGTTCTTCGGGGTTAGCGCCCTGGCGCGCTGCCAGGCTTTCCAGCCAGGCCATTGGGTCCATACCGCCTAGCGGGTCATCGTCGTTCTTATTCGTGGCGTCGCCCGAATTGGGTGGCGGTGCCATGCCTATTCCTCCTTAAGCGCCGTCGTCTGCGGTACAAAGGCGCGTATCCCTGCTATTTCAACCAGTCCGGCAGATCGTTTTGCTGGCTGTCCGGCGCGTCCGTCGCTCCCTTCAGCCAATCGGGCAAGTCGTTCGATGAAGGGCGTGTGCCAGTTTTGCCACTGGTTTTGCGCTTCCATGCGGGTGGGCGATCAAAATTAAACGATGGCACAGACGACGCCTTCTGTGTCGTTGTGCTGCCGCTAGTATTCACCATGTTGGCCGGCTCCGCAAATGGATCAAAACCGGTCTCCGCTGCCGGGCTTGCCGCCTGTCCAGGCGGCGAGGCCATCTCACCAAATAGGCCGCTAAAATCGAATTCGTCAGGCATCGCCTGCGCGGGCGCGGCCTCGGCAGCACTCGTCGATTCGAGGCTGCCGAAATCCACTTCGTCCAGCGGCGTCGCATCGGGGCTGCCTGCCGGAGCCAGATCGGCCATCCATGCGGGCACGTCGGACGATACCGCCGATTCCTCACTGCGCGGCATGTCCAGACCTCCAAAATCCAGTTCGTCCAGCGGCGTCGCGGACGCAGCAGGCTGGCTGGCTGGTGCAAAGTCGGACAGCCAGGGCGGTGAGTCGCCCGACCCGGCGCTGTCGGCTGGCGCTGACTGTACAAACCAATCGGCTCCGGCTCGTTCCGTGCTGTCAAAGCTGTCCGGGGCCGCTTCAACGGCAGGCTGCGCCGCGCCAGCCTCCTCGCCGCCCAGCGCCGTCAACCAATCTGGCGCGGCGCCCGGATCCAACACGCCGGTGTCGCCGGTCACGCGGGATTGTGGCGGCCTTTCAGCCACCTGTTTCACCAGCGTATCCAGACGCCCGGTTCCAGGCTTTGCTGGTGCGGGTTCTGGCGGGGGTTCCAATTCAGCAGGTCGTGAGGCTGTGTCGCCTGTAGCCGTGCCCGGCTTGCTGCCCGTATCCAGGGTGGCGAACCAATCGTCCCCACCGGACGCGGCCTCTGCCGCTGGCTCCCTGTCGGGGGCGTTTGGCGGCGCATCCACCGCCAGCGAGCCAAGCCAATCTTCAGGGGTAGGAACAGCCGCTTCACTGGCGGCGGGCTGGTCAACAGCCAGCGACGCAAACCAATCGTTGCCAGGCGTAGAGTCGGCGGACTGCACTTCAAACGAGGACTGCCAGTTGTCTGCGGCGGGTTCCGCGCTCTGTGGCGCAGCGACAGGCGGTTGCCACTGCTCCAGATCAGGCAGCATTGCCGATTCAGCTTCGGAGGCTGCCGTCCCTTCAAAGGATGCCAGCCAGTCTTCCTCCAATTCGAGTGCCGATTCTTCGATGGGAGCACTCTGCGCCACAGGCTCTGAAAGCCAGTCCAGCGGCGCTGGCTTCTCTGGCTCTGGTGAGCCGAGCGAAGACAGCCAATCACTGGTCTGGGTTTCAGGTTCCGATTGCAGCGAGCCGAAATCGAGGGCATCCAGCGGGGTGGCTTCTGCTGGCGGCTGATCCATTGCAGGCGCCATCGCCGATAGCCAGGGCGGTGTCTCGGACTGGGCCAGTTCGCCCTCTGGCTCTTCGGTCAGGGCAATTTCCTCGCCCTGGCTGGTCGGGGTGCCCTGAACGCTTTCCGGTGCCTGGTACGGCCTCAACCATGCCAGGGGATCGCCTTCATCCACGATCTGAGGTTCTTCCTCAACGGCCTCAGCTCCCCCTGCCATCCAATCCAGAGGGGCAGATTCAGACGCGATACCGGTCAGTTCAAATGTATCCTTGGCCTGCGTTTGATCCTGGATTTCCGCCATCGCTGGCGTCGCTGCTTCGGGCGCACTGTTCAGCCAGTCAAGACTATTCTCAACCGCTTGCGCAGGTTCGGCTGTCGCGGCGCTTTGGGTTGATTCCACACCCGGCAAGCCGGCGAACCAATCCACCTCCTCCGCAATTTCATCGGCCTCGGCAGCGGGCGTTTCAGCAGCGGGCAGTTCACTCAGCCAATCCAGCCCACCGCTCTCAGCCTGCGGCGCGGCCTCAGCAGGCGCAGCGGGCGTTTCAGCAGCGGGCAGTTCACTCAGCCAGTCCAGCCCACCGCTCTCAGCCTGCGGCGCGGCTTCAGCAGGCGCAGCGGGCGTTTCAGCAGCGGGCAGTTCACTCAGCCAGTCCAGCCCACCACTCTCAGCCTGCGGTGCAGCCTCGGCGGGCGTTTCAGCAGCGGGCAGTTCACTCAGCCAGTCCAGCCCACCGCTCTCAGCCTGCGGTGCAGCCTCGGCGGGCGCAGCGGGCGTTTCAGCAGCGGGCAGTTCACTCAGCCAGTCCAGCCCACCGCTCTCAGCCTGCGGCGCGGCCTCGGCGGGCGCAGCGGGCGTTTCAGCAGCGGGCAGTTCACTCAGCCAGTCCAGCCCACCGCTCTCAGCCTGCGGCGCACCCGACTCGCCAGCCGGGGCAGCCTCTTCAAGCGGCGGCTGTGGCTCCGCCGTCAACCATGACATCGCATCGAGTGCCGGAGTCGGCGCTCCCAGATCGGACATCCAATCGGGAAGGTCGGCGGCAACCGTAGGCGGCTCCTCATCCTGAACCACGCTGCTGCTTCTTTTATTGCTGATTCCGGCCAGCAAGTCGGTGAAACCGGAGGGGAGTTGTTCGCCAACCGGCTGTGTTTCTTCGGGCGTGCCAACTGCTTCCTCGAACCAATCGGGCAGAGCCGTGTTCGCCTCGCTCTCAGCCGTGCTGGCTCCGCTGTCCTTAAACCAGTCCGGGATGTCGGGTTCAGGCGTGGCACTGGCCGGTTCTGCAACGACGTCCTGCATCCAATCGGGCAACTCAACCGGCGTCTGAGCGCTTTCAGACTCGGCAGGCTCCGTGCGCGATGTACCGAATACATCGAACCCGGCCAGCGGGCTGCGCGGCGCTTCCGGGGCGGGTATCGCTTCCTCCAACCAGTTGTTTGCACCGCCCAGCGAAACGGATTCGGGTGCCTCGAAGACGTTGCTGATCGCGTTGACCCAATCCGGCACGTCCGTCGCCAGAGCAGCGGCAGCCTTGGCGTCCCAATCCAGGCGTGGCAGTTGGAAAGCGTTCGAGGGCGCGGGTTTGCCCTGGACGGTTTGCCACGCTATGAACGGGTCAAGCTGCTCCAGACGCGAAACGAAAGGCGCGGCCTCCGACGGGCGACCACTCTTGAGCCACAACGTCGCCATCAGCCGATTGGCCTCAATGCTGTCCGGCAGTTTTTCCAGGACGCGCAACGCCACCTCGCCCGCTTCGATGGGCCGATCCATGCTCCACAGCACATCGGCCAGCAGCAGCGACAGATCGATCCGGTCTGGGGCCTGGGCGAGCGCCAGCTGCAACTCGTGGATGGCCTGCTCAAACAGGTTGCCTTTCGCGTAAATGCGCACCAGTGCGCCGTGTGTCATCTGGATGCGCGCTGGCATCGTCCCATCACGGCGCTCGTAAAGTCGCTGCAACTCGCCTTGTAAGGCCATGTTGTTCGGCTCTTGCTCGTAGGCCCGCTCCAGATGCCAGATCGCGGCAGGAAGCTGGCCCTGTTCCTCCGAGACGCTGCTCAGGCCCAGGTGCGACACAAAATCGTCCGGGAGCGCGCTCAAGACACGCTGGAATACGTCGGCGGCCTCCGCGTGCCGCTTCTTTTCCAGCAGCGCGCGGCCCAGGAACCGGTAGGTCTCGACATTTTTGGGGTAATGGTGGAGGATGTGGCGGCAGTGGCCGATCACTTCTTCCAGTGCTTCTTGTTCTAACAGTAAGTTTAATTCGTCCAGGTACGCTCGTAGCGTGGTATTGACCATGCGCGCTCGCTAACCGCCTGTGACAGCGATAAACCCCGATGCGATCATTATGCTACGGCTGGCAATTTTACGCAAGCAAGGCTGTGTACAATTCCATTACAATTCTCGCAGCCTCTATGCAAGATTGTGCAACTGCTTGATCTGCGCGATCAGCGGCCCAACGGTGGGTTCCTTGCCCTTCGCCGGGCCGAGTGGATCAGCCAGGTGTGAGTCGCCAAGCAGGGCATAGGCCACGTTCAGCACCCCATGACTCAGTGAGTTCAGGTTGTAGCCCCCTTCCAGCACGAACACAATCCGACCATCGCACAGCGCCTCGGCCATCAGGATCAACTGCCGGGTCAGGTAATCGTATCCTTTCAGACTCAGGTTGATCTGCCCCAACGGATCGGCCCAGTGGGCATCAAAGCCCGCCGATACCAGGATCAATTCCGGCTGGAAGCGGCGTGCCACTGCCCAGACCACCTGCTCATAGATCAGCGCGTAGCCGTCGTCGCCCACCCCGGCCTGCAACGGAATATTGACCGTCGCGCCGACGCCCTCACCCGTCCCAATCTCGTCCACTGCGCCTGTCCCCGGATACCAGGGGTACTGATGCGTTGAGACAAATAGCACGCTCGGATCGGCGTAGAAGGCGTCCTGCGTGCCGTTGCCGTGATGCACGTCATAATCGACGATCAGGATTCGCTTCAACCCGTGCGCGTTCTGAGCGTGCCGTGCGGCAATCGCCACGTTGCCTAGCAGGCAGAAGCCCATACCCATCTGCGGTGTGGCGTGGTGGCCGGGGGGACGCGCACACACCAGTGCGTTGTCGGCTTCCTTGTTCAACACGGCATCCACGCCCCGGATGGCTGCACCGCTGGCAAGGCGCGCCACGCCGAACGACTGTGGCAGCACGTAGGTATCGGGGCCGAGCATCAAGCCCTTCTGAGTTTCTGTCCAGGCCAACAGTTGCAGGTATTCGGCGGTATGGACGGCGCGCAGTTGAGCCTCGGTAGCCTCCGTCGCCGCCAGATGTGCCATGCGCTCGGTGACGCCGTGCCGATCCAGCGCTTCCTGGATGGCCGTCAGCCGTCCGGCATATTCGCTATGCCCGGCCAGGGTGTGCGCGGCAAATCGCGGGTCGGTGATATAAGCAGTGGTCATTTACGCCTTGTCGGGAAAATTCGGAAGGTGCCGCTCAGGATTGTGACACGCCGGACGCACCGCCGCAACCTGAGACTGCGCCCACCCCAGAGGCCGAATCAAGGAAACCGATCTGAAACGGAACGGAGGATAAGGCCGGAAGCAGCGGATAAGTGAGCGTGGTGTTCAACGAAACCGGCATCGCGTGACCAGTGGCATGTTGCTTCAGCCGCCTATGACTCTAATTCGCCTTCTCTGGTTCCTTAGCCAGGAAAAGCGCTGGCGGCCTCCCGCAGCCGCTGTACATCGCGCATCGGCGGAACGCCAAAGACACTTTTGTACTCCCGGTTGAAGTGTGAGGCATCATTGTACCCAACGCGATAGGCTACCCTGGCTGCATCAAGATTTTCGCTCAACATCAAACGTCGTGCTTCCTGCAAACGCAACTGCTTCTGAAATTGCAGGGGGCTCATCCCCGTCACCGCCTTGAAGTGTTGATGGAAACTCGAAATGCTCATCCCGAATTCTTGTGCAAGCTGCTCAATACGAAGCGGTTGGTCGAAATCCTGGCGGATGCGCTGAACGGCTCGAGCGATTGTCGAGACAGAGCCACCCATAACGGCCAGATGACGCAGCCGGCCACCTTGCTCGCCCCTCAGCAGCCGATAGATGATTTCTCGCATAATCATCGGCACGAGGATGGGGGCTTCGGCGGGTGTATCCAGAAGCCGCACAAGCCGCAGGACAGCATCCAGCAGATTTGCGTCCAACGGACTGACAGCAATCGCTCGGATGTCCGCAGCATTGCGGGGCGATACGAAATGGCCTGCCTCGACCATGACGGAACTTACCAGTTGCGGCTCAAGCCTCAGTCGAAGGCTGAGATACGGACGCTCCCTGGATGCTTCCAGAACCTGACTGGCACGCGGCAACTCGATGGTGCTGAGTAGGTAATGAAAGGGGTCGTACTGATAGCGATTGTTGCCCAGCAGCACTTCCTTGCTGCCTTGAGCGATCACACAAAACGAGGGCTCGAGGACACTATGAATCTTTCCCAGCGGCACAGACACACGAGCCAGATAAAGCCCCTTCAGCGGCTGAATTTCCCCATCTTCGCGGACCGTAAGATTAATCCGCTCCACCAGTTCTTCCCGGCTGGACTGCAAGCGTTGGGCATCGCGTTCTGCCTGATGATTGATCACATCCATGACCCCACCTCACTCGCCTAATTCTGTAGAATTATACAATTATCCTGGATAATTCTACAATCAGGCTATCCCCTTTTTCTCTATAATGAAACATCTGAAAGGGAAAGTTCCCCTTTGCTGCACTGGAATTTTGCTCAACAAGATGGAAACGAAGAAATCGGAGCGTTCAGACGATGGAAATAAAAAGAGCCGGTTCACAGCCTTCCGGCAAAGGGGCTGCGGAATGGTTTACTGGTGCGGTGCGCATTGACCCTCTGTTCGATGCCCACGATCCAGCGCGTGCAAGCGGGGCGAGTGTCACCTTTGAACCGGGCGCCCGGACGGCATGGCACAGCCATCCACTGGGTCAAACCCTGATTGTGACGGCTGGCTGTGGGCGAGTGCAACGCTGGGGCGGCCCGATTGAGGAAATTCGCCCCGGTGATGTGGTCTGGATTCCGGCTGGTGAAAAACATTGGCACGGGGCCGCGCCAACCACAGCGGTGACACACATCGCCATCCAAGAACAGCTTGATGGCAAGGCCGCCGATTGGATGGAAAAAGTCAGCGACGAACAATATCAGGGCAGGTAAGAGCTTTCGCCTGTTTACCTAAGATAGGAGTTCAGACAATGCAGAAGCGCAAACTTGGAAACAGCAACCTGGAAGTCTCAGCTATCGGTCTTGGCTGCATGGGCATGAGCCAGAGCTACGGGTCAGCCCCGGACAAGCAGCAGTCGATCTCAGTCATTCGCACCGCCTTCGAACGCGGCATCACCTTCTTCGACACCGCGGAGGTGTATGGCCCATTCAAAAATGAGGAACTGGTGGGCGAAGCACTGGCGCCGATCCGTGACCAGGTAGTGATCGCCACCAAGTTCGGGTTTCAGCTTCATCCTGATGGCAGGCCCGGCTGGATCGGCGTGAATAGTCGGCCAGAGCACATCAAGCAGGCCGCCGAGGGATCACTCAAGCGCCTCAAGATCGAGGTCATCGATCTGTACTATCAGCACCGGGTTGACCCGAACGTGCCTATCGAGGATGTGGCCGGAGCGGTCAAGGATTTGATTCAGGCCGGGAAGGTCAAGCATTTCGGCATGTCTGAAGCAAGCGCGCAAACCATCCAGCGTGCCCATGCTGTCCAGCCGGTCACCGCCGTTCAGAGCGAATACTCGTTGTGGTGGCGACGCCCTGAAGAGGAAGTTCTACCGACCCTTGAGGAACTCGGCATCGGCTTTGTTCCTTACAGCCCGCTGGGCAAGGGGTTCCTGACCGGCAAGATCGACGAAAAGACGAGTTTCGAGCCTTCGGACATTCGCAGCACCATCCCGCGTTTTACACCAGAGGCTCGGAAAGCGAATCTGGCGCTGGTGGATCTGCTGGGCAAGATCGCGGCACACAAGCAGGCGACCCCGGCCCAGATCGCGCTGGCCTGGCTGTTGGCGCAAAAGCCCTGGATTGTGCCCATTCCGGGTACACGCACACTGGATCACCTGGACGAGAACATCGGAGCCGCTTCCGTCAAGCTGACGCCGGACGA
Organism: Chloroflexota bacterium; assembly: GCA_021325095.1. Lineage (GTDB taxonomy): Bacteria > Chloroflexota > Anaerolineae > Aggregatilineales > UBA2796 > JAJPHV01. The sequence goes on along the minus strand of JAJPHV010000116.1, from coordinate 3,433 downwards.
GCTGCGTGAGATCGAGAGCGCCGCCTCAAAGATCACGGTGCAGGGGGCCAGGTATCCCGAACACCTGGAGAAAATGACAAATCTCTAAGGGAAAAACACCCTCGACGGCAAAGGCGGTATGGCTATACCGCCAGTTACAAACCGGAGATGCCCCAAATGCGTGCCACCGTCATGTACAGTGCTGGCGACGTTCGTATCGAGAACGTCCCCGACGCCAAAATCGTAGAACCAACCGATGCGGTCTTAAGGGTCACTTATGCCTCTATCTGTGGTAGCGATTGGTCGGGTTGGAGTTCCGCATGATGTCACAATCCCGGCGGCGCAGCCGACGTTCTATAAGAATCTCACCATCAGCGGCGGCCCGGCTCCGGCACGCGCGTACATCGAGGAACTGCTGCCAGATGTCCTCGAAGGCAAGATACAACCGGGTCGCGTCTTTGACCGAGTTGTAAGCCTGGACGAGGTGCCTGATGGCTACCAGGCGATGCATGAGCGCGAGGCGATTAAGGTTTTGATCCGGTTTTGAAGAAGGGAGTCTACCGATGACTGTGTGGACGAACGAGGAACTCGACAGGATCGGAAAAACAGAAGAATTGGAGATCGCGCCACGCCGAGGCGATGGCACGCTGCGAAAGCCGACCACGATTTGGGTTGTCCGCGTCGGCGACGACCTCTATGTACGATCCTGGCGTGGGCGCGCTTCTGCCTGGTTTCGTGGAACCCAGGTGCGCCACGAAGGCCATATACAAGCTGGTGGCATCGAGAAAGATGTCAGCTTCGTGGAGGAGACAGCCCCCGATCTCAACGACCAGATCGACGCTGCGTATCGTGCCAAGTACCAGCGCTACGCACAGTATGTGCCCCCCATGCTTACCCCTGAAGCACGCTCCACGACGATAAAACTCGTGCCGCGCTCAACGAGCGATTAGGACAACAACCGTGCCGAATCTCCAACGAGGCGTTCTGCTCGCGGGACATTCGGTTCCCTCGGGATCCTGCAATTCGCGGCTCTGGATGGGTCCTGTGACCAGGACGATCAGCCCGGCGTTGTCACCGCCGGGCCAGCGCTGAGAGCAGCCCTTCACGGGATAAGCAGCAGCTTGCCGCTCGATTGGCGGCTTTCCAGGTAACGATGCGCCGCCGCCGCTTCGGCCAGTGGAAACGCCTTGTCGATGTGCACGTCCAGTTTGCCCGCCGCGATCCACTTGAACAGGTCGCCCGCCCGCCACAGCAACTCAGCGCGATCCGCGATGTAATGGCCGAGTGTAGGTCGTGTCAGAAATAGCGAGCCTTTCGCGTTCAGGACTTGCGGATCGAAGGGCGGCACGGCTCCGCTGGACTGGCCGCACAGCACCAGGTAGCCGCGCGGTCTGAGGCAGTTCAGGCTCTTGTCGAAGGTCGTCTTGCCCACCGAATCGTAGACGACATCGACCCCCTTGCCGTTGGTCAGGCGCTTGACTTCCTGCTCAAAGTCCACCTGCGTGTACAGGATGGCGTCGTCCAGGCCCGCCTTCTGCGCCAACTGGGCCTTTGCCGGGGTGGATACCGTGCCGATGGTGCGCGTGCCGATCATCTTCGCCATCTGGACCAATAAAAGCCCCAGGCCACCCGCCGCCGCGTGAATGAGCGCCGTTTCGCCGGATTTGAGCGGATAGGTGCTGTATAGCAGGTAATGGGCTGTCATACCTTGCAGCATAACTGCGGCAGCCGTGCGCGTGTCGATGCCGTCGGGGATCGCAACCAGCTTGTCGGCAGGCACAACCGCGTACTCGGCGTAAGACCCCCGGACATTCGCATAGGCGGCACGATCCCCTACCTTGAAATCCGTGACGCCGGGGCCAACCGCATCCACCACACCCGCCCCCTCGGAGCCAATTGACAGCGGCAGTGGCATCGGATAGCGCCCTTCCCGGTGATATACGTCAACGAAGTTGACGCCGGACGCCTCAATCCTGAGCCGAACCTGTCCGGGGCCGGGCTGCGGCATGGCCGTTTCCTCATAGATCATCGCTTCCGGGCCGCCATAAGTATGGACTTGAATGGCACGCATTCTCTTTTCTTTCCTTTATATAGAGACTGATCATCGCCCTGATGATACCTCGGATAGCTCGTGCTCCAGCCGGTGACGCTCGGCGATCAAATCGTCGGCTTCAGTGCGCGCACTGCCTTGCAGGAACATGGCCGGGAGCAGCGCAGCCAGGCAGATGATTGCGCCCAGCAGCAGCACCTCGTCGATGACCTGGATACCGGACGCGAAATAGGCGGCGACGGCCCGCTGCTGCATCTGTTCCGCTGTCAGGTTGGTTGGGAACTGGCTGGCGGCCAGGTTGGTCAGGTACGAAACGCGGCTCAGGGCGAAGGCTGTCAGCGAGGAGATGGCAACGGTCATGCCGATTAACCGCAGGATGATGACCAGCGCCGAAGCAACCCCGCGCTGGCTGTCGTTGGCGTCGTTGATCACGGCAGTCCCAATCGGGGAAATGGTCAGCCCCAGGCCGACCCCAACCAGCACCATCTGGCTCGCCATGAGCAGATCGGGTGTATCGGCCCGCCACGTCAGGCCCGCCAGCGCAAAACCCACCGCTGCGATGAGCAGACCGAGCCAGGTGGTGGCCCGGTAGCCGATCCGGTTCGCCAGCCAGCCGCCGGGGATGGCGGCGATTGCCATCGGGATCGTCAGGCCAGACAGCAAAATGCCCGCTTTTTCGGCAGCCCTGGCAATGGCCTCGGCGGTGGTGTTCTCGGCGCGCAGGTTGACAAAGAGCGGCACGCTGACCAGGCCGAGCATCAAGCAGAAGCCGACGAACAGATTGGTCGAGGCGGCAGCCGACACGTTGCGCTTGCGGAACAGATGCAGGTCAACGAGCGGGTAGCGCCTGCGCGACTCGACGAACAGGAACACGCCGAAAGCGACCACCGCGCCGATCAGCAGGGGCACAGCGTAAGCAGGCAAGCCGGGCTGCCCGCTCAGATCATTCAGGCTGGTCGAGCCGGTCACGTCGGTGTTGCCGCCCAGTCCCACGTTCAGCCCGATCAACGCCAGCGAAGCCAGCAGCGCGCCCACCAGGTCGAAGCGCCCCCTGGCGATGGGGTGCTCCACCCCGCGCAGCGCCCACCACGTCAGCACCAGCGCCAGCAACCCCACCGGCACGTTGATGTAAAACAGTGTGTGCCAATCCGGGGCGGGCCAATCCAGCCCGATTTGCTTGAGCGTCTGGGCGATCTGCTCGCCGTGCTGGTTGAAATAGTTGACCATCACCCCGCCGTACAGGTGGCCGAGCACCCAACCGAGCGTATCCACCGCGCCGATGATGCCCACCGGCTGCGCGCGGCGTTCCGGCGGAAACAGGTCGGCAACCAGCGCCATGCTGACCGGGACCATCGCACCCGCGCCAAGCGCCTGGACGACGCGCCCGATGATCACGGCAGTCAG
>JAJPHV010000031.1 GCA_021325095.1 Chloroflexota bacterium | reverse complement strand
GAGTTACTGTTCAACAACGAGTTCATGGGCGGCGCGACAGTCCCTGACCAGTCCAGGCTCACGTTGACGGTTTCGCCGGATGCCTGGGTCAGTGGCGGAGCGCAGACTATCAACCTGAGATCGGTTCATCCGTTCAGCAACCTCAGCCACTACGTCGTTGCCAACAATTTCACCATGTCCGTCCAGGTGAGCAACTATACCGCCAACATCTGCGCCGTTGATGAGGCTGACGCACGCAATCGCCTCGGACTTGAAGGGACGCCTACACAGACGCCGATACCTACCATAACACCAACTCCACCTACACAGAAACCACGGACTGTCTATGCAGGTTGTAACCAGACTGTCAATATCGTTGATGATCCTTTCGCTGCAACACCGCAGATTCTGGCTACTATTCCATCAAACACGCCTTTTATTGTGTACGATGACGTCATTGAATACGATAGTAATGGTCATCTCATTAATAACAATTATCCGCGTGAGAAAAACGGTCAATGGTATAAAGCACATACCGATACCCCTACTCCTACAGATGGCTGGATCAAGGTATCGTTAAATCAAACCATATTCTTTGTCTTTAGCTTTAATACATGCGGAACGGCTGCAATACCCACCCCAGTTCCAAGTCCATCACCTGAATCGACACAGTATTGTTCGTTAACATTGCCAGACGTTGATGGATTTAGAGGTCAGGCACAGGTCTTTATCTACCGCGCACCGATTGAAGGGAATCCTGCTGAATGGCGTTTTAGTGTTCCAACGGCGAATGCGACAACGCCAGGGTCAGTCAAGGTAGATGGGTATGCTGTCGATCCCCTAACTCACCGCATATGGTTCAGACGGGCAAAGCCGCTGGACGTTGATCAAAACTCACCGCTCTATTACTTAGCGAATGTGCTGCGTTGGTTTGAAGTCGCCGAGTATGTTGCAGAAACCAGCCCTCGAAAGGCGTCAACTCCGATTCCCCCGACCACTCCTACGCCGACATTGACACCATATCCGCCCATTTCAAGCGGCCAGTACATTATTCTTAAATCCAATCAGTTTCCTGAAGGTCGATTTCCATTAAAGTTGGAGATTGGACAGATTCAGAAATGTTTGGATCCTAGCACTAATAGTAACATCAGAGATTACAGTCTCGATTACCGTCTACCCGACATATCAACTGTTCCTTGGGAACGCTGGCCTTTCAAGTTCATGTGGTGGCCCTTGAGCGTTTACGAAGAATGCAGCGCCATCACTTCTAAAGGAGCCGTTATTCCTTGGATTGGCGGTTTAGCTCACCCATATAAGACCATTTATCCGTCCCCCGGTTACCATCAAGGGGTAGACTTATGGGGCAGGGACGCCTACAACACAACTAACGGATATAGTTCCACGGCATATTCTGTCGCTAATCAAGGTATCGTGGCCGCTGTACAAAATCCCCAATACGCAACAAATGCGTATTGGGGACCCTATACCCTAATCGATCAAGGCAATAGAAACTTAGGAGAGTTTCAAGTTGCAAGCCTAGTTGTTCGCTATGGACATTTGTATGTCCTTTACGGGCATCTCAAGACCGTTGATCCGGGTATTTATGTGGGCAAGGTTGTCAATCAAGGGGATCGCCTCGGCACGATTGGAACGTTTACCGATTCTGATCCTCACTTACATATAGAAGCACATTACTGGGGAGCTACTGCACCAACCAACAGCTACACGATGGATGCCAACACATCTAAGCCGAATCGATGGGGGCTTTTGAAGCCACGTGACAAATCTAAGATCAAAAGCGCCGCGGCATCTTACTATCCGAAACCGCAAAACTACTACGATTTCAGCCAGTTTTTCAGCGACGATGTTAAGCAACCTGGAACTGCAACCGCCTGGGGCCAGGACCAAGCTGATCATTCCAATACAGGAGTCAATAGCACATTCATCGACGGCGAATTAGGAGGATGGCAAAAATCCGACTACGTCTTCGATATTAATGTAGGATTCCCCTGCAAGGTCGCATATCAGTTGGATAGCACAGGTACGGACGGACAAACTGCGTTTAGCTGGCCGAAAACGTGGGCAAACATGATAAGGCGAGGATTCTTCGCTCCAAAAGATACAGCAGCCGAGGCACTGAGCAGCTTGGCCGATCTCAATACGGTCACAACCAAGCCAGAAGACTCAACACCATAAATGCTTCGCAGTGTATATCATCGCCTATTCAAGTATCAACCTAACGGAGACGATCCTAGATGGATAAAATGCGGATGGTTTCTCGGAGTAGCACTAAATTAATCAATGTCATTGCGATAATCTTCGTCATTGGCATTATTAGCCTCACATATGAGCCTCTAGTAGCTCAACCTCCAACCCCAGATGAATTTGCCCCCATCTTTGGGACAGAAATATCGGTGGCGGAATGGACTCCTGATAGTAAAACCTTCATCTTTTATCCAGGGCAACCAACTGAGATTACATCAGATATTCCGTGGAATATATTTGATACGCAAAACCGCCAACTCACACAGCAAAATACCTGGCCACTATGGCCTCATCTCACATCCACCGAGATTCAAACATTTGGCCTAACGATAGACAACTACAAAGTGCATGAACCACTTTATTTCCTTGGTCCGGACGGAAATACGTTAGTATTTGCACGACAAACGGAGTGTGGCGAACAAGCCTGTCTTTATCACCTAGTTCTAGCAGATAAAAGAACACAAGAAGTATTCGATACTAATACCAACGTCTTCTATCCCTTTAACCTCGATGCTTTTCGTGTAATTTGGAATAATTCGGGGAACGCCTTTGTCCTAATGCAAACAGAGGAATTTGCTGGCGACAAGGCAGTTTTGACAACTTATGTTACAGGATATGCGCAGGGCGTTTCACATACCCAAGCGACAAATTCCATCGCTTCACTGCAACTGAATGGAAATTCTTATAAGAGCTTAGATGCTTTCCAGTTTTCAACAGATGATAACATGCTGCTGATTCGAGCATTGAATCTATCAAACGATCAATTTGCTCTAGTCGTTTACAATCTTAGCAGTCCTAACCAAAGCATTTTATTGCCAGATCAATACTCAAGTACAGCCGTTGCTGCCGGGTTTTCGCCGAATAATCAAACTAGGATCTTAATGTTTAATTCAACGGGCCTGATGCAATACGACTTGGCTACTGGGCAGGTAATTGTTCTCAATGACAAACTTGAAACAACACAAACTGTCAGGGCGGCATGGTTCTCGCCTAACGGTGAGTGGTTTGCTTATCAGAGCAAGGGTGGGTCATTATACGTATTGAGATTAGCAACTCAGTCGGAGGGACTCTTCACACCGACGTTCTCTAATACTCTGACGCTAACTAATACAGCGACACCAACGCTAACCGATACGCCCACTGCAACCGCGACTCTAGCGGCGACTGACACACCCACCAACACACCTACAGCGACCTTCACGCTGACGCCAACGCCGGGTGCTAGTGACCTCCGAGCGAAGGTTGCAGCCTGTGTCACGGACCAAGGCATTGCAAACTCACTCAATGCCAAGATCAATGCCAACCAGTGGCAGGCGTTCATCAACGAGGTTCAGGCGCAGTCGGGCAAGAAAATTCTGAAGCCCTGCGCGGACGACCTCATCGCAACCGCCACTTACATTCTCAATCACCCCACACCCACGCCGACAAAGACGCCAACCCCTGTCCCGCAGGCAGACATGAGCCTGACCATGGTCGTCACCAACAAGACGCCCACTGAGGGCGAGGTGATCAACTACGTGATTACTTATGGCAACAGCGGACCAAACACCGCCAGCGGAGTCACGATCACCGTGCCATTGCCGCCAGGCGTCACGCTTCAATCCGCGAATGGCGGGGGCAGCTACAATGCCGCGACAGGCGTGTGGACGATAGGCAGCGTGATCAAGGGGCAGAACGCGACCATCAGCGCCACGACAGCGGATCCGAATGCGGCGAATAACAGCGCCAGCGCCAGCTTGACGGTTCGACAACAGTGAAGTAATTTCAAAGTGTCGGTGAGCTACATCTGACAACGTAGCCAGTCGGCGTGGTTTGCGAAATCCCGCCGACCTTTTGTGCTACGCGACAACCGCCTGAAATAAAGCATCGTCGGCATTCGAATCGAAGTTGATAGTCGGCTGATCTTTGGGCAGCCCACCGAAGAAGTTGATCCGCCCGCCGATGGCGGCGATGTGCAGCGAGGTTTCTTGCGCGGCGTGGATTGGTGTTGCGACCACGATGACATCAGCCCCTTCGCCGTGACTGACCTTCTCAACGGTCTCTGCAAGCGCTTCCGGCGGCACGGCGAGATCGGCCCCGAAGCGCAGTACCTGCTCCCGGCGCTCCACAACCGGCTCGCTGACGATGACGTGCCCGGCCCCATGCAGGCGCGCCAGCATCACGTGCATCACGCCGATGGGGCCAGCGCCCATAATCACCACGACTTCGCCGACCTGGATGTTCAGCGGTTTCTGGCCGCGCAGCACGCAGGCGAAAGGCTCGATCAGGGCGGCGGTGGCCGCGTCCATATCCGGCGGAATTGCGATGAGGTTACCTTGCAGAATAGCGGCGGCAGGGATTCGCATGTATTCGGCAAACGAACCGTCGAGCGTGATACCCAATGCAGCAAAGTGCTTGCTCAGGTTGTTATCGCCGCGAACTGCCTCCCGCGAAAATCCGACAGACATGTTCGGGGCAACGAATACGCGCTGCCCCACTTCAACGCCGACTACCGATTCGCCCACCGCCACGATTTCGCCGACCACCTCGTGGCCGGGAATACGCACTGTGCCTTCCGGGTATTGCCGGTGACCACCGCTCAGAATACGTAGATCAGTCCCACAGATGGTTGAGCTTTCGACGCGCAGCAATGCCTCATCGGGGCCGATCTGCGGGATTGGGTATTGCTCGACACGCAGATCGTTCGGCCCATGATAGACTGCCGCGAGCATCGTTTGGCCCCTGATGCCCTGCCCCGTGTTCATTGCACCCCGGCCCCTATTATCACTTCACTGAGCCGGACGGGGCGTTCTTCCAGGAAGGATTTCGTACCAGCCAGGACTCCGGCGACTGCCCAACGGCCATCCTCACCGCTCACACTGGGCATCGTGTCGGTCAGAATGGCAGTGATGAAGTGCTGCATCTCGCGGATGTAGCCCCACTCGAAGCGCTGCGGCCACGTGCGGAAGATGGGGGTCACCAGCCCCTGATCACGATCTGTACAGACCACGACGGGCTGCCCCTGCATATCGCCGATCTGCATGATTCCTCGCTCACCGACGATCTCAACCCGTGCGTCGTAGCCATAATCACAGGGGCAAACACCGGAAATGCTGCCCAGGCCACCGTTTTCAAAGCGCAGGTTGACGATGGCCGTATCGTAGTAGTTCGGGGTGTCCACGCCACGCGCAGCGCCCTTGAAATTCGCCGTTTCGACGTAGACACGTTCCGGGTTCGATCCCATCAGCCAGCGCACGCAGTCCCAATCGTGGCTGTTTACCTCGGCCAACATCCCGTTGGAGGTGCGCAGATCGCGTGCCCAGGGCGGGGGCAAGCCAGGCCCGTGAGTCAGCGATTTAACCAGCATCGGCTGCCCGATCTCCCCGGCCTGGATGCGTTCAAAGGCTGTTGCAAACTCGGGCGAAAAGCGGCGCATAAAGCCGAGCTGTAAGAACACTTTGTTGTCTCGGGCCGCACCGATCATCTCGTCACACTCTTCGATGGTCAGTGCCATTGGCTTTTCAACGAAGACGTGTTTTCGGGCACGGGCGGCAGTCACCGCTAAGGTACGATGAGTAAAGGTCGGCGTCGTAATAACCACCGCGTCAAAATCGAGCTTTTCGAGTGCTTCTTGCAGACTCAAGAAGCGCTCCGAGATTCCAAACTCATTCGCCACCGCTTGCAGAGTGTCGGGCATGGAATCAACGATGCCGACGACAAGCGCATTGGGGGTGAAACGGATCAGGGAGTTGGCGTGCACCTTGCCTGCTCGCCCGGCCCCCACAAGGCAAACCCTCACCTGTGCAGTCACGTCATCTTCTCCTGGTACGCGGCCCGCGCTGCGGCAAAAACGCGGGATGTCTGGCTCAATTCTCGCTGCCAGTCGATATACTGCTGTACGAGCGGCCTGTAGGTGGCCGTTATGGCTGGGACGTTGGCAATCGGCGCTCCCTCGGTGGCAGTCGTCTCGGTGGCCTTTTGAGGCAGGTCGGTGAACAGCCCAACGCCGTATCCGGCGATCAGGGCACTGCCCCAGGTGGCGAATTCTGAGCGGGCCAGGCGCTGGTAGGGTACACCCAGCACGTTCGCTTTGATCTGGTTCCACACAGAACTCTTTGCGCCGCCGCCAATGACGCGCGCCTCGGTCAAGGTCAGCGTTGGCACGAGTCTGCGCAGGATGCCTAGATAATAGGCATATTCAAAGGCTATACTTTCGAGGACGGAACGGAAGAAATGTGCTTTGGTATGCGACCAGCCAAAGCCCACCCACGCGCCCCGCATATGAGCATTCGCGGGGCATACCCGCCCATTCAAATGCGGCGAAAAGAACAGGCCATCAGCCCCAGGCGCAATTTGTTCGGCTTCGTGAGCCATTTCGTCATACAGGGTATCGGTGGGCCTACCTTCAGCGTAGAACGTATCACGGAACCAGCGCAGTGCCAGGCCACCACCAGCAATATATGCCAATGGATTCCAGAGGCCCTCGACCACTGACCGCATGGTCAGGAGCGCACGATCCGTCGTATCGGCCACAAACTGATCCGTTGTCCCGGCAAACACGGAAGCTGTCCCTGCGGTGTCAAAGATCATTCCGGGCCGCACAATGCCTGCGCCGAGCGCTCCGGCGGCAGTGTCGCCGGCCCCGGCGACGATGGGCATTCCGACAGCTAATCCAAAATCCTTCGCTGCTTTTTCGCGGACTTCGCCGATGACCTGCCAGGGCTTGACGATACGGGGCAACTTGGCCCGATCCACATTGAGGATAGCGATTAGCTCGTCAGACCAGGTGCCCGCCTGGGCGTCGCTGAGGGCTGAAAAGTGCAAAAACGTGTAATCGATGAACGCTTTGTCCGCCGTGAGTTCGGCCATCCTCCCGGCAACGTAGCACGAGGGCATCACAAATGCTGCCGTTCGGCGGTAAAAATCGGGCCGTTCGTCGCGGCTCCACATGATCTTGGGGCCGTGATCCGCAGTCGGTGGACAACCGGTCAGCCGGGTGATCAGATCCCCGTGATTCCTGGTTAGCCACTCAATGTAGGGTTCGCAGCGCATATCCAGCCAGGAATCAAACGGCCCAACCGGTTGAAACTGATCGTCTACCGCGCCGACACCGGCCATCTGGCTGTCGAACCCGATAGCAGCGATGTCATGGGGATCGATGCCGCTCTGTTCAATAGCGGTGCGAACCGTGTGAGCCGCCGTCCGGTAAAAATCTTCCTGATCCTGTTCGACCACGCCTGGCTCTGGATAGCGAATGGGGACATCTTCCGAGGCCTGGGCGACAAGCGAACCATCGAGTCTGTACAGGGCTGCTTTCGTTCCGGCTGTACCCAGATCGACGCCTATGAGATACTTTTTTCTCACAAGACCCTCTTAACGGGGCAATGCAGGGAGGACATGGGGCTGAGTGGTTCATCGACCTGTAATTACATCATTACAATATCATTCTTTTTCCGGGCTGTCAAACACAGGTCGCCTGGGACCTTTGGCCGGCCACGATGACCTTGAGGCCCACTGCTGGAATTCGAGTAACCGAGCGGGTTATGCTCCGGAATCGGTGATCAAGGTATGAAGACGGTCAAGGTCAACCAGTTTGACACATTGCAGATTTACGACAACCTGCATTCATTCACAACGTTTCCCAACCTGAAGCAACACATTCGCCCACGTGAAGTGGCGTGGGCGAATGTGTTCGCTTGGTATCAGCTTTGCGGAAATAACTCCTGGCCGGGACGGCGGATGCGGTAGCCACGCACCATGAGGCCAGGACGGCCCATGCTCTGCCCGCCTGTCTGGCGATTCTCCGGGTCACGGTAGCCGACGCGCACCAGGCGGCGTGGTTGTTTGGTGGTGTTGATGTAGGAGCCGTGAACGGTATAGATGTTGAAGCACACCACATCGCCGCGCCTGGCTGGCACAGGCACCGTGTCTTCCAGCCTGTATTGGTCGGGCGGGAGATGCGGCGAACACGGCGTCCCGTCCGGGTTGTGCGTCACGTGCGGGAGTGCGCCGAGCTTGTGTGAACCGTCGAGAAAGCGAATTTCGCCGTTCTCGTGGCGGGTGTCGTCCAGGTGAACCAGCACGTCCACATACTTTCCGTTCTCGTGCGTATAAAAGGGATTGTCCTGGTGCATCGGGAAGGGGTGCCCGGTCTGCGGTGGCTTGATGTGCATGGTGGAGTGATGCAGTTCCACGTTCGGGCCGAGCAGATCGCTCACCGCTTCGACCAGGCGCGGGTGAGTCACAGCGCGGCACCAGGCATCTGAGTAGAAGTGGAGATCGTGCATCGAGGTCAGTTTCGACTTTTTCTCGACTTCAGGGTCCATGTAGGCCAGCCGCCAGGGGCCTGTCCAGCCTTCGTTGGTGTAGGCCCAATCCTGCACCAGCCGATCCATCTCGTCCGAAAGCGCTTCGATTTCAGAGGGGCTGAACACAGCGGGGATGTGCAGGTAGCCGTGTTCGTTGTAATAATTGACCTGTTCCTGTGTAAGCATTCTTCGAGTCTCCTTTTTGCACATTCTTTTTTGGATTGCCGGATCAGCCAGCGCGTCGTGTGCAGAATCGTATCATTCACGGCTGCTATCGCGCCACATTGTCCGCTGGTAGGTGGAGGCTGGAGCCGTTCGGTCTCTGTCGATGTACTGTTCATAGTATACCCACCCGCGTAACATTGCGTCGCGTCGTGCGTTGTTATGTATAGCCACCTACCCAACCGCATCGTCGTAGGGAGAAACACAGCATGACGAACCCGCCAAAACACCTTTGGATTGCTTTCCTTCTGATATGCTTTGGGTTGCTTTCGCAGCGCGCCTTTGCCCAGGAAAACATGGTCACTGTGCCCGACCTCACAGGTCAGCCAGCCCCCAAAGCCGCCGCCATGCTGAATCGGGTCGGTCTAAACTTTGGGACTGAGACTCGCAGCCAATGGACGTCTGCATCGGGGTTGCCCCAGAACTCGATCAGCGCTCAATCGGTGGCTGCCGGCCAGCAGGCCAAACGCGGGTCAGCCATAGACGTGACGGTACTGAGAGCGCCCAACCTGATCCTGATCTACGATGACAAGACACTGACTCTGGCTAACCAGACTGGCGAAACGCTTGATCTGACCGAACTCGTCTTTAACACGCTGGACGGCGCAAAACCTGTCAGTTTTCCGGGCACGCTGTGGCAGGCCAATGAAATTGATAATACGCAATGCGCGCAAATATCGGCAGTACAGCGGCAAGGCCCGGCCCAGACCGATCCCTGTTCAGCGATCCAGACCTGGTTCTGGACGACCAACGCCGGCAATCATTTCTGGCTGGGCTTGAACGGCGTGACCCGTTTCAATGTCGTCCAGAGCGGCGTGGAGCGTGGGACGTGCGCTGCGGCGCAAGCCGGGGCTGCCCCGCAGCGCTGCGAGCTATACGTTCCCGGAAGTGCAGGAGAGGACGCCACCGAGTACGTCTACTTTGCTTATACGACCACTCAACTGGCAGTGATCAATAAGTCCGCTGACAAGTGGATGCCGCTCAACGGGGTCAACATCGTCAATCACGCGCCTGCTGTGGCCGGATCGACCTTCGCCTTTGCTGACCCGAAAGTATTTCCAAACCCGGTGACTATCGGCCAGACAGACCGGTTAGCGCCCGGCCAATGCCTGCTTTATACCAATCGCAGCGCTCCCGTGACAGCAGCGCCTGAACCCTGCGACGTCATCGCCCGGCTGGACCTGGATCCGAGCGTGGTCTTCTGGGCACTCGATTTTGGCTTGAACAGCGCGACGGATGATATACCTCATATATGCCCGGCTGCCACGCCCGACAAGCTGACGATCTGCGCCATGCCTCGCTAATCCACAGCGTCTGGCTCAGAGACTCCTTAGCTTGTGTCTCTGGGCCGGGATCACGCAGTGATCGGCAGCCGACCCGGGGTTGGTTCACGCAGCAGGCAAAGGGTGACACCTATCACCACAGGCATGATCCACAGGGCGACTCTGCCCACAAGCATCAGCAACAGCGTACCTGTGACCATCCCGATGATGAAGCCGTTGTTTTCCAGTAAGAATAAGGTGCGCGCCCGATAGACCGAAGCCATCCGGGCGAAAAACAGGCCGGGATAGGTGCCAATCAGCGCGACGAGCGCAGCATACGCGGGCCAGACCTCCGTCTCGAAAGGCAGGCGCGCCAGCAGAAAGCCACATATCGCGTAAGACGCCAGCGCCAATACCAGCAGATACGTCATTCGCGGCGTGACTTTTGCACCAAAGGTGACGCCTGCTGCGCTGCCTATCAGCCAGCACAGCGTGATCATCAGGTACGTTCCGAAACCTGACGACAGCATTGACGTCAACTGGAAGAACAGCCCAACTTGTAGCAGACCCAGCATCAAGCCGACCATGATCGGGTACGCTGTCTTCTTCACAGTGCTTAACGCCATGAGAGCCGATCTCCTATCCACTCCGCACTGGTCTGCAAAACGAGATCAAGCGAGTCCAGCGTGATAGGCTGCGCATCGCCGACCATCGCCTGTACGGCTGGAGTCTCAAAGATCGTGAACTGCTGTTCCCCGCTGGCACGCAGCGCTGCTTCCATTTTCGCCCGGTTAAACGGCAGATGGTCTGCGGCATAAGCGAAACTCCAGCCGACGGATGCTGGCGAGACGACCATGACCTCTTTGAACTGTGCTAACAACGTCGCCGCGACGCGCCTTGAAACGAGATCGTCGGGCACGAACGGGCTGGTCAGGTTGGCAACCAGGACGCCGCCGGGAGTCAGGTGATCACCTGCGGCCTGGAAGAACGGTGCAGAATAGAGCGTCGCCGTTTGCAGGGAAAAGAGGGCTGGCGTGTCGGCCACAATCAGATCGTAGCGCTGGTCTGACCTGGCGACGAAATGTTTGGCGTCATCGACAATAACCTGGCGATTGGTCAGACTGTCCATCTTGTTGAACGCCTGGAAATAGCGCCTGCCGACCTCGGCCACCACCGGATCGATCTCAACCGTCGTGACCTCATTGGCATAGTCTGCAATCAACTGCTCGGTCTGCATGACGCCCGCCCCAATGACCAGGGCGGTCTTGGGGTGGATGAGCATACTGGGAACCTGTCCGATGACAACATTCAGACGGATGCCATCCGGCGAACTGAAATGCGACAGCCCGTCGAGGTAAAGATAACGTCCTCCATCGGGCGACTCCAGGACATCAACTTTCTGGTAAGGGCTGTAGCCTGAAAAGAGCGTTTTTGTGCCTGCTGGTAGCTCTTGCATCTCAACGTACCACAGCGAATTGCTCCAGGTGTTCAAATCGGGCAGTACCAGCAGCCAAACGGCGACCAGGGTTCCCAACAGGCCAACGTGATTGGGGCGCAGTCTCAGTGCAAGCAGGATCAGCAACAGCCCCGCGCTATAGACCGCATAAACGATCTGCATTCCCAGGCTGCTCAGGAACACAAGCACCATCACGCCTGCCACAGTCCCCAGAAGCTCAACGGCGTAGAGCCTGGCGAGTGAACGCTCACCTTCGTCGGCAAACAACGGCAGAAACACACTATAGAATGCCGAGACGACGAACGGCGCCAGCAGCGGCAGTAGCAGGAAGGCAGCCCAATAGGCGCTGATTGCGTTGAGCGCCACGACCAGGAGGCGAAACCAGATAGGCAGCGTCAGGTGCAGCGTCAGAGTCAGCACCGCGAGCGGGGCGAGCCACGAGCGCCATATCCGCCCTGACAGCGTGTATCCAACGGATAAACCCGTGAAATATGAGGCACTCACGAGCAGCACGACCAGTTCGGTGCCGAGCAGCAGGGTCGTCATCTCGCGCACCAGGACCCACTGGATCAGGATGAGGTTCGCCCCGCCGAAAAAGACGATGAGCAGTGGCGCGCGGGCTACCCGGCCTGACACCGGATAGCCCGCTGCAACAGCAGCCGTTGGAGAGGTCAGGACGGCATTACGGCCAGCGGCAGTCATAGCCACCCATGCCCATGCCTTTGCCCATACCCATACCCATGCCCATGCCTTTGCTCTTGTGTTCACGGCAATAGATGAAAACTGCCACGTCGGCATCGTTGACGACGACAATGTTGACAACGATGAGCACGACTGTCGTGCCGTGCCGCTCAAAGTTGCCCTTCACGCTCAGGAAATTGCCCACGCGCAGGGTCTTGAGCCGGGGATCGCCGGGCGCAAGCTGGACGTTGACGCCGTTGATAGTCAGGATGTTGCCGTTGATGGCCTGGACACGGCCCTCGACCAGCGCCGTTCCGCCCAAGGCTCTCGCCAGAGCATTGCCGACCTCAATGGCGACCAATATTCCCGTTTTATCCAGATTGCCTTTGACGTGCAGCACATCGCCAATTTTGATGATAGTCAGCATCGGATCGTCCGGGGCCATCTGGACATTAAAGTCGAAGATGGTAATGAAATTATCGTGCTTGGCGCGCACCGGCCCTTCAATCACGATAATGACATTTGACGGATTGGCGGTTGCAGTCGCCGTGCCCGGTGGTGTGGCCGCCGCCGTAGCGGTAGCCGTCGGGATGGCCGTCGGCGTGCTATCCGTCAGGCGCACCACCGTTATCACGACCACCTGAGTGTTGCCAGAAACCTTGCCCGTCAGCGTGACCTTCGCGCCAATCGCTGTGCCGGGCGGCAAAATCACCCCACTTGCCAGTCGGTAAGTCGTGCCGTCCACGATGATAGTGCCGTCGGGTGCTACGTCGTTCAACGTACCGGTGATGGTGACCTCTACGCCGCCATCATCCTGCGCAGCGACCAGCGTGGTCATGAGCACACCGTTCGCCGCAATCAGAAATGCCGATAGGATAATAAGCACAGATAAACGCTTCATGATTTCATCCTCGTATCATGCTCGACTACATACTAATAACGGATGAGAGCAACCGATGTTACGCTTCTGGCTGTAAACTTGTGAGCACGTAACATTTCGCATACGGCAGCGTTCTCACCCATAGGGACGAAACAGGTCACAGCACGGTCTGCCGCCATGGACAGGACTCTGAGCCGGGCCAACTTATGCAGCCATTACCCGACGAACAGCAGCTCATTTCAAGAGCCAAGCAAGGCGATAAAAACGCCATCAGTACACTCTATCGGGTATATGTGCAGGCCATTTTTCGTTACATCAGCTATCGGGTCGAGTCGGATGCCGTCGCCGAAGATTTGACGGGAGAGGTTTTCCTGCACATGGTACAGGCATTGCCGCGCTATCAGCAGACACAAGCTCCGCTGGGAGCCTGGTTGTTCCGTATTGCCGCTAATCAGGTGGCTGATCATTACCGTCGCAAACGACGCGCGACCTCTGAGCCGATTCCCGATAGCCAACCCGACGACGCTACCGACCCGTTTGGAAAGGTGGAAGACGAAGAAGAGCGCGCCCAGCTTCGGGCAGCGCTCAAAGCGCTGCCCGAAGATTACCAGACCCTGCTCATTCTGCGCTTTATGCAGCAATTGCCACATTCCGAGGTAGCAGCGGTCATGCGCAAGTCGGAGGCGGCTATCCGCGTGATGCAGCATCGCGCACTCAAAGCGCTTGCAAAGGCCATCGGCAGTCCGACCAAAGCGCGCGGTTATCTGCGCGGAGAAGAAACATGATCGACGACTCATTCACGCCACAGGAGCAGGCACTGATCGAGCGTTTGCGAAATGCACCTCAGCGTCGCCTCGACGCGGCAAAGGTAAATACCATCGAGGCAAGGATGCTGAGTGCCGTCGATATGCCGATCCCGGCCTCACGGCTTCCGACCTTAGCCACCAGGGCCTTTCCTATATTGATTGCGGTGGCCGCAGTAATCGTCTTCATCATCCTTGTAGTGAACTCGCAGCGTCGCCAGCAACAAGCCGCCACTGCCGAAGCCTCCATCACAGCCGAGACTGCGACCTTAACAAAAACGCCTGTCCCGACCCCGGTACCGCTGGTCGCCACCGATTCGCAGCCAACAACCGTGCCCCAGATTATGCCCCAGACTATGCCATCGACTGTACCACCGACGCCATTGCCAACTTCAGCCAGCGCAAGTCCGCCCGACACTGTGATTGTTGTCGAGGGGCCAGTGCGCGCCATTAATGGCAACCGCGTCACCGTTTACGATCTGGCTTTCGAGGTAGCAGCGGACGATCCCATGCTGAGTATCATCAAGGTCGGTGATATGGTGCATCTCAAGGGTAGTCGAGATAAATCCGGCGAAATTGTCGGCATTCAGATCAGCAATGCCATTGGCGCATCGGCTGGCGGCGGCACTGCGCTGGTCGATGGCCGGGTGCAGACAATTGACCGGAACGTATTGACCATCAACGGAATCAAGGTACAGTTGCCCGCCGACGATCCCCGTTTGAAGGCCATCCGTCCGGGCAATTTCCTGAGCGTAAACGGCAACTTTGTGCGGCAAGGCACGACAGTCGTGCTCGTCGTCGTGAACCTGGTGATCATCAATGACACTGACGTGGATGTCTACCTGGCCTGTCGAAAGAGCAAAGCAATGGGCATGAGTATGGGTATGGGCAAGGATAGCATGGGCATGGGTAGCGCCAATTGCCCATAGCCCATCGATCTGACAGCACTTTTGGATGCGTATTCATGCGC
Source organism: Chloroflexota bacterium (assembly GCA_021325095.1). Lineage (GTDB taxonomy): Bacteria > Chloroflexota > Anaerolineae > Aggregatilineales > UBA2796 > JAJPHV01. The sequence continues at coordinate 22,309 of JAJPHV010000031.1, read as the reverse complement.
TGTCTGAGGCCGAATCTTGAGCGGCTCGATGGCGGTGTCATTGGTCGAGGGCGCGTGTGAAAAGGGGGGCAAGTGTAGTGCACGCGACACTTCGCACGCACTACACTTATTGGCCGCCGGAAGCGCGGTTGAGGTAGGCATCGATCTGCGCGGCCACCTCTTTGCCTTCCTGAATGGCCCACACAACCAGCGACGCGCCGCGCTTGGCGTCTCCGGCGGCGAAGACCCCTTCGACATTGGTCATGCGGTGCTCATCGACGGCCACGTTGCCCCGGCTGTTGCACTTGACGCCCAGCCCATCGATCAGCCCGTCGTGGACAGGGTGCTCAAAACCCAGCGCCAGCACGACCAACTCCGCGTCCAATTCAAATTCTGATCCCGGAATCTCGATCATGCGGTACTGGCCGTTGTCGCCGCGCTGCCACTCCACACGTCCGGCCACCAGTTTTTTGACGTGGCCGTTTTCGCCGATGAATCTGCGGGTGGCAACGTTGAACAGCCGCTCGCAACCTTCTTCGTGGGAACTGGTCGTCTTGAAGAGTTTGGGGAAGAGCGGCCAGGGTTCGTTCTCCGAGCGCGTTCCCGGCGGCGCCGGCAGGATTTCGATCTGGGTGATGCTTCTGGCCCCCTGGCGATTGGCCGTGCCGATGCAGTCCGAGCCGGTGTCGCCGCCGCCCAGGACGATCACGTGCTTGCCCGCCGCCGAGATGCGATCCTGGTCGGGGATGGGATCGCCAGCCACGAGTCGGTTCTGCTGCTCCAAATACACCGTTGCCTGGTGGATGCCTGCCAGATCGCGCCCTTCGATGGGCAGTTCACGTTGTTTCCTGGAGCCAATGGCAATGCAAATTGCGTCGAAGTTGGCTTTGAGTTCCTCGACGGGCAGATCGACGCCGACCCGGACGCCCGTCTTGATGATCAGGCCCTCTTCCAGGAGGATGTTGACACGCCTGTCGATGACGTGTTTCTCCAACTTGAAGTCCGGCACGCCGTAGCGGATGAAGCCGCCGACCCGGTCAGCTGCTTCATACAGCACGACGGTGTGGCCTGCCTTGTTCAGCCGGTCTGCACAGGCCAGCCCTGCCGGGCCGCTGCCGATGACAGCCACCCGCTTGCCCGTGCGGTGCTTGGGCGGCCTGGGCTGGACGTAGCCCTCTCTGAACGCGCGTTCGATCACGGATAGTTCGTTCTCGCGGATCGTCACGGCTTTGCCACCAATCGCCACGACACACGACGCCTCGCACAGGGCCGGGCAGATCCGCCCCGTGAATTCGGGGAAGTTGTCGGTGGACTGCAAAATCTCGTAAGCGGCCTGCCAGTCGCCCTCGATGATTTTGTTCTGCCATTCGGGCATCAGGTTCCCCACCGGGCAGCCCCAGTGACAGAACGGCACGCCACAGTCCATACAGCGCGACGCCTGGAGTTTACGATCCGCTTCGTTCAGGTCCTTCTCGACTTCGCGGAAGTCACGGATGCGCTCGTGGATCGGGCGGTAGCCGCTTTCGATGCGATCAATGGTGATGAAGCCTCGTGGATTAGCCATCAGTTACGTTCCCCCAGTTGCGCGCCTTCCCGGACGTAGGCTAACTGCCTGTCGATTTCCGCCAGCTTCCTTTCTTCCAGGTAACGCTTGTACTCAAGCGGCAAGACCCTGACAAAGCGGGGGAGGCATTTGCTCCAATTGTCCAGCACGTTCTGGGCGACGGTGCTGCCTGTGTAGTAAACGTGTTTTTCCAGCCACACCCGCAGAAAGTCCTGGTCTTCGTGGTCCAGATCGGAACTCAACTCGACCATGGCCAGGTTGCAGAAGTAGGCAAAATTGGCGTCGTCGTCCAGCACGTAGGCAATGCCGCCGCTCATGCCTGCGGCGAAGTTGCGCCCCACCTTGCCGAGCACGATCAGGCGGCCACCAGTCATGTACTCCGCACCATGATCGCCTGTGCCCTCGATCACGGCGATGGCACCGCTGTTGCGCACACAGAAGCGCTCCCCAGCGACGCCGCGAATGAACACCTCGCCGCTGGTTGCGCCATACAGCACTGTGTTGCCAACGATGATGTTCTCCTCCGGCTTGAAGGTGCTGCCCTCCGGGGGGACGACGATCAGACGGCCACCAGACAGCCCTTTGCCCAGGTAGTCGTTGGAGTCGCCAACCAATCGCATCGTGACACCCTTTGCCAGGAACGCGCCGAAGCTCTGGCCCGCGCTGCCGTTGAAGGTGATCTGGATGGTGTCGTCGGGCAGTCCACGCTCGCCATAGCGCCGGGAAATCTGGCTGGAAAGCATCGCGCCCACCGTGCGATCCGCGTTGGAGATAGGCATGGTGATAGTCACTTTTTCGCCGTATTCCAGGGCACGGCTGGAAAGCTCGATCAGCCGCCGATCCAGCACGTCGTCGATCTTGTGAATCTGCGACTCGACGCAGTAAGTGGGGAGTGTCCTGGCTTCCGGCGGCTGGTAGAGGATGGCTGACAGGTCAACCGTCCCGGCCTTCCAGTGATCGACTTTGCGCTGTTCGAGCAAATCCGTCCGCCCGATCAGATCGTTAAATTTGCGGATGCCAAGCTGGGCCATGATCTCCCGGACTTCCTGTACCATGAAGGTGAAGTAGCGGATCAGGTGCTCCGGTCTGCCCGTGAAGCGCTTGCGCAGTTCCGGGTCGTGCGTGGCGACGCCCACCGGACAGGTGTTGAGGTGGCATTTGCGCATCATGACGCAGCCGAGGGTAATGACCGTTGCCGTGCCAAAGGCGAACTCTTCTGCCCCCAGGATTCCGGCCAGCACGATGTCGCGCCCGGTCTTTAGCTGCCCGTCCGTCTGCAATTTGACCCGCCCGCGCAGGCCGTTCATGAGCAACGTCTGGTGCGTCTCGGAAATGCCTAGCTCGAAGGGCAGACCGGCGTGCTTGATGGAGCTTAACGGGCTGGCCCCCGTGCCGCCGTCGTAGCCGCAGATGATGATCAGATCGGCGTGAGCCTTTGCGACACCCGCCGCAATGGTTCCAACGCCCGCCTCGGAGACAAGTTTGACGCTGACACGCGCTTCCGGGTTGCCGTTCTTCAGGTCGAAGATGAGTTGAGCCAGGTCTTCGATGGAATAAATATCGTGGTGCGGCGGCGGCGAGATGAGCGTCACGCCGGGCGTCGAGTGCCGGGTGCGGGCAATGTGCTGGTCTACTTTGTGACCGGGAAGCTGCCCGCCCTCGCCCGGCTTGGCGCCCTGCGCGATCTTGATCTGTAGTTCGGTAGCGTTGACCAGGTAGTTACTCGTGACACCAAAGCGCGCCGAGGCGACCTGCTTGATGGCGCTGCGGGCCAGCGTCCCATCCGGGCGCGGCAAGAAGCGCTCCGGGTCTTCGCCACCTTCGCCGGAATTGGAACGCCCGCCGATGGAGTTCATGGCGATGGCGATGGTTTCGTGGGCTTCTTTGCTGATCGAACCGAAGGACATTGCGCCCGTCGTCAAACGTTTGAAAATCTCCTCGGCGGGTTCCACTTCGTCGATAGGGATGGGCGTTTGCGGCTTGAACTCAAACAGCCCCCGGATAACGTGCGGGCGCTGGTTCTGGCTGTTAACCAGGTTGGCGAACTCTTTGTATTTGTTGTAGTCGTTGGAGCGCACTGCCCATTGCAATAGGTGGATCGTTTCCGGGTTCCAGGCGTGCTTTTCGCCCTCTTTGCGATATTGGTAGACGCCTGCAAAGCCCAGTCGCGGGGGCTTTTCCACAAAGGCAGTGTGGTGCTGCATCAGCGTTTCTCTGGCGATCTCCTCCAGGCCGATGCCACCGATACGCGATTCCGTGCCGGTGAAATGCTCATCGACCACTGCTTTGCTCAGGCCGATGGCCTCAAAGCACTGCGAACCGTGATAGCTGCGCAGGGTCGAGATGCCCAGTTTGGAGATGACCTTGAGCACGCCTTTGTCGATGGCATGAATGTAGTTGTCCTCAGCTTTGGCGTAGTCGTGAATGGCGGGCACTTCGCCCTTTTCGATCAGGTCGTGGATGATGGCAAAGACGCCGTAAGGGTTGACCGCGCTCGCGCCGTAACCAAACAGGAGCGCAAAGTGCATCACCTCTCTGGCTTCCGCCGTCTGGATGATCAACGCGGCCTTCGTGCGCTTGCCGACACGAACCAGGTGATGGTGAACGCTGGAACAGGCCAGGAGCGAGGGGATCGGCGCATTGTCGGCGTCGGCTTCCTTGTCGGAAAGAATGATGAAGCTGTAGCCTTCATCGACCTTCTGCTCGGCTTCCCGCCACAGCCTGTGCAGTGCCCTTTCCAGACTGCCTTTGCCGCCATTGGCCGGGAAGGTCATCTGCAAGGTTGCCACCTTGAAGGCCGGATGTCCCCAGTCTTTGAGCTTTTCAATCTCCGTGTTGGTGAACACCGGCTTCTTGAACTGCACCATGCGGGCATTTTCGGGCACTTCGGCCAGCAGGTTGCCCTCCGTGCCGATGTAACCGGTCAGGGTCATGACCAGTTCTTCGCGCAACGAATCGATAGCAGGATTCGTGACCTGGGCAAAGGTCTGCTTGAAATAGTTGAACAGGCGCTGCGGCTTGTCCGAAAAGACGGCGATTGGCGTGTCGGTTCCCATCGAGCCGACGGGTTCCTCGCGGTGGGCGACCATCGGCACGATCAGCTTCTCGATGTCCTCGCGGCTATAGCCGAAAAGGTGCTCCATTTCGAGCAGTTTGTCGGCTGGCAGCGCGACGGGCGCGGGCTTCTTGACTGGAATATCGGCCATCCGCACGCGGTATTTTTCCACCCATTCGCGGTAGGGCTTCTGGTGGCTGATCCGATCCTTGATTTCCGCATCCGGGATGATTCGCCCTTCCTCGACGTCAACCAGCAGCAGCTTGCCGGGGCGCAGACGGCCCTTGTATTCGATTTCCTCCGGGGCAAAGGTCTGCACGCCGACCTCGGAGGCCATGACGATCAGATCGTTTTTGGTGATCAGGTAGCGCGACGGGCGCAAGCCGTTGCGATCCAGTGTGCCGCCCACAAAACGGCCATCGCAGAAGACTATCGAGGCCGGGCCATCCCAGGGTTCCATGAACGCGGAGTGGTATTCGTAAAAGTATTTCACGTCATCCGGGATCGGGTTCAGGTGGTTGAACGATTCCGGGATGAGCATCATCAGCGCGTGCGGGAGCGATCTACCGGTTGCCACGAGCATTTCGAGCGCGTTGTCAAAAACCGCCGAGTCGCTGCCGCCCGGCTCCACAACCGGCAGAATCTTCTTGATTTCATCGCCATAGAGCGGTGACTCGAAACTGGCCTCGGCAGTCTGCATCCAGAAACGGTTGCCCTTGAGCGTATTGATTTCGCCGTTGTGGGCGATCATGCGGAACGGCTGGGCATTGTTCCAGGAGGGGAACGTATTGGTGCTGAACCGTGAATGGATCAGGGCGATGGCGCTCACCATGCGCTGATCCTGAAGGTCTGCAAAGTAGTCCTTAAGCTGGACGGGCATCAACATGCCCTTGTAGACAATCGTTCGGCTGGAAAGGGACGGAATATAAAACAGCCCTTCTAGCTGCAAGCCGCGAATCCGGTTCTGGATTAGCTTGCGAACCATGTAGAGCTTTCTTTCCAGAACGTCCTGACTCAGTTCCGGCTTGGCGCCGATGAAAATCTGCTGGATGGTCGGCTCCGCAGCCCTGGCGATCTCGCCAATGATCGTGCTGTCGACCTCGATCTGGCGCCAGGCCAGAAGTTGAAGCCCCTCCTGGGCAACCACCTTCTCGAACTCGACGATACACTTTTCGGCTTCGTCCGGCTTGCGGGGCAAGAACACCAGTCCTGTGCCGTAATGCCCCCCCTCAGGCAGCGATGGAACTTCTGCTTTGTAGAATTCGTGCGGAATCTGGATCAGGATTCCGGCCCCATCGCCGGTGCGATTGTCGGCGCTCAGGGCAGAGCGGTGAGCCATGCGCACCAGGGTTTCCAGACCACGACGGACAATGTCGTGCGAACGTCCCCCGCGAATGTCGGCGACAAAGCCGATGCCGCACGAATCGTGTTCGTATGCGCTGTCGTAAAGCCCTTGCTTGTCGGGAATACTGGTTCTCATAGGGCTGCAATCCTCTATTTGGCCTGGGGAAACCCCGGAGCACTATTCAGGGCGAAACAGGTCAGGTTGCTCGGCACTCTTGGTTGAGTCAGGTATCGGGTTGCTTCACACAGATGTCTGATGCCGGATCGATGCCCGCTGCGATGCGCGTCTTGTGGAGATTAGCGAAGCAGTCTCCGTTAAAATTGTCCATCCTACACGATCCCCGTTTTTCAAGCTATTGGTCATTTGCCTAGATCGAGGCGAGGGGTCGAGCCGCTAAAGCGTGTTACCGTTGCTTGTCTGATGCTCGAATATCGATGAAAATGTCCGTCGTTGGGGAAAATGCACAAATGAGGCGCGCAACCTGCTCGGGTCGTTACTCGCTTGCCCGCTGGTGTAAATAGAGGTTGTACATTCCAGCCCCCTGGGATGGTTGTCAGGGTTGTCACAAATCCCGTGTCGGTGCTGACCGTAAAGGTCACTGGCAGGAATATCCGTGATGATTTCAGCATATAGTCCGCTTCCTAACTCCTGGCGAATAACCAAATTGAGTAGCATAAACGAAGGAAATAATGCTTGGCACCTCCTTCTTGACGCCGCCTGTTCCAGCCACGTTGTGCCGCTGTACCAAGGACGGCTCCTGCCACAATTACTGCAAGTGCGACGAGTGCCAAGATGAAAGCGTATTCGACTAATGGAGAACGCAATCAAAACTGGCAGGACGGCTAAAGTTTCCCAGGGAGTATTCCTGTCCATTCTCATGATGCGTCATGCCAACTCTGTTTGCGTTGTCCATAAGCCCTGTCCGGTTGCCCGACCCGGCATCGATCAATTACGACTCATTGCCCTATCCCTTCTATGATTGACTTAAAAAGATATAAGATGCGTGCCGAATATTACGCGAAATCAACATACAAGTATATAAATTTATATGATCTTCATCATTGTAAATCAGGTTATCTTTATTGGAAATAATCCGACTATTATCTCGTGATAAATTGAATAAGGAAACAATCTAAGCAATTCTTAATCTGATCTTAATAATTTACGTGTATATGATTCTCGACGGTTCCGACGCTCCATTGTCCCGTTCATTCTCCCCTGGATATTCAACTGCTCCAGAACCGCGCATATCCTTCTTTTCCTACATAGAAAGCGCTGTGTTATGCGAATCCGGTCTTTTGCCTTGATGATTGCCTGCCTAGTCTTACTTCTTTTCACTTCAATACTCCTTATCGTTCCGGTTGTTGAGACAGTCGCAGCCGGGCCACAATCAACCGATGTGCCTTGTCTTGACCAACCAGGCCCCACGGCTGTCGGCAAAATCGCGCCAACTCTTCAAGTTATTGCCAGAACACCAGGTAGTGGGCCGACCCCGAATGCTTCCGGCGGGGTAACTGATAGGAAGCCAACAGCGACCCCGTGCATTCGAAAACCGACGAAACAGCCGCCCGCTCCAATGACTCCGGCCCGCCCCACACCAACGTCGCTTGCATCGCCGACGTTACCGCCAGGCGTGATACGGCCACTTATTGCCAACGATACCTACATCGGCAAAGACTATGCACGGATTGCGGCGAATGACTGGGATGGTTTCCAGCAGGCTATCAGCGCCGTTAACAACAACGACCCCAACACCTACGGCCCATATGTGATCTTCCTTGATGTTCCGCCTGGAGGAACGTCCCACATCACGCTTCTCGGCACTCAGGTGATCTTTAAGCACGTCGAAATCTATGGTCGAGGACTCGACAACACTTTCATCGAGCAGGCACCTCCCAATATTTCCCCTGACATGGCCGGGATTATGACGGTCAACACTGGTGCCCAGGTAAAACTCCATAATGTAACCATCCAAAATGGCTATTCCTTCCTTCCTCAGTATAACGCCGTGAATGGGGCCGGAGTTCTCATCTGGGTGGGTCACCTGTACGCCTACAACAGCCGCTTCCATAATAATCGAGCATCCAATGCGGGCGGCGCGATTCATCTTCTGATAGATGGAGCACAACTCGATCTCGAAAATGTAATCCTGAGTAACAATAGCGCCGATCTGGCGGGCGGTGCGCTGTCCGATTGGAGCACCCAGGGGAATCCTACCTGGCAGGCGCATTGTGTACGTTTCATGAACAATGGCCCATCAATCCTTGGGGGCGCGATTTATAGTTCGGGGGCGCAAGGCGCGATTGTCCAGCAAAGCAGCTTTGTTGGAAATACGGGGAACGATATCTGGAATACAACCACTAATATCCCGATCAACGCTTCATCCAATTGGTGGGGCGGATCGACGCCTGCTGTTACAGACGGCGTTACCGTGCAGCCTATTTTGGGGAGCGACCCAACCTCCTCGTTTGTCGGCGGAGGCCCATCACCGTGTAACATCAATCCACCGACTACGCCGGATGTACCTACCGCAGAATTATTGCGCTACGGCGTACAACTTTCCGGAAATTGGACACTCGATCAGAAAATCGCCATCCGCGATGCGGTGGTCAGTACAGCGAAGAGATTTGTAGCATTTCGAAACTCCCAGGTACCTCACGACGCCTACTTCCGGCAGATCATGGGAGTCACTCTTGGGCAAACAAACACGTATATCACGGTTGCGAAGAATGGATCAGGTGGCGTGTGCGATACCCCTACCCGAACCATAAGTTGCGATCCCAATATGACTATCACTCAGTATACGATTGCGCATGAATTGGGACACATATTCGACTACCGAAGCGGGATAGGCAGCAATATGAAACTTTCAGATTACGTGAATCAGACTGCTGATTCCCAAACCAACGTCAATTTCATATTTGACAACGCTAGCAACACCGTGATGGGAAACATTCAGCAGACGAGTGGGCTATATGTTTGGAGGCGAGGCGAGCGAGGATGGGGAAGCGGACCTGGCTCTGACTATCAGAACAATGATGATATAAACGGCAATCCCACTGTTCGGCATATCACCAATTTCCAACAACATGCTGCCCCATATGCGAATCAGGGAGACGCAAATCTGGAAACTGCGGCAGATATGTTCCTGAATTGGGTGTACGATGCGTTCCAAAATGCTAGCTGGCGTCCCGGTTATTTTGATCCAGTCAGTGGAACGCGTTGCAGCCTACTCGTAAATGGCTGTGACGACACCCTTGCTGGGTCAGGTGACGCACGTCGTGGCTGGCTGAATCAGCGTATGGCTTCCATTTTCAACAACCGCGGTTGGTAATACGGATACAATGCTTAATGAATAGAGAGGTTGCTATGAAGCACATGTGGCTTATGAAAATCGCTTGTATTAGCCTGGCAATTGCCAGCTTAACCTTCTTTCGAGCTATGGCGCAAACGCCTAACTGGATTAGGAGTGTGACTTGGAACGCAGATGGAAGCCAGATCGCCATCGCGACTGAAGATGGAATGATACAAATTCTGGACGCGACAGGACAATCGCTGCGCACAATTCAGGCAAATAGCCCTGATGCAGTTCTTACTCTCGAGTGGAGTCCCGACGGTTCCAAACTTGCCAGTGGTGGCATGGATCGCTTGGTGAAAATCTGGAGCGCGACAACCGGACAACCGCTGTTCAGCCTGAGTGGGCACCTTCAAGAGGTCCGCCACGTGGCCTGGAGTCCGGATAGCAGTCGGTTAGTTAGCACCAATCTCGAGGCGCTAACGGAGGCGAATGTTCGTATTTGGGATGCGACGACGGGCCAATTGTTGCACGCTCTGAAGTTGGGGAATGCAGTTGCTGTCGATTGGAGTTCCGATGGGAAACGACTGGCAATAGGTCGGGCGCACGAGGTAGATATCCTGGATGCTGATTCGGGGCAGATGGTCGACACCCTCAAAATGGACAATTACGGTACCGTAGTGAAATGGAGTCCTGATAGTTCTCTACTCGCTGTTGCCTATCCCAATGGCGTCATCCAGATTTGGAATGTGGCTGCTAGTCGCATCGTGCAGAACTTCCAAGCCCATACCGATGTCCCCTTATCCATTGCCTGGAGTCCTGACGGCACTAAATTCGTCAGCACGGGGCTTGACCATACAGTGCAGATTTGGGGTACAGCGACAGGGCAGAACCTGACTGTGATTCAAGCCAATGACAGAATATTCAGCGCAGCTTGGAGTCCGTATGGCGGCAGACTCGCTTACGGTGATGTGGCACCCCAGAATACCGCGAGCGCTGCAAATGTGGCAGCAACGCCAGGTACGACCAGCAACACTGGCTTGCACATTATTGTCCCGCCCTCAACGCTCGCCGACCTACAGGCCATCGCACACAAGTGTGTTGTCCATTCAGATATCTTGGCAACGTTGACGCCAGACCTCACTACGAATCAGCTTGGCCCATTCGTTGACAAAGTAAAGGGATTGTCCAGTCAGCAAGTCGGTCCAGGCTGTGCCGCTGATTTGATTGCGGTTGCCAACGCCTTACAAAAGAAGCCGTAACCGCTATATCCGTTTATCCCTATTGGAGGAGCCGCACCTTGTTCCTCCGATAGGGTGAACGAGGTAAGTGGTTAGATAGCCTATGAAACCCATAAGCCTTGTCAAGCTCGTAGGTATCTTCATTATCGCTTGCCTCACGCTCGCTCAATTTAAAATACAAGCGTCGCCAGGTCCTGACTATATAAGAGCTATAGTTTGGAACTCAACCGGCGATCAAATCGGCATCGCAACTGAAAACGGCACCATTCATATCCTTGATACGTCAGGGCAGGTTGTCCGTTCCCTTCAAAACAGCGGAGGAGGCGTATATGCGCTGGCGTGGAGTCCAGACGGAACTAAACTCGCCAGCGGCGAGGCCGACAAAACCGTGAAAGTCTGGAATGTCACGACGGGTCAAGTCTCCCTTACATTTTCTGGACATACCGCCAGCATCCTATCGGTAGCTTGGAGTTCGAATAGCGCCAAGATCGCCAGTGCAAGCTATGAGGAAACTTCCCAGAATGTACGTGTTTGGGATGCAGCGACAGGTCAACAGCTTCGCGCTATACCAGCCGGAGAAGCGCCAGCGCTCGCCTGGAGTCCCGACGGAAGGCAATTGGCGGTCAGCCAGTTTCAGCGATTGGAGATTTGGGATACGGCAACCGGGCAAAGTGTGAAACAAATAAAGACTCCAGAGTATGGGCTATTCATAGCCTGGAGTCCTGATGGCACTCGGATAGCCAGTGCCGATTCTTATGTGCCAGAGCAATCGGTTATTCGGATTTGGAATGTTAACATGGGGCAGTTGGATAAAACGCTCAAGGGCTATACGAATGTCATCCTCTCGGTTGCCTGGAGTCCCGATGGAACCAAACTCGCCAGCACAGGACATGATCATACCTTGCGCATTTGGGACGCTACAGCCGGACAAAGCCTGACGGTTGTACAAGCAAGCGATAGCGTATTCAAAGCAGCTTGGGGTCCTTTTGGTGGCCGGTTGGCTTACGGCGACGTGACAACCCAGAATGCCACCAGCACCGCAAATGTGGCGGCGACTCCTGGTACGTTCACCAATGCCGGCTTTCATTTTATCGTCCCACCTACCACACTCTCTGATTTACAGGCAATAGCCCATAAGTGTATTGCACGTTCCGATGTCCTGGATACGTTGACGCCCAACCTCAATGCCAATCAGCTTGGCCCGTTCGTTGATAAAGTAAAGGGACTCTCCAACCAGCACGTCGGTCCAGGTTGCGCCACCGACTTGATTGCGGTTGCCAACGCCTTGCAGAAAAAGCCGTAATCGCTTGGTTCATTCCCATCGGAGGAACCAGATCTGGTTCCTCCGATGGATTGAACGTGGTAAGGTGACCTCGACTCCAATTGCTGTCCAATTTCAGGGTTCGCCAGCAGCATTTTCTAACGTTGCCGACCATCAGCGTGTCAGATCGTGCATGACGGGCTTGAGGAGCGGGTAAAGCTGCAAGAAACGCTGGTAGTGCTCGTCGTAAAACGCCGCGCGCTGCGGATCGGGTTCGGTGACTTCGTAAGGCGTGATGACGGCCCGGCGCGCCTCGGCGTAGCTGCTGTAAGTGCCGATGCCGACTCCGGCGATCACCGCTGCGCCGACTCCGGCCCGCTCCTGGCCGGAGGCCAGCAGCAGCGGACGGTTCAGCACGTCCGCCACAATCTGCCGCCAGAGCGGGGCAGCCAACCCGCCCCCGGAAGCCAGCAACTGGCTGACCGGCACATCGACGCCCAGCATCACATCCAGAATCTGGCGCATGGCAAAGGCCACGCCTTCCATAATGGCCCGCGCCATGTGGCCCAGCCCATGCCCAAGCGCCAGTCCGACGAAGCTGCCCCGTGCCCGCGCATCCATGATCGGGGAGCGCTCGCCGACCAGATACGGCAAAAACAGCAGTCCATCGGCGCCAGGCGGGACTGCCGCCGCCAGTGCGGACAGTTTAGGGTAGGCGTCCGGGTCGGCGGTCATGCCGTGCAGGTCGCGCAGCCAGCGCAGCGAAAGGCCAGCCGAGAGCATCGCGCCCATGATGAACCAGCGATCTGCGGGCGCGTGGCAAAAAGTGTGCAGGCGCAGCAGCGGATCGGCTTGCGGCCTGGACTGCGGCGCAAACAATTGTCCACCCGTGCCAATCGTGATCGAGCCGATGCCGGGGTCGATCAGGCCATTGCCGACGGCCTGCGCGGGCTGATCGCCGCAGCCAGCCACGACAGGGATGCCCACTTCCAGGCCAAGCACTTCCGCCGCCGATGTGGTGAGCGCACCGGCCACGTCCGCCGACTCGAAGACATTGGGCCACAGGTGATCAGGCAGATCGAGCGCCTCGAGAATAACGTCTGACCACTGGCGCTGACGCACATCAAAAAGTGCCGAACTTGAGGCATCGGTGGCGTCCGTCCCCACGTCTCCGGTCAGGCGTAACCGCACATAGTCTTTGGGCAAGAGGCACGCCCGCGCTTTGTCCAGCCGGGCCGGGTCATGTTTGCGCAGCCAGCATACTGTCGGCCCCATGAAACCTGCTGCCGGGGCCGTCCCCGCGATGCGCGCCAGTTGATCGACACCGATGATTTCGGTAATCTCTGCCACTTCGTCGGCGGTGCGCTGGTCGGCCCAGATGATGGCCGGGCCGATGGGCTGCTTGCGCGAATCGATCAGCACTGTACCGTGCATCTGGCCGGAAAAGCCGATGGCATCCACTGGCTGCTGGCCGGCCTGCTGCTGCGCCTGGCGGATGGCGAGGATGGTGGCCTGCCACCAGTCGTCAGGGTTCTGCTCTGCCCAGCCCGGTTGGGGAACGTTGATCGGGTATTCACGGCTGCCCACACCCAGGATGTGGGCCTGCTCGTCAATAATGATCGCCTTGACGCTGGACGTGCCGAGATCGATGCCGAGTAAGCGGGTCACGTTGGGGGATTATCTCCATTGGTGGGGCCGTTGCTCTGAATGGTGGCCCAATGCGGGAATAGTGTACCTCGCCCCCATCCTCTCTCCGCAAGCCGTTCACACGCCGACACGTGGAAGGGAGCAAGGGAGAACAGAACATTCCTGGGGCTTGCCGTTGGCGCAATCTGGTTTCTGCTGTCCGATACGCTGATTGCGGCGCGCTCTGGGCAACGTATATCCTGGCACAGGCCCTGATCGTGCTGGCTGTGCCGCTGGCTCTGAGGTTGGGGTAGAGGTAAATGAAAAGGACTGAGTGCGTTCCTGCTAATCACTCAGTCCTCAGCCGATATCGCTCGGACCTGATCGGCTAGTTTGGCTCGCCGCCCAGGAAGTCCAGCACGCGGTCAAAGAAACCCTTGCCGGCTTTTTGCGGCTCAACGTCTGCGCCGCCGAGCGTGCGGCCCAGTTCTTCAAACAGCCGTTTTTGTTCACTCGTCAAGCGTGTCGGCACAACGACCTGCACGATCACCAGCTGGTCGCCCCGGCTATTTGAGCCACCATCGGAACGGATACGCGGCGCGCCCTTCCCGCGCAGCTTAAAGACCGTTCCGGACTGCGTTCCTGGTGGAATTTCCAACTGTTCCTCGCCGTAAACCGTTGGCACGGTGATCTTTGCGCCGAGCGCAGCCTGCGCGACATTGATCTTCATGTCGAGCAGAATGTCGTTGTCGCGCCGCCGGAAGAATTCGTGCGGGGTCACGTGGAAGAAAATCTGGACGTGGCCGTTCGGCCCGCCGTTCTCACCGGGTTCGCCCTCGTTCACGACACGCAACCGGGTGGTGTCGTCCACGCCGCCTGGCACGGTGACGCGCAGCTTGCGGGTCTTGCGTACCTGGGTTTGGCCCCGGCATTCTTTGCAGGGTGTATCGACGACTTCACCCCGGCCATGACAACGCGGGCAGGTGGCCGTCTCGATGATGTTGCCGAGCAGGGTCGGGCGTGCATGGCGGATTTCCCCGGCCCCGTTGCAGTCGGGGCAGCGGCGGGGCGTTGTGCCCGGCTCGGCCCCGGTTCCCTGGCAATGCTCACAGGTTTCCAGCCGCGTGATTTCGATCTCTTTTTCGACCCCGAAGATCGACTCCTCGAAGGTCAGTGTCATGTCGTAACGGATGTCGCGCCCGGCGCGTGGCCGCTTACGGCTGGCTGCGCCCCGGCGCGGCTGTCCAGTAAAGCCGCTGAAGAACGTCTCGAATATGTCGTTCAGGTCGCCGAAACCGAAGCCTTCGGCCCCAAAACCGCCTGCGTTCGGGTTGATGCCCGCGTAGCCGAAGCGGTCATAACGGGCACGCTTCTCCTCGTCGCTCAACACTTCATACGCAGCGTTGATCTCTTTGAAGCGCTCCTCGGCTCCGTCGTCGCGGTTCACGTCCGGGTGATACTGCCGCGCCAGGCGTCGATAGGCTTTCTTTATCTCTTCGGGGGAGGCGTTTCGCGGCACGCCAAGAACTTCATAGAGATCTGGGGGCATCGTCTGGTCTACCACTTTCTCATCTCTTGCGCTTACAACTGATTGATTTTACTCCCTCACGTGGGATTGTACACGGGTTGCGTATGAGATGTAATAGAAATTTGAGATAGGTGACGATCTCTAATCCCTTTCGAGCACCAGACCAAAATCGCGCTCGGCCACCGCTTTCAACCCGTCGGCCAACTGTGCCAGCAAACGGGATACGGCTGCCGGGCGCGTGGGCGCGTTCTCCTGACTGGCAGCGGCACAGTAACGTTGCAGCGCTTTTGTACCTTCGGGCGTGATAAACCCGACAATTTCCCACATGGCACGCAACCCTTCACGGAAGCCGGGCTGGACAGCCATCGCCGGGGCATCGACTGGCTGAGGAGGCGTCGGGTATTTCAGGAACGGCAGCACATTTTGCAATTCGGAGCTGCCCAGCACCACCCGAAATAGCTCCGGGTGATGATAGAGCAGGATCAGCGGGTAAGTCAGCCCGACCAGCAGCCCTTCGGGGTCCATCGAGTCCGGATCGGCAGCGTGCTCAGTGAAGACCCAGCTAAAGTCGCCCTCGATCAGTTCCTGGGAGAGGTCATATTCATCGTAAAGCGTGTCGTCGTAGAGGGAAAGAACGTCTTTGGCCTGGGAGAGATCACCCCGGTATATGGCGGCGCGGAGCGCGGGGAGCGCTTCTTGGAGATACTTCTGGACATCGTATGCGGTGAGGACAAGTTCCGTCAATGGCCCTTCCTGTAGAGTTGCATTTATCACCTGTCTGGATGATTATACTGTGCGTGAGCGGTGAGACACAACGGATAGACAATGCCGATCTCGTTCAGCGACCTGAAAAACCTGAACACGCAGCGCCTGATGATCGTGGTTTTATTTGCACTCCTTTTTGCACTGGCGGTGCGCATCCCGCTTGATACTGATACGTGGTGGCATTTGCGCAGCGGGCAGTACATCCTCGATCACCGCGCCGTCCCCCTGACTGACCCCTTTTCGCTGACCAGGCGCAACCAGCCCTGGATCGACCACAGTTGGGGATCGCAACTGATCCTGCTCGGCTTCTATACAGTGGGCGGAATGGCCGGGCTGGCGATCTACACGGCGCTGCTGGCGACGGCGGGTATGGTCTTTGTCTACCTGATGTGCGAGGGCAACGTCTACCTGCGGGCCTTCGTCGTGATCGTTGCTGCGGCAACGGCGGCGGTGTTCTGGTCGCCGCGCCCGCAGATGATGTCCTTTTTTCTGAGTGCCGTCGTCCTGTATGTGCTGCACCTGTACAAGCGCTGCAAGGTGGATCAGTTGTGGCTCATCCCGGCCCTGATGGTGCTCTGGGTCAACGCGCATGGCGGCTTTGCCATCGGCTTTATCTTGCTGTTTGGGACGATTGCCGGGGAAGTGCTGGGCAGGCTGTTCGACAGCAACAACCCGGACGTGCTGGCCTGGCGGCAGATTCGCAGACTGGCCGCCATCACCATCATCGCCGGGCTTGTCCTGGCAATCAACCCCAACACGATTCAGATGTGGGGCTACCCGTTCCGGACGGTAGGCATTGGCGTCCTGCAAAACTTTATCCAGGAGTGGGCTTCGCCCAACTTTCACGGACGGGAAACCTGGCCGTTCATCTTCCTGCTGCTTGGCACGTTTGCAGCGGTGGGGCTGGCAAGAAAGCGCCTGGACTGGACGGACCTGACGCTGACGGCGGGCACAGCCTTTCTCTCGCTATATGCGGGACGCAACATCTCCACCTTCGCCCTCGTGGCTGCGCCCGTGCTGTCCCGCCACGCCAATGCCTGGCTGGAGGAACGCGGTTTGCGCCTGGCCCGGCCCCGCCCGGCGCGTGGCTTTGCACTCGTGTTGAATTGGGCGATCCTGGCCCTGGTTATCCTGGGCGTGTGGCTCAAGATCGCAGCGACGTTGAATCCCAAACTGGTGGCCGAAGCCCAGGCCGACAGCCTACCGGTGCGTGCGGCGGCTTACTTGAACGAGCACCAACCCGCCGGGCCGATGTTCAACAGCTACAACTGGGGCGGCTACCTGATGTTCGCCGCGCCGGAATATCCGGTGTTCGTGGATGGCCGCACTGACCTGTACGACGACGAGCTGCTGACGCAGTGGCTGAAGACCATGTCGGGCGGAGAGTGGCGCAAGACCTTTGACGAGTGGCAGATCAATCTGGCGGTGATCGAATGGGACAGCGCCCTGGCGAAACTGCTGCGGCAGGATGCAGATTGGAAAGAAGTCTACCAGGACGGGCAGGCGTCGATCTTCGAGCGGCAGAGGGTTGTCGTGTTGGACAGTGCGCATCGCCCGGCGCTAAAGCAGCGGGCTGAAATTACGAAGCCCGCTGAAGCGGGCTGGAGACCCTGGGGCCAGGGGTTCAATCGACCCGACGAAGAATTCGCTGTTACCGGGGATATGCTGTGAGCACGAGCGCCATGCCGCCCCTGCTGCGCGACAGCCGTGTTGTGTTGTATCTGTTCGTCAGCTTCCGGCTGATGGCGCTGCTGGTCTACCAACCGCTGAACGGCCTGGGGCCGGGCATCACGGCCTTTGGCGATTATCAGCATTACTACAACCTCGCCAGCCTGAGCGAGCAGGGCCAGGTGCCTTACCGTGACTACTGGTACGAGTTTCCGCCCATCTTCCCGATCCTGTCGCTGGCAGTTTACAGGGTGGCAAACGCCCGCGACTTCACCGCGTACACGGTGCTGTTCGGCCTGCTCATGATCGCTTTTGATACCGTCAATCTGTTGTTGCTGCGGGCCATTGCCGGGCGGCTGTACAGCCCGCCAGTCGGCGCGGCACTGTCGTGGGTGTATGCGGCGCTGGCCGTGCCATTCGTGTTCACCTTCTGGACATTCGAGCCGGTGGTGGTCTGCCTGCTGCTGCTGTCTGTCTACTGGCTGCTGGTCGGACGCGACAGCCGATCCGCAATGGCCGCTGCGCTGGGCGCGCTGACCAAGCTGTTCCCACTGGTCATTCTAGGCGCGGTCTGGCGCTTCCGCCCGCCCCGCGAGGCGATCCGCTACACGCTGATCGCCGCCGGGCTGACGGCGCTCGGCCTGATCGGAATGCTGGCCGTTGCCGGGCCATTCGGGCTGCCCTCGCTGCTGGCGCAGTTCAACAAGGCGTCGTATCAGAGTGTGTGGGCGCTGCTCGACCACAACTACAAGACGGGCAACTTCGGCCCGCTTGCCGATCACTTCGACCCGGCCAAAGCCTACGCCTTGCTGGGAAACCCACCCGTGATTCCAGCCGTGCTGCGCGGGCTGGTTTTTGCGGCGCTTGGCCTATTCATCTATGCGCGGACGCGGCGCGACGATGAGCGGGGGATAGTGGCCTTTATTGCCATCACGGTCACGGTATTCTTTCTCTGGTCGCAGGGCTGGAGTCCGCAGTGGCAAATGGTGCTGACGCCGCTGATCCTGCTCAACTTCCCTACGCGGGACGGCGTGCTGATCTGCCTGACGCTGGCGCTTATCAGTTTTGCCGAGTACCCGCTGCTTTTCTCCCGCACCGCAGCGACGGACGGCGCAATCGGCCCGGCGCAGCTTCCCCTCTTTACGGCGCTCGTGCTGGCGCGGACGGCGCTGCTGGCCGGGTTTGCGGTGGCACTGTACCGCCGGCTGCGGATGCCTTCTGTGACGAACACATCGGCTAACGTGACCTCGGAGAGCACTTCCGTATGAATCGCCGCCTCGCCCTCCTGTTGATGATCGGGGTGTTTCTGCTATTTAACGTATGGACCCTGTACACCTACATCACGTCGCGGTTCCCCGGCGCAAATGACTTCTTCCTGCGCTATCAGGGCGCGCGCTCCTATCTTCTGGATGGACTAAACCCCTACAGCCGGGAAGCGACGGATCGGGTCGAGATCGGCCTGTACGGTCATGTGGCAGAGCCGGGCCAGTACCCCGGCGATTTTGTGTACCCGTTTTATACGATCTTTCTGGTGGCGCCCCTGGCCCGGCTGCCCTACGCCGTTGCCTCGGCGATCTGGATGGTGCTGCTGGGCACGTTCGTGGTGGT
Source organism: Chloroflexota bacterium (assembly GCA_021325095.1). GTDB lineage: Bacteria > Chloroflexota > Anaerolineae > Aggregatilineales > UBA2796 > JAJPHV01. The sequence goes on along the minus strand of JAJPHV010000031.1, from coordinate 3,374 downwards.
TTCATTCTGGCTCGTCGCCGACGAATTTGCCTGGCGACCTCCCGCCTGGCTGCTTACCCTGGGCCTGATCTGGTCGCTCATCCTCTACCCCTCGGCACGCGGCCTGTTCCTGGGGCAGCCGGGCACGCTGGTCGCCTGCCTGGAATTGATCACGCTGTGGGCGTTGTGCAAAGGGCGCGACTCGCTGGCCGGGGTGGTACTGGCGATCTCCACCCTCAAGCCGTCGATGGGCTACCTGCTTGTGCCGTTTCTGCTCCTGTGGGCGCTCTCCGCGCGGCGCTGGCGGTTCATCGGCAGCTTTGCGGTGCTCTTTGTCGTGATGGTGGGAGTCTCGTTCCTGCTGCTGCCCTCCTGGTTAAGCGACTGGCTGGCACAGGTAGCCCGCTACCCAAGCTATACCGAGATCGAATCGCCGGTCTGGGTGATCACGTCGTACTACCTGCCCTTCCTGGGACGAGCGGGTGAAGTCGTCATTGACGCAGTGCTGGTCGGGTTGATGCTGTGGGCCTGGTATCGTGTGCTCATTCGGCGCGACCAGCGCATGTTCGACTGGACGGTGGCCCTGACGCTCACGGTGACGCATCTCGTGACCCCGCGCACGGCCACGCCGCATTTTGTGGTGTTCAGCTTTGTATACGTCTTCTACTTCCGCCAGATCATGCGCATGGATCGACAGCGAGGCGCGCTGATCGTGACCGCGATCATGGCTGTCATGCTGGTGATCCTGTGGGGGCTATTCCTTTCCACCGTCTCGAACCGCTTTGAGCACCCGATCATGTATCTGCCACTGCCCATAGGCTCGCTGCTGCTATTGTGGTTTACGCGGCGAATGTGGTGGCACGCGGCGGGGGCAGCCGCATGAGACGCAGCCTGCCGAAGCTGATGCTGATCCTGCTGTTGGCGTTTGGATTACGGCTGATCGCCTTGAACAGCCGCACTCTGTGGTACGACGAAGCGTTTGCGGTACTTTTCAGCGAAAAGGGATTGAATGCCATGCTGTACGGCACGCTGTCGCCGGTGGACGGCGCAGCGGCAGACGTTCACCCACTGTTGTACTACACGGCATTGAATGGCTGGATGCGCCTGGTCGGGCAGAGTGCCCTGGCCGTGCGGTTGTTGGGCGTGCTGACTGGCCTGTTGACGATTGCCGTGCTATTCCAGCTTGCGCGCGAACTGTTTGACACGCGCGTGGCTCTGGTGGCGGCGTTGATCGCCGCCGTCGCGCCCTTCCACGTTCAGTACTCGCAGGAAGCGCGCATGTACTCGCTGCTGGGCCTGCTGCTGATCGGCGCGACCTGGTGCTTCGTGCGCGGCTGGCGCACCGGCTCTGCGCGGTACTGGGTGGTCTTTGGCGTGCTGGCCGGGTTGAGCATGTACACGCAGCAGCTTGCGGCCTTCTATCTGCTGGCGCTCGGCCTGCTGCCGTTCCTGGCCCGCCGCCGGGATCGCGTCGGCCCGGTGCTGTTGAGCGCCTTGCTGGCGCTGCTGATCTATCTGCCCTGGCTGGTCAATTTGCCGTCCCAACTGCGCAAAGTCGGCACGTACTGGATTCCGCGCCCGACCCCCGGTGAACTGCTGCTGACGCTGTGGAAATACAGCTATGCCGATCTGGAAGTTCACGCGCCGCTGATCGCTGTGTTGAGCCTGGCAACGATAGCCATCCTCCTGGTCCTCCTGATCTATCGAGCGCAGGCGGCACTGCGTTATCAGAACCGTACCCGCGCGTCGCTGGCACTGGCGCTGTGGCTTGCCGGAGGGCCAATCGTGCTGATGTGGCTGCTTTCGCAGTGGCGGCCCGTCTTCCTGGCGCGCGCGCTGCTGCCGTCTGGCCTGATGTTCTATGTGGCGCTGGCCTGGCTGTTCACGCGTGCACGCCTGCCGCGCCCGATTCTGGCTCTCCCGGTAGGTTTCTGGCTTTGCACGGTGGCTGCCGGGCTGTCCAGTCTCTATACCTGGGAAACGTTCCCGCGCCCGCCCTTCGACGCCGCCGATCAGGCCATTGCCAGACACTGGCAACCGGGTGACCGGGTGGTTCACGCCAGCAAGATCACGATGCTGCCGATGGTCTATTACAATCGGGGGCTGGCACAGTCCTACGTCCGCGATGCTCCCGGTTCCCCGGAGGACACGCTGGCCCGCCCGACGCAGGAGGCGCTGCAACTGCTGGCCGACGAATGCATTGCCGCCGCCGCCAAAGGCAGTGCCCGCGTCTGGTTCGCCATCTTGCAGGAACAGATCGCGCAGCAGGGCGGACAATCGCCGGAATTGAACTGGATGAACGCCCACTACCGGGCGGCCAGTACCGAGGCGTTTAACGATCTGCTGATCTACCGTTTCGAGCAGCCCGACGACGTTGCCCGGCGTGCCGAATGCGAGGCCGTGCCATGAAACGGCTCCTGATCAGTTACCGCCGTGATGGACTGCTCTTTGCGCTGCTGGCGCTATTCGTCGGCGGCGTGATGGCGGCGCTGCTCCGGCATCCCGGCTACACCGACGCCTATTATTACTTCAATGCGGGGCAGCGCCTGGTGCAGGGCAAAGGGCTGACCGATGCCGCCCTGTGGACATACATCGGCGCGCCCGCCGGGCTGCCTGCGCCCAGCCACCTGTACTGGATGCCACTGGCTTCGCTGGTGGCAGCGGCGGGCATGTGGATCGGCGGCCCAACCTTCGACGGCGCGCAACTTCTGCTCGTGCCCTTCTACGCCGGGCTGGCGCTGACCGGGTTTGCACTGGGCGCACTGCTCGGCCAATCGCGGCGCGCGGCCTGGCTGTCGGGTTTGCTGACGCTGTTCAGCGGCTACTTCATGCCCTTCTGGACGACGACGGATACCTTTGCTATCTATGGACTGGTCGGGGCGCTGGCGCTGGTCACGATGGGCCTGGGGCGCAGGTCGGGCAACTGGCGCTGGTTTGCCCTGAGTGGGGCGATGGGCGGGCTGGCGCATCTGGCGCGCGCCGATGGCTTGCTGCTGGTCGGTGTGCTGATCCTTGTGGCATTGTGGCCGGGTGGCTGTAGGCTGCGCCAAAGGGTAATTGCCGCAGCCGTCGGCGTATTGTGCTATGGTCTGGTCATGGCTCCCTGGTTCCTGCGCAACCTGAATCTGACGGGCTCAGCCCTGCCCGTCGGCGGGATGCAAACGGCCTGGATGCGTGACTACAACGAGATCGTCAACTACCCGCCGGGCATCACCTTCGAGCACTTTACCAGTTGGGGCCTGGACAACATCCTCGCCTCTCGATGGGAAGCCTTCACCAATAATTTCAAAACGTTTATCGGCGTGGAGGGGATGCTGATCCTTTCGCCGCTGATGCTGCTTGGCCTGTGGCGTCGCCGCCGCGATCCGCTGTTGAGCGGTTTCTGGCTGTACGCG
>JAJPHV010000002.1 GCA_021325095.1 Chloroflexota bacterium | reverse complement strand
GGGCTTCTAATTGCGCGGCGGCGGCGCAAACGCCGCCAGGTTATGCCGAATTAGAGGATATTGTCCTGTGCCGGACAGATGGGCTTTGAGTCTCTGGAAATCAGCCCGGGCCAGCGTTGAAAGCCTCTCGTACAGTATCTATGCTCTATTCTAGCTCCGCTGTGATGTAAAGGGTATTTTGTCGGGATGAACCAACCGAGGAACCTGTAGACCCATGACCCATATCTCTCGCCGCTCCTTCCTCAAAATGAGCGCCACCTTGCCGATCAGTGTTCTGTTGCCTGATTCAACGAATTCCGCCGACCTCCTGCAGACGATCCGAAAGCGTATCTACATTGCGCCCGACGACCATACGGACTATTTCTGGTCGGGCGGTGAGGAAGAGTATCGGCAAGCGTTCCTGACGATGCTGGACTACTACCTTAACCTTGCTGATGCCACCGCCAACGAACCTCCGGAGCACCAATATCGCTGGAACTGCGACGGTAGTTTCTGGATGTGGACTTACGAAAAGAACAAATCAGCAGCCGACTTTGAGCGGCTCATCAGCCGTATCCGAGATGGGCATATTACGGTTCCCTTGAATGCGCTATGCGTTTGTCTGGGCGGTGCTCCTGCCGAGGCCGTCTTAAGGGGGATGTACTATCCCGGACAGATTGAGCGGCGCTATAACCTGCGCTTCCCGCTGGCTCTGGCGATGGAAAATCAGACCCTGTCGTATGGCCTCGTTGCGCTCTGGGCGGGGGCTGGCGCGAAGTATAGCTGGAAAGGCGTGTGCGGTTGCGACACGCTCGTCAAGGATTTGAATGATCGGGAGCATGAAATCTACTGGGCAGTTGGCCCAGATGGCAGTAAAGTGCTCATGAAGTGGAATTCAATGCCGGAGAATCCCCGCCATATCGGTGGCTATGCCGAAGCCGCCGATCCCGATCAGATCGTTGAATATGTGGATTCAAATGCCGGATTCCACACACGCTATCCTTACGATGTCATCGGTGTTTTTGGAGAGGGTGGCGACAATTTACAGACGCTCGACGACAGGTTCCGGCCTGTTGCCGACCAGAAGACCAATGCCAGCCGTCAGGTTATCATCTCCAATCAGAGCGATTTTTTCACGGATTTTGAGCAGAACTATGGGGGCCGCCTTCCTTCTGTCGCGTGCAGCTTTGGGAACGAGTGGGATCTGTATTGCGCAGCGATGGCGGAGGTTTCAGCCAGTGTGAAGCGTTCTGTCGAACAATTACGCAGTGCCGAGGCCCTTGCCACGCTGGTCAGCTTGCACAGCCCAACCTTTATGAAAAGTCGTACTGCCGCGCGCGATCAAGCCTGGATGGATCTGGGCTTGTTTTGGGAACACAACTGGGCAGTTGCCGACGTCTTTGACAAGTTTGGCGAAAGTCGGATCAATTGGCAGCGGCGGCTTGCCGGCGAGATCAAAAACTATGTTGACGAACTGCAGGCGGCGGCGCAGAGCGCACTGGCCGACATGATTCCAAATCCAGGCTCAACGTTGCGCTTCTTTGCCTTTAACGCCTTAAGCTGGCCGCGGACCGACATTGCGGACCTGCCCTTTCCAGGTTCGGAACCTGTTCACGTCGTTGACCTTAGCAACGGCTCAGAAGTCCCTTCGCAGATAGTCACCCTGGAAGGGCAACCTTATCTGCGTATTCTGGCAACGGACGTACCCCCGGTGGGTTACAAAGTCTTCGAGGTGCGTCCTGGCCCGGGCCAGGCTTTTCCCGGTGTCCTGAACGTAGAGAACAACGTCATTGAGAACAGTTTTTATCGAGTTCGAGTGGCCGAGCGCGGCGCTATCGAGAGTTTGATCGATAAAACTCGAGATAACCGTGAATTTGTCAAAGAGGTCGGGCAACGCACGATCAATGATCTGGGACCAGGAACCGGGACTCTCAGCGCTGAAAACGTAGGGCCTGTTTCGGCAACGTTACTGGCTACTTCGAGCGGTCCCCTCGACCATACAACTCGCATCACTCTGGTTCGTGACGTTAACCGGATTGACATCAGCAACAATATCCGAGCCAGCTTTAACGAGACATTGACCTGGGCCTTTGGGTTTGAACTAGATGCGCCCGATGTCTGGCACGAGGAGGTCGGTGCGATAGTCCGGGCCAGACTGCTTGCTGACCAGGGGCACTATGCTCCCCGAAACGCACGTTATGACTGGTTAACATTGAACCACTTTGCTGATATGACTGGCAGTAACGCCGTTGGGATAACGCTGTCGAACGCGGACTGCTATTTCATGCGGCTGGGCAACAGTACCGCAACCCAACTCGACGTCAGCACGCCTCAGATTTCGCCGCTGGCTGGCGGTCGGGTGGGTGGTGATGGTCACGCTGGCATACCCAACCAGGGCGGGGATACCAATTTTCTCCAGCGTTTCGCTCTCAGAACACATGGCGCTTACGATCCTGTTGAGGCCATGCGTTTTTCGCTGGAGCATCAAAACCCTCTGGTAACGGGCGTTGTAAAAGGAAGCAACAGCTATTACCCCGAAAATGCGTTCTCGCTGCTCTCCATTTCTAACACTGAGGTTCTGTTATGGGCGCTGAAGCCTGCCGACGATGGCATTGAGCAGGGGATTATCGCGCGAGTATGGAACTGCTCCCCAAACCCGGCGGACTTTTCTCTCCAATTGACGCCTGGCCCTATCCGGAGCGCCAAGCACGTTTCCCACATCGAGACACCAATTGGTGATGCGCACATTACCAACGGTGTGCTCACGGATTCCCTGGCAAGTTACCAGATGAAGACATTCTCCTTGATGGGTGCACCAACCCTGTCCTGATGCGGCTCAAAGGCTGATTGTCGTGATCTCAGTTATGACCCTGCTACAAACTGAAAGCATGGTTGAAGGCGATCATGGTCGGCGAAATGCCGAAGTGAAAGGAAAGCCAGAGCCAAGTACCATGAGCGACGAAGATTGATCCATCCTGAAAATCTGCGCCGTACATCGATGCTGGAGACCATCAATCACTTTCAAATCGACTGCCAGGGTGTTTCGGCTGGCTATGTGTGTTGTCATCGAATCATGCAACAAACTGCTCAAGGCGGCTTTTTCGCCCAAAACGAAAAATCGGAGGCTTGAGTGGCTAACCCTAAGGTGAGTGTCTTGATTACGACCTACAATCACGAGGCCTTCATAGGCGAAGCGCTCGATGGTGTCCTCATGCAGAAGACCAGCTTCCCTATTGAAATAGTCATAAATGACGATGCTTCGACAGACAATGCACCCAATATCATCCGAGCCTATTGGGCTAAATATCCCGAAATAATTCGGCCATTCTTCCAGCCTAAAAACCGAGGCTCCACGCCGAATATGGCCGATGCTTATTATCGGTGCACGGGTGAATATGTGGCTTTACTTGATGGCGATGACTACTGGATCGATCCCTGTAAACTTGAAAAGCAAGTCGCACTGATGGATGCCCACCCTGAATATTCACTCTGTTTTACGAAAGAGGGACGTGTCTCTCCCTGTTACCAAATGACGCCAGGAACGGGAACATGTTCGGAATTTACCCTGAAAGATCTCCTGCATAATGATACGATGATGGGTACTTCCACCGTAATGTGTCGGCGCGCGCTGTTATCCGAGATACCGGCAGAGTACTACCATCAGTGGGGCACAGACTTCTACTTGTATGTACTTTTCGCGCGGCAAGGCCCAATTGGCTATATTGATGACGTGACAGCTATCTACAGGGTTCATCCTGCGAGCCTGACGCAAAGACCGGGCCAGATATCGCGTACTCTAGGCATCCTCCAAACCCGTCTTGATGTCGATGCTCTGTTAGAGCACAGGTACCATCATATCTTTCAATTGGCACGCCGCTACGTGGATGTATCGCTGGCTTATCTAGACGAAGCGCACGATTATGGAAAGGCCCGCTATTACCTGAGCCGGGCCATACGCAGGATACCCTTTGAACTATCGTGGGACAACTGCGAGCGGGTCCTTATCGCATTTCTACGCATTAATTTCCCTGGTGGATATCGTGCCGCCCGTGTTTGTAAGCACCTGCTCCGGAGCATTACCTTGAAGCGCAGGAGCCGGTAGCCCGTCCACCAATGGATGGATTGTTCCTGGTTAAATCTCAGCCTGAGAATGCCTGGCTTCATCCGAATAGGGTCCTTCTTTCTAGCAGGTTTGCACCCCTTCATGTATATCAGTATTCACGCCTTAGGCAGACTATGACCCGACAACAAACTGCGCCACCGACGTACCACGCACTGCCCAGAGCCGAGCGTTTCGATTGGCTCTTGCTCATCAAAGGCATAGCCTTCTTTTTTGTCTTTGGTACTCACCTGTCAGAGCACATCTTTGGAAATCTGCTGTGGGCAAATCCCACTTATGACTGGCCTCCTTTAGCCGTGCGTCTTGCGCAGTTCCAACCCGTCACCGGTTATGGGATACTGGACATACCCATTAATCTGGCACGCTACATCGGCTGGAACGGAACGCAGGGCGTTCAACTCTTCCTGGTTCTGAGCGGGTTCGGCCTGACGTGGGGGCTGCTTGCCAAATATGGCCTGGGGCCAATCTCGGTCAGCGAATTCTATAAGCGCAGAGCCTGGCGACTGTATCCGACCTGGTGGGGCGCACACCTCCTGTTCCTTGTGACTGGGACATTCACTGGCTGGGGATTGAATTGGAGTGATCGCCTGGTCTATGTCAGTATGCTAGGCATTCGAATCACCCCGGATCTCATTTACCACTTCACCACAGCCTGGTGGTACTTCGGTGTCATGATCCAGCTCTATCTGGTCTTTCCACTGCTGTGGGCTGCCCTCCAAAGGCTGGGGCCGATCCGTTTTGTCATCGCAGGCTGTGCCCTGACGTTTGCCGCGCGGGCCATCGGGGTATTGATGTTTGGCACCTACATGGATGCGTGGCTGCGCGGAGCCTTCTTCATCACACAACTTGCCAGTTTCACGTTTGGCATGAGCCTGGCCGTCTGGTTCAAGCAGTCACAGGCCCAGGTAGATTGCCGCTTGCGGGCGCGCTCCACTATTCTGATTGCGATTGGGATGTATGCGTCAGGCTCGCTGCTTAATTTCTGGGAATTGGGGCTGGCCGTTTCTCCGTTCTTGCGCGGCGTCGGGCTGTTTATCCTGCTCTATAACATTTTTGCTCGGCCTTTCCAGCCGCGCTCCCGCCCAGTAGCGTGCCTGAAGTGGTTCGGCCAGCATTCTTATGCGCTGTTCCTGATGCACCAGCCATTCATAGCCCTGCTCGTCCCGTCAGTCCTCAAGCCCAGTAACCTGGGCCGGGTTGTGTTCAACAGCCTGGTCGCGTTCGGGCTGGCCCTTCTTGGCGCGCTCTTCCTGGAAAAAGTGGTCGAAAAAGCAGTTGGCATTTGTGTTCGTTGGTATAAGACAGGTGGCATACCGGGGACGGCACTGCATTTGGGAACAGCAGGCTGTCTGGTCGTGGTGATTCTGTTTGGTACTGAATTTGGTGTGACCAGAATCATCCCGCAGGCCGTCCTGGGCTGGGGGGAAAAATCGATCTTAATTCCCGACGCTACTCTAGGCTGGCGCATGAAGCCCTCTGGCACTTTTCACCTACGCTGGGATGGCTACGATTATCAGGTGACGACTAATAGCCTCGGCTTCCCTGGGCCGGAGTACCCGGCTCAAAAAGATGCCGACACTTATCGGATTCTGGTCATTGGCGATGGGTTTACGAGTGCATCGGGGGTCAATACGGAGCAGACATGGCCTCGCTTGTTGGAAGCGGGACTCTCTCACGCTTTGCCAGGTCAGCGGGTGCAGATCATGACCTTTGCTGTTACCCACTATGGGCCAAGCCAATATGCCGCATTGGTCGATCAGTACGCACCCATATATCACCCCGATTTGATTCTCATCGGATTCTCGGCCTTTGACTACCAGGATTCTCGTCAGGACATCAATGCGGTCAGGGCGCAAATCGGTTTTGATTATCCAGCCAGCGACAGCCTGTACGCCATTCTGCGCACTGAAAACCTGGAAAAACTGGTGCGCACGCAAATCCACGACCCGTTGGAGCAAATCCTCACGGGGATGCCTGACCAGGACGATTATGGCATGGCTGGTTTTCCAATGCTGGAACGCGATCAGCCGACTCTGGGTAATGTTCGCCAGCTTGTGGCAGCGCGCTTGTCGCAGATAAAGAAAACTGCTGCTGGATTAAGGGCACAAGTTCTGATTGTCATGATACCAGTCCCGGTCCAGGTCTGTAAGCCTGAGCAGTTGCGCTATTACCCGGCGGGAGTTGAGCTAAACGACACGAGCAAATTCGATCCGGATTTGCCGCAGCGTATGACCACCGACATCGCTCGTCCGCTACAAATACCCGTCTACGATCTGCGTGTCGTCCTTCGCTCCGATGGTGGGGAATGCCCATACCAACCGCAAAACGTACACTGGCTCCCGCGAGGGCATCAGTTGGCTGCCGAGTATCTGACGCAGTTACTCAGCAGTCAGATCCGCGCGGCTTCAAAAGCTCAACCTATGTGAGTGTCGATTTTCAATTTCTATCGAAGCACCTACCTGGGAGGATTTCAATTGTCCACAATACCCGCAACGCCCCATATCGCCGAAAGCCATGTGAAGAGCGCCAACTTGCAGTCCGTTGGCCTTGTCCTGTTGAGCGTAACGCTTGGCGCGGTTGGTCAGCTCACAATCAAGGCTGCTGTGAACGAGATGGGGCCATTGCAGCTTTCTGCACAGATGCTGCTCAAGATGGTTTCCAGTCCGCTGCTCCTCATCGCGCTGGGGATATATGGGGTCAGTGCCATTCTCTGGCTGCTTGCGCTTATGAAAGCCGACCTCAGCTTCGCGTATCCTTTCCTGAGCCTGACTTACGTAGCAGTCTTAACTGGCGGAGCAGTTTTGTTCCACGAGCGGGTGACTTTGATGCGAATAGTGGGCTTCATCGTCATCGTGCTGGGGCTGGTCATCATTACTCGCGGCGAGCAGTCGGCTGCACAGGGTACACCTGCACCAATCACTGAGGAATAGCGAGTTGACCCGGCATTCAGGCAAGCAACCTCGCCGAATGATGAATGATACGCAGATACCCAATGGGGCATTGCGCAATGTTGCCCCAAAAGCACCAGTTGCGACTACAGTTGCGCGCCCTCAACCCTATGGATATCAATTGTATGGATATTCGGTCTGTTTGAAGCATCCCTAATGCGGAGTCTAAACTGATATGCCTATTCTATTGCGGGCTGTGTTGTTGCTTCCCGCAGCAATGCTGGTGTTGGTGGAAGTGCTCCAAAGTCAGCGACAAGCCAGGCTGAAAAACATCGCCTATATAGCGTTGAGCGCCGTCGCCATAGCGCATGTCTTGTTCATAGGCTTTGTCTGGTTCAATCACATAAGCTTTCCGTTGAACCTTGAGGCCATGGAGGGCACAGTTCTGCAACATGTCCAGCGCGCTATGGAATTGAAGCCCATCTACCCGGAGCCAACGCCCGATTTTGTCCCGTTGGCGTACAACCCGCTGTACTACATAGTGGCTATCCCATTTGGGTGGGTCTTCGGTGCGAGTCTGCCGACTCTGCGCCTGGTTTCGATCCTCGGAATGATCGGTAGCGCCCTGATCCTTTTTCTTGTAGTGCGGCAAAAAACCGCATCGAACTGGTGGGGCCTGATGGCCGTCGGTCTTTTCGCAGCCGCTTATCGCGTCATGGATTCCTATCTGGATACGGCGCACTCCGATTCCTGGCTGATTTTTCTCGCGCTATTAGGCACTTATTTGATTGACCGTGATCGCTCACGGCTCTGGAATCTGGCCGGGGTGATGGTGCTCGTTGCCTCATTCTGGACTAAGCAGCATGGCGCGTTATTTGTAATCGGAGGTGTGCTTTTCCTGACATGGCGGGAAGGGTTCAGGCGTGCAATACCCTACTGGGTTGCCGCGGTTCTACTAGGCCCTGTTCTTTACGTGTTCGGTGGCCCGCTGTTGTTTGGGCCTCGTTTTCTCTACTTTACCTGGGAGGTGCCGCGCGCCTGGTCAACGCTGGATCGCAGCATCTTCATTCGCTACTTTTCTTTCATCGCCTTATCTTATCCTTTATTGGCCCTTTCCGGCACACTGACCAGCCTTCAGGCCATTGTCAGGCAGCGGAAAACGCTCAATGTCTGGCACATTCAGTTCTTTTTCGCGCTGCTCTCTGGTTTTATGGGGTCACTGGATAAGGGGTCGAACAATAACGTTTATGCCCCAATGGGCACATGGTTAATATTGGTGGGTGTACTCGGGCTATACGAATTCGCCAGGCAGCTACCGGCATTGGAGCGGTATCGGGCACACCAGTTGGCTCTGTTCGCTACCTTCGCTATCATGCTTTACTATCCGCAGTCGGTACTTGTATCACCTCGCGCCGGTGAAAGCTATAGCGATCTCATCCGCGTTCTAAACAGTCTTAATGCACATGTTTATGCCCCAGATTTGGGACAATTGGAACAGGGATATACCCTTTCCCCAACAGCCCACTGGGTAGCCCTTGAGGATATGGTGCGCGGCCCTGGGCGCGATACCCAAAACAATCCCATTGTCCGTGCTCTCGTCGATCCTGTGTTACACCCAAGCGGGCCAGCTTTTGTTCTCACTAACCGGAACTGGGAACAGGGCTGCGAATGTATCAAGTTCCTCAGCGACTACTATGTCCTTGAAACAGATTTTGGAGATCGATTTGAGGCGCTGCATGGGCTGGCTCGGCGGTGGGATGTTGGTTGGCCGCGTTACCTTTACCGATATGACCCGCAAAAGGCCGCTCTTCAAGCTGAGGGCAATCGCTAGGCGAGCTATCCAAAACACCAGGCCCTGCCCGGAGACCCATTCAAGATTTCGTCGTGCCTCGAATCTGCCGAGGCGGCAGCCTGAGCGCTTTGGGGTTAAAGGTCAAAACGGTTTCCAACAGGGACGAGCGGTCATCGTCTTTAATTAGACGATGGATGCCGATGATCATGCCATCGACGACTGGCTGGATTTTGGCGTTCCAGTCGTCGATTTCAGGGTCCTTGATGCTGCTGCTGATCTCGCGGATAATCCGATGCGTTCCGCCAATTTCCTTGATGAATCGATCATCCTGTAAGCGCTGCCAGGCGCCTGCCATTGCCAGCGTACTGACGACGATCAGCACATCACTCAGGTCTTGAGCAGCATCCACCAACGGCTGAAGTTCGCGCAGATACTTGTTGGCATCGTCAATGCCTCTGCGACGTCCTTCCGCGACAAGGGTCTGTTCGTGTGCATCCTGAATTTTCCGCTTATCGTCGGGAGTGAGGGTTAACCTTAGTGTCGGGTCTTCCACAGACAACCTCATACGTCGTGTTGCTGGCGTACCAGAAGCTAGAATTACGTTACTTCAGATTCAATGATGAATCAAGTTTGCAGATGAGTCTGTTGTGGTTTTGTTATGGTTCGGTGTTGCACATGGTTGCGGTGAGACAGCCGCTCAGAATTACCCTTTGCGCTCCTCCGGGGGTGTTGCGCCTGGCGGCGTGAGCACCAGTGAGCACCAATTGATCCGTTCAGCACGTAGCGCTACAGGCGATGTCACCAATGAGACTATCTTCGAAATTGCTCGTATCCGCTTTTATCCTTACACTGTTGGCCCTTCAACTCGTTGCCATTATCGGCCCGTTCGATGATTGGCCTTTTGCCTCCAATTCCATGTTCGCTTATTATCGGGTTCCCGGTGAGCCTGCCTACGACATTGCCATCCTTCTGGAAGACGAGACAGGCCAAGTCAGACGGCTCGATCCTGTCAGGGACCTGGGTGTTCCCAGTGCGGATAGTTTTCGGCGGTTAGTGTTCAGCCGGTGGTATGGTTCTACAGACCCGGCATTTCCCCAAGGGAAGTATCCCGATGATTCGCGGGCAGCCTTCGTGGCTCGACTGACCGATTTGTCCCGAAAGATTGTGAATGTCATACGTAGGCGCAATCCTGCTGCACCTGCTATCACAGCTATCAATATCGACCTGCGCACCATGCTGCCTCAAGGCAATGGTTGGACAAGCCAGCGTGAGACGCCAATCGGCCAATATAGCGTCGCCAGCGATCAGTTTTCGCTTCTGACACAATGATACATCAGATATATCAACATGCTTTCGTGATGTTAACGCGAGAACAGGACAATGTCCCACATGCTAAACCTATTATGGAAACGTTGGGATCAGTTTTGGTTTTCGTCTTCAGACCGTTATCAATATGGTTTATTCCGTATCCTGTTGGTCATTGGCCTGTTTGTGGTGGCCTGGGATGAGTGGCAATTTGGCAATCTGAGTGCGCTTTCCAGCGCACCAGTCGAATTTACTGCGCCCACGTTTCTGGTGCAGTTGTTGCACCTTTCCATTCCACTCTCGCCAGAGCTGGTGACACCTTTGCGCTGGCTGCTGCGGATTCTGATCCTGACATCGGCATTGGGCCTGGCAACCCGTTTCTCGCTCATCGCGTTGGCGACGCTCAACCTGTATTTGAACAGCCTGATCAATTCGTTCGGCTTTATCGATCATGCCACAACCCTGCCCTCACTGACGCTGCTGGTGCTGGCCCTCGCGCCCGGCGTAGCGCAGTTCTCATTGGACGCGCTCATCGCTCACATTCGCCAAAATGGCTGGACATTTCCCAAAGCGTTCAAACCACTGGCCGGCTCATTTCCTGTCTGGCCCGCCCATCTAATCCTGGTGATCATGGCACTTGCTTACTTCAGCAGCGGCTACTCAAAGATTCGTTTCGGTTCTCTCACATGGATGGATGGGCGCACGCTGGCTACTTATTTGGGCGATCCGCGCCCAGCCGATTACTTTGTCGCACAACCCAACCTGGACGCCCAGGCCAGGTGGCGCGATGGTGTTGGGCTTGGCAGTTTCGTCTATAGCACGGGAAACCCAACACGGCTTGCCCGTGCATTATCCACATCGATGCCGGCGATGGCGCTCCTTTCGATATTTACCGTGCTTTTCGAAATCACTTTTCCGCTCGTGCTGATTTTTCGACGCCTGTTACCGATTTATCTGATAATGGGCGTGTTCTTTCACGTCGGCATCATGCTGACGCTCAGTCTGTATAGCTTCTATTCCTACCTTGTCTGCTATCTGCTTTTTGTCGACTGGAAACAGCTTGAGACCCTAGTGGTCAGAGCCATTCCGCGCTGGATGCGTACCAAGTCCGTTGAAAGTGTGTGAATAACAGACTTTGGGGTTCAGGGATGGCTAAAACACCCCAGGTACGAAATAATGTTCGTTCAAACACCGTCAGCAAGGCTTGCAGAGGATTTTGACATGATGAGGCGACGGATAATCTCACTGGTTATATGTCTGGCCCTTTTCCTGATGTTCATGAGCAATCCTGACCGCGTGGCCCATGCCCGCTCTCTGGGCTTCGAGCGCGATGGGATCAAGTGGACGATCACGGTTACCATGTGTCAGAACGGGTTCAAAGTCGAGACGACTGGTGGAATTGTTGACGACACGGCCATTGAGATTCGCCTGGATCAGGTTAGCAAAATTGTTGCGGATCCAACGGTCAACTATCTGCTGCATAACGTTCCCGTGCCGTTTACTTCGCCCACTGGAACCAACCTGATTGCCGCTACGGCCAGCGCTAAGGTACCCATCGTGACCACGAGCTATTTCTATTTCCAAGACATGCAGGCTGTTAACACGAAGGTTGGAACCTCTATATCGGCATTCGCTGGCGGTAAGCCTTTCACTCTCCTGGAAGGCACCGGGTTTGATCTGGTCGGGAATTGTTTGCTTCCGTTGCCTGCACCGCCGACTCTGGACCTGTCGGGCGTCTACGATCCGCTTGCATTCACACGAGACTTCGGTAGGGATGGGCGGGCCAGCCCAAACGCGGGTGACAAAGTCGCCATTTACTGTGTGAACGAAGGTGCGTCCGCCGGAACCATCGTCGTTCAAGGCATTGATCGGAACTTAAGAGGTTATCGGCTGGGCGAATTCAAGCTGAATGATGTGGAGCGGGCCAAGCCCAGGGCAATAAGCAAACTGGCCGACGACGGACACAGCCTTATATTGATGCAAGTTTATGGCCCGGGCTATCGTTTTGAATGGACGGGCGGGCCGTGGAGTTCCCGCGAAATCAAGTATTTCACCTGCAACTGGTTTGGTAAAAGCCATTACAACAAGACACCCAGCCAGTTGAAGTACCCTGATGCCTTCGGCAATGATGGACGTGTCGCGCCCGATCAGACCGATAAAATGGTCGTCTATTGTAATATCGGCCCACGTACCATTGCGATCCTCGGCGTTGACAGGGAGTCAAAGGGGTTCAATCTGGCAACTTTCAAGTATGATGACTTGCTGAAGGTCAGCCCGGAGCCAATCGCAGTGGATACAAAACCCTTTGGCAAGGTGATGTTACGTGTGGATAATGATGACAATTTCTTCCTCGAGTGGTTCAATGGCTTATGGAGTGATTACGAATGGAAGGCGTTTAAGTGCCGCTTTTAGGCTAGACTTGCCGAATTGCGTGCAAGTCTTTGTTGAGCCAGGGAACACGCCCCACGCCGGTCAATCCGTCAGTCCGTTTTAAGGCAGGGGCTTGTTCCGCTTGCTATGCGCCATCGGGCCGGGCTACACCACGTCGGAGAACGTCTTTTCCATACGCCTGAAGTAGAACGCGCCACTGACCAGAATCGCCAGGGCGACAAGCGTGGAGGCCAGGACAAGTGGCCCAGGTGGATGGCCCGTACCCAGCAGCGCCCACCGGAAGCCCTCCACAACACCCACCATCGGATTCAGGCCATAAACGGTGCGCCAGGGTTCGTCCAACAGGCTGGACGGATAGGCGATTGGCGTTGCAAAGAGCCATAACTGGGTCAGGAATGGTACGACGTAGCGAATGTCTCGGTACTCGACGTTTAGCGCCGAAAGCCACAGCCCTACGCCAAGCGAGGTGATGAGAGCCAGCAGCAGGAACACAGGCAGCCACAGAATCGCCGCCCCCGAAGGATAGACCTGGTAGTAGAGCATCATTCCGATGAGCACCAGAAACGATAAGAGAAAGTCCGGCAGGCCAACCAGTACGCCGGAAATCGGGATGATCATGCGCGGAAAATAGACCTTTTTGATCAGGTTGGCGCTGCCGACCAGGCTGTTGGATGATTGCGCCAGCCCATTGGCAAAAAATGTCCAGGGAATGAGCGCGGTATAGGAAAAGATAGGGTACGGGATGCCGTCGGAGGGTACTTTGGCGAGGCGGCCAAAAAACAGGCTGAACACAACCATGGTCATGAAAGGCTGGATAATGGCCCACGCCGCACCGAGTAGAGTCTGTTTATAGCGCACCTTAATGTCGCGCTCGGTCAAGAAATACAGCAGTTCGCGTGCTTTCCACAGTTCTCGAAGCTGTAACGATACCCACCCGTGCGATGGTTTGATGATGAGCACGGGAGATGTGTCTCCTTCTCCGCTTGCTGGTAAATTGGCTTTGATGTCGCTCGCGTCGCCCATGATTGTGATCCGAATCCTGTCTCGTCCAGATGTCCGACAATTTGCTCAGTAACTCTTGTAAGAGGGAAGTACCCATACCATCATACATCAGGCGGGTGAATTGCTCAATGCGTCCCTCCTGAATACTACGTCCAGCGGGGCACGGGTTTCTATCTTCACACCCTGCTTGCAATGCAGGGCTTGGCAGGCTACATTGATGAGGTATACGGCGCTATTTTGACGTGGCCCAGGCATACCTGGACGAAGCAGGTGAAAGGCTTGCCACTATTTAATTCAGGCCGCGTGCAGGATTCTCTATGAACCTCCAAAGGACAACCTGGAGAGCGCCCCGATCCTGTTTCTGCGTCTATACTTTCTTCTTGGCTATCACTTTGCGCGGGCTTGCAAACACCTCTAGAGACGCGGCTTGATGTACTGCGGGCGGATTGTTGGGCACAGGAATGAGAAGGGATATAAAGGAAACCTGTGGAGGACAAACATGGCCCGCAAACAACGGCAGTTCAGTGCACAATTCAAG
>JAJPHV010000010.1 GCA_021325095.1 Chloroflexota bacterium | reverse complement strand
GTTCAGGGTAGTGCGTGATGATCAAACGCATATGGATCGAACAGACCAGTGGCGAAGGTTTTGACCCGCAGCGTGACAGCGCGGATGTCCTGGTGGAGACGGAAGACAGCTTGATGTGGTCGGCGTCGTTCTCCACAATCACGCTCCCGCTGCCGCATGCTTTGGCTGTGCATAAATACCATACAGGGTCAGGCTGTGTGTGAGACCTGGCCTGTTCAGTCCTCAGCCTTGTCTTGCCGCTTGACTTTCTTCTCGCGCCTGGGCGCTTCGCCCACCTGATAATGCCAGATAACGCCGTGTTCCGGACACTGCAACACAACACCCTCGCGCCGCACTTTGATTTTGAGCAGGCGACCACAACTGCAATACACGTGATAGGGAGGCGTCATAAAGGTCTTGATCGTCTTTCATGGTTTGACTTTGCTGGCCCGGCCCAGGGCGACCCGGCCCGTCTGAGCGTTGACCACGCCCAGGCGCACCTCGCCGTCGTCCTCGTACAATGTGGCGATCCAGACGGGCATCAGGATCAGCCGGAAGGACATGCTCTGAATCTGGCTGGTGATCTGGATGATTTCCTGGAGTTCGCCGCTGCGGTAGGCATCTTCGCGGGACTGCGCCCTCAACTGCGCAAGCTGGCGATCATGTTTGGCACGCAGCGCTTTGGAGACGATGCCGCGCACTTCCAGTGAGGCCGTGTCGAAGTCGATGCTGTAAAGCTGCGCCGGGTATTTTGCCAGCCACTTCGGTTCATAGGGGACAACACGCGCCATGTCGTAGGGCGCAAGGTGCGAGGTGAGCGTGGGCGGCGGCGACTTCACCCCGCAGATCGCAACGTCCTGCTGTTCCTCAAGGCCTGTTAGCTCGGTGCTTTGAAAGCCGACGGTATGTGTCTCGGTCACTTTGGCCTGCACGTCGAAGACCCAGAAAGGCAGGTACACGCCGTCGATCACGCTGCGCTCGATCTTGTTGCTGTTGAACAGGTTGAGGAAGCGCTCGCCCAGGCTGCCAAGCTGCTTGTTGACACAGGCCATTGCCTCGTCCGCCATCAGGCTGAAGGGGATCAGGCCGTCCGGCTGCTCGAACGACCCCAGCGCATCGCTCAGGATCACCTCGGTGGAGCCGCAGAAACGGCAGCGCTGCGACATTTTATCTGCCGTCAGGGTATGTTCCGCGCCGCACTGCTGGCACTGCACCAGCCGCTTGCCCACGTTCCACTTCACGGCCTTTGCTTTGCGTTCCAGCAGGGCCAGCGCCAGCAAGTCGCCGCCGTTCGATGAGTGGTTGGTACGCGGCGCACTGTACCCGCAGAAGCGGCACTCGACTCGCTGCGCCCGCTCGTTGAGGGTCAGGTCGCCACCGCAGTTCGGGCACAGCAGTTCCGTGCCTTTCGCCGGAACAGGCTCCGCCACTGGCTGCACCTGCGGATCGTGGTCGTGATAGGTCTGTGCCGCCTGTTCGGGCGTCAGGCGGCCCTGCAAGACCATCAACAGGCGCAGCGCTTCCAGGTGGTTCGGCACGTGGACCAGCACCGAATCCAGGTGATCGCGCTTCACGGCGGGGTCGTCGCTGATCTTGGCGATCCACAGGTGCGCATCGACGAAATCCGGTTGCAGATCGGCGGCGCGCCGGAAGGACTGCAAGGCTTCCGGTTTGCGCCCTGCATAGAGGAGATCGTGCCCGGTCTCAAAGGCCGCCATTGCCGCTGCGCTGATCTCGCCCTTGTGCGTGATCTCGACGTGCGGGTGCGTGCCCCGTGCCTTGACCTCCTGCTCTTTCCGTTCGATCTGCGCGATCTCGTCCGGGCGCACGTAGCCGCAGTGCTGGCAGTACACCCGGCTGGTTGCAAAGTCCATTGTCATCCGTTGGCCGCACTGGGGACAGGTGAGTTTCAGCGCCATGTGTGATCTCCGCGTGTGACAGGTTGGGCACAAACGTTTCAAACCGGCCACGCCCAAGTAGCGTAGCACGGATGTTCTATCGCGTCAATCCCGCGATGTGTTATAAAGCGGTTGGTTTTGTTTACTTTATAACACGCTTCGGGCGGCTTGTGACCCAATTTTGGGGAATTTTTCGGGTTGGCCTCACCCCCGACCCATTGAATAGGGGATCAAACAAACCAATGCCAGGTGTGTCAATATTACGACCCGGCCTCACTCGAAAACGGGATGACTTCGACGTAATGATCGATCACTTCCAGGTCGGGGCGGTTGGTTTCGATCCAGTGGACGAGGTTATCCAGCAGGTTTTGCGCGTGGGCGGCGCTGGTGGAGACCGTCGTGACACCCAACGTGGCGGATCGCCATACGTCGTGCAGATCGACCTCGGCGGCGGCGACGTTAAATTCCTTGTGGAGCCGGACCAGCAGCGGCTTGAGCACGCCGCGCTTTTCCTTGAGCGAGTTCAGGCCCGGCATTTCCAGTTCGATGATACACGCACCAATCACCATAATCGCTCATTCTAGCACGCCCAGCGCGCATTGTATATACTCGGCGCATGACCACGCCCGACCCTGTCCCCCCGCTGCTGTCGGCCCGTGCGGCCCGGCTGGCGATGCAAACGCCCTGGAAAGCGCTCAACGAAGTGCGCCGCATCCTGCTGCTGCCGCTGGCGCGCCTGTACTTTGCGGCAGTGGGCGTGCCCTGGGGACATGGCTGGCGGCTGTACGGCCTGCCCATCATCCAGAAGTATCGGCCAAGTACTTTGATCATCGGCGACGGTGTGGAACTGCGCTCCACAGCGCGCAGCAACCCGCTTGGCCCCTCCCATCCGGTGATCCTGACGACACGCCGGGCCGGGGCGCGGCTGGTGATCGGCGCGGGCTTGGGCATGACGGGCGGGACGATCTGCGCCGAGGAGTCGATCACGATTGGCGATCACGTGGTCGTCGGGGCGAACACGACGATCACCGACAGCGACTTCCACCCGCTTGACCCGGCGCTGCGGCGGCGTGACCCGCTGGCCGGGCAGACGCGCCCGGTCATCATCGAGGACGATGTGTTTATCGGCATGAACTGCCTGATCCTGAAGGGCGTGACAATCGGCGCGGCCAGCGTGATTGGCGCGGGCAGCGTGGTCACGCGCAGCATTCCGCCGGGCGTGATCGCGGCGGGCAACCCGGCGCGCGTGGTGCGGAAGGTGGAATGATTGACCGGGTTCGGCAGGCGTAAATGTCGAATTTACGTATGAAATCGGTTATG
>JAJPHV010000102.1 GCA_021325095.1 Chloroflexota bacterium | reverse complement strand
CGAACGCCTGCGTGTAGAACTCTGGCCGGAGTTGCAGTTGCAGCGACCAGCCAAAGGAGCGCACGTTGATGATGTAGACCAGCACCCAGGCCAGCACCGTGCCGACGGGCAGCGACATCAGCCCCGCCGTGAAACCCATCAGGCCCGTTTCGAGCAGCGTCAGGCGGAAAAGCTGCCCCTGTGTCAGACCATTGGCGCGCATGGTGCCCAGTTCGCGGGTACGCTCAAGCTGCAAGGCCATCAATGCCGACAGGATGCCGATGAAGGCCACTACCGTCGCCAGCAAATTCAGCGCGGTGGTGATGGCAAAGGTCTGATCGAACACGACCAGTACGCCGGATCGCAGCTCGCGGTTAGAGCGAATCTGGAGTTCCTGCCGCCCGGCGAACTTCTGGCGCAGGTCGCTGATGATGGCGTTCAGGTCGGCCCCCGGCTGGACAAAGGCCGCAACCGTCGAGATCATGCGGTCATCGTACAAGGCGTGATAGACCGTATCGCGCATGAGCACCGTGCCCTGGTCGCTGCCATAGTCGATGATTGCCCCGGCCACCGGGAACGTCCTGTCGCCGCGATCCGTGCGCAGTGTCAGCGTTTGCCCCGGCCCGATGGCGATGCCGCGATGGCGCGCAAACGCCTCGCTGACGATCACCGCGCCGTCGGCCATGGCCTGCCAGACGGTGTTGAAGTCGCCAATGGCCCACTTGAAAGGCCGGTGGCCGTGCGAAACGTCACCGCTGATCACCGCCAGGTACACAGGCAGCGCATCGCCGGGGCGCATCACTTCCACGTTGCGAGCGGTGTCCACCTCGACAATGCCGGGCGTTTTGCGCACTTCCTCGGCCACCGAGGGATCAACCGGCACTTCCTGACGGTTGGCGGAGATGGACGGCGGGCCGATCAAAATGTCGGCCTGGATGGTGTTTGCCAGCCAATCCTGGACGTTGTTGCGGAAGCTGCCGACCATTGCGCTCACACCGACGATGACCGACACGGCAACCATCAGCGCAGCGACAGCCACCGAAGTACGGCTCAGGGAACGAATAATGCTGCGCGGAGCGCTGCGGCCCAGCACGCCAAACAATGCACCCGTCAGCGGGCGAAGGAGCGTCATCAGCGCCAGCGCGACGAGCGGCGTGAACAGCGAAAAGCCGACCACGATCCCGAACAGCCCGGCGAAGCCGATAACCAGATTGGTGAGCGACAGCGCCGCGAACGAGAGCGCCAGCAGCACGCCCCCGCCGACGGTCAGCGCCGGGATCAGGCGGCGAATCTTGCCTTCGATGGTGCTGCGGCGCAGCGTACCGGTGGGTGGGGTCGTCGTGGCCTCGTAGGCAGGCAGCAGCGCCGCCAGCAGCGCCGCGCCGACGCCGATCACGCCTCCTTTGACGAGCGCGGAGACCGGGACGGCGACGCTGCGCACTGTCACGGTGAAGTACAGGCTGGTGACCGTTCGTGTAACGAGCACGACGGCGGCGCGGCCCATGATTACGCCCAGAACCAGCCCGATCAGTGCACCGATGACGCTCAACAGCGCAGCTTCCCAGAGGATCATGGCGAAGACCTGCTGGCGCGTGACGCCCAGCGAGCGCAAAATGCCCAGGATGGGCCGCCGCTGCACGACGGAGAACGTCACTGTGTTGTAGATCAGGAACATGCCCACGACCAGCGCCAGCAGACTGAGCGCCGTCAGGCTCAAATCGAACGCGCCCGTCATCTGCGCGATGGCGCTGCTGCGGCTGGCAGCGGCTTCGATGGTCGCGCCTGGCGGCAAAATGGCCTCTATCCGGGCCAGTTCTGCGTCGCCTGCCGCGCCTTCCGGCACGATCAGGTCGATGTTGGTCAATCTGCCGACCATGCCGAGCAGTTCCTGGGCGGTGCTGATGTCGGTGATCAACAGGTCCTGTAGCCCTTGATCTGTCGCCTCGTCTGTCGGGCGCAGCACGCCCGCAATGACCACCGTGTGGCGGGTTGGGCCGTAGCGCAGCGTGATCGTGTCGCCCGGCTTCAGGTCGTACAGCTTCGCCAGTCCCTCGGCCATCAGGACCCGGTTCGGCTCCGTCAGCAAACTGCTCAGATCGTTCAGGCTGGCGCTCGAACTGCCAAGCTGCAAGTAGCCCCGAAAGGGCGTTTCCGCAAACGGATCGACGCCGAAGACGCGCAGCGGCTGCTCATTCAGTTCGAGGGCCTGCACGTAGGCGCTGACGACGGGCGCGGACAGACGGATGTCCAGATCAACCCGAATCCGGCGGTACAGGTCTTCGGGCAGGCCGCTCGGCCCGCCGATGATCTGGTGTGTGGTGCGCCCGGCGATGCTCTCCGTAAACAGGCCGAAGGCGCGCAGGGCACTACTATTGGCAAGGTCAATCGCCACGATCATGGCGACGCCGAGTGCTACCCCCGCGATAAACAGCGCGCTCTGAAACGGGCGGCGGCGGATCGAACGCAGCACGACCCGCCACAGCGTATCGGTCAGCGTAATCATCGTTGCGCACTCTGCGTGCCTGGCTCGGAGACGAGCTTGCCCTCGTGAATGTGATAGATCACGTCGGCATGGGGCACGACCTCGGCGCTGTGCGTCGCCATGATGAGCGTCCGGCCTGCCTCGCGGGTCAGTTCAAGGAGCAGTTTGAGGACGATCTGGCTGGTGTCCTCGTCCAGGTTGCCTGTCGGCTCGTCGGCCAGGATCAACAGCGGCTCGTGGATCAGCGCCCGCACGATGGCGACGCGCTGCTGCTCACCACCCGACAGGCGATCCGGGTAAGCGTTGGCGCGGCCCGCCAGCCCGATCCGATCCAGGAAGGCTTTCGCCTTCTTCTCGCCGTCACGCCGGTTCAGGCCGCGCAGTTCGTAGGGCAGAGTCACGTTTTCCAGGACGGTCAGCGTCGGGATCAGGTTGAAGAACTGGAAGACAAAACCAATGTGGTCACGCCGAAAAAGCGTCAGTTCGCGCTCGTTGAGGCAGGTCAGGCACGTGTCCTTGACCCATACTTCGCCCGCGCTCGGCACGTCGATCCCGCCGATCAGGTTGAGCAGCGTGCTCTTGCCGCTGCCGCTCTTGCCGAGCAGCACGACGAAATCGCCCTCGTTCACGTCGGCGGTGACGCCGTGCAACACGGTGTGGGTTGTGCCTGCTTCTTCGTAGCTTTTGGTCAAGTCGCGGAACTTGACGATGGGGTTACCGGGGCGGGCCGCCACCGCAGCCGGGGCGGAAACGGACAGGGCCATATCAACCTCACATCACCAGCCTGGCTATACACTTCGACAAACTCTGGACACAGCGGGCATTGTACAATGTTTCACGAGGTGTGTCAATGAGATTGTGCGGAATGGAGCAATCTGATCGAGTGACGATGGCGCTGGTAAGCATTGGTATAATAGGATGAGCAATGTGATAAGGGTGATTGGCAATGAATCCTGAGCAAGTGATTGATGCGTCGGATGAGGTCTTTGAATTCTTGGTCACCTCCCCCACGCCCCAGCAAATCATCGATTTCCGTGCATCCAAAGCCGTGCAGGACCGGATGCGTTTTCTTCTCGACAAGAACCGTAATGGCAAACTGACCGCTGAAGAACAAACCGAACTGGAGCAGATGAGCCAGATCAACCATTTCATGATCCGGCTCAAAGCGCACGCCTATAAGGCACTCAACAGGCCACAGGCTACCGACTGATGAGTCATATTCCTGATCCTCTGCGAAAACAGCTCTATGAGCGCGCCAGGGGATGTTGTGAGTATTGCCTCATCGATGACCAGTACAGCCATTTGCCACACGAACTCGATCATATCATTCCCGAAAAGCACCGCGGAGAAACAAGAGAGAATAACTTGTGCCTGGCCTGCTTCGATTGCAACCGCCACAAAGGGAGCGATTTTGCCTCCCTCGACCCGGAAACAAAACAGATCGTCAGACTCTTCAACCTTCGTGCCGATAAGTGGCCGGAACACTTCAAACTGAATGGGCCAACTATTCAACCGTTGACTCCACAGGGCAGAGTAACCTGTTTCGTTCTGCATCTGAACGATCCTGAACGCATCGCAGATCGCACAGAGTTAATGCTCGCTGGCTTATATCCGCCTGAAATGAGCAGATTTCCCAATCAGGACTAGCAGGAGTCAGTCACAGCGCGTCCACGACAGGTTGGCGTATACGCCCCGATACTCGCCAAAGCGCCGCACGTCTTCCCCTTCCGAGGTGACGACTTCCAGAGTCATGTTGCCGTTGTAGACCGCCTTATCCACCTGGGTGAAAGCCAGCGCCCAACTATCCGGCGACCAGAGCGGATCACCCAACCCGACCAGGCCGAAGCGGACAGTGCGCGCCTGGCCGTCCCTGGAAACCAGTTGGAGCGTCTCGCTGCCACGTGTGCCGAGCCTGACCGCCGCAGTGCGGCCATCGGGCGACCAGTACAGGCGGCGCTCGTCGTCGATCTGGCCGCTGCTGCGCAAGCGGTAGAGGCGCTGGCCGTCAGGCCGGTAGGCGTCGTAGCCGACGCTGCCATCCGGTTGCCGCCACCAGAACGTGATCTGCCCCGTTCGGGCGTCCTGGGCCAACTGCGTCACCTGCGCCAACCCACTCATCAAATGCGTAATCGTGCCCGCATTGAGATCGACAGTTTCGACGCTGAAACCATCGCTGCGGCGGGCAACGTAGGCTAGCGTCTTGCCATCGATGAGCCAGCGCAAATCGCGCACGTCCTGGAAG
Organism: Chloroflexota bacterium; assembly: GCA_021325095.1. GTDB lineage: Bacteria > Chloroflexota > Anaerolineae > Aggregatilineales > UBA2796 > JAJPHV01. The sequence goes on along the minus strand of JAJPHV010000102.1, from coordinate 101,246 downwards.
CCATCATCGACGACGTGTAAGTCGGAGCCGTCGGGATGTGCCCACGACAGGCGCGCCACGCGCCGGTCGCGCTGCCCGGTGGCCCAGACTGCCGCAACTGTCCTGCCATCCGGTGACCAGAGCGGATCGCCCGCCTCGGCCGCGTCCTGAACTAGCGGGACACGCTGCCCTCCATCCACGTCCATCAGCGTGATGCTGGCTTTGGCCGAAACGCGCTCGTAAACGGCCATGCGCCGCTTGTCTGGTGCAAAGACGGGCGCTTTTTCCAGCCCGCCCACAAGCGTTTCGGGCCTGGGCTGGCCGAGCCGGTATACCACCAGATCGCGTTCATTGCCCTGTGCCTCCACGAAGGTCACTGCACCGCTGTCTGCCGACCAGACGATCAGTGGTTGCGAGAGCGTGCCGCCAACCTGGGCAGTTTCGGTCACTTTCAGATACGATTCGCCCTGCACACCCAAAATGTCGATACGCCAGCGGGGCCACTCGTCGTGATACCAGACCGCCACGAAACGGTTGTCCGGCGACCATGCCAGCCGGTGATCGAACGAATCTTTGGGCAGCGCGATCTTGGTCGGCTCGGCGCTATCGGGCGACACAAAGCTGAACCAGCGATTCTGCGCCGTGTCCTGCCAGACCAGTGCCAGTTGATGTCCGGTAGACGACCAGGCCATACCGCTCACGAAGGTGACGTTGGGGGAGATCGACGTGTGCCGCAGCGCGGGAGCCGACCAGAAGGCAAGCTGGCGCTGAAGCGGGTTGCCTTCGAGCAGCGCAACATAAGCGCTGTCTGGCGACCAGCCCAGAAACGTCGGACTGAGTACCGGGATGATGGCCTGCGGGCTGCCCGGCTGTACCCCGGTGATGACCACCCGTGAGTTCTCGTTCTCGTAGATCATGTAGGCCAGGCGCTGGCTGTCCGGCGACCAGCTATTCGGTTCCAGGAATATCACGTTGTCGCTCACCCACGCAGGGGAGTCGTCAGCGCCCTCGATAAACAGCCTGGCAGAGCGCGCCGCAGGTTTCAAAAAGGCGGCCTTCTCGCCATCCGGTGAGGGGATGCGGCGGTAAGTGGCGCTGGACGTAAAGTTCTGGCGTGGATCGGTGATATGCGTGCCCGTGTTCAGATCAACCAGCAAGTCGTTGGCAAAACGTAGACAGGCGTAGCGATTCGGACTGCGTGCGCCGTAGACCGTACCGGCCATTGCCAGCGTGAACAACAGGAGCACGGCCCAAACGATCCGTCGCCAGCGGCGCGGGAACAGTTCGCCAGGGCCAATCTTGACCCGTCTACTCAACAGCCGTACTGTTGACCGTAACGTTGTGTATGTCCTCCGAGCGAGCAAGTGAAGTTGCAGCTTAGGGTGGATCATTCAACAGTGCGCAACGTTCATTGCACCATACAGGTTGTGAATGCCGATGACCGCTCTTATTTTGTGGTGGACTTTCTATTTCAGCGCGGCCCTAGAAAGCGATCCCCATTGTAATGGATCAGGTGATCAGGCACTTCAGCAATCCAGACTTCGGTTTCCCAGGCGATGGCTTTGAGATGCTTGCGAAATTCGCTGAAGGTTGGAAAGGCAGTCACGAATACGTTGCCAGCGTCACAATTGTGCAGCATTGCATTCAATTCAAGTACACGCTTGGGGGTCATTGGGCCATGTGAGGTGACGACCTCAATTAGAAACAGCCAATTCCTCGCAGTATCGTGCAGGATAATGTCGGGCAGTTTATCGTGTTCCGTAACGGGAATACCTAGACTTGCCAGTTGTTCGGTAGCAACGTACAAATCCTTGTCGGCAGTATCTCCCAGGTAAAGTAAGACTGCGCCAGGCGCAAATTGTGGCGCAAATTGGCTGATCACTTGAGCCTGCAATTCGTTATGCTCGCCTGGTGAAAGCGTGAGTGTCGTACCGTCCGGTAGATGAACGGGAATAGTGTGCCTGTCTCGTGATGACTGGTAAACCGTCATCAAGTTACCCTGTGTCTCTCGGAAGGTGCGGACAACACTTTCCCATTGTTCCGTGCCATAAGCTCGTATCACGATAAGGGCTGCTTCCGAAATGGCGTAGTGTGCTTTGGGGCTGTTAGTGGGTAGCTCAGGCTTATCGGGATTGTAGTCAGCAATTTTGCCCTGCACAAACTGGTGAAGCACCTGTCGCCGGAACGTTTCACGGGTGTTGGGCGCATAGTCTCTGCCATAATGGGCACGAATGAAGGCCATGATGCCCTTTGTAACCGTCAGGCTTTGTCGTGTTGCAGACAGCCAATCATCTTCGGGCTTCAATCCACAAAGCGCCAGGAGAGTCAAGGCCGCCATCTCATTACGTTGTGCAGCAGGCATACCCAGCGCTGCGAGAATTTCTTGAGCCTCAGCGATTTCAAGCATAAATTCCCAACACGTCGTTGACGAGGGCGTTGATGTTTGTCTCACCGGTTACACGCTGCCCTATCTCGCAGATCGCTTCGAGCGGCGGAAGCCGCATAGCCCGCAGTTCTGTCGCGCTGACCTGCGTATTGCCGCTGGAAATGCGGAAATAGGTATCCACCAGGTCACTGTTCAGTAATGCCGCAAGCCCTCGTGCTTCTTCAATTGACAGCGTTCCATTGGGGCGATGGACGTAATTGAGATGGTTTTCCAGGCCGATCCAATCGCTGTCGATCTCGGCAAGATAAGGCGCTGCGATCAAGCGTCGCTGTTCTTCCTTTGCGCTAAATCGCCGTAGCACAACATAGTTACGATTGGGCAGGAGCAGCTTTTCCGCGCCTTTCCGTGCAATGTATTGGTTCTTGCGCGGCAGCGGCCAGGTGATCTTCATGGGCCGGACGTTTTGCATCCAAATTAGCGGCGCATGAGTTTCGGGGACGTTGCCTTGAGAACTGACAAACTGCGTGGCGCGGAAAGGCACGACGGGACCGGTAGAGACTTCTATCCCGTAATCATACAGATGGGCAGGCCAGGCGCGAACCAGTTCTGCGATCTCATCATGCCGGTCAGATAGTGGAATGTGGAGAATGTTGTCACCGTTCAATATCTCGCTCAGTGGCAGCATACGCTGCTTTAAGTTGCCAAAATCTTGCCCGCTGGCGCTGAAGGAAATGATCACGTCACGGTCCTGCTTGGATCGCTCCGCATGAAGAATAACGGACTCTTGCAATACGTCGTTGAAAACGTCGCGGCGGGAATCGAAAAGATGTATCGTTCTGGGCCGCATGATGGAAAAGAAATAGTCACGGAATCGGCTGAAGTATTGACCGGCGGCATAGCTGCGCGGCGTGATGAACACCAGTTGACCATCAGCGTTAAGCATCGCTGCACCGAGGGCCATAAAAATCGCATAGATATTCGGCTGCCCATGCACAACCATTGCGGCAGCTTTAGCACGTGGATCGGCCTTAGACAGCTTAAAATAAGGCGGATTAGAAATCACGACATCAAAGGGATCGTTTGTCGGCCATCGCAGTGCCCATGCACGGGCCATGACGAAATCGCCTCGCACAATCTTGAACTGTAAGCTGCGGCCTCGTGCTTTCATCCAGGTCTGAGCGTAGCAAAGGCACGTCTCCAAGCAATCCGCCAGTTCAGGATCAGTTTCGTAGGCTTCCAGGTCGATATTTCCTGGCAATCGCTCACATAGCGCACAAGATAAAATGCCAGCGCCTGCGCCGGGATCAAGAACGCGCATCGTACCTTTGATCGACGTGACCAGATGCGCCATGTAATTCGCCACACTGATCGGTGTAAAATACTGCCCCATTTCCTTCTTTGACTTGTTCCATGTCAGGAACCAGGAGCCTACCCGATCTGCATATGCGGTGGGGCGTTCATCAAAGGATGGGGAAGGGATAGCCATTACCATAAAAACACCCATATAGACCCATGCTGTAAGTATAGCCCAACTCACCTTGCAAGAAGCCGGACAATAAAGGCCGGATCGATCAGAGAGCGTTCTAACTTAGCAAACTTGGTTCTCGGCGGCCCAGGTGAAACCCCGCCAGCGCGGCGCATCAAAGCGATAGGGCGGCTCGATAGACGGGTAATCGTAGATCACCTGCCAGATCGCCATGTCGGGCGTGTAGCGCTTGCCACGTGGATCAATCGGATTGTAGGCCAGCACCTCGACGTTGCCCTGGAAATACAGGTGTGCGGCCAGGAAGGGCTGCGCCACGTCGCCAGGGACGGAATCGAAACGCCAGCACAGGGTCGAAACCAGTGGTTCGCCAAAGATGGCAATGGCATCGCCCAGGCGCATGGCGGCCAGGGGTGGATTCAACTCGACAAAAGTAATGGTATCGTCCGCTCGCTCGGCGTTGAAGCGAAAGGCGCTGCCCCGCCAGGGCGGATCAGAACGGATGGCCCAACGCAAGATCATGGCGCTGTGCGGGCTGTAGATGCTGACGATGTTGCTCTCGCGGAGCGCGGCCTCGGCTTCGGCCAGCGTGGTCTCTCCGGGCCGGATGCCGTGCCAGCACGGTTGCTCGCACTGGCCGCTGTCCAGCACCGTTTTGGCCTGTAGAGAACGGGTAGAACCGACCAGGCGCGCCGCGAGCAGCCCTGCGACCAGCATGGCCGTTAGCAGCGCGGCGCAGGTCAGCAGCCGGGTCATTCCTCGCCCATTGTCACCAGGTTAGCGATGTTGGCCGACAGCCGTTTGATGCCATAGTTGGGGAAGGAGATGTCTACCTCCTCATCATCGCCTCGTACCTTGCTGGCAATCACGATCCCATCACCGAACTTGGCGTGCCGGACGCGCTGGCCGCTGTGGAAGCGGTTGAGCCGCTGCTCCGTTCGCTTTGCGCCAGTGGTCGGCGTGGGGATCGTCCAGGTGGTGGCGCGCTGGTAGCCCTCGCGTTCGTACCTGGCGATAGCATGGCTCGGCAGCGGCGAACCCGTCGTCAGGTGCGGTGGTATCTCGGCCAGGAAGCGGGAGGGCATGGCCTTCATGCTGTCGCCATAGGCCAGCCGTCGGAACGCCCAGGTCAGGAACAGCATGTCCTTTGCTCGTGTCAGCCCGACATAGATCAGACGGCGCTCCTCGTCCATTTGTTCCGGGTCGTCCAGCGCGCGCTGGTGCGGCAGCATCCCTTCTTCCAGCCCGACGATGAAGACCACCGGAAATTCCAGCCCTTTGGCAGCGTGCAGCGTCAGCAGCACCGCCGCGTCCGCCGAGTCATCCTGCGTGTCGGCGTCGGAGACCAGCGAGACCTCTGCCAGAAACTCGCCCAGTGTCAACCCTTCCTGGCTGTAGGCCAGGGCGGAAAGCTCACGCACATTGGCGACCCGGTCTTCGCCTTCCTCCGTGCCATCGTCCAGGTAGGCCAGGTAGCCGGTGCGGTTCAATACATCGTCCAGCAGTGGCCCGACCCAGGTCTGATCTTTGGCGTCCTGCCATTTGTCGATCATGGCGTGGAAGTCGGCCAGTGCCCTGCTCGCCTTGCTGCTGAAGGGCGACTCCGCGCCATGCGCCATCGCGTCCAGCGCTCGGAAAATGCTCTGGTTGCGTTTACCCGCCCACGACTTCAACTCCGCGACGGTCTTGGCGCCGATGCTGCGCGGCGGCACGTTGATGATGCGTTCCATGCTCAGCTCGTCGTCCGGGTTGTGGATGACTTTGAGGTAAGCCAGCAGGTCTTTGATCTCACGGCGGCTGTAGAAGCGCGTCGCCCCCACCAGCCGGTAAGGGAGATGCGCTTCCAGAAACGCTTCTTCCAGGCTGCGGGATTGGGCGTTGGTACGGTACATGACGGCGCAGTCCCGCAGTTTGTACTTGCCCAGGTAGACCAGTTCGGCGATCTTTTCGACCACGAACTGCGCTTCATCCACCTCGTTGACCGACTCGCGCAGCACGAGCCTGGGGCCTTCCTGGCGCGTCGTGGTCAATTCTTTGCGGATGCGATCTACGTTCTTGTTGATGATCGCCATCGCCGCGTCGAGGATAAGCTGGTGGGAGCGGTAATTCTGTTCGAGCAAAATCAGGTTGACGTTGGGGTAGTCCTGGCGGAAGCGGTTGACGTTGCGGTAATCCGCTCCCCGGAACTTGTAGATGCTCTGGTCGGGGTCGCCCACACAGAACAGGTGACAGTGCTCGCTGGCGAGCAGCCGCAGCAGTGTGTATTGCGCCGTGTTGGTGTCCTGGAACTCGTCCACCAGGATGTGATCGTAATAACCCTGGTAGCGCTTGCGCACAGCGGCATTGCGCCGGAACAACAGGACGGTCTTCATCAACAGATCGTCAAAATCGACGGCGTTGCTGAACTGCAAAATATCCTGGTAACGCTCGTACAGATCGTGGGTGATGCGATCCGGGTAGGAGCCAGTGGGGTATTCCGCCGGGCCGATCAGTTCGTTCTTGGCGCTGGACACGCGGGCAAGCTGGCCGCGCGGCGAGTTTTGCCTGGGGTCGAGGCCTGCCTCTTCGATGGCCCGTTTCATGACCGCGATCTGATCTTCCGTGTCGTAGATAACGTAATCGCGCGTCAGGCCAACGCTGTCGGCTTCGCGGCGCAGGATACGCGCGCAGATGGCGTGGAACGTGCCCGCTGTCAAGCCTTTGGTTTGCCCGCCGAGCATCCCCTCGATGCGGTTCAGCATTTCCTTGGCCGCCTTGTTGGTGAAAGTCACAGCCATGATGCGTGTGGGCGGCACACCCATCTCGCGGATCAGGTAGGCCACGCGGCGCGTCAGCACGGCGGTCTTGCCGCTGCCCGGCCCGGCAATGACCAGGGTAGGGCCGGGTGGCGCAGAAACGGCAGCCGCCTGGGCCGCGTTCAGGCCCTTGAGTAGCTCGGAAGATGAGGCCACAGCTTGATTGCTCCTCGACAGATAACCGGAAGTCCTATTTTATCGAAGGGCGAGCGTAGACACCAGCCGACAAAGGCATAACTTACAGGCAATATCGCACGCCGAATCAAGGCAGGTCAAGTCAGCAAATTGAGCAAACGCTACGAAAATCGGTCTGAGCGTTCGTTAGTCTCTGCTATCAATCCGCGTCCGCATGACCACCCAAGCTCCGTCAGGCGGATTTGCCGTCATGCCAGGGTTTCCCTACCATGCAAACCTCACCTCTCTCAATGACGCAGCTCGCCAGTTCCCCTCTCCGCTTCGCAGCGAGGGGGTGTGAGGTAAACCCTACAATGCCTCGGCCACGATCTCGGCCACGTCCTGAACCCTGACCTGCTCGGTCACGCCCTTCGACTGCGCCGCCGAGGCCAGCATGATCGTGCAGAAGGGACAGGCTGCCGCCACCGTCGATGCGCCGGTACTCATCGCTTCTTCGAGCCGAATCTGGTTGACCGGGTGGGTCTGGTGCGTCTCCATCCAGACCTGCGCGCCGCCCCCGCCGCAGCACAACCCGCGATCCCGGCTGCGCGCCATCTCGATCACGTTCAGGCCGGGGACGGAAGCGAGCATGGCACGCGGCGCGTCATACACGCCGTTGTAGCGGCCCAGGTAGCACGAGTCGTGGAAAGTGATCGACTCGCTGCGCTGCGTGTGCGGCTTGATCTTGCCCTCCGCGATCAGTTTGGCGATATACAGGCTGTGGTGAGCCACTTTGTAATCGCCGCCAAACTGCGGGAACTCGTTCTTGAAGGTGTTGAAGCAGTGCGGGCAGTGAGTGATGATCAGGTTGAACTTGTACTGCTTGAAAGTCTCGATATTGGCTTGGGCGCTGGCCTGGTAGAGCGGTTCGTTGCCAGCGCGCCGTGCCCATTCGCAGTGGCAGGTTTCCTCGTCGCCCAGGACAGCCCAATCGACGCCCGCCTGGTTCAGAATACGGGCGACGGCACGGGTCGTGCGCTGGCTGGCCGGGTCAAATGCGCCCGCGCAGCCTACCCAGTACAACACATCGCATTCCTTCTTATCGGCCAGCAGCGGCACTTCAAAGTCGAGGGCACTGGCCCAATCCAGGCGGCTGCCCCGGTTGCCCCAGGGGTTGCCTGCTCGCTCGGCATTGGTGAAGGTGTTTTGCAGCAGTTTGGGCGGGTTGGCCTCCATGATCACCAGGTCGCGCCGCATATCGACAATCGCATCCACGTGCTCGATCAGCACCGGGCACTCGTAGACGCAGGCCCGGCAGGTCGTACAGGCCCACAGCGCGTCCTCGCTGATGCGCGTGCCCGTCACCTGCAAGGCGTCCCCATCGCCTGATGCGCCGTTCGAGCCGTTTCTACTGCCGCCGTTGGCGTGCGGGCCAATGGGCAGAAAGCCCTGGTAAGCGCTGATGCTGTCCCGGATGTTCAGGATGACCTGCTTGGGGTTGAGCGCCGTGCCTGCCATGTAGGCCGGGCAAGCCGCCTGGCAGCGCCCGCACTCTGTACAGGCATCGCCGTTCAAGAGCTGCACCGCACGGAAGTCGGTCAGCCTAGCGACGCCGAACTGTTCCACCGTTTCGTCTTCCAGGTTGAGTTTGGTCAGTTGGCCCGCCGGTTTCATTGAGCTAAAGAAGATGTTGAGCGGGCTGTAGATGATGTGCCGTAGCGGGGTATCGAGCAGGGTGGCGATGAACACAAAGACCTGCAAGACGTGAAACCACCACATGACGCGGTGCGAGACCAGCAGGCTGCTCAGGTAACTTGCGCCTGCCGCGCTCGTCCAATCCTGAGTCGGGCCAATGGCTTGAATGACCTTGCCGATCCAGTAGCCGACGACAGAATACTGTGACCACCAGAAGCGCGCGCCGTAGATGGCATCCACGTAGGCAATGCGCAGCGCTTCGATCAGCAGTCCTGTTACAACGAACAGCCACAGCTGGAACAGAATCCAGGTGAACCCGGGGTTGTAGGTCAGCGTGCTGGGCCGCCGCACCACGCGCCGCCAGAGCGACATGCCCAGGCCGACGATGAAGATGGCGCTGAACACGTCCAGCACGACTTTATACAACAGGTAGAACGTGCCGGACAGCAGCTTGATCCCGAATAGTGGCAGCGTAACGTCGTAGTCGATGGTCGCCAGCGTCGTGCCGATAAAGAAGATCGTGAAGCCCGCGAAGATTGCCAGGTGCATCACGCCAGGGATTCTGTCGCGCAGGATGCGGTACTGCGCCACAACGTAGACCAGTACACGTCGGATTCGCTCGCCCAGGTGATCAAACGGAAGGTCGTCCTGCCCCTGCCGCCATGCCTGTATGCGCATCCACAGCCGCCCGGCGAAGACGATCACCGCCAGGGCCATCAGTGCGTACATCAGCCCCTCCGTGCCCTGGACGTTCCAGTACGTCCAGCGGCAGGCTGTGGAAAAATTCTCACATTGTGGAGGTAGTTCAGGAAACATATTTCAGGTTCTCCAATGGCCCGGCATCATTCAATCTAAATTGAACGATCATTTGATTAAGTATACCCTGAAAAGAACATGAGCAGACTTGCCGGGATTCGCTCAAATCCGAGTTTAGTTTAGAATCGTAAGCAGAAAAACGTGAAATTGCACGAGATTGCTCTACGCAAGGTCAGGAAGCCCCACGATGCACATCCGTACCCTGAACTGGCCCCAGGATCGCGCTGCTGTTCTTGAGCATATCCGGCTGGTGCACGGCCCCGGCGACAGCGACCTGCTGGAAAAGTGGTACGGCACGATGCCGGGCTTCGACCCCGCCGACTGCTTCGTGATCGACGGCGACAACGGCGAGATCGCCGCCCACACTATGCTGATCCCGCGCGCGCTGCATTTTGGCGAAAGCACCCTACCTGCCTCCGAGATCGGCGTGGTCGGCACGCTGGAAGCCTACCGGGGCAGGGGCTACGCGACGGCGCTTCTGAACCGATCTCTGGAGCGTATGGCCGAGCGGGGCGATGCGGTCAGCATCATTTTTGGTATCCCCAACTTCTATGAGCGCTGGGGCTACGAATATGCTGTCGGTCTGTACCTGACCAGCTACGAATCGAGCATCGACATCGAGTCGGCGCTCAAAGCGGGCGAGTGGAACCTGTCACACGGGCATCAGCGCCGCATGGCAAGCTGGCTCGGCATTCGCGGCAAGCCGGTGACGGTGCGCTCCTTCGTGCTGGATGATCTGCCGGCGGTGTCAGCGCTGTACCGGCAGGCCGCGGCCTGCGGCCACAGCATCATGGCCCGTGACGAACCGACCTGGCGCTGGCAGATCAACTACATGGCCGACGTCGGGCGGCACGACAACGACAGCTTCCTGGTGGCGGAATACGAAGGCGCGCTGCTGGCCTACATGCGGCTGGTGAGCAGTGCCCCGGTCAACTGGTTCCGTGAAGATGCGGCGCGCTTCTCGATCATCGAGTTCGCCGGGACAGATGCGGATGCCACCGAGGCACTGCTGGCCGAGGCGGCATCGATGGCCTGCGATTACGGTGCAGAGCGGATCGGCCTGTTTATTCACCCGGCCTGTCAGATGATGGAACACGCGCTGGCGCGTGGGGCCACCCTGCGCAGTTTTACTGGCGCGGGCTTTCTGCGCCTCAACGATCTGGCGCGGACGCTGGAAGGCATGGCCGACACGCTTCGACACCGGCTGAACGCCTCGCGTTTTGCAGGCTACCCGATTCAATTGCGCCTGATGACGGAAGAACAGAGCGCCGAAATCTCCTTCGGCGAGCCGGGCCGAAAAGCCGAGGTGGTGGAACTGGCCGCACCCGCCACCGATCTGATCCGGCTGTTGAGCGGCTGGTTCGGGCTTGATAACCTCTCGCCGGGGAGCTATGCTTTGCGCCATCAGGATGTTTTGCGGGCATTCTTCCCAAAAGGAAATCCGAAAATCGCCATTGCCGATCTGATCTAGTTTTTAACCTCACCCCCCGGCCCCTCTCCGCCTGGCAGAGAGGGGAGCCAGGACAAAAAGGCAGTGCCTACCAGTTCCTCCCTCTCTGAATTCGGAAAGGAGGTGGGGGCACTCAACACAGGAGCCATTGCGTGATCACGGTTCGATTGGCAACGCTGACCGACACCATCGCCATCACTGAGATTCATAAATCGCAGAAACTTCACCCCGGCGGGCCACGCTACGACGAGATGACGCTCTATGACCGCTGGCAGGCTGGTGGCCCCTGGATGAGCGTAGAGACGTGCGCCGTACACCTGAACCGGCTGCTGGCCGGGTCGGGCGTGCCCCTGGTCGCGGAGCTTGACGGCGAACCGCTGGCCGAAGCCGAAATCTACGAGAGCTTTGAACCGCCGCCATTCGGCCATCACCTGCACCTGGGCGTCATCATGACCCATGCGGACTTTGTTGGGCGCGGCCTGGGCGCGGCGCTCATGAACTACATCGTCGAGATGGCCCGGCTGATGAAATGCGAGCGCGTGATGGCGACCAACAATGAAGGCCGCGATTTCTATGCCAAACACGGCTTCATCCACACGCGCAGCGGCCACCGGGTGCGCGTGCCGACCCAGTTGGGTCGGGCCTTCTACCAGGCCGTGAACCTGACGGATGCCAACCCGGAGCAAATCAAGGGCTGGTACATGCCCTTGGGTCGCTACCAATCCAGCCGCCAGGAATGGGACAACCTGTTTCCATACAGTTGGGCTGCCGGTGTGCCCGAAATCCTGGATATCCCGACGGCGCACATCCAGTTGAGCGTGACCGGGCAAAACGCCATCCTGTTTATGCGCGGCAGCAATCAGCCCGGAGAAATCCAGTTGGCGTGCTGGTCGGCGCGCCCGCTCTCCAACCCGATGGTCACCGCCATCAAAGATCGAGCCAACCGTGACGGCTATCACACGATTGTGACCTACGTGATGGACTCGGAGCTGCCACTTCTGGGCAGTGATGTTGAGCAGACCGACTACAGCCAGGATGTGTACGAGTTCAGTTTGTAGCGATGAAACCGTTATGCAGATTTGACAATTCCTTTAGACCATTCTAATGATATTATGCGATCATAGAGGTAGAACAGCAGGCAAGGAGTCAAGAGTTCTGCTGTTCCAGGATAGGAACCTATGCTGACCTTTGTCTCCGGTTGGAGAACCCCCGATAGGGATACGGCGTTGCTCCATCAACGCGATGAACGTCGAAATGCCGTCTTCTTCATTGACAATCTCTCTCACTTCTCCGATCTCATCCCCGACGCACCGCTGATCGAGTTGTGGCGCAATGGACGGCTCGACTTCAAGATTGGCAACGATCACAACACCCTGGTGCGCGTTAACTATGACACCGATCATGATCTGACGATGCGCGCGGTAACACACGTGCTGCTCAATGGGGCTGACGCGCAAATTGTCGTGACTTACGACGCGACAGACAGCCTGTACCGTCTGTTCCCGGCGCTGCGGGCCGCTGGCGCGCTGCTGGCCGCCGACGAGCGGTTGGACGCCCCGGCGGGGGATCGTGTCCTCTTCACGCGCGGCGGGTCGTTTCGCTGGCCCGATCACGTCCTTGAGGAGCGAACATCCTTGCTGACCAACGCCGAAGTTCTGGACGCAGGTATTGTCCCTGACCTGGAAGACGATCTATAACAGTTCCGGCCTGCGTAAGGATGACTGGAACTGTGTCAATCAAAGCAACCCCAAGTCATGTGATTCAGGCGGTCATAGCCGACCCACCTGCGCTGCAAGACGTGTGGCCGACTGCCACCTGCTACGGCTGCGGGCCTTCCAACGCCGAGGGGCTGCACATCAAGTCTTACTGGGCAGGCGACGAGGTGATCTGCACCTTTCGCCCCCTGCCAAAGTACAATGCCGGGTTCGACAACGTTATGTATGGCGGGCTGGTGGCCTCCCTCTGCGACTGCCATTCGGTCTGGGCTGCCATCGCCGCCACCTACCGCCAGGAGGGGCGCGAACACGGCTCCATCCCCATCATCAGCTACGTCACTGCCAACCTGAACGTCAGCTACAAAGCGCCCACACCGCTGGATCGTCCGATTGTATTGCGCGCCCGCGTCGAGGAAATCGCGGGGCGCAAAGCGACCATCCGCTGCGGAGTCTACGCGGACGATAAACAAACTGCCGAGGCCCACGTCATCGCCGTGCGCATCGCCGCCGATAAATCCGTTGGCGCGAAGCATCTGCCACGCTGACCGCTCTGGCACATCTTGCGCATTACCGCCAGACCATCTACGATCTCCCTGACAATTTAGACTTCATTGAGGAGATAGCCCTTTCCGATGACGCGCAAGATGATCATTGATACCGACACCGCCTCCGACGACGCGGTGGCGATCCTGATGGCTCACCGCTGGCCCGACATCCAGGTCGAAGCTGTGACCATCGTCTCCGGCAACGTCCACGTTGAACAGTCCTCGCTGAACGCCCGGTACACCATCGAATTGTGCGGTAAGCAAACTCCGGTCTACGTCGGCTGCCACAGGCCGATGCTCCGCGAGCCGCTGTTTGCCTACTGGTTTCACGGGCCGGACGGCATGGGCGGGATGAATTACCCGGCTCCCAAAGCGCCCATCGCCAACGGTCATGCGGTGGACGCGCTGATCGACACCATCAAGGCCAACGCCGGTGACATCATCCTGGTCACGCTTGGCCCGCTCACCAACGTGGCAACGGCGCTGCTGCGCGCCCCGGAGATCGCGGGGATGGTGACGCGCTGCGTGGTGATGGGCGGGGCCGCCGTCGCCATCGGGAACGTGACCCCGGCAGCCGAGTACAACATTTTCGTCGACCCCGAAGCGGCGCGCATCGTCTTTCGCAGCGGCCTGCCGATTGAGATGGTCGGTTGGGAATTGTGCCGGGGTGGGGCCAACCTGACGCCCGACGACATCAAGGCCGTCTACGCTTTCGATACGCCGCTGGCGAAGTTTGCGATGGACTGCAACGTCCATGCGCTGCGTTCCAGCCAGGAATGGCTGGGCGATCCGGGCCTGGGCCTGCCCGACCCGGTGGCAATGGCGGTGGCGCTCGATCCGGCAGTCGTGACGCGCAAGGGCAAATACCGGGTGGATGTAGAAACCATCGGCGAATTGACGCGCGGTATGACGGTGGTCGATCAATTGAGCGTGGTGGGCACACAGTCGGGCTTTACCGAGGAATGGAAAGTCCGTGAGCCGAACGTCACGATTTGCTGGGAGATCGATAACCAGCGCTGGAAAGATATACTTTATTCGTGTCTGCGCTGAAGCCGATGGGAGGCTTACATGCTGCAATGGTTCAACGAAGCGCCAAAGTGGGAACATGAGGAAGATCGAATCGTCATTACGACGGCCCCAAAGTCCGACTTCTGGCGTAAAACTCATTATGGCTTCATCCGCGACAACGGCCACTTTTATTACCAGCCAGTCACGGGCGATTTTACGGTAGACGTGAAGGTGAGCGGCCAGTATAACTGCCTGTACGATCAGGCGGGCCTGATGGTGCGGGTGGACGAATCGTGCTGGTTGAAGTGCGGCATCGAATACGTGGACGGCGTGCAGAACGTCAGCGCCGTCGTCACCCGCGACTTTTCGGATTGGTCGATCCTGCCGCTGCCGGACAATCCAGCCTCGATCTGGCTGCGGTTGGCGCGCCGCAAGGAAGCTATCGAAATCCAGTATTCGCTCGACGGCGAAAATTACCGGATGTACCGCCTGACACATCTCACCTTGAGCGAAACGGTGAATGTCGGCCTGATGTGCGCCACGCCCGATGGGGAAGGCTTCACCGTCACTTTTGAGGGCTACAAGGTGCGGTCTCTGTGATCCTGCGTCAAGATTGGCTCAGTGCGGGCTGGCCCTTGTCCGATTGTTTTAGCATTTGCGCGGCCTCCTCGACGCCAGCGGCCACCAGGTAGCGGAGGCCACCTCGTTTGGCGTAAAGCTCGGCCCAAAACGCCAAGACGGCGTTCGTGCCGACAATCGCCACCTGCCCCATACGGCGGTGGTTGATCACATCCAGCACTCTGGGCCTCATGCCGTACCGCAGCGGATGGGCGGTTGCTTTGCGCCAGTCCGCAATGATGTGCACCGTACCAGGGGCAGCATCCAGGCAACAAATGACACTTTCTCTGGCGTCATTCACTTCTTCCACCGTGACGTTTCTGGCATACGTCACAAGCAGTATCCGATCAGGCTCGTACCAGTGTATATCGTAGGGCAAGGCGGTATCCCATCTCATTCAGTTCCGTCCTGTGGTAACAGCTTAGGCCACGAACCTTAGAGACGCTATAGAGGCAGCGCTATGCTCGCTTAGAGGCTGAACTCCGCCTGCACCTTGCCTGTTTCCCGGACATCGTAGCCCGGCTGCGCGCCCAGCGCCCGCTGGAATTCTGCGCTGTTCAACACGGCGATCAGGTGCTGCACGCCGCTGTGTTCCAGGTGAGCCGCCGGAATAGCCAGGTCGTAGCGTTCCCAACCCACCGAAATAAAATCCAGGCCAAGCGCCAGCGCGGCGCTGCGCACCCCCAGTCCGCAATCGGCGCTTCCCGCTGCAATCGCCGCCGCCACGGCCATGTGTGTGTACTCTTCGTGTTCGTATCCGACAATGTCGGCGGGCGAGATTCCACGCCGCTTCAGTTCGTAATCCAGCAGCACGCGCGTTCCGGCCCCGCGCTGCCGATTGACGTAGCGCAACCGAGGCAGGTCGTCCCATGAACGCACGCCAAGCGGATTGCCGTGCGCCACGATGAAACCCTGTTCGCGGTGGGCAAACGTGATCAGGTGCAGCGATACGCCCTTCAACTGTCGCTGCACATACGACACGTTGTATTCGCCCGTTTCCTCGTCCAGCAGGTGAATCCCGGCCAGGTGTGCCTCCTGCCTGCGCAGCGCGACCAGCCCGCCCAACGAGCCGACGTTGGCCGAGGCCAGATGGTCGCCAGGGAACCGCGTGGCGAGATGCTGACCCAGCAGGTCGAGCATCGGATCGTGGCTGCCCATCGCCAACACCGTTCGCCGCACGGCCTCCAGCGAGCGGTAGAGCATGACCTCGACGGGCTGGCCGGCATCCACCCCTTCGCTGAAACGCGGCACGTGGGCCAGCCCGTCGGCCCGCACCAGCGAGGTGATCACGCCCGCGCCCCGGTTGAGCGGCGTCGCCAGCAGACGATCCCCGACCTGCGCTACGCTCACGCGCACGAAGTCGTCATCCCCGGTTGGGGACAGCAGCTTGCGAGTCATGATCGCCTGGACACGCGGACGTGCGGCGGGCGCAGTGCCCAGCCAGTGCTGGATGAGCGGCTGGATGAATAGTTCCCCGGTCAGGGCGGCGCTGACCGGATAGCCCGGCACACCGATCACGGGCGTTCCCTGCGCCATGCCCATGATGACCGGGTGGCCCGGCCTGACGGCGATACCATGCACCAGCAGGTTGCCCATTTCGCGCAAGATCGACGCGGTGAAGTCTTTGCTGCCCGCCGACGACCCGGACAGGACGAGCACCAGGTCGGGGCGCTGGCGGAGCGCCTGTGCCAGTGCCGCGCGCAGTTGCTCCGGCTGGTCTGGCACGATGGGCGTGACCTGGGCTGTCCCGCCCGCCTCGATCACCTGGGCTTGCAGCACCAGGCTGTTGTACTCGATGATCTGGCCCGGTTGGGGCGTCTGCCCTGCCGGGACGAGTTCGGCCCCCGTCGGGATGATGATGACCGAAGGCCGCCGCCGCACGCTGACGATGTCGTGGCCGGAGCCTGCCATCGCGCCGATGTCCACCGGACGAATGCGATGGTTGACGGGCAGCACCAGTTCCGTTGCCACCATGTCCTCACCCATCATACGGACGTGCTGCCAGGGGGCGACGGGCGCGCGGATTTCGATCCGGTCTGGCGCGGGCTGCTGCACGTCCTCGATCATGATCACGGCGTTGGTGTCCGCCGGCAGCGGGTCGCCCGTGTTGACCGGGTACGCCTGCTCGTTCAAGGCCAGGGACAGCGGGCGCGTCTCCGTCGCGTTCAGCGTGTCTCGCGCGCGCACAGCGTAGCCGTCCATTGCGGCGGCGTGATAGTGCGGCGAGGACAACTTTGCCCAGACTGGTTCCGCCGTGATGCGGCCAAGCGCCTCGTCCAGCGCCACAGGTTCGCCGGGCAGGGCTGCCCAACGCCCGGCCTGGCGCAGCGCCGTTTCAAGCCTGGCGCGGGCCTCGTCCAGCGGAATATCTTCAAGGTAGACGTTGCGACTCTGATCCGTCATGGCGCTATCTATTTTGCCGCATCTCATAAATCGGCTGTGTTAGAATAGAAACACGCAGCAGCAAGAGGTGTTTCATGAGCGAAATGGTCACGATTGAGATTTCCGAGACAACTGCGCGTCTCATCCACGAGATCGCGGCGCGCACCGGGCGTGATCCGGGCGCAGTGCTGAGTGAACTGGTGGATCGAAGTGTCAGAGATCTGCCTGTCGAGAGTCTGCCGGATGAACAGGTATTGGTGCTGTGCGATATGGCGATGAGTGAAACCGACCAGGCCGAACTGAGCGATTTGCTGGCCGACCAGCGCGAAGGACAACTGGACGATGCCCGCCGCGTTCGGCTGGATGAATTGATGCAGGTTTATCGTCGTGGGTTGGTTCGGAAATCTGAGGCGTTGCGTGTTGCAGTGCAGCGCGGACTGCGCCCACCGTTGGGCTAGGCACTCACCGCACTTTCGATGGCTCGCCCGCACATCCCTGCCGAAGTCGAACGCCGCGTTCGGGAAGAAGCGAAGAATCGTTGCGGGTATTGCTTGAGTCCGCAAGAACTGGTGATGGCCCGGCTCGAAATCGAACATATCGTTCCCCGCTCACGTTTTCCGCAGGACGACCCCGCTGCGGACGAAGAGCCGAACCTGTGGCTGGCTTGCCCAATTTGTAATGGACACAAAAGTGATAAGACCTCCGCTGTTGATCCCGAAACGGGCGAGATGGTGGCCCTTTTTAACCCGCGTACTCAGCGCTGGCTCGAACATTTCCGCTGGACGGAAGACGGTATCCGAATTGTCGGGTTGACACCGGCTGGCCGTGCAACTGTCATCGCATTGCATCTGGCAGATGATCCCGAAGCACTGCGGGTGCGAACAAACTGGGTGTCTGCGGGCTGGCATCCACCGGGCGAATAAACGCCCACACACATCAGAACATACTTACGTCCACGACACTTCCCGCTTTCAGTCCCGTGCTGTTCAGCGGCACGTGCAGCAGGCCGTCGGCATCGACCAGCGTATAGATCAGGTTCGACTTGCCAAAAACCGGCTCGGCGTAGGTCATGCCGTCCCGTTCCACCAGCCGCACCGGAACCAGATCGTCGCGCCCGGCGGCAGAGGCCACGTTTGCGCTCAGGATGGCCTTGACCGTCGCCGCCAGCGTGGGTGCTTCGCCCAGTGCGCGCCGGATGATGGGCAGCAAAATCTGGCGGGCGACAAGCAGCGCCGAGACCGGGTTGCCGGGCAGCCCGATCACAGGCTTGCCGTTGCAGACGGCGAGGATGGTCGGCTTGCCCGGCTTGACGGCCAGCCCGTGCTGCAAAATGCCCGGCGCACCCAGGCCACCGATCACCTGGCGGGTCAGGTCGCGGGTGCTGACCGAACTCCCGGCAGTCATGACCAGGATATCGACCTGTTCCAGAGCGGATCGGGCACGTCCGGCCAGATCGTCCAGCCTGTCGCGGGCAATGCCAAACTGCGTGACCGCCGCGCCCGCCTGCTGCGCCAGCGCCGCCAGCGTATGGCTGTTGATGTCGCGTACCTGTCCGGGCGCAGGCGACTCTTCCGGCGGCACAAGTTCATCGCCGCTGCTCAGGATGCCCACGCGCGGCGGCTCACTGACTTCGACGGTCAGGATACCCACCGCCAGCAGCCCGCCAATGTCCTGTGGGCGCAGGCGGTGTCCGGCGGCCAGGATAGGTTCACCTTGTGCCACGTCCTCGCCGATCTGCACCAGGTTTTCGCCGGGCGCAGCGGGAGCCAGCACCTCAATCTCGTTCTCGCCGAATGGCTGCGTGCGCTCGATCATGACGACGGCATCCGCACCGGGCGGCAGCATCGCGCCTGTATAGATTTCCGCGCACTGGCCCGGATTGACGGTAAACGTCGGGGGCGAACCCATCGGCACGCGCCCGACGCACGTCAGATAGGCCGGGAGCGACTGCGAGGCGCCGAACGTATCCGAGGCGCGGACGGCGTAACCATCCATCGTGCTGCGCACGAACGCCGGCAGGTCGATAGGCGAGCGCGGCGCGACGGCCAGCACCCGGCCCAGGGCTTCGCGCGTGTCGAGCGTCACCCGGCGCGGTTCGGGGCGGTAGTGTTCAAAGAGTGTATCCAGGGCGGCCTTGACAGGCTGAACGGTGAAAAATTCGGGCGTTCCGGTCATTGGAGCCAACTCGAGAATTACGGCACCCCACACGCCGTTCCGAATCCAATTATAAGCCGTAACCAAAGTGTGCGGGTCTTGTCCGATTTGCTTGACAAGCTGAAATGGGAGGTTAGGATAACCTTCGATAGCAGGCGAACAGGATAGCCGATGATCGAAGTAGAGCATCTCACCAAGCGTTACGGAGCGTTTACCGCCGTGTCCGACATCAGCTTCAAAGGCGAGCCGGGTGAAATCCTGGGCTTCCTGGGGCCGAACGGTGCGGGCAAAACCACGACCATGCGCATCCTGACCGGCTACATGCCGCCCACCGAAGGGACGGCCAGGATCGCCGGGTACGACGTGTTTCACCAGTCGATTGACGTGCGGCGGCACGTCGGCTACCTGCCCGAAACCGTGCCGCTTTACCCGGACATGACCGTCGGGGGCTACGTCCGCTACATCGCCGACCTGCGCGGGGTCAAGGAGGCAGCCAGCCGCGTGGACGACGTACTGAAGACCGTCGGCATGTACGAGCGGCGGCACAGCCTGATCCGCAACATCACGAAAGGGATGCGCCAGCGCGTCGGGCTGGCGCAGGCCATCGTCCACGACCCCGAAGTACTGATCCTGGACGAGCCGACCATCGGCCTCGATCCATTGCAAACACTCGAAGTGCGCGACCTGGTGCGCGGCCTGGGCAAAAACCACACCATCCTGTTCAGCACTCACATCCTTTCTGAAGCGGAACAGGTCTGTGACCGCGTGATCATCATTGACCGGGGCCACATCGTGGCGATGGACGCGCCGCAGGTGCTCCGCGAACGCTTGCAGCAGGGTGGACGGCTGTTTGTGCGCGTCGGCGGTGTGACGCCCGAAGCGGCACGCAAGGGCCTGGCCGCCGTCACCGGGGTTGCCAGCGCCGAGCCATACAACGACGGCTACGTCGTGACCGTTAGCGGCCTGATCGACGTGCGGGCGCGGATCGCCTCGTCCGTCGTCGGTGCGGGCTGGCAACTGCTCGAACTGCGCCCGCTGGCGATGTCGCTCGAAGATATTTTCCTGGAACTGACCACGCGCCCCGGCTCGGACGGCAGCGTAAAACAAATCCAACCGAAAAAGAAGGACAAAGTTCGTGCGTAGTCTGTGGATCATCTTCCGCCGCGAACTGGCGCAGTATTTCACCTCGCCCATTGCCTACCTGGTGGCGTTTGCGGTGCTGGTGCTGGGCGGTTTCGTCTTCAACAACGATCTGGCGGCACGCAACGGCGGGCGTGCGCCCACCGATGGGTCGGTTATCCTGACCTATTTCGCGTACTTTACCCTCTTCTTCGCGCCGCTGCTGACCATGCGGTTGATGGCCGAGGAGCACCGTGAAGGAACCATTGAACTGCTGATGACGCTGCCCGTGCGCGACGGCGACATCGTGCTCGGCAAATTCCTGGGCGCGTGGGGCTACTTCAGCATCATCCTGGCCCTGACGCTCGTCTATCAAATCCTGCTGATCTGGCTCAGTCCGCCCGACCTGGGCAAAGTCATCAGTGCCTACTTCGGCGTGTGGCTGTACGGGGGCGCGTCGATTGCGGTGGGATTGCTCTTCTCGGCACTGACCGAAAACCAGATCGTCGCCGCGTTCCTGAGCACGGCCTCGCTGGTGCTGCTGTGGCTGGCCGACCTGGTGGGCAAGCTGATCGACAACCGGCCCTTTGCCGAGTTAGTGCGCACGTTCAGCTTCCAGAGCCATTACCTGTATTCCTTCGCCGTCGGGCTGGTGCGCCTCAATGATCTGGTGTTTTTTGTCGGTGCGATCACCATTATGCTCTTTGTGACGACGCGCCTGGTTGAGTCGCGGAGGTGGCGATGAGCAGCAACCGTGAGGGTCGCCTGCTGCTGGATCGGCTGGCGGTGGCGCGCCTCAGCAGCGGCATCGGCGGGATCGGGCTGGTCGTGGCGGTGCTGGCTTACCTGTTGCAGCACGATATCACCGCGCTGGTGCTGCTCGGTGCGGTGATCGGGATCGTCGGCATCGGGCTGTGGACGGTACTGGCCCCCAACGACTTCAGAACCCTGATCAGCGGACGGCAGGCGCTTTATGGCAGCAACAGCCTCCTGACCAGCGTCCTGGTGATCGGGATCGTCGCCATCGTCTATACGCTGACGGCCAATTCGGGCGTGGCGGCAGACCTGACCAGCCTGCACTATTACTCGCTCAAGTCGGATGTTCGGTCCGTCGTCCAGAATTTGCAGGAGCCGGTGCAGATCACAGCTTTCTATAACAGCACGCGCCTGGGCGATCAGGCGCTCGACACGCCCGTCCTGCGCATGTTCGCTGATGCCGCACCCGACCGGATCAAGCTGGTGTTTGTCGATCCGGACGAACAGCCGGGCGTCGCCACCAACTTCGGCCTGGTCGGGTCGTTCGGCATCTACCTCTCGGCCCTGGACGCGCAGGGGCAGCCCAACTTGCAGCGCACGGTTAAGATGAAGGGCGACTATGCCCGCGAACCCTGGATCGCGGAGGCGATCTTGCAGTTGGAAGCACAGGGCAAATACCGGGTACTGTTCACCGTCGGCCACAACGAGATCGGCACAGACATCACCAGGCAGGAAGACGCTTACGCTATCCGTGCCGGGATGGAAAAGGTCGGCATTATCACCGGGACGATTGACCTGAAGAACGAGCCGATCCCACCGGGCACGACGGCCCTGGTCATGCTCCGTCCGGAGCGCGACCTGGAGCAGGGTGAGGTCAACAAGGTGGCCGAGTACCTCGCCAACGGCGGCAAACTGCTGTTGCTGGCGAAGCCCGCCTACCGGGGCCAGATTCAGTTCATGGTCTCCCCGGACAGCCCGATGGCAAAATACCTGTGGGAGACGTGGGGCATTCGCCCGCAGAACGACATCGTCTATGATCCCAAGTCGTATGTGCAAGACCCCTACCGGCTGCTGGCGGCCAGCGTCGCCCATCACCCGATCACGAACCGGGATCAGGCCGGTTCTGTGCCTGTCCGCCCGCTGATGACCATTGCCCAATCGTGGGAGGTGGACAAGACAGCGCGCCCGGACATCGATGTATTTCCGCTTATCCTGTCCTCCGATCAGTCGGTGGGCAAGATGAACGTGCGCAAGGTGGCAGCCAACCCGGACGACAAAGCCAACCTGACCCTGGAAGCAGGCGATCTACGCGGCCCGCTCACCATGCTCGTCGCGGCGGAAAATAAGAAGAACAGTGCCCGGCTGATCGCCATGGGTGAGTCGGACTGGGTATACAATGATCTGATCACGGATTTCGACGGTCAGTACCTGTGGACGAACATGATCGACTGGCTGACCCATTACCTGACCAACATCACGGTTAACCCGGTCAGCAAGCAGCTTCCGCTCATTGTCGATAGCGGCTCCCTGAACCTGGTGCTGATCGTCACGCTGATCGTCCTGCCGGGGCTGGTGCTGGTGGCGGGCGGTTTCGTCTGGTGGGATCGTCTGCGGCGGCAGTGATGGCAAAAGTGATGGCGAAACTGATGGCCTGATGGTCAATAACCGCACGACCCGGCTCCTGATTGTCCTGTTCGTCGGCCTGCTGGCGGTGGCCTACCTGGTCAACCTGGCGCAGCAGAACAACGCCGCCTACGTGCCGTACCCAACGGCGCTGCCCGAAGTGTTCCCCGGCATCGACGCGCGCCAGATCACGCACATCGAGTTGGAAAATCCCGGCTGGAAGCGTAAGATCGTCCTGGACAAGGTGCCAGGTGATTGGGTCGCCACGGACGGGGACGGCAAACCCATCCAGGTTGATCTGGGGCAGGTCACGCGAATGATCCAGATTTTGCCAACCCTGCGCTATAATCGGGTGTTAGAGAGCACGGACTTGAAGGCGTTTGGTTTGGCGGATGGCGGTCTGTTCGTGTTGCGATTCAGCGTTGGGAAGGTTTCCTACACGTTGCGCGTAGGCGACCCGAATTCTGCTCAGACTTACTCCTATATCCAGCGCGGCGACGGTGGGCCGGTCTTGCAGGCGGATATGCAGCAAGTCGCTCAACTTGTCCGTCTGGCAGCGAACCCCAACCCATAGCCGCAGTGCACTACACCAGCGTATTGCAGTAGACGCCCTGCCGCCGGTGGCAGGGCTTTTTTATCTCGGTTTCGTGTCAGGATTGTGGATGGTTACGGACAGGGCAATACAGCAGCAATTGATTGCCAAGGGGGAAGCGCAGGGATTCATCACCTACGATGACATCCTGGCGCTGGTGCCGTCTGCCGGGCAGGATGTCGAAGCGCTCGAAGACCTGATGGAGGAACTTTCGCAGGCCGGGATCGTGATCCTGTCCGAGCCGCCACCTGCGGAGCCTGCCGAAGTCGAGGCACCAGAGGAAGAGCTTGAAGCGCTCGGCCCGCTGGACTTCGATCTGATGCAGGACGCGGGCTACCAGCAGGCCATCGAGACAGACGACGTTGTTGGCATCTACCTCAAGGAAGCGGGGCGCGTCCCACTCCTGACGGCGGAGGAAGAGGTCAGCCTCGCCAAGCGCATGGAGGCGGGCGAATTTGCCAAAGAGCAGTTGCAGCGCGGCAGGCTGTCGGCCCGCGAACGCGAAGAATTGCAGGCCATCGTCGATGATGCCGAGCAGGCCCAGGAACATCTGGTGCGGGCCAATTCGCGGCTGGTCATCAGCGTCGCCAAGAAGTACGTCGGGCGCGGCGTGCCGTTCCTCGACCTGATCCAGGAGGGCAACATCGGCCTGATCCGCGCGGCGCGCAAGTTTGAATACCAGCGGGGGCACAAGTTCAGCACCTATGCCACCTGGTGGATTCGGCAGGCCATCAGCCGCGCCGTTGCCGACCAGGGCCGGACGATCCGCGTGCCTGTCCACATGGGCGACCAGATCAATCGTCTGCGGCGCATCTCGCTGACCCTGACCCAGCGGCTTGGGCGCGAGCCGACCATTGACGAACTGGCCGAGGCGATGGAAACCACCCCGGACAAGGTGAGCGACCTGATCGAGGTGTCGCGCCGCCCGATCAGCCTGGAAACGCCCACCGACGAGGACGAGGAATCCGGGATCGGCGACTTCGTAGAGGATTCGCGCAGCCCGGCTCCCTCCGCGCTGACCGATCAGCAGATGCTGGCCGAGCACCTGCAAGCAGCCCTGAACCGGCTGCCGCCCAGGGAAGCGCAGATTCTACAATTGCGGTATGGTTTGTTGGATGGAGAAACACACACGCTGGAAGAGGTCGGGAAAGTGATCGGTGTGACCCGCGAGCGCGTTCGCCAGTTGGAGGCGCAGGCCCTCAACCGGCTCCGGCGTTCGTCGTTCCAGCAGATTCTGAAGGACTTTCTTTACGAGGAGGAGTAGCCGTCCATGCGTCCAGGTCGTCCACCGCTCGTCTTGCCGATCTTGCTGATCGGAGTCGGTGTCCTCCTGCTGCTCAAAAACTTCCTGCTGATCGAGAATTTCGACGTGCTGCAATACTGGCCTGTGCTGCTGGTGCTGGCCGGGCTGCAACTGCTGATACGCGGCGATCTGGGCATCACCTGGCAGGCCCAGACGTTCGGCATTACGCGGGGCGGCGTGCAGTCGGCCTCGCTGGAAGCCAGTAGTGGCGAACTCGACGTGAAGATCCGGGCGCTGCGCCGCGAGGGCCGGTTGGTGGCCGGGCAGTACACGGCGCGTTCGCGGCCTGGCCTGAGTGTGCGCGGCACGCACGCCCGGCTGACCATGCAGCGCGGCCAGACCTGGCCCTTCTCACTGGCCGACTGGGAGATCGGGCTGGCGAAGGATTTGCCCTGGAAAGTCCTGATCAGCACGGCCCTGGGCGAACTGGACATCGACCTGCGCAGCTTGCGCATCGAACAGGCCAACCTCGCGTCGGGCATTGGCGACATCCGCATTGTAGCCTCCGAGGTGTTGGCCGACGGCAAGCGGGGCGACATCCGTGCGCATTCGACCTTTGGCAACGTGACACTGGTCGTGCCGCCGGCGGTGCAGGCGGTGATTCGCGTCGAGGCCAAACCGCTGGCCCGCCTGCAAATCGACGAGGCGCGCTTCCTGATGCTGGAACCGGGCGTCTACGCCACCCTGGGCTACGAACAGAGCCAGTCGCAGATCAACGCCGAACTGGTCAGCACCTTCGGCACGGTGCGGCTCATGTAAGGTTTCACCTCACCCCGGCCCCTCTCCACTTCGCGGAGAGGGGAGTCAATGGCCCTGCGCAGTGCCGCTCGGTTCCCCCTCGCCAGTTGGAGAGGGGGTCAGGGGGTGAGGTAAACGTCTTCGCACCGCCAGCCGATTCCATACCCAGACCAACCCCACCGCCGCAAAGACCCACAGCGCGGGCATCATCGGGAACAGGTAGCGCGGCAGCGCCAGCAAAAAGAAGTGCAGCAGCAACGTGTAGGCGATCAGGCCGCTCAGGGGCGCGAAGGACTTCCACTGCCACCGCGTCAGAAGAAGGCCAAGTGTGCCAAATATGAGTGCGACGTAATGGGCCACGTACAGCGACAGTTTGGGCCAGAAAGCGTCTCCGCTCACCAGCTTTGCCAGCCCGGACAGGCTGCGATCCTGATTCAACCAGTTTGCTGCCAGCGCTTTCAAGCTTTCGCCGGGGAAGTAGGGGGTCTGGTGCGGCTGCAACAGGGCGTCCAACAACTGCCGGGCGCGCCCGCTCACGTAGCCCAGCGGGTTGGCGAGGATGCTGCTGCCGACGGCATTTAGCGCCACCTGGTTACGCTGTTCGCCCGTCGGGACCTGGCCGCCGTTGTTCTGTGCATAGGCCGCGTCCACTGCCGACGCGCCGTTGTAGCCGACTGCGCCCATCAACAGGAAGTCGCCCATGCCCGACGCGCCGATGATCACGCGGTTGAAGTGGCGCACGTTGTAGAGCGTCCACGTGCCCAGCACCGCTGCGTAGATGACCAGCAGCACCGCTGCGCCGCGCACGGCCCGCCGCCAGGGCCAGGTCAGGAACAGGTGAACGGCCAGCCCAAGCGGAAACAACAGCAGCATGGCGCGAGTCAGCGCCGCCAGGGCCAGCAGCCCGCCGACGCCCGCCAGTGCCCGCAGGCTGCCCGGCGCGGCTACGTACAGCGATAGCCCCCACGCCAGCAGGAAGATAAAGAGTGTTTCCGAGGTGAGCGCGTTGTTTTCGATGATGAAGATCGGGTTGAGTGCGATGCCTAGCCCCGCAACGGTGGCGACGCGCGGATCGCGGCTCAGATGGTACGCCATGCGCCAGACAAAGCCACAGGTGAGCGCGCCGAGAACGGCTTGCAGCAGACGCAGCAGGGTCAGCGCGGGCTGCTCACCGAGGGCGGCCACAGTACCGCCCGACAGCAGCGCATACAGCGGGCCAAAGTTGATGGGCAGTGTGATGGTATTCGTCACCATCTCCACGCCCTTGTCGAGGTAGGAGTGTGTGTCATCGGCCAGCTTGAGCGGCAGCGCGGCCACGCTGATCAGGCGAATCAGCAGTGCCAGCCCGACCACCCACAGCCAACTGCGATGCGGAACTGTGAATTTCAGCATGGGGCCGATTATACCGGGTTTGAAAGCGCTCGTGGCTTTTCTCCCCTCTCCACAGGGTGGAGAGGGGCCGGGGTGAGGCTTTTTCCTACACGAACTGCTTGCGTATTTCCGTGCTGGCGTAGTCCAGAACCGTCACGACGATGGCGATGAGCCACACTGCGATGCCTGCCGAGCGATAATCGGACAGGCGTATCCACTCAATCAGCAGAAAACCGATGCCGCCGCCGCCCACCGCGCCGATGATGGTCGAACTGCGGATATTCAAGTCCCAACGGTAAATGGTGAAGGAGATAAAGGGTGGCAGCACCTGGGGAATGATCGCGTATACGATGACTTGCAGCCAGTTCGCGCCGGTAGCCTGAACCGCTTCGATCTGTCCAGGCTCAATGCCCTCGATAGCTTCTGAGAACAATTTGCCGTTGGAGGCAATGGTGTGCAGCGAGAGCGCCAGTGTCCCGCCGAACGGCCCAAGCCCGACCCAGATGACGACGATGATCGCCCAGATAAGCGGATCGATGGAGCGGATAACGTTGAAAACGCCGCGCACGACATTGTAAACCAGCAAACTGATCGCGTTGCCGGACATCAAGTTGCGCGCCGCCAGGAAACTGAGCGGCACGGCGAAAATGCTGCCAAAAAAGGTTGCCATCAGACCCAGGAAGATCGTTTCAACCATCTTATTCAAGGCACGCATCAAGTTGTCTGAAGGATGGAGCGCGCCTTCTGCCCGTTCCTGGCGCAGCATCAGTCTGCTGGTGGTGACTGCGGACGGATCGGACGAGCCGCCGGGCAGCGAAAAGTTAGGAATTTCCATATCGAGCGTGAAATTGCCCTGGGCGTCGGCGTAGGTGTAAACAAAGTCACCACCGGCGCGGGGCCGGAATTCGGGGCTGACAGGCGGCTCCCACCACACCTGAACCACGTCGTTGGGGCGAAAATTGCGCCCGACGATGTGCAAGGTCGTGCCCGGCGTGCGTGAGCCATCGAGCTTGCGGGGACCAGCCATGTCACCGCAGAGCGGCGTCACTGCGACGTACGGACTGCCGGGCACTTCCACCGGCGGTTCGGGCGGCTTGGGGCCGCAGGGTACGTCGATCTGGACGGACGCCTGAGTCTGCGCAATATCTTTGACAAAAGCGGCGGGCCAGGGCCAGGCCAGTTCGCCCAGGTGAATCCCCAGCTTGCTGAAGTCGCGTATCGCTTTGGGCACGTCGATCTGGGTGACATCCCAGCCGACGATCAGGAAGGCTATCGTGCCCAGGATCACCACGCCACGCGCAGAGGTCGGGCGGTTCCTGGCGCTGCCAACCGCATCCAGGAGGCTCCACACGTAGACGAGCACGACAATGAGTACCAGGAACGCCCCCATCCCGATGGCGGCGCGCACCTGCTCCTCGGAAGGAGCCTGCGCGGCTGGCCCCGCAAAGCCGACGCCGCCGACGGTCACCCGCCAGGAGATGAGCGCGAGCAGAGTCGGCACGAACAGCAGCACGGCCAGGCCCCGCCCGCGACGCCCCGCGTAAATCTGGCCCAGGCCGGGAATCAGCGCCAATAGGAACGCTAACGCCGGTGAGCGTTGAGGTTGCTGGTCTGCAATCGCCATCGTCGGCTCCTATCCGGTCACGCTGCCCAGACGCTCGGCTTCTTCGCCGTAGATACTCTTGAAACGCGCATCGTCCATCGCCCGGATTGCAGCGTTATCGCCCTCGAAGACGACCCGCCCATCGCGCAGACCGATCACCTGCGTGGCGTAGCGCTGCACCAGGTCAAGGTAATGCAGGCTGCACAGCACGGTGATGCCGTCCTGTTTGTTAAGCTGTTCGAGATAGCCGAGGATAGAGTGCGCCAGCACCGGGTCAAGGCTGGCAACTGGCTCGTCAGCCAGGATCATCGTCGGCTGCTGCACCAACGCGCGCGCAATGCCGACGCGCTGCTGCTGCCCGCCGCTCAGTTCGTCGGCACGGTTGCGAGCCTTATCGGCAATGCCGACACGAACAAGCGCTTCCATCGCCAGTTGTCGGTCTTGGGCGCTGAAATAGTTGACCAGGCTGAACAGCGGGTTAATGTAGCCCAGGCGGCCCGTCAATACGTTGGTCATGACACTGGAGCGCTTCACCAGGTTGAACTGCTGGAAGACCATGCCAATCTTGCGGCGGATGGCGCGCAGTTCGGACTTGCTGACGGCGGTCACGTTCACGCCGTCCAACCAGATTTCGCCGCTGGTCGGCTCGACCAGGCGGTTGATGCAGCGCAGCAAAGTCGATTTGCCCGAACCACTCAGGCCGATGATCGCCAGGAACTCGCCATCCTTCACCTCAAAGCTGACGTTATCCAGCGCCCTGGTGCCGTTGTCGTAAATCTTGGTGAGGTTAACAACCTTCAGCATGGGCTTCTTTCAAATATCTCAGGCAAAATGCCATACGATTTTCCCCCTCTCCGCGAGCAGAGAGGGGGCAGGGGGTGAGGTTAACTACTTCGCAGCCGTAGCCGCCATTGTCGCTGCCATCGTCGCGCCCGGTGTGGCAGGCGCTTTGGTCGGCAGCAGCGTCTCGACCTTGACACCGGCAGCGTCCAGCGACTGGCGGAAGTCATCGAAGAAAGCGTCTTTGGCCTCGGCCAGACCCGTCCAGTTGTAGACTTTCCTGAGCATATCGGCGTTGGCTTTGTCGGCAGCGATGTCCAGCAGGGCCTTGACAATGGTTTCGCGTTGCTTGGCGTCCATGGAGGGGACAAAGCTCACCGTGTCGTTCGGAATGGCGGCGGAGTAGGCGATCACGACCACCTTGTCACGCACGTCCGGGTACTTCTTCTCGACGTTGGCCCGCGCATCGTCGAAGGTCGCGCCCGCGTCGCAGTTCTTGTTGTAGACGTTCTCCACCACCGCGTCGTGTCCGCCCACGTCCACCACCTGCTTCAGATCGGTAGCTGGGTCAATCTTGTTGGCCTTCAGCAGAATGCTCGGAATGATCCAGCCTGACGTGGACAGCGGGTCCGGGCGGCAGAAGGTTTTGCCCTTCAGGTCTTCCAGCTTCTTGATGCCGGAGTCGGCCAGCGTGATGATCTGGCCTCGATAGCTGGTGCTGTTGTTGCGGACGCTGACCAGCCCCACATCGGCGCACTTGCGCGAACTGGCGAGAATGTAGCTGAAGGTGTTCAGCGCGCCCATCTGGGCTTGCCCATTGCACATGGCCTCGACCACGCCCGCGTACTCCGTAGCGACGAACGTTTTGATGTTCAGGTTCGTCTTTTCGCTCACCAGTTTGGCGAGCGCCTCAGCGCTGTCCAGCACCGCCTGCGAGTTTTCGGACGGCACAAAGGCCCAGACAATCGTGTTGCTGGATTGGGCGGTGACGGCCCGGCCCGCCAGCGCCATCGGCACGGTGACCAGCGCCAGCATCAGGATGAGAAGGAGCGGCTTTTTCCACAGCATAAGTATTCTCCCCTTTGACAAAAGATACGAGCGTCAAGAGAGGTTTCTTCAACCTTTCTTTCCATCATGTTAACATTCAGTGCATATTTGTAAAAGTCTCTTGGTTGTCCTGACAAAAGGGAGAGGGCGCGATGAGCAAACAACCCCTGATTCCACCAATCGGCCACAAGGTGCGCTTGAAGGATTACGATCCGGGCTACACGGGCGATTTCAGGCACAAAGAAGACGTGCAGGCGCAGCTTGCCAAAGATTTGGCTCGCCTGGACGAACTTCAGGAGGTCTTTTATGCTGATGGCCGGCGCGCCCTGCTGATCATCCTGCAAGGGATCGATACGGGTGGCAAGGACGGCACTATCGAGCACGTCTTCAGCGGAGTCAATCCCCAGGGCGTGCAGGTGACGGCCTTCAAGAAGCCGACGTCCGAAGAGCTTGCCCACGATTTCCTGTGGCGCGTGCACCGCAACGTGCCGCCGAAGGGCTTCATCGGCATCTTCAACCGTTCGCACTACGAGGACGTGCTGGTGGTGCGCGTTCACGACCTCGTGCCCAGGAAGGTCTGGAAGGAACGCTATGACCAGATCAACCAGTTTGAGGCGATGCTGGCCGCCAACGACGTGACAATCCTGAAGTTCTTCCTGTATATTTCCAAAGCCGAGCAGAAAAAACGCTTTGAGGCCCGCCTGAAAGACCCGAAAAAGCAGTGGAAGTTTGCGATGGGCGACCTTGACGAGCGACAGCGTTGGGATGACTACATGGCCGCCTTCGAGGATATGCTGACCAAATGCAACACGGAATACGCGCCCTGGCACATTGTCCCGGCCAACCACAAGTGGTATCGTAATTACATCGTCACCCAGACCGTCATCAGCACGCTGGAACGGATGAATCTGAAATATCCCCAACCTGCCGAAGGGATTGAGAACGTCGTCATCCCCGATTAGAAAGGCCGTGACACGTTGATTGACCTGCTGATTGACCTGAATGACATCCGGGCAGCCCAGGCGCGCATTGCTGGTTACGTCCGGCGCACGCCGCTGGTTGAGGCCAGACCGCTCAAGCGCCCGCTCACCAATGGCAGCCCGCTGTATCTTAAGCTGGAAAACACGCAGATCACCGGTTCGTTCAAGGCGCGCGGCGCGGTGAACAAGCTGTTCAGCCTGGCCCCGGAGCAGGTCAAACGCGGCATCATCACCGCGTCGGGTGGCAATCACGGGTTGGGCGTGGCCTATGCGGGCTGGCTGGCGAAATCGCCCGCGACCATTTTCCTGTCGCACAACTCCCCGCCGATCAAGGCCCGGAAGCTGGAAAGCTGGGGAGCAAAGGTCATCTACGAGGGCGAAGTCTGGGACGACGCTAACCGGGAAGCCGTTGCGATGGCAGAGCGCGATGGCCTGGCCTACATTCATCCCTTCGCCGATCCGGTGGTGATCGCCGGACAGGGGACGTTGGGCATCGAAATCCTGGCCGAGCAGCCGGACATCGATGTGATCCTGGTTGCCATCGGCGGCGGCGGGCTGATCAGCGGCGTCAGTCTGGCGGTGAAAGCGCTCAAACCGTCCATCCGCGTGATCGGCATCGAGCCGACGGGCGCGCCGACTCTGTACGAGAGCGTGCGCCAGAATCAGCTTGTGCAACTGGCCGAGATTCGCACGGCGGCCAATACGCTGGCCCCCCGTCAGAGCGCAGCCATCAACCTGGAAATCATCCGGCAGCACGTGGACGAGATCGTGCTGGTCAGCGACGACGACATGCGAGAAGCGGCACGCTGGCTGTGGCAGGAGATGGGTGTGGCCGCCGAGTTAAGCGGTGCAGCAGCCCTGGCGGCGCTGCTGTGCCAGAAAGTCCGCCTTTCGCCGTCCGAGCGTGTGTGCGTGCTGGTCTGCGGCGCGGGCAGCGACGGGATCGACTGAGCCAACAGCATCGCCAACGGGTTTTCTTTTAAGACGACGCCCTGTAGAGCACACGCCCCTGCGCTATCGTGAGAGTCACATTGTTCTGTGCGTCGAGCAGCACAATATCCGCATCATAGCCAGCGACGAGCCGCCCCTTGCGATCCTCGACTCCGATCTGCCGGGCGGCGTTGGCGCTGGTCATCGGCCACGCCTCGGCCAGCGACAGACCTGTCGCCGTCAGGACGTTGCGCAGCGCGCGATCCATCGTCAGAACGCTGCCCGCCAGCGTGCCGTCGGCCAGAGTCGCGGTGTGGTTCGCCACCGTCACGGCCTGCCCACCCAGTTCGTACTGGCCGTCCGGCATCCCCGCGCCCATGATAGCATCCGTGATCAGCACGACTCGATCCGTCCCCTTCGCCCGCACCACCAGCTTGAGGATGGCCGGGTGAACGTGGATCGTGTCGGCAATCAGTTCGCAGGTGATTTCGTCCATCGAAAGGACTGCGCCCGCCGTGCCGGGGCTGCGGTGGTGCACGCCCGTCATGGCGTTGAAGGTGTGGGTGGCCTGCCGTGCGCCCAGCGAGACGGCCTGCTGCACATCCTCGTAGGTCGCTGCTGTGTGGCCGAGCGAGACGTTGATCCCGCGCGCCACGCAGTCCCGGATGAAGGCCTGGTTTTCGGGGAACTCTGGCGCAACCGTGATCTGCCGGATCACGCCAATGTTGAGCCAATCCCTATAGACCGCCGGATCGGCGCGCCGGATGTATTGCCCGTCTTGCGCCCCCTTCATCTTGACGTTCAGGTACGGACCTTCCAGGTGGACGCCGAGCAGCGCTGCGCCATCGGCCATCGGCCCCACGCAGCCAGCCGCATTCTCCAGCGCGCGCCGCGTAGCATCGTCGGGTGCGGTCATGGTCGTCGCCAGAAAGGCAGTGACCCCGTGCGTTGCGTAGAAGTGTGCCATGTCGTGCACTGCCTGCGGCGTGGCGTCCATCGTGTCTCGGCCCACCGCGCCATGAACGTGGAGGTCGATGAAGCCGGGCAGCGCCGTCTTCCCGCCGCAATCCAGGACTTCAGCGCCATCGAAGGCAGGGGCGTTGCCCTCACCCAGCCGGGCGATCCGCCCGTCCTCGATCAGAATCCACCCACGTTCCCACCCCTGCGTGATCAGTTGTGCATTTTGTAATAGTAAGCGTATCATTGGGCTGGCAGCCTCACAGGTTCAATGTGAAGATGGCGTGTCCGGAATAACCGGTTGAGTCAGCGATTGTATCACGAAGATTGATACACAATAGCGATCTGTTCCTAACCATATCCTCACGATCTCTGGTAAACTGTTACAGTAAGCGCCTGGGGTTGCCACCCCAGGCCACATGCCAACATGCGGAGTTCGCCTATGTCGAAAAAACGACTGCTGGTCATTGAGGACGATGTTGACGTTGCAGAGATGTTGGTCGTGTACTTTTCCGGGCAAGGCTACGAAGTTTTCCACGCAGTCACCGGCGGCGATGGCATTGCGATGGCCCGATCCAAATTCCCGAACCTGGTGCTGTTGGACATCATGCTGCCAGATATGGACGGCTTCGACGTCTGCAAGGCACTGCGCACGACGATGCTGACCAAATACATTCCGATCACGTTCCTGACCCAGCGCGATGGCCGGGCCGACAAAGTGGCAGGGCTGGAACTGGGGGCGGACGACTACGTGACCAAGCCCTTTGACATGGAAGAACTGCGGCTGCGTATTCAGGGATCGATCCGGCGTTCCAGCCGCGAGTTGCTGCAAGACCCGCGCACTGGCCTGCCGACGGCTACTCTGATCAACGATGTGTACGAAGCCATGTCCAAGCGGCCTAACTTCACCCGGCTCAAGGTGCAACTGGCGGGCCTGAATGCGTTCCGAGATCGCTACGGCTTTGTGGCGGCGGACGAAGCGCTGGCCTACGTGGGGCAAATATTCAGCGAAACGATTGCCAGAGAAGGCACTCCGGACGATTTTGCCGGAACGCTTGGCGAAGACAGCTACGTGATTTTCACCTTCGCGCCCGACGTGAATCATTTTACCGACGTACTGTCCAGCCAGTTTAAGGAAGGCGCAAAGAAATTTTACAACTTCACGGATTCGGAGCGCGGCTATTTGCTGCTCAACGATGCAGGCGGAGAGGAGGAGCAGGCCCCGCTGATGCACTTCGTCATCTCGCGGGCGGAGGAACTCGTCTCAAGCGGGCCGTGACGGCACGCCTTACCCCCGGTAAAGTGTCAGCCAAAAGGCCATCAGGATCACCAGCAGCGCCAGGATAAACGCCAGGGCCTCCCAGGGAACCAGTGGGCGCTCCACGAAGTCGAAAAGCTGCGTCTGGGGCCGCAGCCCATCGGTGCGAATAAACACCTCCACCGGGTAGCGATGGGTGACGCCGAAGAAACGGTGACGCTTGGGCCGGACGCGAATCTTGACTGTGCTCGACTGGCCTGGGGCGATCAACGTCCGGGTGCGCGAGGGCAGCATGACCAGCACATTCTGCCGCTCCCGCACTTCCACGACGTAATAACGCTGGCTGTTCCCCTGGTTCGTGATCGTCACCTGCGCGCCTCTCCACCCGGCTTCAAGCTCACTCGTAAAAGCGTAGTACGGGAACACCTCCAGCGTCCCGATCAGTGAGGTGGGAAGGCGCTCCTGTTCTGGCGTTACCAGTATTTTGTACTCGTAGTTCGTCGCTGTGCTGGTCGGTGCGCGCGGCGGGTGGAAGGTGAGCAGACGTTCGGCGGTTTTGCGCGCAGACACCTGCAAAGGGAACGGGGCCAGCGTGTACCAGGCGGGCGCAATGCCCTGCACGTTCAGTGCAAAAGATTGCCCTGTTTCGCGGTTGTTGGCGATTTCAATCCGCACGGTGGCGGTGCTGCCCGGCTCGACCACCGCCTCGCCTGGAACCAGCCGCAGCACAGCGCCCTGGTTCGGAATCGGCACTTCCAGGGAGCGCGGCGCGGTCAGCACCCTGCGCCGCCCCTGACCGATAGGCGTCCGTGCCAGGCGCAGCGTCAACCAGAAAGGGCCAACCTTGACTGACTGCGTGGCAGGCCAGGCTTTCATCAGGTGTCGATCCAGCTTGTCGTCATCCATGAACACACCGTTCAGGCTGCCCAGGTCGGCCACTGCGATCTGGCCGTCCGGCAAACGATCAATGCGCAGGTGCTGGCGCGAGACACGCGGATCGTCCAGCCGCAAGTCGCAATTGGGATCGCGCCCGACGATGAGCGAAGGCTTCTCCAGCGGCAGGCTCCACGATGGCCCTTCGGATGGCGTCACAATGATGATGTCGTCTGTGCCCTCACTCAACAGGTCAACGGGCAGCACCGGGCGATCCAGCGCGGGCAGCACGTCGAAGACGGTGGCGGGGCTGTTGTCCAGGACGATGGGCTTTGGAATGCGCCAGGTGCTGGCCTCGGTCAGCGGCTTGATCGACTTTTCGAGCGCCTCCAATTCGCGGGCCACTTCGCCCGCCGTCTCGTAGCGCTCATCCGGGTTTTTCAACATCGCCCGGTAAATGATGCTGACCAGCGCGGGCGGCGTGTCGGGCCGCAGGTCCTGGATGCGCTCCGGCTCTCCTTGCGTATGCATCAGGATCATGTCCATCGGCGACAGCGCCGTGAAAGGCTGCCGCCCGCAGACCAGCTCGTACAACATGACGCCGAGCGAGTAGATGTCGCACCGGCCATCCAGCGGCAATTCGCGGAACTGTTCGGGGGCCATATAGGCCAGCGTGCCCAGCAGTTCGGCCGTGGGCGTCGTAAAACCGCTGGCATCGACGTGTTTGGCAAGCCCAAAATCGCTGAGGACGGCGCGGATGCCACCGGCAGGCGTGACATTCGTGCCCGTAGGCAAACGCAGCAGCACGTTGTCGGGCTTCACGTCGCGGTGAATGATGCCCTTGCTATGGGCGTGGTCAAGAGCCTGCGCCACCTGGCGGACGATGGTCACGATCTCGCGCAGGTCAAGATACGTGGCCGTCGCCATGTGCGCATTGAGGCGTTTGCGCAGCGTGCCGCCCTCGATGTATTCCATGACCATAAACAGCTTGCCATCCAGCAGGGCCACGTCGTAAATCCGAACGATGTTCGGATGATCGAGCGCGGCGCTGGCCCGGCATTCCGTCAGAAAGCGGGCCTGGAAATCGGGCCGGTCTGCCAGGTAGCTGTGCATCAGCTTGAGGGCAACGGGGTGGTTGGAATGCAGATCGAGCGCCTTGTAGACCGTCCCCATACCGCCCTGGCCGATCACCTCAAGGATTTCGTAGTGCCCGATGCTCTGAATGACTTCGCGGTTCATTTTGAATTAAGTGCGCCCACAGCGTACACTAGACTCGTCTCGTGACACGTTGCGATGTGCCACTCACTCCCAGTACGGGAAGGAACCTCATGCAGTGTTTGCGGCAGTTGATTCACCGCTCCATTCATTTTAACTGTTTTGCGATACGGCTGATACTGTGCAGCCTCTGCTTATTATGGTTGGCTTTGCCTGCCGCGCCATCAGCTGCGCAGGATGAGCCGCCTACCCCGGCTGCCCCAGTGACGCCCTCGCCTGCACCAAGTGCCACAGGCACAACCGCCGCCGGGCAGCCATCCGATCTCAGCCCGGCCATGCTGGCGCTGATGACCCTGATCATGGCGGCCATTCTCGGCGTGCCGCTCGGCTACTTTTACTTCCGCAAACCTGCCGCTCGTGGGCGGGCCATTCTACTGGTCAGCACCGACGAAGCCACCCGCAAACTGATGATCAGCGCGGCGAAGAAAGCGGGCTTTAGAACCGAACATGTCTACCGTTACGAGGACGCGCTGGACAGGCTGCGGCAGAACCTGCTGCTGCGCATGGTCGTCGTCGACGACTCTGTACCGCAGTACGAAGTCGGCCTGCTCGCCACAGCACTGCAACGAATGCCCGCCGGGAGCCGTCCGCTGATTCTGATCCAGGACAATTCGGAGCTGGGACAAACCGCCTATTCACACCGGGCGGAAATGCTCATCTCGCGCCCCCTCACCGAGAAGACGCTCGAAAATGCCCTCCGTGAGGTTGGCGAGCGGACAACGCCCTTGTTCTAAAGTGATCGCTCCCCTGGATGAATCCGGGGGAGTGATCACTTTTGGCTGTGCCCACGCCATCGGCAAATTCAACCTATTAAGATGTGCAAAGCCCAGCTATGAAGCCCGACACGACGGACGCCAACGGAGCGCATTTGCACTTCCTCGGTGACGAAGCGCCCAGCCCGTGCCACCAACTTGGGACATGCCGTGCGCCCTTCGAGCGGTTGCTATTTATGCGGTGGTCAGACTGCGCGCCAGCGCGACGGCCTGCTCAATCTCGACCCTTTCTCCTTCGGCATAAGCCGCCCTGAAAGCGTCTTCGCCCAGATGTTGCTTGATAAGCGCCGCGTAATGATCGTGTTCTGCGCGCGAGGTGGGGTCGCCCGTCTCGTCCAGCCTGTTACGCAGCCCATTTGACGCACCCAGCAGCCGGGCCGCGCAGTCGTAATCACCCTGGAGTGCGGCCAACCCGGCTCCTATCAACAGCGTATCGACGATGCCAACGTTATTTGCCATGTCCGACCAGATCGACAGGCTTTCGTCTACGACGGGCTTGGCGGTTTCAGTATCACCCTTGCGGAGCAGCACCCGCCCAAGCTGGATCAGCCAGTCGGCAATGCCGAGCTTGTTCCCGGTTTCGCGGGCCAGCGCGACGGCTTCTTCCATTAGCGATTGTGCTTTGTCGTAGTCACCCTGTTGATAGGCCAGGCGACCCAGATTACCAAGCTGGTAGGCAATCGAATAGCTGTCGCCGATCTGCCGGAAAATTGCCAGGCTTTCGGCATACGCCTCGGCTGCCTGCTCGAAGTCGCCGTTGATCCGTAGCTGGTCGGCCAGAAAAAACAGGGCGTTGGCAATCTCGAAATGTTCCCCCGTCTTACGGAACAGGGCGATGCCCTCCTTCGCCATCTGGATGCCCTGTGCCATGTCGCCGGTAGCAAAGCCTTCCGTGATCAGCCAGCCTGCAATGGCCTGGGTATCGTTTAGCTCCCGCCCCATCGTGATGCTTTCTTCGCGCAGTTGCATGGCCTGGGCCATATTGCCGCAGCGGGCCAGGATACCACTCAGGAAACCAAGCGCCCGTGCCTTGTAGGCCGTCTTCAGCCCCACGCTGATCGCCGACGCCAGGTTCAACCAGCGGATACTTTCCACCCACTCGCCACGTTGCAACCAGTAGTAGCCCATACCCCACAGCAAGCGCCAGGTTATCTCCGCCTGTCCACTGCTGATCGCCCATTCCAGCATGGCGCGCAGGTTGCCGTGTTCGGTGTCAAATCGCCGGAAAGTGGCCCCGGCCAGCGGCCCGTGC
The DNA here is from genome assembly GCA_021325095.1 of Chloroflexota bacterium. GTDB lineage: Bacteria > Chloroflexota > Anaerolineae > Aggregatilineales > UBA2796 > JAJPHV01. Next base: position 62,876 of record JAJPHV010000102.1, on the reverse strand, counting down.
AGCTTTGACTGGTTCTCCGCCAGGAACTTTGCATAGAATTCGAGATGCCTGTTACGCATGGCCTGCATCTCGCCCGAATCCTGGAGCTTCTCGCGGGCGTACTGCCGGATCGATTCGGCAAAATGATAGCGGGCCTCGCCGTTGTGCTCGTCGGCGGCGACCAGCGACTTGTTCACCAACTGGGCCAGCAGTTCCAGCACGTCCAGTTCGTCGTCCGTACAGACGAATTCCGCCGCCTCGAACGTCCAGCCATCGACAAACACCGACAGCCGCCGGAAGACGATCCGTTCCGGCTCGGACAGCAAACTGTAACTCCAATCGATCAGCGCCCGAAGTGTCTGCTGGCGGGGTAGAGCGGTGCGGCTGCCGCCGGACAGCAACCGGAAGCGATCATCAAGTCGGGCCGCGATCTGTTCGGCGGTAAACATTTTGATGCGCGCGGCGGCCAGTTCGATGGCGAGCGGGATGCCGTCCAACTGGCTGCAAATCTGCACAATGGCCGCCGCATTTTCGTCGGTGATTGCAAAGTCGCTTTTGACGACGGCGGCACGTTCAACAAACAGGCGCACTGCCTCGTAACTGGCGACCTGTTCAGGAGCTAGGCGTTCGGCGGCGTCCGGGCAGGCCAGCGAGGGCACACGCCAGGTGACTTCGCCCGAAATGCCGAGTGCTTCCCGGCTGCTTGCCAGAATCCGCAGATCGGGCGACGCGCTCAACAGCCTTTGCGCCACTTCCGCGCAGACCGCGATCAGGTGCTCGCAGTTGTCCAGCACCAGCAGGAGCCGCCGTTTGCGCAGGTAATCGACCAGCATATCCAGGGCGGGCCGGGCCGATTCCTCGCGCACGCCAAGCACCTCGGCCATAGTCTCCGCCACTAGCGCCGGGTCGGAGATCGGAGCCAGCTCAACGAACCAGACGCCATGTTCGAACGAATCCAGCAGATTGGCCGCCACTTGCAGCGACAGCCGCGTCTTGCCGACGCCACCCGATCCAGTTAGGGTGAGCAAGTGCGTTTTGCCGAGCAAATCCGAAACTTCGGCGATCTCCTTCTCGCGCCCCACGAAGCTGGTAAGCTGTACCGGGAGATTGTTCGGATACCTGTCCAGTGTTCGGATGGGTGGGAAGTCGGTGGGCAAGTCGGGCGCGACGACCTGGAAGATGTTCTCCGGGCGGATCAGGTCCTTCAGGCGGCGCAGGCCCAGATCACGCAGGCTGACTACATCCGGTAAGCGACTTCGGACAAGTTCAACGGTTGCCAGCGACAGCAGCACCTGCCCGCCGTAGCCGACGGACAGCAGCCGCGCCACCCGGTTTAGAGTCGGCCCAAAATAGTCGTTGTCGCGCTCTTCGGCCAGACCCGTGTGCAGCGCCATACGCACCCGGAGCGGGCCTGTTCCTTCCCAGGTTTCCGCACGCAGCGCTCGCTGGGCCTCTAGCGCTGCATTCAGCGCTTTGGGGGCATCGGCAAAGGCCGCGTAAAAGGCATCCCCCACCGTCTTGAAGATGTGACCGCCGTGCGCTTCGATCACACGCCGCAGAATGGCATCGTGCCGGGCCAACGCCTGCCGCATCGCGTCGGGGTGATGTTCCCACAACTGCGTGCTGCCTTCGATGTCAGTAAATAAAAAAGTGACCTTGCCAGTCGGCAGCACCCGCATGAACGTCTCCTGGGCAATATTTTGGGTTGGATGTTGGCTGATGACTCTATTGTATCTGGCGTGTTTTCTTTGTGGTAGACTTACCAGTGCGGCTCACCTCAAGTATATTCAAGAGAAGGTTTTTGAAACAGCCAGCGATTTTAACCTTCTCGACTGTCGAGAAGGGTCTGGTAAATGATGCTTACAGAATGGATAACCTCACATGGCGGAAGATTTGTTCCTGATTCACTTTCGAGGTGATACACCCCGGCTTGGCCTGCAGATCGGCACGACGACCTACGCTCTGGACAGTGCGTTGCCCTCGCTGGACTGGCTGCTGCGCAACGTTCCAATCGGCGAAATGCAGCAGCACTTGCTGGATGCGCGGCGCCATGCGATCACGCCCGACCCGGAAACGCTGCTGCCGGTGGTCGGCAACCAGGAAGTGTGGGCGGCGGGCGTTACCTACAAGCGCAGTGAAGAGGCACGCGAGCGGGAATCGAGCAACAGCAACATCTACAGCCGCGTGTACCGCGCGCAGCGCCCGGAGTTGTTTTTCAAGGCGCTCGGCAGCGAAGTGATTGGCAGCGGGCACCACGTCGGCATTCGCTACGATGCCACCTGGTCGGTTCCAGAGCCGGAACTGGTGGTTGTCCTCAACCCGCGTATGGAAGTGGTCGGGTTCACCATCGGCAACGACATGAGTTCGCGGGACATCGAAGGCGAAAACCCGCTGTATCTGCCGCAGGCAAAGGTCTACAACCGGGCATGTGCCGTCGCTTCGCGGTTGTGGCTGCAACCCGGCTGCACGACCTGGCCCGACGTGACTATCCATCTCACCATCAGTCGGGGTGGGCAAACTGTGTTCCAGGACGAAACTTCGACGAAGAACATCCAGCGCCCGATGATGGAACTGATCGACTACCTGGGGCGCTGCAAGCGGTTCGCCAACGGCGCGCTGCTCTTTACTGGCACAGGCATTGTCCCACCCGATTCGTTCACGCTGCTCGCCGACGATGAGATTCGCATCCGCATCGACCCGATTGGCGAATTGGTGAACGAGGTCAAGGTCGTCCAGATACAGCAGCGCTGATGGGCCTCGTCCTCTTTTCAGCAGGGTGGGCAGGGCGCCAGGCGGCGAGGGCATGGCCTTGCACATGCTCTGCCCGGTACGGCCCGTGTGCTCGACAAACGTTCATCGAAGCCCTATGATCCAGTGAGTTATGGTATGCGTACCATAGGCGAGAAAAACATTAACTGGTTTCGCGGTTAGTTTCAGATCAAAACACAGGATTACTCGCCACAGAAAGGCGGCTATGCGCAGGCTACGCCAGTCTTTTCACGCTTCAACGTGAACGCCTGGGCGACGCTCGACACTCATCGAGAGCGCGCATACGTGCTCTCGGCCCGGGTTAAACTGGCGGCAGGATGGCCTTGATCTGGCCGTCGAGTGGCTGCCGAGCGCGCGGCCTGCATACGCGCTCAAACGGGTTCCACCCACACATTGGAAGGACTTTCACATGCCAGCACAGCCCAACTTACACTTGAGATTGAGAATGCGACAGGTGCATCTCGACGCGCACAATGCCGCTGACATCCCCGATGTGGGCCGCGATTTCGATGCCAGGGAATTTGCCGAAACGGTCAAAAGGGCGCACATCAACAGCATGACCGTGTTCAGCAAGTGCCATCACGGGTTCAGCTACCACCCGACCCAGGTCGGCAAGATGCACCCTTCGCTGATCTTTGATCTGCTTGGTGCGCAGATCGAGGCGCTGCACGGCATCGGGGCGCGGGCGCCGATCTACATCAGCGTCGGCTGGGACGAACTGGCCGCCAGCGAACACCCGGAATGGCTTCAACTTGACCGGAATGGACGGATCGATGGGCGCGGGCCGCTGGAAGCGATGGGCTGGCGTTCGCTCGACTACACCGGGCCGTATGGCGATTATGTCCTGGCGCAAACGGAGGAAGTGCTGACGCGCTACGCTCCGGTGGACGGCATCTTTTTTGACATCTTGCGTCCCACCTACGAAGGGGTTTATTCGACACAAGGGCTGGCCCGGCTGCGGGGCGACGGCGTGGACGAGACCGACACGGAGCAGGTGTTGGATTGGGCCACCAGAGCCGAACGGGATTTTATGCGACGGGCCAGCGATCTGGTGCGGCGGCATAACCCACAGGCGACCATCTTTTTCAACAGCCGCCTGCGTCCGGATCGTGACCCGGCGGTCAGCACGCGGGCTGAACTGTCCTACTTCACCCACGTCGAGATCGAATCGCTGCCCTCTGTCGTGTGGGGCTACCACCACTATCCGCTCTTTGCGGCGTATTTCCAGACGCTCGGCGTGCCCCTGCTGGGCATGACAGGCATTTTCCACAAGAGTTGGGGGGATTTTGGCGGGTTGAAGCCCGAAGCAGCCCTGCAATATGAGTGCGCCCGGATGCTGGCAAGTGGCGCGGCCTGTTCCATTGGCGACCAGGTGCATCCACGCGGCAAACTGGGCGCGGCCACCTACGAACGCATTGGCCGGGTGTACGCACGAGTTGAAGCGCTCGAACCCTGGACGGATGGAGCCGAACCCGTTCGGGAGATTGGCGTACTGCTGGCCGAAACGGGAGCGCGCTTCCGCACCGCCGGGCGCGATGTCGATGAGGGCGCAATGCGCATGATGATGGAACTGCACCGCCCTTACCAATTCATCGACTACGAGGCCGACTTCACCCGCTACCAGGCGATCATCGCGCCAGACGTTGTGCCCTTTGGCCCCGCGCTGGCCGACAAGATGCGGGCTTACCTGGCACAGGGCGGTGCGCTGCTGCTGACGCACCGGGCCGGCCTGACCCCTGACGGCAAAGCGTTCGCCCTGGACATCGGTGTAGATTACCTGGACGATGCGCCCTACAACCCCGATTTCTTGGTTGCCGGGCAGCAATTGCCGGGGCGCTTCACGGCCTATAACCAGGTCTTGTACGAGCGCGGCAGCCGTGTCCGCGCCCGGGTTGGTAGCACGGTACTGGCCTCCGTCGGCGTGCCATATTTCAACCGAACGCACCGTCACTTTACCTCCCACGCGCACACGCCGTTTGATCGAGTCAGTGACGACCCGGCCATTGTGCAGTCAGGGCGAATCATCTACTGCCACAGCCCGCTGTTCGTCGCCTATCGCCGCCATGCTGTCCCCTATTACCGGGACTTGATCGGCGCGCTGCTGGATCGCCTTGCGCCGGATAGGGTGTTTGTCGCGCCGAACCTGCCCACGACGGCAGAGATCGGCTTGCTGCGCCAGTCTGCACAGGGTGGGCGCTACGTGCTGCATCTCCTCCACGCCGTTCCGCAGCGCCGGGGCGAGAACCTGGAACTGGTCGAGGATGTTCTGCCGCTCTATAACGTGCGTGTCGGTGTCAGGATGGAGCAGCCAGCAACAGACGTTTCGCTGGCTCCTGATGGGCGGGCGCTGGCCCACGAAACCGTTGAAGGCATCACCTGGGTGACTGTGCCGGAGGTCGCAGGTCATCAGGTCGTGGTATTCTCTTAAAAAGAAGCGACTTGACCTCACTTGTGGAGCAGGGTCAGGAGTGAGGCCCGGGGAACCAGGAAGCGAGTTAAGCCATGATAGATCGACTCACGCTGGTCAGGGGCGACATCACCCGGCAAGATGTAGATGCGATTGTGAACGCCGCCAACAATTCGCTGTTGGGCGGTGGTGGCGTGGACGGCGCAATCCACCGTGCAGCCGGACCGGAACTGCTCGAAGAGTGTCGCAAACTGAACGGCTGCCGTACTGGCGAGGCCAAGAGCACGCGCGGCTATCGGCTGCCTGCCCGGTGGGTCATCCATACGGTTGGCCCGGTCTGGCATGGCGGCAACAGCAGCGAGGATGAACTGCTGGCAAGCTGCTACCGAAGCTGCTTTGCCCTGGTCGAGCAGCACCACCTCAAGACGGTTGCTTTCCCGTCGATCAGTACGGGCGCATATGGCTTCCCGGTAGAGCGCGCCTCGAAAATCGCCGTGCGAGAGATCAAGAACTTCCTGGACAGAAACGATAGTGTGGAGCGTGTGAGCGTGGTATGCTTCGATCAGGGGACTTACGACGCTTACGAAAATGCGATCAAAGAAGTTGCAGGAGGCAAATCGAGTTGAGGGCTGAAAGGCTTCTTGTCAGCACGAGCTGGTTGAACGATCACCTGTCCGACCCCGACCTGCGCATCTTGGATATTCGCGGTCACGTCATCCCGGCCAGCGAACCGCCGCCGCATTACTTCAACCACCATGCCGATTACTTGAAAGCGCACATTCCGGGCGCGGTCTTCGTGGATTGGGTCTACGAAATCACCGATCCCGATGATCCGCACCATGCGCCCATCGCCAAGCCGGAGCGCTTTGCCGCCGCTATGAGCCGCGCCGGGATCGGCCCCGACACGTTCGTGGTGACTTATGACGACGCCCAGGGCATGTTTGCTGCCCGGCTGTGGTGGGGCCTCAACTATTACGGACACCATGCCGTCGCCGTGCTGGACGGTGGCTGGAAAAAGTGGATCGCGGAGGGGCGACCCACCTCAGCGGACATTCCCGCTGTGTGGCCTGCCCAGTTCGTGCCGTGCCCTGACCCGGCCTGGCGGCGCACGGCTGATCAGGTCTTGAGCGCACTGCACAGCCCGGTGCGCCTGCTCGACATGCGTTCGCGCGAAGAATACAAAGGGCAGTCGTCCCGCGCCCGGCGCAAAGGGCATATCCCCGGCGCGCTCAACTGCCCGCGCGCCGATCTGGTAGCCGCCGACGATACGTTGCTTCCACCTGACAAACTGCGCGAAAAGTTCGCCGCGCTGGGGGTGGATGGCTCCGCGCCGGAAGTCATCACCTACTGCAATGCGGGCGTCTCAGCCAGCTTCGGGATGCTGGCGCTCAAGGTGGCCGGGCTGGAGAACGTGTCGATGTACGATGGCTCCTGGAAGGATTGGGGAAATGACGATAGCAAGCCGATTGAGGCGTAACACAAGGCGAGTCTGCGATGCAGTTTGAAACGCTCTACGACGAGCTGGCACACGGCCCGGAAATCGTCCGGGCACTGGTGAGCGGTATCACGCAGGCGGAGGCGCGCATCAAACCCGCCCCGGATTCGTGGTCGGTGCTTGAGGTCGTCTGCCACCTGTGCGACGAAGAACGAGAGGATTTTCGGCTGCACCTTGACCTGATTCTGCACAGGCCCCAGGATGGTTGGCCGCGCATTGATCCCGTCGGTTGGGTGACGGCGCGCCGTTACAACGAGCGCGATCTGGCGGCAATGCTCGATGATTTTGCGGCAGAGCGCGCCAGGTCGCTGGCCTGGCTACGGGGCCTGTCGTCGCCAGACTGGGAAGCCGAATACGTCACTCCGTTCAGGCGCATGAAGGTCGGCGATATGTTAAGCGCCTGGGTCGCCCACGATAACCTGCACATGCGGCAGCTTGTGGAGCTGCGGCGGGGCAGGGCGGTCAGGTTGGCCGAGCCGTATGATGTGGGTTATGCCGGTGATTGGTGACCAGGCCGAAACATATTGTCTCCCCATTTTGCCCGCCAATGTCTCTTGTCGTGGACTGCTTTCCAGCTAAGATGAAACCAGATTCAGCCACAGCAGGACGTGGACATGCCGAAAGACTACAGCACATTACCCTACGCCCAGGTGCGCCGCGCAGATCGCGCCGTCGAGGATGAGGCGTGGATACGGGCCATGCTGCACCGCGCGCCTACCGGTACGCTGGCAACGGTCTATGAGGGACAGCCCTTCATCAACAACAACCTGTTCGCCTACGACGAGGCGGCCCACGCCATCTACATGCACACCGCGCGCCTGGGGCGCACCCGCGCCAATCTCGAAATCGACGAGCGCGTCTGCTTCAGCGTTCACAAGATGGGCCGTCTGCTTCCGGCTGACACAGCCCTCGAATTCAGTGTGGAATACGCCAGTGTGGTGGTGTTCGGGCGCGGGATGGTGATTCAAGAAGCGGATCAGGCTACCTGCGCGCTTCAGAAGCTGCTTGACAAGTATTTCCCACACCTGCGCCCCGGCCAGCAGTACCGGCCCATCACGCCCGAAGAACTGGCGCGCACGGCGGTGTACCGTATCCAGATCGAGGCGTGGAGTGGCAAGAAGAAGCAGGTCGCTCCGGATTTCCCAGGTGCATTTCTCTACGATAACCCACCGCCAGGGTGAAACAACCGCGAAGTTGCGGTAAACTGTAAAAAGTCGGGTCTAGCACGTGCCCGGCGTTTCTCGTTAACCAGACTTCGTAATTAGCCGATGACCACCCGCAAATATCAAATTGAAGTGCAGACGGGTGGTGACACCCTCACCGTCACCATCGATTCAGACACCCGCCTGCGCACCTCCGCGCGCTGGACGATGCGCGGCAGCAACGTCAACCTTCGCGTGCCGCGTGGCATGACGCGCGAAGAAATCGACAGGATTCTTAACAACATCCTGCCGCGAATCAGCCGCCAGCGCAAACGTGCCACACGCCAATCCGACGCCAGCCTGATGCAGCGTGCCCAGGCCCTCAACGAACGGTACTTCAATGGCGAATTGTCCTGGCACTCGATCCGGTGGGTCAGCAATATGAAGCACCGCCTGGGCAGTTTTACGACAGGCGGTGCGACGGATGGCGACATTCGCGTCAGCGACGCGATCCGCGACTGGCCGGACTATGTGATCGACTACATCCTGGCCCATGAGATTTGCCACCGCAAGTTTCCTAACCACAGCGCCGAATTCTGGCAGTACCTCGCCCGCTATCCCTTTACCGACAAGGCAGTGGGCTTCATTGATGGCGTTGCCTATGCCAGCGGAGCCGATGCCGCCAGCCTACTCGACTGAGCCAACCCGTGTTAACGTATAATCATGAGGGGCGGAGCAGAGGCTTCACGGACGGATTGAAACGTGCCACTCACACACCAAAGTCGGGCATTCAAAATTGGGATGGTCATCAGCGTTGCCCTGGTTTTGACCCTGTCGTGGGTCGCGGTGCTTCTCGCTCGGGGGAATAACGATCCGATGGCCTTTGTCGCTATCGGAACACGTTTCCAGGATCACGATCCGCAGGGATCAATTGGTTATGACGGCCAGTTCGCCTACTATATCGCTCTGGAAGGTCTGGCCTCTCAGCCCAGACTGGATGTTCCCTCTTACCGTTTGCAACGCATTGGCTATCCCCTGATCGTCAGGCTCGTGTCGTTGGGGCAGGCCAGCCTCATTCCCTGGATGATGATCGTTGTTAACCTGGTGGCACTGGGGATCGCGGCAGGCGTGCTGGCCGCCTGGCTCGTGCGTTACGGACGTCCGGCGTGGTATGCGCTGGTCTTTGCGTTCTGGATTGGCGTCATTTTTACGATTCGGCTGGGCCTCAACGAACTGAGCTGCGTGATGTTCGGCATCGCCGGACTGGCGCTGGTACGCGATCAACGGCTGTATGCTGGCGCTTTGCTCCTGGCATTGAGCGCACTGGCGAAGGATATGGGCTTTGTCTTCGTGGCTGCTGCAGGCCTGTTCCTCTTTTTCAGCGGACGCCGTCGTGCCGCGCTGACACTTGTCGTCGTTAGTCTGCTGCCTTACGTGCTGTGGGCCGTCATCCTTCATTTCATCGTGGCTGAACCGGCGATCATCTATGGTGGGACGGTACCGCCCCTATTCCCGCTGCAAGGCTACGGCAATGCCAAAACCGCCATCGAACTCTTGCTGATGGTCATCTGGCTGATCTTGCCCGCGCTTGCTCTGGGCACGACAGCGCTGATTTATGGGATGCGCCACCCGTCGTCGCTTCCTGCCTGGTTCATGTTGACGTCAGCGGTTTGGGTGCTGTACCTGCCCGGAGCAACGGCTTTTGACCTTACAGCGGCTTTTCGTGTGGCAATGCCTCTTGTCCCGGCAGGGCTGCTTTTTGCGGCAGACATCCAGCAGCCGCGCCTGTTATATGCGCTTTCTTCATTGTGGACCCCCGCGCTCCTGATTACCCTGATCTTACCGGGTTTCCTGGGCTGAGGCGGCACGCGGCATTTTGAAGACAGTCTCAGCACAGCGACTGCCGATCACGCTATCGAAAGGCCAGGCCGTGTTTCCCGAAATTTATCTGGCTGTGGACAACTGCTTTGCGTCGAAACGCTGGACGGAGCCGAGTGAATGGATGCGGATCGTCCGGGACGCGGGCATTTTCTACGTGGAGGCCAGCGCCGACACCGAATGTGATCCACTGTACAGCCCGCCGGAGGTATTGCAGGACTGGATCGAAGCTGTCCAGGCCGCTTCAGCGCGAACAGGCGTCCGGGTGGCAAACCTGTATTCAGGGCACGGTACTTACGCAACGCTGGGACTAGCTCATCCTGACCCGCGAGTGCGCGATCATATTCAGCACCGCTGGCTGGAACCGATGATTCGGAACGCTGCGGTGCTCGGAGCCGGGCTGGGCTTCTTCTGCCATGCGTTCCCGCAGTCCGTTCTCCGCCAACCCGAACGCTATGCCGAAGCCGAAGCTGATCTCATCGCGCGCCTGACGCAACTGGCCGGAGCTGCGTGGCAAGCCGGGGTTAGCCTGTGCATCGAGCAAATGTACAGCCCGCATCAAATCCCCTGGACGATTGACGGCGCGGCACGCATGGTACAGGCAGTGTATGACCGCAGCGGCACTCCGTTCTACCTGACGCTGGATACGGGCCACCAGGTCGGGCAGCGCCGTTTCTTGCTGCCGCCGCGCGCAGCCGTCGAGGCCGTCGTCGCCGCCCTGCGCCAGGGCCAAGCGCCGCCGGATGTGTGGCTTGGGCTGATCGACGTGGTGGAATTGATCGACGAGCCGGGGGCAGTGGAGCGCCTGCTGACGGAGATGCAGCGCCGCGCGTATCTGTTCGCGGCGGAAGAGGATGGCGACCTGTACGCCTGGCTTCGCCGCCTGGGATGTTATGCCAGCATCATCCATCTGCAACAGACAGATGGCCTCTCGTCGGCGCACCATCCTTTTACCGAGCCATACAACCGGCAGGGCATTGTGGTGCCGGAGCGCCTGCTCAGAGCGCTCTACGACTCTTACGTGCAGACGGAAGCGGCTGGCTTTCCGCCGCGCTGCAAGGCAATCTACCTGACCATCGAGCTATTCAGTGGGACAGCGGAACGCCCCGAACACAGCCTTGCCAATATCCGCGAATCGGCGGCTTACTGGCGGCGCTTCGTGCCGGAGGACGGTCTGAAACTGGATGAATTGGTGCGGTCAGTGATTGGGTGAGGGCGGAACGAGTGTGGTGGCAGCCGGTGTTGGGCCATCTTGAGAGGCCGGTTTAGCAGCTTTCATCTCACCGGTTTTGCGAAGCGCCGGGTCTCGGTATGGGCGCGGGCCATACTGATCGATGATCAGCCGCCGCAGCTTGTCGATGTTGCTATCCGCATCCTTGAGCCGACGATACAATTCCATGAAGCCGTGCGGTTTCACCAGAAACACGTCAACGCCCGCCGCAAAAGCGCGATCAATCAGCGGGCGATCATCATGCATCGTCGCCATTACCAACAGTGCCTCTGGATGATCGGCTCGTAATTTAGCAATAACTTCCAGGCCGGGGGCATCCGGCAGTTGCTGATCGACCAGCGCCAGGGCCAGACCGGGCATCGCCTGTGCAGCCTTGAGACCTTCCGCGCCGCAGCCAGCGCCTGTCACTTTGAAAGCTGCCGTTTGCAGCAGGCGTTCCAGGAAATCCCGGTTTGCAGGGTCATCATCAATGACGAGGGCGTAACCAGCCTGGATCGTGATCATGGCCGTTAATCTCTCCGCGCCGCTCAGGGCGTTCGCTGTTCGGGCGTGGACGCAGGCGATTGGGCGGATTCGCCCGGCGTGCTCTGAACGTCGGCAGCTGGTTCCGAGGTTTTGGCAGAATCCGGCTTGATCTCGGGCGTAGAGGGCAAGGCCAGGGCAGGCGTACTGGTCGGCAGCGTGTTGGTCGGCGATGGCACAGGGTCCACTTTGGCTTCCGGCACAGGTAATACCGATGGTGCAGAAAGACCGGCTGGCGCGGGGTTGGCGGCGGGCGCAGATGGTGCCAGGCCAGGCGTTGGCGATGCGGACGGCGTGGGGACAGTCGCCGGTGGGGTATTTGCCATCGGCGGCGCGGGCATGGCCGGGCCAGCCGGCGCGCTGATGGTCGGCTCAGGGGCTTTGGCAACTTCCGGTTTTATCTCCGGATTCGCAGGCACCACAGGCGCTGTACTGGTGGCAGAGGCGGCTGTAGACGTTGTGGGTGCAGCAGCAGACCCAGCCGCACTCACGGTCACGGCGGCAGGTTCGGCAGATTTTGCTTTCGTTTCCGCATCATATTGGGCGAGCAGCACCAGCAATTCCGCAATGGGCAGCGGCTTGGGCAGGTAGCCGTTGCAGCCTGCTTCCAGGCAGCGCTCCCGGTCTCCAAGCATGGCGTAGGCAGTAACGGCGATGATCGGCGTCGTCACACCCGCCTGTCGCAGGTTGCGCACTACCTGCAAGCCGCCCATTTCCCCTGCCAGTTCGACGTCCATCAGGATCAGGTCAAACTGCTCGTGCAGCAGTTCTTCGGCGGCAATCTCGCCTTCGGCGTAGGAAACGACGGCATGGCGATTCATGCTTGCCACACGCTCTACCAATGCCAGGTTTGTGGGGTTGTCTTCAACGTAAGCGATGCGCATACATTACCCTTGCTGTTCAACCGGCTCCGGTGTGTAGACCGGCAACGTGAAATAGAAGGTGCTGCCCTTGCCCGGCGTGCTTTCCGCCCAGATACGTCCGCCCATCAGGTTCAGCAGTTGCCGGGAGATCGCCAGCCCCAGACCAGAACCGGCACGTCCTTTGCGGCGCCCGCTCGTCCCCTGTCGAAACTCCTCAAAGATTTTATCCATGTCCTGCGGCGGGATGCCGATGCCTGTGTCAGAAACCCAGAGCGTGACCTCGCCGTTGCCCTCGTCCCGTGCACCGAGTGTGATCGCCCCTTCGTCGGTGAACTTGGCCGAGTTGCTCAACAGGTTCAAGATCACCTGGCGGATGCGCAGCGAATCGCCCTGGACGAGCGGCAGTTTGGCGGGAATATCGCGCTTCAGCTTGATGGGTTTATCGCCGATCAAGCCCGTCGCCGTCGCCAGGACGCCTTTGAAGATCGGCTCAAGCTCCACCTGTTCGATTTCGAGGTCGAGCTTGCCTGCGTCGACCTTAGACAGGTCGAGGATGTCGTTGATCAGTTGGAGCAGGTGCTTGCCGCTGGTGTATATCTGGCCGAGGTCGGTCTTGTAGGCGGGCGGCAGACTCTGATTGTCGTACATCATGGGGAAGTTCAGCATCGTTTCGCTGAAGCCGATGATCGCGTTCAGCGGGGTACGCAGTTCGTGGCTCATGTTGGCAAGGAACTGGCCCCGGAAGTTTTTGGCCTCGATAGCCGCCGCGCGCGCGGCTTCCAGTTCGACGTTGGCCTCTTGCAACTGCTCGGCCAATGCCTTCTGGCGCAGATAGCTGCGTTGAACTTCTTGCTGGCTGTCGAACAACTGATCTTTGGTTTCGCGCTCTTTCCGGTAGCTCTCCAGCGCCCATTCCGCGATGCCGTACAGCGTGCCTGACATTTGCACCGCGATACCGGCGGCCAGCGCCATGAGGAAAGCGCTATAAATCTGCGAGCGTTCAATCGTGAATTCTCGCCCCAGAGACGGCGCGATCAGTTCGATGGCTAGGCCCACCAACAGGGCAATCAACGTTGACCTGATCGGGAGCAAAAAGCCGACGATGACGATGATCAACGGGAAAGAAAAACCGATCATCGTGCGCGCCACCTCAGACCAGGCGACGGGCGCATAGATGAGCCACCCCAGGCCCAGGAACAGCCCACCGACATAGGCCCACACCGCAGGCTCATAGCGATTCAGGCTCAACAGCCAGCGGCACAGGATACAACCAACCACAATCATCAGGACGGGGATGACGAAATCCAGGGGGCTGATCGCGCTCAGGGAGGTGAAAACGAGCGCCGCCCACACGACGAACACACTGGCGAGGAGAGTCACTTTCCAGAGGAGGGAAAGCCGCTCGGCGCGTACTTCCTGCGCGAAGTCGAGTTTGGTTGGGACGTTCATAGCTGGCTGCTCTTTATAAATCCAAAATGCCAACGCAAATGCCCGAAAAAGCAAGCGTTTGACGCAAAATAAACTATAGGCCCTATCACACCGGAACTCTTTCCCATTAGTATAACGGATTATCCGATTCATGAGTGAGGCGCCGAGGATTTTTCGTTAAAAATTGGGATATGAGTGTCAGAAATGCTTACCCACTTGCGAATAAAAACATAACAGAGTCACGTCTGGTCCTGTTGGCTAGGACGGTTCTGCCGCCAAAATTCAGATTCGGTTCAAACGCGGGTCGAGCGCATCGCGCAGGCCATCGCCGAGCAGATTGAAGCCGAGCACGGTCAGCATAATCGCAAAGCCGGGGTAGAAGACCAGGTGGGGCGCGGTAAACACGTAGTTGCGCGCTTCACTGAGCATCTGGCCCCATTCGGGTGTGGGTGGCTGCGCGCCCAGGCCCAGAAAGGACAGCGCGGCGGCGTCCAGGACCGCCGTCCCGATGCCCAGCGTGCCCTGGACGATGATCGGCGTCCAGGTGTTTGGGAAGATGTGGAGGAACAAGATGCGCAGCGGGTGTGCCCCGATAGCACGCACCGCCGTTACATACTCCATCTCTTTGACGGACAGCACGCTGGCGCGAATCAGGCGCGCATAGACGGGGATGGACACGATGGCAATTGCCAGGAGCGCGTTTTCCAACCCTGGCCCGCGAATCGTGACAATGGTGATTGCCAGCAGCAACGACGGGAAGGCCAGCACCACGTCGAGGATACGCATGATCACATTGTCCGTCCAGCCGCCCGCGTAGCCGGAGAAGAGGCCGATGATCGTTCCGCAAAACACGGCAACGGCGATGCTGCTGAAACCGACGGTGAGCGAGGTGCGCGTGCCGTAAACGATGCGGCTGTACAGATCGCGCGCGTTCAAGTCCAGGCCCATCGCGTGTTGTGCGTCCGTGCAGCCGAAAAGGGCTATACAGGGCGCTTTGCCGGGCAGCCGCCCCGTCTCGCCGGGCTGGCCGATCATGGATTGAACCGGGTTGTGGGTGGCCGCTCTATCAGCAAAAATGGCGATAAAAAAAAGAAAGCTGATGATCATCAGCCCGGCCACGGCTGACCGGTTGCGCAAGAGGTTGCGTAGCGTTTCGAGCAGGAGATTCTGGGTGGCTGCCCGCGCCGGTTTCTGAGAGAGGACCAGAACTTCTGAGGTTGCACCGGACGTCATGGCTGTTGCCTCACCTAACTCAACCGAATGCGCGGGTCAAGGAAACCGTAGATCAGGTCTACAATCAGATTGATAACCAGGAAGGCGACGGCAGTGACCATCGTCACGCCCTGCACGAGCGCATAATCGCGTGCTGTGATTCCATCGAAAAGCGTCTTGCCGATGCCTGCAAAACCGAAGATGGTTTCGGTGAGTACCGCCCCCGCAACCAGCCCGCCAAAATTCAACCCGATAATGGTCACGACTGGCAGCAGCGCGTTTCTGACGGCGTGCCGCATGACGACGACGAATTCATGCAGCCCTTTGGCGCGGGCCGTGCGCACATAGTCCTGCCCCAGAACTTCCAGCACGCTCGAACGGGTGATGCGCGCAATAATGGCGAGGGGAATGGTCCCTACCGCAACGGCAGGCAAGATCATATGGCGCAGGGTATCGACGAACTGTTCACTGTTCAGGGTCAACAGGGCATTGACGAAATTGAGACGCGACAGAAAAACCAGAAAGCCACTGGCCGTTTGTTCGCTGCTTGCAATATTCCACGCCTGGTAGAAAGCCGGATAGTTCGCGCCCGCCGTCAGGCGGCCCGACGGCGGCAAGGCCAGAAAAGTATCTTTGAGCACGACGCTGAACAGGAAAGCCAGCATCAGGCCGAGCCAGAAGACGGGCATCGAAACGCCGATGTTGGCCGCAACCATCGTACCCACGTCGATGGAGGAATTATGTCGATAGGCCGAGAGGATGCCCAGCGGTACACCCACGATGGTCGCAAAGATCAGCGCGCAGAAGGCCAGCTCAATGGTCACAGGCAGACGTTCCACCAGCAGCGTCGTGACCGGACGCCCAAAGCGGATCGATTCGCCCAAATCACCTCGCGCCGCATCTTGAACGTAGATGAGGAACTGAGTCGGGATGGGTTTGTTCAACCCATAGCGCTCGATGAAGTCCGCGCAGACCTGCGGGTTAGCCTTCTCGCCGAGCATAGCTTTGCACGGATCACCGGGGACGAGACGGCCAAGCGCAAAAGTGACGGCTAGAATGCCGAATAGTACGGGGATAGCCAGGATTAAACGGCGCAGAATGAATGTAAACATGCAAGATTCTGACTGAACTGTATTCTAAGTGGCACCGCCTCGAGCGGTGCAGACTAAATCCTGATCGTGTTTTGTCACGCTCACCCTACCTGTCCGCACCTGGGCAGATAGGGCGAGGCGAAGCAGCAGCGCTCAGTCAGAGTCGATTACGATGACTTCTTCGGCGCGTTCAGGAAGCCACCGAACAGCGAGCTAAAGTAATCGAACGCTCCGGTGCGGCCCTTATGCAGCGGGCTGGCGGCATCCCATTGCGCTGTCCACGAAACCACCACATCTTCGGACGTCAGCGGCGTTCCATCGGAGAACTTCGTATCTACCAGCTTAAACGTCCACTCAGTCAGATCTTTGTTGGCTGACCACTCCTTTGCCAGACCCGGCACGACATTGCCGCCGCCGATCTCGTAGCCGAGGAGCGATTCGTTGATCTGCTCGCAGGCGCGCAGAGTTTCGCCGTCCGTTTCGTCGGCGCAGTACAGGCTGATCGGCTCGGCGTTCTGCATCCACACCAGTTTGTCGCTGCCATTGTCCATGATGGCGAACTTCTCACCTGCAATCGGGCTGGCATAGGCGCCCTTAACGGATGCTTTGAAGGCTGCGGCGCTGCCGCCATGCGCAATGGGCACCATCGGCACAAAGTCAGCGATCTCGTCGTTAGCCTGCTTGTACAACTTCAAGCGTTCCTTCGGATCGGAAAGTTGAGCCGCCTGTGACAGAAGGTCAGTCAGTTTGGGGTCTTTGTCGCCAAACTGGTCGCTGGAACTCTTGCCGAAATGGTAGTCCAAGAAGTTGGTGGCGTCCGGATAGTCTGCGCCCCAGCCCAGCAGGTGCAGTTCCAGCTTGCCAGCCGAAGCTGCATCCAGGAAAGCGCCCGATTCCATGACATTGATCTGGGCTTCGATGCCGATTTCCTTGAGTTGCGCCTGAAGGTCCTGGGCGACGACGCCGGGCTGCGGCAGGTAGCCACGCACGACATCACGGTAGCTCAGGGTGGTCTTGATCGGTAGCGTGACGCCCGATTCTTTCATCAATTGTTTCGCCAGGTTCAGGTCGTAGGCATTCTTCTTGGCGTCCGGGGTATACCCGAAAATGCTTTCCGGCATGAACTGATCGGCAACAGTGGAGGCAGGCGGGTAGAAGTTATCGACGATACGCTTCTTGTCGATGGCGTGGGCAATGGCCTGGCGCACTTTGATGTTGTCGAAAGGCTTAACCCGGTTGTTGATGCCCAGGTAGAAGACGTTCGTCGAGGGGCGCGGATAGAGCTTGAAGTCGGGGTTACTCTCGATCACTTTGAAATCGCCCGGTGCGGGGTTATCCATCCCATCGATGGTTCCGGCCTGCAGCTCATTCCAGCGGGCACTGGCCTCAGAGTTCCACTTGAAGATCAGGGTCTTGGCCTTTGGTGCTGCGCCACGATAGTTCTCATTGGCGACCATCACCAGTTCGTTGCCGTGATCCCAGTTTTGCAGCTTGTAGGGGCCTGTGCCGATGGGGTTGTTCAACAATTCTGCGCCGCCGCCGCCAGTCTTTTGCAGTTGCGCGGCTGGGTGGATGGCAAACGCTGAGAAAGCGGCCTTCGCCGGGAAAGCCGGGTCGGGATAGCAGAAAGTGAACTTGACGGTCAGTTTGTCCACCGCCTCAATGGACTTAATCTCGCCGCCGTAGCTGCAATCAGTTTCGTATTTCAGCAGGGAGGCGCGGGTCGGCACCGGGCCAGCCAGGCCAAGTACCAGGACGGCAATCGCCAGAACTGTGATAACTCGTAACATTTTTTTCATGTGATCTCCCTCAAGTCAAAAATGTATGCGCAGAGCAGGCGTGCGGTACAGGAATGATGATAGTGCGTAATTGTTTGATATGCAACAGAAAGTCTGGCAGAAATGGCCTTTCCCGATCTGCATATAATAGGGGATGAGGACACAGCGACAGGTGATCTGTCTTGCAACGCCTCTCACCCGCCGGTCAACTGTTTATGCGACAAAGGGCAACCCCATGCGCGTGTTTATCAGCTATTCGCACGATGATAGCGAATTTGCCAACCGGCTGGCCGACGATCTGCGTTTCTACAACTTCGAGGTGTGGATCGATCAGCATGGCATCCAGGGTGGGGATGCCTGGCGAAAGGCCATTGTCGAGGGCATTGACTCGTCGGAAGTATTCATCATCATTCTGTCGCCAATGGCGATGGCATCCCGCAACGTAGCTAAGGAGTTGAACATCGCGGACGAACGCGGCAAGCGGATCGTCCCGGTTGTTTACAGGCCCTGTGAGATTCCCCAGGAAATGGAGTATCAGCTTACAGGGCTGCAATGGATTGATTTTTCTGCCGATTACGACGCCGCCATGCCCAAGCTGCTGACGGCGCTCGACAGCAGCATCAAGCCTGCGTCAGCACCGCCCAAAGCACAGCCTTCGCCTGCCGCGCCACCTTCTCCTCAACAAAACCCGGCGTTCCAACCCGCTGCCATGCATTGGCTGGTCGGCACGTGGCAGTTCCAGTTCCAGAATCCACTCAACGGGAACAGCGGTTTCGGGCAGATCACCTACAACCCGGATGGCACGTTTACCAACCAGCAGACGACGCCGATGGGCGTCTTCCAGGCCAGCGGGCGCTGGTGGATGGCGAACCCGCAGGTCATCATGACACAGGGCACCTACGTGCTGGCCGCTGCACCCTACATGCCCATGCCGTTCAATCTGGTCGTCGAAATCGTGAGCACGTCCCCAACCGGTTTCGCCGGCGTGTCACAGGGGGGCGATCAGATCGTCATGCAGAAAATGGGGTAAAGGCAACGCCCTCAGCGCTTGACGGACAGGCACGAGGGCGTTATCTTGTGGCACGGGAGTGCGAGAGTTCCGGTGAATTCCCCAGTCTTCAAAATTGGCGGCAGGCCGCGCAGAGCGGGCTGCGGTGGGTTCGACTCCCATGCACTCCCGCTCCAGGAATGCCCCACCCGTTCCCGGAGCCAGGTCGATAAGCCCAAAAACATTATTGCCGATGTTATTGCGACCTGTCCGACGCCTGCACGACGATCAACCCGGTTTGCGGCGTGCTCAACCATTCCAGACCATCCTCAGTGACCAGGACATCTTCCTCCGTTGCGATCCAGCCGACGCCGGGCAGTTGGATGCTCGGCTCGATGGTATAGACATTGCCCGCTTCGACAATGCCTTCCGGCTGCTGGCCGTAGCGTTCCCAGCGCGGCCCCAGCAGCGTTGATCCGTCGTGCACAGTGCGCCCGATGTGGTGGCCCAGACCGTGCATAAACTCCGGGTAGCCCGCCGCCAGCAGCGTCTGGCGGGCCATCGCGTCCACCTCCCAACCGCGCACGCCCGGTTTCAGGAGGCCAGCGGCGGCCTCAATCGAGGCACGCATCGCCTTGAAGGCCCGCTGGATCGGCTCCGGGATGCTGGTTTCGCCCGGCGGTTGCAGGTACCACAGGCGCTGCATGTCGGAAACATAGCCGTCCGAGAGGACACCCAGGTCGATATGGACGATCTGGCCTTCCCTGGCAACGTTCTCCTTCGAGGGCATAGCGTGGCCGGAGGACACCGGCCCACAGTTGACCGTCGGGCAGTAGGCAGGCTCCCAGGCCGGGGCCACATTGTGGCGGACAAACTCGGATTGGATGTACTCGGCAATGTCCGTCTCGGCCAGACCCGGTCTGAGCATGGCCGTCACGCCGTCGATGATCTGTTCCGTGATCTGGACGGCCTTGCGGATACGTGCGATTTCAGTGGCGGATTTGCGGCCCCGCAGCGCGTTGAGGATGTGCTCGGCGGAGATGAGTTGGTAAGGGCTGCCCTTCAAATAGCGTATCAGCGTCAGGTACATGCCGTGTGAGAGACCATCCGCCGCCGTGTCGCTTTCCGAGTAATTGATGGCGATCTGGCGCGGTTTCAGTTCGCCCAGCACGCGCAGCAGATCGTCGCGGATGCTCTGATCGTAGCCAATAACCTCGTCGTAGCCACCCATCTGCTTGATGTTGCCCGCGTCGTAACGCCCGGCGATGGCGATTCTACGCCCGGTGCGCGTCACGATCAGGGCCGTTTGCCAGGTCAGGTCGATGTCCAGAATCAGGCCAAGCGCCGGGTCGGCATTGTGGGCTGTCTCGCGCACAAAAGTCAGCCAGCAATCGACCTTTTTCTCCTGTAGAATGTCTACCGCCTGGGCGAGCTTTTCACGCTGAATGGCAAAATCTGGCATAGTGTGGAACCTTATCGGTGGGAGCGCTGGTGCAGAGTATAACGCGCCAGCACACGCGGTTCGGATGTAAAATAGAGTAAACGTCACAGAACCGTAGCGGAGACAGGCCGTCATTTGAAGGTCGGGTTGGTTATCAGAGAGCAATGCGAACGAGGCCAAAAATCACTCAACATCCGGAGCCTGCGCAGCCAGCAGCGACGGTGTTGCAGGTCGATCCGGGTCGATTCCGCGTCGATCCGGGCCTGCCCACACCGCTGTATTACCAGATTCGGGAGAACTTGCGGGAACTGATCCGCAGCGAGGATTTACCCGAAGGGGCGCTGATTCCTTCTGAGCGCGAATTAAGTGATATTTACGGCGTGAACCGTCTCACCGTCCGGCAGGCCATCACCGAGTTGGTCAACGAAGGACTGCTGGATCGCAGGCGCGGCATCGGCACGTTTGTTGCCAACCACAAGATCGCGCACCCCATGCCCGACCTGGCCGGATTTTCGGAGCGGATGCTGCGGACGGGTCACAAGCCGGGCGGCAAAGTGCTGTCGCTGACCACCCAGCACCCGGCCCGCAGCGTCGCGCAGGCGCTCAAAATCCCCCTGGACGGCTACGTCGTCTCTGTGGTGCGTCTGCGCCTGGTGGATGACGAACCGATCATGCTGGAGACTTGTGCGCTTCCGGCTGATCTTGTGCCGGGCCTGCGCGCCGAAGACCTGGACGATCAATCGCTGTACCGGGTGCTGGCAACGCGCTACGGCATCCAGATGGTCGAGGCCGAAGAAGTGCTGGAGCCTGTCAGCCTGACCGGTTATGAAGCACAAATCCTGGATACAGAGGCCGGGCGGCCTGCGCTGCTCGTAGAAGGGATCGTTTACACCAACGAGCGGAAGCCTGTCGAATTCACCAAATCGCTGGTGCGGGGCGACAAGGCGCGCTTTTACTTTCGCCTGCACCGCACTGGCGATGCCGACCCGATGGGTTGACCTGGCCCGACTTTATTTGTAAACTGGTATAGACAACTAGATATTTAGATTATTGGCTGACTTGAGCACAAAGGAGTCGGTGTGCCACAGACAGTAGTCGAGCAATTGCGAGGCGGTCTGGTGGTGTCGTGTCAGGCGGGCGTGGAAGATGTACTGTACGGCCCGCAGATGATGGCTTTGATGGCGGCGGCGGCAGAGGCCGGCGGCGCCGTCGCCATCCGCGCCAACGGCCCGGATCATGTTGCAGCCATTCGCAGCGCGGTGCGCCTGCCCATTATCGGCATTTATAAACAGGATTTGCCGGGTTACGGTATCCGCATCACGCCTTCGCTGCAAGCGGCGCAGGCAGTGGTCGAGGCAGGCGCCGACCTGGTCGCGCTGGATGCAACGGTGCGTGGCCCGCAGGAGGGGCGACTGAGCGCCGCCGAGTTGATCAGGCAAGTAAAAAGCACCTTGAATGTGCCGGTGATGGCCGACATTTCGACCTTCGAGGAAGGGGTAGCTGCCGCGCAGGCCGGCGCGGACATCGTCGCCACCACGCTGTCCGGCTACACTGCTTACAGCCCTGCCCGGAAAACGCCGGATTTTGATCTGCTGGCCCGGCTGGTGCAGGCGTTGAACGTGCCTGTCATCGCCGAAGGCCGCATCAGCACGCCCGACGACGCACGGCGCATCATCGAACTGGGCGGCTATGCCGTCGTGGTCGGCTCGATGATCACCCGCCCGCGCTGGATCGTGGAGCAGTACGTTGCAGCGCTCCGGGCCGAATCCCGACGCACCAGGCGTGTGATCGGTGTGGACATCGGCGGCACGAAGATCGCCGCAGGGCTGATCGACTACCCGGCGCAGGTTGTCCAGGTGGAGGCGATTCCGACGCTGGCCCAGGAAGGCGGCCCAGCCGTGCTGCAACGGGTGATCGGCGCTGTGGAGAAGTTGCTCGCCGCCGGGGCGGACGCCGCAGCGATTGGCGTTTCGACGGGCGGGGAAGTGGACGCCGCAGGGCGCATTGCCTACTCGACAGGTTTCATGCCGGGCTGGAAAGGCATCGCCCTGCGCAGTGCGCTGGAATCCCGTTTCAAACTGCCAGTCATTGTCGAAAACGACGGGCAGGCCGCCACTTTCGGCGAAGCGCTGTACGGCGCAGGGAAGGGCTATCCCTCCGTCCTGGGTGTAACCGTCGGGACGGGCGTGGGCGGCGGCTTTGTCAACAACGGGCAGCTTTTTGAGGGCGCAGGCCGGGCGAGCATGGCGCTCGGCCATATCGCTGTTGAACGGGATGGCCGTCCGTGCACCTGTGGCAGGCGGGGCTGCCTGGAAAGCTACGTGAGCGGCCCGGCCCTGCTGGAAGACTACCATGCGCGCGTCGAGGCGGATCGGCGCGTGGAGACCGGTGAAGCAGTGCAGTCGGCGGCGCTGCGTGGTGATGCAGACGCCATTGCTGCCATTCAGAACATCGGCCAGTGGCTCGGCTTCGGGCTGGGGATTGCGCTCAACCTGCTCAATCCGTCGATTGTGGTCATCGGCGGTGGCGTTGCGCAGATCGGCGACCTGTTCTTCGAAAGCGTGCGCCGCGCCCTCGGCCAATACGCCTACCCGACAGTCGCCAATACGCCGGTGGTTGCGGCCAAACTTGGCCCACAGGCTGGGCTGATCGGCGCGGCGGCGCTGGCCCGGCAGATGCTCGTTTCCGGGAGGTGATGCCTATTGCCCAAGCCATTCAAAACGGATCGCGCATCAACCAGTTCATCCATAACAGAACGTCATTTGAGGGAGGAAGCTGTTTATGATCGGCTCAATTAGAAAATCACTGACGGTGCTCCTGACGCTTGTCGTCGTCATCACCCTGTTGTTCGGCAGCGCCGCGCCGACCCAGGCCGCGCCTGTCGAGATCAAGATGGTGTACTGGACCGGCCCGGAAAGCCTGGCGATGGCCCAGGTGATCGACGCTTACAACGCCGGGCAGGGACAAAAAGACGGTGTTCAGGTGCAGATGGTTTTGTTCGGACGGGAAGGTTTCTGGGATCGTCAGGAAACCATCATGGCGGCCAAATCGCCCGAAGTGGACATTTTCTTCACGGCCAGCTATTACGTGGGTCGTCAGCAGCCCGCGCTGGACGAGATCACCAGCGTCGTGCCCAAGATCAAGGACAGCGGCGTGTTCATTCCGTCGGCGGTGGATTCGCTATCCGTCGGCGGCAAAGCCTATGGCATTCCGCTGGATGTCTCACTGCACTTCCTCTACTATCGCAAGGACGTGATCGACAAGCTGATGTCCGACAAAGACTGGCAGGCGAAGTATAAGGCCATTGCAAAGGACAAGCTCGGCAAGGAAATGGAGCCAAAGCCCATCGATAAGTGGACATGGGACGACTACGAAGCTGCCGCGCTGTTCTTCACCAAGTCGATCAACCCCGATTCCCCCACCGAATACGGCACGGCGCTCCAGGCCAAGAATCTGATCTACAACGTCATGATCTGGGGCAACATCCTGTATTCGCTCGGTGGTAGCTGGTTCGACAAAGACGGCAAGCCGAACTTCGACAGCAAGGAATTCCGGCAGGCCGCGCAAATCTACGCCGATCTGATCAAATGGGGCGCATCGCCCGCCGCCTCGACCAGTTGGGAATATGGCGAAGCCAACCAGGCGTTCATGAGCAATCAGGCGGCGTTCATGATGCAGTGGAACGCCGCCTTCAACGAGCTAAATGGCCCGAACAGCCCGGTCAGCGGTAAGGTGGGCATTGCGCCCATCCCTGGCCCCAAACCGTCCAGCTATACACACTCGCTTGGGGTTGCCCTCAGCAAGTACAGCAAGAACAAGGAAGCGGCTGGCAAGTGGCTGTCGTACCTGGCGACTCAGCCGGCCATCGATCTGTATGCCAAGTCTGGCGGCCTGCCGCCTTCAGCCTCCACCCTGACCGCGATGGGCAAGGATCGGCCCGATTTCGCGGCGACGGCGGAGTTCCTGCAAAAGTATGCCTACACGCCATCCACCGGCCCGAACGTCTTTGCCATCCTGGACGTTCTCGCCAAGAATCTATCCGCTGTATGGGCTGGTCAGAAAGACGCCGACTCAGCCGCGAAGGATTCACAGGCTCAGGTCGTGGCGCTGTTGAGCAAGTAGGCGGTTGGCCTCACCCCCGACCCCTCTCCACTCAGGTGGAGAGGGAGTCCACGCCTGTCGGTTCCCCTCTTTGCTTGCGGAGAGGGGATTAGGGGTGAGGTTCCAACCACATCAGCAAAGTGCGACAACCCATGCATAGCTGGAACGCGGAGATTCAATGATCGTCTATTCGGGTGGCCCGGCTCGCTACCTGCAAGTCCTGCCGCTGATCCTGCTCATCGTCCTGCTGACGATCTTCCCTACGCTTTTTGCCTACTATATCAGCACGCAGCGCGTCCGGCTGACCCAGCTCGACAATGCCCAGTTCGTCGGCCTGAATAACTTCGGGGATACCCTGGGGGATAAGGAGTTTTACGAAGCGCTGTGGGTCAGCATCCGTTTTGCGGCCATCGCCACCGCTGTTGAACTGCTGCTCGGCCTGGCGATTGCCCTGTGGTTCAACCGCAAGAACCTGCCCGGCAAGCGCGTCCTGTTGAGCTTGATGCTACTGCCGATCATGGTCTCGCCCGCCTTGCTCGGCATCATGTTCCGGCTGATGCTGAACTCGTTCGTCGGCCCGATTGCCTACTACATGGATCGGCTTGGCCTGCCCGGCGGCAAGCTGCTGACACCCGACTACCTGTGGACAACGCTGACCCTTATCGACGTGGCGCAGTGGACGCCGTTCGTGTTCGTGATCCTTTATTCGGCGCTGCAAACCGTGCCCAAAGAACTGTACGAGGCTGCCGACGTGGACGGCGCATCGGCGTGGCAGAAGTTGGTCAGCATCACCACGCCGCTGATCATGCCGTTTATCCTGATCGCCACGCTGATCCGGGCCATCGATTCGTTTAAGGTCTTCGACATGATCCAGGTGCTGACCGGCGGTGGGCCGGGCACACTGACAACGACGGTGAGCATCTATATCTACAAGATGGCTTTCAACACTGGGGATTTGGGCCGCGCCTCAGCCGCGTCCATGATCCTGCTGCTGGCCCTGTCGATCCCGCTTGGCCTGGTCTTGCAGCGCATCATGCGCCAGGAGGCCCGCTGACATGGCTCCGCGTTCGCTGCGATTGCGCCGTCTGGCCGACAATGCCGTGTGGTATGTGGTTTCGATAGGGGTGGTGGTCACCTTCTTAGTGCCCATTCTGGGCACGATTGTGACCAGCCTCAAGCCGACCCGCGACATCAACGTTATGCCGCCCCAGTGGATTTTCCAGCCCGTCATCACCCACTACAACAGCGTCCTCACCGAGAGTGGTTTCAATTTCAAAACCTTTTTTGTGAACAGCATCTTTGTGGCCCTGGGAGCGAGTGTCCTGGTCGTGCTGATCAACATTCCCGCCGCCTACAGCATGGTGCGCTACGGCACAGGCGGGCGGCGACTGTTCGCCTTCGTGGTCAGCCTGCGCCTGTTGCCGCCCATTGTGTTCATCGTGCCGATGTTCATCCTGTTCCAGATGCTGGGATTGCTGGACAGTATTCAGGGCCTGATCCTGGTCAACACCCTGCTCAACACGCCGCTCGCGCTGCTGCTGTTTGTCGGCTTCGTGCAGGACTTGCCGCGTGAAGTCGAAGAATCGGCCATGATCGACGGCGCATCGACCTGGCAAGTCCTGCGCCTGATCGTGCTGCCGCTGCTTCTGCCAGGGTTGTCGGTAGTGTTGGTGATGACCTTCCTGTGGACGTGGAACGAGTTCCTCTTTTCGCTTATCCTCACGCTGAACCGGGCGACCACAGTCACCGTCGGCGCTTCGTTTTTCGTGACGGCCTGGGGCGTGCGCTGGGGCGAAATCTCCGCTGCGATTGTGATGTCGCTCCTGCCCACCCTGGTTTTTACCTTCTTTGTGCAGCGCTATCTCGTGTCCGGCCTGACTCTGGGCGCGATCAAAGAATGAATGCCGCCGAACCTGCGCCCGCTGCCTCAACGCAGCCAGTTCTGTAAAGCCCTGATCCGGCGGGCAGCAGCCGGACGGGGGCCGTATCGCCTCACATCTTGAGCGCGACAGCCTGGATTTCGGGCGGGCAGTCCGCAGCGAACTTGCGGAAATTGTCGATGTACCGGCTGGCGAGCTGGCAATACCTGTCCCAGTACTCGTCCGCACTGGGCCACGCCTCCGACGGGCGAAGCACGCTGTCGGGGACGCCGGGGCAGCGCTGCGGAACTTCATAGCCAAAGACGGGGTCTGTCGCGTAAGGAACACGCAGCAGGTCGCCGGACAGTGCTGCCTTGAGCAGCGTGCGGGTGTGGTGGATGCTGATGCGCTTGCCGATCCCATAAGGGCCGCCCGTCCAGCCCGTATTGAGCAGCCAGCAGTTCACGCCGTAGCGCTGAATCTTGCGCCTGAGCAGATCGGCGTACACTGACGGATGGTGCACCATGAACGGCGCGCCGAAGCAGGTGCTGAACGTGATCTCCGGCTCTCGGCCCAGCCCGGCCTCCGTACCTGCAATCTTGGAGGTATAGCCAGAGATGAAATGGTAGAGGGCCTGTTCGGGTGAAAGCCGGGCGATGGGCGGCATCACACCCTGCGCGTCGCAGGTCAGCAGCACGATGTTTTTGGGCTGGCCGCCCATCTTGCTGTTGACTGCATTGGCAACGCGCTCCAGGCGGTAAGAGGCGCGGGTGTTCTCTGTGATCGAATCGTCGTCGAGATCGACCTCGCGCGACACCGGGTCGCAGACCACGTTTTCGAGAATTGTACCAAACTGCCGGGTGCAGGCGTAGATTTGCGGTTCCGCTTTGGGCGAAAGCCGGATGACTTTGGCATAGCAGCCGTTCTCGAAATTGAAAATGCCCTCGTCGCTCCAGCCGTGTTCGTCGTCTCCGATCAGGTTGCGATTAGGATCGGCGGAGAGCGTGGTCTTGCCCGTGCCCGACAGCCCGAAGAAGAGGGCAACGTCGCCCTCTTTGCCCTGGTTGGCCGAGCAGTGCATCGGCATCACGCCTTGCAGCGGGAGCAGGTAGTTCATTACCGTGAAAATCGACTTCTTGATCTCCCCGGCATAGGCTGTGTTGCCGATCAGGCACAGCCGTTGGCTGAAATCGAGCACGATGAACGTGCCGGTGCGCGTGCCGTCAATGGCTTCAAAAGCCCTGAAGGATGGCACACACAGGATCGTAAACTCCGGCACGTGCTGACGATATTCCTCACGATTCTGCGGTGGCAGGAACATGTTGCGGGCAAACAGGCTGTGCCAGGCATATTCCGTGATAATCCGGATCGGAAGGCGGTAGGTCCCGTCCGCGCCGGCATAACAGTCCTGCACGAAGACATCCCGGCCTTGCAAGAAGCCCTGCATCCGGTTATAAATCTCGTTGAACTGCTCCGGGTTGATGGGCCGGTTGTACTCGCCCCACCAGACGTTTTCCTCGGTGGAGGCTTCCCGGACGATAAATTTATCCTGGGCCGAACGGGAGGTGTGTTTGCCCGTGTTGACGACCAGCGGCCCCTCGCGGCTGATACGACCCTCCCGGCGGAAGATGGCCTCTTCATACAGGGCCTCCGCAGGCAGATTCCAGTAGGCCAGGTTCAGGTTGATTAGCCCGTGATTCTCTAATCCGTAATCGCTCTTAATGTGAGCTGCCTGCTCCGTTGCAGGCGTTTTGATGTCAAGCAGGTTGTTCATAACCAATCCCTCACCAGTCTGCGGTCACCAATGTAAATCTCGCTGGGCGAACACGGGTCGAGCGCCCACTTGAGCCGTTTGATGCCCTCGGTGACATCCTTGACCGCACCGGCATAACTGAGCCGCAGATGCCCTTCCATTCCAAACTCTTTGCCGGGCACAGTCACGACCAGCGCCTTTTTGAGGACAAATGACGCCAGTTCCACCGAGTTTCGAGTATAGGCGCGGAAGTCCGGCAGGCAGTAGAACGTGCCGTCTGGCTTGGTGAGCCGCACATCAGTAAAGGATCGCATCTCGTGCATCAGAACGTCGCGGTTGTTCTGGATATTCAGCCGCAGATTCTCGACCACGCTCTGAACGCCCGTCAGCGCGCCTTCCGCCGCCGCCTGCGAGATGGCTGGCGGGCAGGATGTTGTTTGCGATTGGATGGTCGTCATGACCTCGACCAGTTCGCGGTTGGCAATCACCCACCCGATCCGGAAGCCTGTCATACCGTACAGCTTGGAGACGCCGTTGACCACGATCACGTGCGTGTCCTCGATGTCGCGCCGGGTATAGGCGTAGGCCGACACCGGGAATTTGCCATCAAAGACCAGCTTCTGATAGATGTCATCCATGATCAGATAGATGCCGCGCTCTTCGCACATTTCGACCAGCCCGCCAACGAATTCCGCCGTGTAGACCACGCCCGACGGGTTGTTGGGGCTGTTGACGATGATCGCTTTGGTCGATGAACTGATGGCTCCCTCGACCTCTGCAAGAGTCGGTTGGAACGAGCCGTCCTCGGGGGTGACGATGACCGGCACGCCCCGCACCAGCTTGATCATCTCCGGGTAGCTGACCCAGTACGGAGCCAGCACAATCACCTCGTCCTGTGGATCGACCAGAGCAAAGAGCAGGTTGAACAGGGATTGCTTGGCGCCCGCCGAGACAATGACGTTGGCTGGCGCGACCAGCCGCCCATAGTTCTCCTCGGTATAGCGAATGATGGCCCGCTTAAGCGAGGGCAGGCCATCGGTGGGAACATATTTGACTTCACCTGTCTGCAACCTGGCCGCCGAACTGAGAATAGCCGTGATCGGCGCTTTGTTTTTGGGTTCGCCGATCCCAAGATGGATGACCGGCTCTCCTTTGTCTCTGAGCCGCTGGGCTTCTTCGTTGAGCTTGAGTGTGGCCGAATCGCTGATGGTTCTGGCTAACTGGCTGATGGACATCGATGGATTGGCCTCCTACACACTATCGATGCGGTCTGAACGGGCACGGCGCTGGCTTTACGCCCGTCAAACCATGCAGGTCGAGTCACAGCGGCAACCCCCTCATTCACCACATGATTTTCGATAATGAAGGAATGCACAAGTGACAAATGTCCTCAAGCTGATGGTGTTGAGGCAGTTGCACAAATACAGGGTGCAGCAGGCGGGATTACCGCCCGTTCGGAGCGGTTGTAATAGCGGCTAAGGTCACACAGGGCGTGGCAATGGTGGCGTCCGGAGCCAGCATAACGCGGCCAGCATCGCCGGGATGATCCATAGGGTGAGCCGGCCCCAGGCCAGGAAAGCCAGTGTGCAGCCGGCGATCCCAAGTATGAATCCATTGTTCTCGGCGAAGAACAACCAGCGTACAGGTCGAATCACTGTCCCCATCCGCGCAAAAAACAAACCCGAGAAGATTCCGCTGATCACAATCAACAGGCTGTAGATCGGCCATACTTCGGAATGAAAGGGCAGCGCGCCAAGCAGCAGCAGGGTCGCGCCGTAAGGCAGCACGCACAGCCAGGGGCCGACGCGCAGGGAGAGTACTTGCACACGGTTCAGGCGCAGTCCGGCAAGGCTACCCGCCAGCCAGGCCAGCGTTACCAGCAGGAAAGTGCCGTAAGTCGAGGACAGCGCAAAAGTGAGTTGAAAGAAATAGCCCGTCTGCACGACGCCGAACAACAGACCGGCGATGAATGGATAGAGCCAGCGCATCACTTGATTCTACAGTGGCGTGGTCGTTCAGCAAGATGCCTGGAGGTTCTGTGAGGCACGTAAGGCGCTCTGGTCGCGGATAGGGCTGGTTGGGGCAAGTCCCGTGCTTGTAAGTGGCGTGAGAGCAAACTGCGCCCTCTCAGGCGAATTGCACGCGCAGGATCAGACTGCCCAACTGCAAGACGGCGCGGTTGCGAAGCGTGTGCGGAACGCCTGGTTCGAGCCGATCCCGGTTCAGAAAGGTTCCGTTGGCGCTGTTCAGATCAGTGACTTGCAGGTAGTCTCGCTGCCGATCAATGCGGACGTGTCGGCGAGAGACGCCCAGGGCCAGGCCATTGAAGCGCGTCAGATCGACATCGACAGTGCTGGTATCGGTGCTGCGGCCCACGATCACGGAAGGGGAGTTCAGCGGAACTGGAATGACCGCACCCGTCGCCATCATGTGCAGGAACAGCCGGGCGCGGTAGTGAAAATAACCCGTGCCCCACTGCAAATCCGCAGCGCGGTTTTGCTCGCTGTTGAAGTGCCGCGTCTCGTCGCTCTGGCCGTTCAGGGCATGGGGCAAAATGTAGCCACACTGTAAACAATATAAATCGTCGGGCCGACAAGGTGCATTGCAGTTTGTACATCGATGGCTGGCAGACGACCCCATCAACACTGTGTTCATGTGATCTGGCCCTTTCTCAGCCTCAAGCATAACACAGATTGTTAATTTAGTATTGATTCAAGGTAAAAATAGTAAATAATTCCTATTCATCCCAA
This sequence comes from Chloroflexota bacterium, assembly GCA_021325095.1. Classification (GTDB taxonomy): domain Bacteria; phylum Chloroflexota; class Anaerolineae; order Aggregatilineales; family UBA2796; genus JAJPHV01. The sequence goes on along the minus strand of JAJPHV010000102.1, from coordinate 32,189 downwards.
CTTTTTCGCAGAAATTCAAGACAATTCCTTAACAACCGGATCGCGTTGGATTGCGTTTTTGCGGAGTTGGCGAATAATGAGAGGCGAGGAAGGAGCCTATGCCAGTCACAAACCCCGACGACATCCACGCCTTACGCCTGGAGGTACGCAACCTGGAACGGCAGGTCGCGGCCTTAGCCCGCCTGACGAGGCGGCTGGGACCAGACAGCCGACACATGACCTACGAAAGCCATTTCCCCATCTCGACGCTGTACCACATCACCCCGGCGGCCTATTACGCGGCCCTGCCCGCCGATCAGGATTACGTGCCTGCCAGCTATACACAGGACGGCTTTATCCACTGCACGCGCGGTGCAGACTTGCTGGTGCTGGTCGCCAACCGGCACTTCCGCGCCACTCCGGGCGACTTCTTGATGCTGGTGATTGATGCGCGGCTATTGACCGCGCCGCTGAAGTACGAAGTATTGGATGAAACGATGCCTTATCCATTCCCCCACCTCTACGGGCCGCTGAACCGGGCCGCCATTGACGAGGTGATCGAGATGCCACGCGCGGCGGATGGCACATTCCTGTCGCCACCGTTCCAGGAGAGGTAGTCTTGCCCGCGACCCTGCTCACCGGCGCGGCGGGCCAGGGCAAAACCCGGGCCGCCATCCAGCGGGTGAAGGCCCTCATGCGCCGCAAGCTGTTCGGCAAGGTCTGGATATTACTGCCCACCGAGCTGCAAATCAGCGCCTTTCGCACCCGTCTGCTGGACGAACTGGGCGAGGCAGCTCACTTTGGTGTGGAGTTCTTTCACTTCTACGACCTGTGCGCACGGCTGCTGGAAATCGTCGGAACGCCGCAGCGACGGGTTCAAGACACGGCGCGCTTCCGCATTCTGCGCCACCTCCTGACCGAGCAGCGCCACGAACTGGAATACTTCCGCGCCATTGCCGAGACGCCCGGCTTTGTGGCGCTGCTCGCAGAATTTATTCAGGAATTGAAGCAGGCGCGCATCACGCCTGAAGATTTCGAGAAGGTGGCGGCCACACCCAAGGATCGTGACCTGGCCCGGCTGTACACAGCTTACCAGACACTGCTGCGGCAGCGCAATCTGGTCGATGGCGAAGGCGAGGGCTGGCTGGCGCTGGCGCGCCTGGAAGCATCGCTTGACCTGACCTTCGACGTTGATTTGCTGATCGTGGATGGCTATGACCAGTTCAACCCGGTGCAGGCGCAACTCCTGGCGCAGCTTGCCGGGCGTGTCCGCGAAATGCTCCTGACGCTGACCTACGACCCCGCGCGCGCACAAACGGCCCATCAGCGTTTTGCCCAGACGCGCGCCACGCTCATCGGCTACGGTGTGTTCAGCGAGAAGTCGCTGGCCGAACTTCCACAGACAGATCGTCGGTCTGTGTTACAGCATCTTTCCGGCAACCTGTTCGACATTCACCCCGAACAGGCGGCCAACGATGGCGCATTGACGCTTATCGAAGCGCCGGATCGCCGCCGCGAAGTGCTGGCCGTGCTGCGCCGGGTCAAGGGGCTGCTGCGGGCGGGCATCGCGCCGGAACAGATCGCCATCCTGGCCCGTAATCTGGAACCCTACACGCCCTATTTCCTGGAAACAGCGCCCGCGTTTGGCGTTCCCCTGACGAACCGACGCGGGTCGCCGCTGGCTCAGAATCCGGCTGTCGCCAGCCTGCTGTCGCTGATCGACCTGTCCGCAGCAGACTTTCCGCGTCGGGCAACGATGGACGCGCTGCACAGCGTCTACCTGGACTGCCCCGACCTGACGGTGGATCAGATCGCCGCGCTGGAAAAAGTCAGCCGGGGGCGCATCGTGGTGCGCGGGCGCGAGAACTGGTTGGAAGCCATCGAGCAGGCGGCGCAGTTGACCGAGGACGAAGACGGCAACATGCCGCCCGACAAGCTGTCCGAACCCATCGCCAATGCGCTCCTCGAAGGCATGGCGCGGTTCTTCACGCGCATCACGCCGCCGGAGCAGGCCACCGCGCGCCAGTATGTCGCCTGGCTGGAATCGCTGATCGGCCCTGACCCGGCGCTGTTGGACGAGGGCGATGACGACGGGCGTAATGACGACGGGCACGACGGCTCGACAGGGCACTTTCGGCTGATCGAGCGCATCCGCGAGGGCAATGACCCGGCCATTGTCGCCCGTGACCTGCTGGCGATGGCCGGTCTCAAGCAGGTTTTCCGCGATGTCCTCTCGGCCTACGAACTGGTGGACGCCTACCAGCGGGTGGCGTGGGAAACCTTCCGGCTCGATTTACGAATTGCCATTGACAATGCAAAGGCCAATCCGGGACAGGCTGCCAACCGGTTGGGGCAGGTGCTGCTGGCTTCGGTCTACGAGGCGCGCGGCCTGCCACACGATCACGTCTTTTTGCTCGGCCTCTCGGAAGGGGAGTTCCCGGCGCGGGTGGGCGAGGACAGTCTGTACACGGACGAGGAACGCCGCCAGATGCAGGCCCAAAAGCTGCCCGTGCTGACGCGCGCCGAAATGGCCGACGAGAGCAGTCTGTTTTACGAGATCACGGCGCTGGCGCAGCGATCCCTGACCCTGACGCGCCCCTATGTGGACGAGAAAGGCGACGAGTGGCCCGCTTCCCCCTACTGGCGCGCGACGCAGGCTGTGGTCGATGTGTCCGCAGAGCGTCTGCCCATTGCGGCGACGGCCACGCTCAAAGACGCCGCTCAACTCTCCGAGGTTATGGTGGCGCTGGCTCAGGCCCTCAATGACAGGCCAGCGCCCACACAGGCGTTGCTCAACACCCATTACTGGCTGATGGGCCAGCCGCAGACTGCGCCGCGCTGGAAAAACGTCCTGCACTGCCGCCAGGTCGAGCATCGCCGCGCTTCCGAGAGTGTCCCGCATGACGCCTACAGCGGGCATCTATCCGATCCGCATCTGCTGGCGCTGATCGCGGAAAAGATGGGGCCGGATCGCCTGTGGAGTGCCAGCCAGTTCAACGAGTATGGAACCTGCCCCTACAAATTCTTTGCCCGGCGGTTGCTGCAATTGCAGGCGCTCGAAGAACCGGAAGAAGGCATCAATGCCATTCAGTATGGGCTGCTGGTTCACAAAATCCTTGAGCACACCTACCGCCAGATCGGCGAGGAAGGGCTGGTCATCGAGCAGGCCAACCAGCAGCGCGCGCTCGAAATCCTCGAAGACGCGCTGGATCAAGACCTGGCCGCTGCACCGGCGCGCTACCTGTTCCGGGCCACACCCATGTGGGAGCAGGAACAGGCCGTCTTGCGGCGCAAGCTGCGCACGCTGATCGCGCAGGATTTCTCCGCCGAAAGTCCGCTCTCAACGTTGCTGACCGGTGCGCGACGCGCTTACCGGCAAGAAGTCCGCTTTGGCTTTGACGGCCAGGACGCGGTGATCATCGACGGCGGCGACATGCCGCTGCGCGTGCGCGGCGCGATTGATCGCGTGGACGTGATCGGCGATACGCTGGTGGTGATCGACTACAAAACCGGTTCCAGTCCGATTCCGGCCTCGGAGATGGTGGAGGGCCGCAATGTGCAGATGATGCTCTACATTCTGGCCGCGCAGCAGGTCATGGCGGGCAGACAGATCGGCGGCGGAGCTTTCTGGCACATCACGCCCAACAAACTCAGCGGGGATATTGCCGCCGACGATGCCCAGATCGAAGAGGCGCGTGCGAACCTGCACGAGCGCATCAAGCAGGGGCGACAGGGTGTGTTCATCACCGTGCCGAGCAAAACGGGCAAACCGCACTGCGCCAGCTACTGCGAATACAGCCAGTTATGCCGGACGGATCGCACCAGCCACCGCAAGCCGATCCGGTCTTGAAGATTGATTGACCTCACTCCGGCAGTTCGCTCGGCGGGACGATGGGGCGCGGCGAGGGGAGCAGTTGGGCGCGCGTGGCAGCGGTCTCGCCCATGCCCGGTTGCCATTCGTCGGCCAGCGCGCCCGCCGCTCGCGTTAATTCCAGGCCACCCAGATTGCGCGCGATGACCTCCACCATATCGGGCCGCACCCAGGCCACCGAATCGACCTGGACGGCTACCGCGCCCGCTTCCAGGTAATCGCGCGCGTCGCCGGGGTTGTGAATGCCGCCACTGCCGATGATCGGGATTTTGACGTGGGAAGCGATCTGCCCGACGGCGCGGAGGGCCAGCGCTTTCAGCCAGGGGCCATAAACCCGCCCACCGACAAGCTGCCCGGACAGTGGATCGCGGGCTGTGCCGCGCGGCGGGGACGCGATCACCAGCGCGTCGGCTCCGGCCTCTTCCGCCGCGCTCGCCACGTGGGCGGCGTAGTACAGTGGCAGGCGGGCCAGAATAGGCAGATGGGTATGCTGGCGAAGCGTGCCGATCATGAGCCGGGCATCGCGGTGTGTGGCCTGGTCACTCAGCCCGATTTCCAGGGCCACAATACCCTCGTGGTTTTCCAGCGCGTCGGCGCACCTGCCGATTTCGTCCGGCGATGTGGCGACCAGGTGGACGATGATCGGAACCAGGCTGGCCTTCCACTTCGCTGCATAGGTGCGATATACCTGATGAATGCCGGGGTTGGGCAGCCCGGTATGAACCAGCACACCGCTGTCCAGCGGCACGACCCGTGTCCCGGCAGCGGCGCGGCGCGGCTTCCAGGTGATCGGGTTGGTGACGATGGCCCCTAGCTTGCTGAGGTCGATCAGCCTGGCATACTCACCCGCATAACCGAACACGCCCGAAGCGCCGATGACCGGGTTAGATAGCTGTAAAGGCTGCTTGCCTGACGTGATCTGAGTCATGCTTTGCCCTCCGGCGCCAGCAGGTGCAGCGTTGTCAGGTCGAAGGCCATGCCCTCGGTGCAGGCCGGGACTTCCTCGCCGCTGCGACGGATCAGACACGCCTGGCACGCCCCGACTCCGCACGGCAGGGGCGGCTGGAACAGCCCATATACGTACTGCGCCGGGACTTCCATCTTCACCTGCCGGATGCTGTCCAGAAGTTGCGTGTAATAGGACATGTCGTAGGGTGGCGGCGCGACGGCAAAGACCTGCTCGGCCCAGCGCAGCGTTTCCGGCTGGTCGGGCCATTTGCCCTGGTCGTCGCCCCGGATCACTTCCACTTCTTCGGGTAGCGCTTCGAGCGGGTAGTGAATGGCCGCGCCAAGCAAGGCCAGGGAGACGGCAGCGCCCTGTGCCAGCGCGGTTTCGGCCAGCATCATCAACGCCGCCGGGGTCGCTTCGTGGGCGATCAGCAGCAGCGTCCGGATTTTTTCACGCATCGGGAGCGGCCTGCCGATTGGCCCGATCAGGCTGACGATCTGCCCCGGCGTATAGACCTGCCCGGCGGGCCGCTCGATGGTCAGGCTGGACCCATTGCGGTGAACGGGCGTCCAGGGTTCGCGCAGATACGGATCGAATGAAGCGGTTGTGCGCGCCAGAAAAAGCTGGCCCGCGCCGACGTTGCGGTGCGCCCTGTCTACGGCTACGTCGAGGCGCTGCACCGTCGCCGAAACACGCCGGACTCGTTCGATGATGGCTTGTGCTTCTTGCATGGCAAAAGCCTACACCGCGTGCGGGGAATGTGCAAGCAGAAACCGGATGGGACTACTGCCAGGTCCGGCAACAGCCAAAGGATGTACAATAAGTTGGCGACAGGACGTCCGTTATTCTCCAAAGAGTGGACACCTATGAATATCCTTTTTATTCACGGCGCGTGGATGACTCCGCTTTGCTGGGAAAAGTTTGCGGGTTTCTTCGACAGCAAAGGGGTCAGGTGGCAGGCTCCCGCGTGGCCCTATAAAGACGCCCCGATAGAGACACTCCGGGCACACCCTGATCCGAATCTGGCCGGACTCGGCATCACGGAAATCGTCGATCATTATGACAGAATCATCCGGGGACTGCCGGAGCCGCCGGTGTTGATCGGCCATTCATTTGGCGGTTTGTTCACGCAAATGCTGCTGGATCGGGGCCTGGGTGCAGCAGGCATCGCCATCGATTCCGCGCCGCCCAAAGGCGTGAACCCGTTTCGCCCCACCGTGTTCCGCGCCAACCTGCGCATCCTGGCAACGCCGGGCGGCTGGCATAAGATCATCCAGCCATCGTTTGCGGACTTTCAGTACGGCTTCGCCAACAATATGCCGCAGCCAGAACAGCGGGCGGCCTTTGATCGGTATGTCGTGCCTGAAAGCGGGCGGCCCTTCTTCCAGAGCGCGTTCGCCATGTTTAACAACATCACACGGGTCAACTTCGCCAACAACCGCCGCGCGCCGCTGCTGCTCATCGCCGGTTCTGTCGATCACCTCTGCCCAGCGGCCATGATCCGCGACAATTACGCCAAATACAGACAAAGCACAGTACGTACCGACTTCAAGGAATTCGAGAACCGTGCCCACTGGATCATCGGGCAGCCGGGCTGGGAGGAAGTCGCGGACTATTGCCTGGAGTGGATTCAGCGCCTCTGACGAGCAATTGAGATGATTGGTCAATCGACGATGGATAATCCGCCGCGAGCGGATGTCAGATCTGCTCGCCCTGTGCCTGCTGAATGGGCGGGATGGGCGTTGGGGTCGGCGTCAGCGTCCAGGTGGCGGGCGCAGCCGGATTGGGCGTTTTGGTGGGCAGTGGTGTTGGCGTCCGGGTCGGCGTTGCGCTCGGTATATCGGTGACGGTGGGCAGCGGGGTAAAGGTGTTGGTGGGTCGCTTGGTGGGGTTCATCGGATCAAGCACGCTGTTGTGCATATAACCGATCTGCGGGATTGGATCGTCCGGCTTGAGGTTGACTTCGTACCACTCCGGGTCGTCTGATGCCACACCGAACACACAGATTTTCATGCCCTGCGACGGCATGGTGATCGTGCCGCACGTCTCTTTGGGGCACTCCCGCACGCGGGCACGCACCGGCTTCACGCGGAAATCCTGGCAGACGCGCGGCGGTGTCGTGGTGATGTTCAGGGGCTGGCTGAAATCGAGTGTCGGCATCTGCGTCTGCGCATCGGTGGTGGCTGTCTGGTTGGAGAGAGCGGCATTGGTGGCGGGTGCGGCGATGTTGCCGCTCGACTCGAAAAAGGCTATCAGCCCGCGCCAGATGTAATAGCCGCCAAAAACAAGCAGCAGCGCGGCAATCACCGTCAGCCAGGTCGGTACGGATCGGGATTGGCGAGGGTACATCGCGGTCAACCCTCACGTTTGTTAATTCTCAAACTGTCTCACAATAAAAACACTCAGCCGATAGATTGTTCACCTAACGGCTGAGAGTATAACGCAATTTCCAGGTTGAGCAGTTGAAACAGCGGCTTCGGCGCTTAATCTCGCCCGCCGCGCTGGATCGCCAGCTTGACCTCGCCAATGGCGCGCGTCACTTCGATACCGCGCGGGCAGGCAGGCGTGCAGTTGTAGATCGTGCGGCAGCGCCAGACGCCGGCCGGGTCAGCCATCACTTCCAGGCGCTGTTTTGTGCCCTGGTCGCGGCTGTCGAAGATAAAGCGATGCGCCTGCACGATGGCCGCCGGGCCGACATACTCGCTGTTGGCCCAGAAACTGGGGCAGCTTGTCGTGCAACACGCGCACAGGATGCACTTCGTCGTGTCGTCGTAGCGCTCGCGCTCGGCGATGGTTTGCAGGCGCTCGCGTTCGCGGCCCTCCGAATCGACGGGTGGCTTGCTGTCGTTGATGAAATAGGGCAGCACGGATCGGTAATGTTCCCAGAACGGCTCAAAATCGACCACCAGGTCTTTGATGACCTTCAGGCCCAGGATCGGCTCGACCTGGATGACGGGTTTATCGCCAAACTCTTGAAGCAGCACCTTGCACGCCAGCCGGTTGCGCCCATTGATGCGCATAGCATCCGAGCCGCAGATACCCTGCGCGCAGGATCGGCGCAGCGTCAGCGTACCGTCCTGCTCCCACTTGACGCGGTGCAGCAGTTCCAGGACGCGATCCGTCGGGGAGCAGTCTTTGAGTGTGTAGTTGCCCCAGTAGGGTTTCTTATCTTTTTCCGGGTTAAAGCGCCGGATGCGCATGGTGATGTCCACGTGTTTACCCCTGTTCTAGATATATGCCTCACCCCCGGCCCCTCTCCACAAGGTGGAGAGGGGAGGAGCCAGTGTCGAGCGCAGTGCCCACCAGTTCCCCCTCTCTGCTTGCGGAGAGGGGGTGAGGTCAATACACGCGCTCTTTGGGTTGGTATTTCGTGATCACGACCGGCTTGTAGTCGAGCGTGATCTTGTCGCCGTCCTTGCAGGCCAGCGTGTGCTTGAGCCAGTTCACATCATCGCGCTTCGGGAAGTCTTCGCGGGAATGTCCCCCCCGGCTTTCCTGGCGGGCCAGCGCCGACACCGCCGTCACCTCGGCGATGTCAAGTTGGCAGCCCAGTTCCCAGGCTTCCAGCAGATCGGTATTGAAGCGCGAGCCGCGATCATCGATGGTCAGGTCTTTCCGGTAGGCTTCTTTCATTTCGCGGATCGTCTCAATGGCCTGCCGCATGTCCTTCTCAGTGCGGAAGACCCCAACATAGTCCATCATCGTTTGCTGCATTTTCTGACGCAGCACCGCGGGCCGGGTCTTGCCATTCGCCTTACGGATGCGCTCGATCTCGGCCTCGGCTTCTTTCCCGGCGTCGGCGGGCAGCGGCACGAAATCAGCCTGTTTGCAGAACTCAACGGCGTGCTTCCCGGCACGGCGGCCAAACACCACCAGGTCAACCAGCGAGTTCGTGCCAAGCCGGTTCGCGCCGTGTACGCTGACGCAGGCACACTCGCCCGCCGCATACAGGCCGGGGATAATTGTGTTGTGGGCGTCGGCGATACCGCAGCCGTCATTGTTGGTCGGGATGCCGCCCATCGCATAGTGCGCCGTTGGTTGAATGGGCATGGGTTCGCGCGTCGGGTCAATGCCCGCATAGGTGCGCGATTGATCGACGGTTTCGGCCAGCTTGGTTTCGATGAAATGCACGTCGATGCGGCGCGTTTCACCCGCTTCGGCCAGGTAGCGATTAACGGTGTCCGGCGTCACGTCCAGGTACACGTAGCGCTTGCCCTTGATGCCCCGCCCCTCGCGCAGTTCCAGGTAAATGGCGCGAGAGACGACGTCGCGGCTGGCAAGGTCTTTGATCTTGGGTGCGTAGCGTTCCATGAAACGTTCGCCGCGCCCGTTGATCAGCACGCCGCCTTCGCCGCGCACGCCTTCAGTGATCAGGAAGCCCGTCGGGTACAGGCCCGTCGGGTGGAACTGGTAGAATTCCATGTCCTCCAACGGGATGCCGCGCCGGAAGCAGATGGCCGCGCCGTCACCGGTCAGGCTGTGGGCGTTGCTGGTCACTTCCCAGCACTTGCCCCAACCACCCGTAGCGAACACAACGGCCTTGCCCTGGAAGATGTGCAGGTCGCCCCTATCGATGTTGATGGCGACCACGCCCGCCACCCGGCCATCGTTCATGATCAGGTCGATGACGTGGTATTCGTCGAAGAAATTGACGTTGTTCTTGATGCACTGCTGGTAGAGCGTTTGCAGGATCATATGCCCGGTGCGGTCAGCGGCGTGGCAGGCCCGGCGAACCGGTTGGCCTGTCTCGTTGTTGGTGTGGCCGCCAAAGCGCCGCTGCGAGATTTTGCCATCCTCGGTGCGATCAAAGGGCAGGCCGAAGTGTTCCAACTCGATCACGGCGTCGATGGCTTCTCGCGCCAGGATTTCCGCGGCGTCCTGGTCGGTCAGGTAGTCGCCGCCCTTGATGGTATCGAAGGCGTGCCACTCCCATTTGTCTTCTTCGAGATTGCCAAGCGCTGCCCCGATTCCGCCCAGGGCTGTGCCCGTGTGGGAGCGCGTCGGGTACAGCTTGCTCAGAACAGCGGTATTCGTGCCTTTCGAGGCGTGCAGCGCGGCCATCAAGCCTGCGCCGCCTGCGCCCACGATCAGCACGTCAAACTTGTGCATTTCCATGTCAATTGACTCCTGCTTACCGGATCGCCTGGGTGGTCTGCTCAAGCATCCGAACGGTGTCAGTGGGTATGGTGTTGAGGATCGCCAGCCCGCCGATCACGATCAGGCCGATGGCTGTCGCAAGGATAGCGATGTTCATGCCGCGATTGATGACGATGTTGTGCGCGTAGTCGTTGACCACGTAGCGCAGGCCACTGAAACCGTGAATGACCGCCAGGATGAGCAGGCCAACGTCGTAGATACGCCAGATGAACACGCCCGCGAACATGGTGTTCCAGCGCAGCGCGACAAACTCCGGCGCAGTCCCGCTCATGTTGGCGGCGCTACCGGCTACGGCGGTGGCGCCCACCGGGGTAACGCCCGCCGTCGTGATGTCGAACACACCCTGGATGACGTGCATCATGGCAAGGTGGCCCAACACGAGCGGGATGATCAGGATGCCCGACACGCGCATAAATGTCCAGATGAATTTATCGATCTGGCTGGTGTGGCCGTGCTTTGGCTGGTTGACGCCCGGCAGTAGCGAATAGACTGCCGAGACCGCGATCCCGATCACTAGGACGGCGACCACGCCCGCCGCGAACTTCGACTGCGTGCTGATGATCTCTTGCAGGTACAGATTGAAGCCAGAAATGCGGTAATGATCGAGGACGTGGGTAAACATGAGGACAAACGTGGGAACGAGAATGATAATCGTACCCAGCATCACCAGGCGGGCTGCGTCGGCCTGTTTCGACCACCACTTTGGCCGCCAATCGAAGATGACGATGCGGAAGCCGTTCAATGCATGGTAGACCACGCACGCCACCAGCGCGAACTCGCCGACAGTAAACAGAGGACTCTGATACTGGCGGATGGCTTCTTTATAGAGTTCCGGGTAAAAGACCGCCCACGAGGTATCGATGACGTGCAGGAACAAGAAGAGCAGCGTACCCAACCCCGCGATACGATGCAGTGCCCAGCTCCACTGACCAATTTTGCCGCGATAACGCAGCGTCTCGGTAATCGTAAGGACTAACGTTGCCATGAGGCTTGACTCCTCAAGAAGTGGGATACGGTGGGGAAACTTTTTCTGGTCGCCATTATAGCGCAGCAATCCAGGGACGCACATCCAGTTGTCTGATAATGCGCTGCATATGACATTGCTCACTCTCCGGGAAAGTGCGTTGCAGCGCTCTGTGGTGCGCGCTATACTTCGCCTTCAAAACCTCATTAAGCATACGTGCACGGACCTGGACATGGTACACCACCCTGTCAGCGGTTGGCATTCATCCCCAAGCCTAAAGGAGAACCTGTTATGACCGAGAAAACTGCTGCGCCAGCGCCTGCCGCTGGAAAGGGCCTTCAGAATGTCGTTGTCGGCCAGACAAAACTCAGCCTGGTAAACGGTACAGAAGGCAAACTCATCTATGCTGGGTATAACATCGAAGACCTTGCCGAACACGCCACCTTCGAAGAAGTGATTTATCTGTTGTGGCACGGCAAGCTGCCCACTCAATCACAGCTTGAAGAATTGCGGAAGAACCTGTTTGCCGAAATGTCACTTTCGCCGGAAATTCTGGCCCTGATGCGGCAGTTCCCCAAGAAAGCCACGCCGATGGCTGTGCTGCGTACCACCGTCTCGGCCCTGGCGTTGTGGGACGCGGACGCCGACAACAATTCGCCTGAGCAGAACCGTCGTAAGGCCACGTTGCTGACGGCCAAGACCCCGACCATTGTGGCCGCCTGGGAGCGCATTCGGACCGACAAAGAGCCACTCCAACCTCGCGCCGACCTGAGCCTGGCCGCCAACTTCCTGTACATGCTCAAGGGCACGGAGCCGCAGAAACAGGAAGTCGCAGTCATGGACGCTTATCTGGTGCTGCTGTCCGAGCACGGCATGAACGCCAGCACGTTCAGCGCGCGCGTCACGACCAGCACCCTCTCCGATATGTACAGCGCCATCACGACGGCCATCGGCACGCTGAAGGGCGCGGCGCACGGCGGGGCCAACGAGGAAGCCATGCGCATGTTCTTCGAGATCGGCAGCGCCGACAACGTTGAGCAGTGGTTCAAGGACAATGTCAAGACGGGCAAGAAGCGCGTCATGGGCATGGGCCACCGCGTCTACAAGGCGCTTGACCCCCGCGCGGCAGTGCTGAACAGCAAATCCAAAGCGATGGCCGAGGCGACCAATAACATGAAGTGGTACGAACTGGCCGCCAAGCTCGAAAAGACGGCCCGCGCCGACGAGGACTTCATCAAAAAGAACCTGTATGCTAACGTCGATTATTACAGCGCCATTGCCCTCTACACGATTGGCATTCCGATGGATCAGTTCACGCCCCTCTTCGCCATTGCGCGCGTGCCCGGCTGGTGCGCGCACATCTTCGAACAATGGGCAGACAACCGCCTGATCCGGCCCGACGTAGAGTACGTCGGCCCGATGGGCTTGAAGTGGATCCCCATCGAACAGCGCGGGAACTAGAAGGTACTGGCTGACCTCACCCCTGCCCCCTCTCCAACTGGAGAGGGGAACCAGTTCGCACCTCTACCAATAGCGGTTCCTTTAACTTCTGGCGAAAGCAAACCCGAATATGTTTTTCCAGACCGGGCTGGATGGAACTGCTAATCGGCCAGTTGCATTGCCGCCCGATTCGGTGTAGGCTGAATCAATGAGGGCGAGGAGGATGTGAAATGGTCGGCATCACTCAAGGTGAACACAAGGAAGATGTCTGGGAAGTAACCTGGAAATTTGAGGACGCTTCTTTTGAAACCTTGCAGGAGATCGCCGAAGAGCAGATTTATCGATCCGGGACGACAGTCTTCAAGGAAGGCGACCCGGCGGATGGGATGTATCTCGTCCTGAAAGGGGCAGCCATCATCACCCGCAAGATGCCAGGCGGCGAGGAGCGCACAGTTGCCATCGTCACCGAGGGTCAGTCCTTTGGCGAAGTCGGCCTGCTGGTCGATCACCCGCGCCGGGCCACTGTCGTCGCGGGGACGGACATCCGCGTTTTGAAAATCACGCGCACGGTGTTGGATTTGCTGCACAAGAATGCTCCCGATATGGCCTACATGATGTACCAGGTATTGGCGCGTTCCCTGGCCGAGCAACTGATGAACACCCTCGAAGCCCGCCAGAAAGCCGACTAAACCGGTTACGGGCTTCCCGCCTACGATTTCCACCTGACTCAAGAGGAATGATGCGTTTGAAGAACCGGGGTGCATGGGCTGTCACCCTTGCGCTGATCTTGCTGCTTGCCGCGCTGCTGCGGCTGTGGAACATTAACAAAGAGAGCTTCTGGGCCGACGAAGGCTGGTCGATGCTGCTGTCGAAAGGGCCGACTCTGCCCGACGTGGTGCAGGCAATGGCAAACGACCAGCATCCGCCGCTGTATTTTGCGCTGCTGCACTACTGGATCGACCTGACAGGCAACAGCGAAGTGACGACGCGGCTGCTGTCCACCTTCTGGTCGCTGGTCGGCGTGGCCCTGGCCTACCGGATCGGCACAGAGCTATTCTCACCCGGCGCAGGTGCGGCGGCGGCACTCATGCTGGCCCTGGCCGATAACGACACGATGCTGGCCCAGGAAGCCCGTCATTATACGCAGATGGCGACCCTGGCCGCCCTCTCCACACTCTTCTACTTCCGCTATTTCCGCCTCGCCTCCCGCAGAAACGGCGTCGGCTGGCTGCTCTCGTCCTCGGCGCTGATGTATACGCACTACCTGGGCGTCTTCATCCTGCTCGTCCAACTGATCCACATGGCGATCTTCGCCCGTCCGTTGCGCCGCCTGGGGGACATGCTGTTTCGCTGGCTGGCGGTTGGCCTGTCGTGGCTACCCTGGGGGTTTGTTTTCATCGAGCAAAGCCTGGTGCGCTATACCCGCCCCAGGCTGTACCAATCGACCATGCCCAATACGCCGGAGACGTTTGCGCTTGTTCGGGGCGATCTGCTGGGCGCGCACTTTGGCCTGACCTTCGGCCTGCTGCTGCTCGGCCTGGTCTACGTCTGTTACCGGGATGGCAGGATGCGCCTCAACTGGCGGCCTGCCCGCCCGACGCTATACCTGGCGCTGTGGTTCGCCGTGCCCATCGTGAGCATCGTCGCCATCAACACCCGCTACGGCATCCTGACGCCGCGCAACTTCCTGCTGATCACCCCCGCCATCGCCGTCCTGATCGGGCACGGGTTGATGAACCTGGATCGGCCCGCCCGGACGTTTCTGCTGGCCGTGCTGGTTGTGGTCGGCCTGACCACGACGGACGCCTATTTCATCAAACCGCCCTGGCGCCAGGTGGCGCTGGATATTGTCAATTACTGGGATCGGCGCGAGCCGGTGCTGATGGACGTGTGGGTCGATGACCTGGCGCTGCGCTACCACATCGGGCGCGACCTGCACGCCGATCCGGCCTCACTGCCGCTGCTTTCGATGCCCGAATGGCGCGAGCAGTACCGCGAAGCCTTCTACGCCTACTTGCTGCAAACCCTGAGCGACAAAGACTCGCTGTGGCTGGCCTACTGGGGCGACCCGCAGGCGACGCTGATCGGCTGGCTGGCGCAGCAGGGCTTCACACGCACTGGCACACAGATGGAAACGCACCTGGGAACCAACCAGATTTTTGTGTACCGCTATGACCGCGTTCCCGGCAACAGTATCGTGAGGTTTGGCGATCTGTTTGAGTTGAAGCGCTACCAGATCGAGCCAGAAAACCCACAGCCGGGCGACGTAGTGCGCACCAATCTGCTCTGGCAAGCGCTCCAGCATCCAGCGCTTGGTTACAGCGTATCGGTATTCGTGCTGAACAGCAGCGGCCAGCTCGTAACACAGCACGACGCACCGCCCTTTGAAGGCCGCTCGCCGACAGACCAGTGGCAGCCCGGCGACGCGCGCTTCGACAGCCACCGGCTGGTGCTTCCATCTGATCTACCGCCGGGGCAGTACCAGATCGGCCTCAAGGTCTACTGGTATGGGGATGGAAAACCCCTGCCCGTTAACGGCGAACGACCAGCCGAGTACTTTGTCTTGAAGGTATTTACGATTTCCGGTGGGAAGTGATCAGGATGCCCATGTCCCCTCGAAAATTCGTCCTGTTCGACATCGACGGTACACTGCTTCGTGCATCGGGCAGCGGCAAAGCGGCCACCGAACGGGCCATGCGTGAGGTCTTTGGCACGGTCGGGCGGCTGGCCGAGTACCGCTTCAGTGGGAAAACGGATTGGTTCACGCTGCTGCACCTGCTGACGCCTGAAGGCTTCACCGAAGCCGAGGTTGAAGCGGCGCTGGTCGATTACGACCTGGCGCTGGCGCGGCACATGAGCGAGATCATGAAGGATTACCGCATCCACGCCCTGCCCGGCGCGCACGAACTGGTGAGGGCGCTGCAAGCGCGCCCCGATGTGGTGATCGGCATTCTGACCGGCAATATGCCGCAGATGGCCGCGATCAAGCTGCGGGCAGCAGGGTTTGATCCAGGCGATTTTGCAGTGGCCGTCTACGGTTCGGAGGCCCCCATGCGGCGGCAGCTTGTCCCCCTGGCGATTGATCGTGCCGAGCAGTATTGCGGGCTGCGCTTCACACCAGCGGACGTGATCATCATCGGTGACACGCCCGACGACATCGACTGTGCGCATAGCATCGGCGCGAAGGCGATTGCAGTGGCAACGGGTATGCAGTCGCGGGCGGAACTGGAACAGCATCCCCCGGTCACAGTTCTGGACGATCTGGCGGACACGCGCGCCGTGCTTGCCCTTATCCTGGACGATGCCCATCAAAACTTGCGAATTTGAGCAGCCTCGGTAAAGTTTGGTGCACACGACGCCTGGAAGGAATAAGTTCATGCAATATCAGTTGTTAGACATCACACTCGAATACTGTGCGGTCTGAAACTATACGCCGCGCGCTGTCAGTTTGACAGACGAAATTCTCAGTGAACGGGATATCGAAATCTACATCGGATCGTGGCGGTTGATTCCGAGCAAGGGCGGGGTCTTCGAGGTCACGGTCAACGGCGAACTGGTGTACTCGAAAAAGGCCACAGGCCGGCACGCCCAGCCGGGCGAAATCCGTGCGGCCATTCTCGCCAAACTTGCGGAGTTACGTGGTGAACAGGGCCAGAAGCCATCCGGCCCGGCAAGCGCAGGCGGAAGTTGAGCGCGGCTTGCCGCGAATGCCCAAGTTCTGTACTATAGCAGCATACGGCAATCTACTCATTCGGAGCGTGCGCCATTAACGCTTTAACGCGGCAACGGCTTGCCCAACTGATGACAGTGTTCGTGCTTGCCACGATCCTGGTGGCCTGCGGTGGCGGTGCAACAGCCGTCCCGCCCACGCTGCCGCCCTCGGCCACTCCCACCCTGCGCCCGACGCTGCTGCCGACAGTCGGCACGTCCGTGCCGCTGGGTTCCGAGGCGCGTCCCTATCAGGTGGTCCTCGTGCCACCGAAGGACAGCAGCGAAACCGGCACGTCCCTGGCGAAGTTCCTGAATGACCGCACCGGGCTGGCTTTCAAGGTCGAGATCGTGTCCAGTTATGGCGACGTGCTGGCGGCGCTGTGCGGCGAAACGCCGACCTTCGGCTGGGTGGATGGCTGGGCGCTGCTGGCGGCTCAGGCGCAGGGGTGCAGCACGCCCGCCCTCAAGATTCAGCCGAGCGCAGCGAACAGTGTTCGCGCCGATCTGGTCGTGCGCACCGTCAACAAGATTACAGCGGTGGCTGCCTTCAAAGACCGTCTCTTCTGCCGCCTGAACAGCCAGGACGTGGTAAGCTGGATTTTGCCCTCGATCATGATGCGGGGCGCGGGTTTTGATCCGGCGAACCTGAAAGGTACGCTCGAATTTCCCGACACGGCGACCATGCTGCAAGCGCTGGCCGACGGTGCATGTGTGGCGGCGGCCATCCCTGCCGGGACACTGACCCAATACCAGATCACCGATAGAAGCGGCCCGGCGGACATCACCAAAGCCATCAACGTCCTTGCCACCTCGCCCGAAGTTCCCCCGGGCGGGCTGATGATCTCGTCCAACGTCCCGACTGATGTGGCCGAGACGGTGACGAAATTGTTTGTTGATCACCAGGACGAACTCAAAGGGTTGGTCGAGGCCGATCAACTCGTAACGGCCTCGTCCAGCGATTATGCCGACTTTGAGAAGTTCTTGCTGGCAGGCGGGGTGAATCTGAAAACGCTGGGCCAGTGATGGTGTATGGCTGATCTGGCTGTCATCCTGGTGACATGGAACGTGCGCGGGCTGGTGCTGGATGCGCTGCGTTCGCTGTACGACGATCTAAATACGACGAACGTCACGGCGCAGGTGTGGGTCGTGGACAATGCCTCGTCGGATGGCACATCAGATGCGATTCGCGCCGAATTTCCAGATGTCCAACTAGTTGCCAGCCAGAAAAACCTGGGCTTCGCCGCAGGCAATAATCTGGCGCTGCGCGCGCTTGGCTTCTGCGATCAGCCAGCGCCCAACCCGGCGGGGCCACGCGCCGTATTTCTGCTCAACCCTGATACGCTCGTGCAGCGCGGCGCAGTACGCGCCCTGTACGACGCCCTGTTCAGCCTGCCGAGGGCCGGGTTGGCCGGCGCGCAGTTGGCCTACGCGGACGGCGGCTTGCAGCACAGCGCCTTTCGCTTTCCGGGGCTGGTGCAGATCGTGATCGATCTGTTCCCCGTGCCTGCGCGTCTGTACGAGAGCCGCCTGAACGGGCGCTATCCCCGTGCGTTGTACAGGGGGTCTGAGCCATTCGCCGTCGATCACACGCTTGGCGCGACGATGATGCTGCGCCGTGAAGTGATCGAACAGACCGGGCTGTTTGACGAGCAGTTCTTCATGTACTGCGAAGAAATCGACTGGAGTATGCGCATCCGGCAGGCGGGCTGGCAGATTTACGTCGTGCCGCAGGCGCACATCACGCACCTGGAAAGCCAGAGCGCCGGGCAGATTCGGCCCACCAGCCTGGTCAATCTGTGGACGAGCCGTCTCCGCCTCTATGCCAAACATTACAACCCCGTCTGGCTGGCTGTCGCACGGCAACTGGTGCGGATCGGGATGCGTCTGCAAATCCGCAAGGCACAGCAATCCCAGACGTTGACCGCCGGGCAAAAAGAGGCCCTGATCGGAGCCTATCACACCATCATAGAGCGCTGCGGACAGTTACCGTGAGCGACCTCGAAATCCATCGCTGGCCTGCGCTGCTGCGAACGCTGATCCAGGCCTGGGGCCTGAGCGTCGTGGCAAAAAGACAACCCCGGTAAGCGCCATGTCGCTGGTTGCGATCATCCTGACCCACGACGAAGCCGCCAACGTGACGGCGTGTATCGAAAGCGTGCGCTGGGCCGACTCGATTCTGGTCTTTGATTCGTTCAGCGAAGACAATACCGTTCAGTTGGCGGAAGCGGCGGGCGCGCGGGTCATTCAGCGTGCTTTCGACAACTACTCGGCGCAGCGTAGTGCGGCATTGCAAGCAGTCAGCGACGAGTGGGTGTACTTTGTGGATGCTGACGAGCGTTCCACTCCCGAACAGGCCGCTGAGATTCGCGCCCGGATCGCTGACCCCGCCTGCGATGGTTACTGGGTTCCGCGCCACAACTACATTTTCGGGCGTCTGACGTGCCACGCGGGCTGGTATCCCGACTACCAACTCCGCCTGCTGCGGCGTGCCCGTGCCCGCTACGATATGACGCGCGAGGTTCACGAACTGGTCATTCTGGACGGCGAGGCCGGCTATCTGAAGACGCCTCTGGTTCACTACAATTACCGCGATCTGGCGCAGTTCATTCGCAAGCAAGAAGTCTACACGGATTTCGCCGCCCATGACCTGTTCAAACAGGGTGTGCGCATCAAGCCGCAGAATTACGTGCTGCAACCGCTGCGCCATTTTCTCTGGCGCTTTGTCACGCTGCACGGCTACCGCGATGGCTGGCACGGGTTCCGGCTCAGTGTGCTGATGGCCTGGTACGAATTCCAGAAATACGTGCGGCTCAGGCGGGCGTGGCGGAATCGCGCTGGATAATTTCCGCGAGCGCGTACAGCCCACCGGCGACGACGCTGTGCCCGCCCAGAATGACTGGCAGCGGCGCTTCGACAGCGGCCTGGGTAAAGTCCCGCACCCAGGGGTCGCCGATGATACGCCACCAGAACAGGTCGGAGGCGAACCGATCCGGCGCTGCCGGGTGCAGACCCTGCGCCGCGAACAGCACCCGGCTGTCAAAGATAGCAGCATCCGCCATGCCCGCCAGATCATCGAAGAAGCCCGCCAACCCGCGTGCCTGTATCCAGGGCAGCAGCATCGAGCGCACCTGGCCGCGTTCGGCCCGGCTACTGGCAACCATGCCGCGCTCCTCGGCCAGCACGCGCGTCCAGCAGCGTGTGGCCTTGTTAAAAGCCTGCCAGGCCAGCGGCGAGACACGGCCAATCAGCGCAATCGTGCTGCCTTCGCGCCGCGCGGCGCGGATGACGGCATCAACCGGCACACTTCGCAACTGCTCGCTGGACACAACGCTGCGTAAGCAGGGCAGCACATCCGGGTGGTGCGCAATCAGGGCCAGGTCGCTCGGCGTGTCCAGGTCCATACTGGTGGCGGGGCGCACCCCGGACAGCACGCGCACGTCGTACTCGCCGCTCTCCTGGAGCAGCCAGGCCAGGCTGTTGTCGCGGCTGGCCTCGCGGATGACGGGCAGCGCCTCGTCGATGCGGCTGATGGCGGCCCAGTCGCTCGAATGCAGGTTGTTGGTCAGAACAATGTGCGACGGAATCGCACCACCGCCGCCGTAGCCGGCCCGATCCAGCAAGCCGACGATCATCCCGCCCACCGATCTATCGATCAGCGGGGCGCTGCCGCCGCCAAAATAGAGCATCGGTTCCAGCCCATATTGTTCGATCAGCGCGGCCAGCCTTTGGCCGAAATGGAATTTCCCGATCCGGCTGTCGTCGTCGCGGATCACATCCAGATCGTCCGGCAACCAATCAGTGGTCGGCGCGGCCACCACGATCCGTGTCACGCCCTGTTCGCGCAGCGTGCCGATCAGGTCGATGGCGCTGGCCCGCTGTGCAGCCAGCACAAGCTGTTCCTGCGGTGAGTCGCCTGCACCGCCCACCATGATCACTGCGCCGATTTCTCGCTGCCGCATGAATGAATCTCGCCGGCTCCTATCAGACAACCGGGGGCATGTTCACTGGCCCCCGGTCTGGAATATTCACCTCACCCCCAACCCCTCTCCACGCTGGTGGAGAGGGGAGTTCTGGCCTGTCGATTCCCCTCTGCATCGCAGAGAGGGATGGAGTTAACAGAAGCAGCATGGGCATTCCCCACCTACGGACGCAGGTGAGGCGCCTATGCCACACTCGGCTCCAACAGGCCGTAGCCGCCTCCTTCACGCCGGTACAACACATTGACAGCCCCGCTGTTCGCGTTGTAAAAGACAAAGAAGTCGTGGCCGAGCAGCTCCATCTGGTCGATGGCCTCCTCCTCGGTCATCGGAACCAGCTCGATCTGCTTACGGCGCACGATCTCGGCGGTTTCCTCGGCTTCCTCCTGTTCGATAGGTACAGCCTCGGCTGCGGCCAGTTCCGGTTCGAGCGTCTCAAAACGATTCCCGGCACGGCGGCGGCGCTTGCCCTTATAGCGACTGATCTGGCGGTACATCTTGTCTACCACCACGTCAACCGACGCAAAGATGTCGGTCTGGGATTTGTCCTCGGCGCGCAGAATCGTGCCCCGACTGTTGCGCAGGGTAAGCTGCGCAATCGAGCGATCTCCACCATTCTTACGGTGTTCGTGGGCCAGGTCGAGGCGAACTTCGGAGATATGTGGAAGGTACCGATCCAACCGATTTAACTTCTTTTCCACATAGTTGTGCAGCCGATCATTGACGGTGAGGTTACGGGCGTGAATTTGGATTTCCATACGATGTTCGCTCCCCACTATACTAGACGAGCACACCGGGGTGCTGATGCACCCGCCGTCTGGCAGGTAGGCAGTAACCTTCGCTGTCGCTATCCGGTCAGGTCATCGGCGGGCTGTCCACAACATCACGTTGCTTCGTGCTGGCGACGGTCAGCGCCCAGACTTGATTAGCTCCTGCCTCCAACAGTGCTGTGGCGCATTCACGAAGTGTTGCACCCGTCGTGTACACGTCATCGATAAGCAAGATCATCTGGTTGGTCGCGTTGCCTGATGCCCGGAAAGCGCCCTTGACGTTCAGTGCGCGCTCACGGCCATTCAAGCCAACCTGAGGCTGTGTATCGCGTATTTTCCAGAGAAAGTCAGGGCGATATGGAATGCCCACAGACCGGGCCAGCCGCTCGGCCAGCAGCGCCGATTGGTTATAACCCCGCGCCCGCAGCCTGGCCTCGTGCAGCGGTGCGGCGGTGATCCCGGTTGGCTGCCAGCCAGACCGCGCAAATTCCGCGCTCAGGCGTTCCGACAGCGGCTCGGCAAAGCGCCGCTGATTTTCGTACTTGAGCGCGTGGATGGCGTCGCGGATGGCTCCCTCAAACTGGGCAGTGGCACGGCACTCCGCCAGAGGGCTGCCCGGCTCGATCAGCGGTGCTGGCGGCGCGTAAAGCGCCTGACAGCCGGAACACAAAAGGCTCCCCACACGTTGACACCGGATACAGCGCGGTGGGAAGAAGAAATCCAGCGCATGGTTGACCAGTTCGTGTGCCAGGAGCCTTATACGATTGGCGCGGAGACTGCCGCCGGTGTTGCCCGCAGGCAGCCCGGTCAGTTCGGTCATATACCGCTCAGGTTGGTGTTCTTGAGCAAGATCAACGCCGGCCCCAACAAAACGATCCAGATTGACGGGAAGATCAAAAAGACCATCGGCAACAACATCTTGACAGGAGCCTGCTGTGCTTTTTCCTGAGCGCGCTGGCGACGCTTCACACGCATCTGGTCGGACTGGATGCGCAGGATTTTCGCAATGCTGACGCCCAACTGGTCGGCCTGGATAATGGCAGCAGTGAAGCTGGTAATGTCCGGCACTTCCATCCGGTTGGACATGTCGCGCAGCGCCTCGCGGCGAATCTTGCCAAGCTGGATCTCCTGAAGCACGCGGCCAAAGGCGGTGGACAGGTCGTTATCCCACTTCTCATACACCTTGCCCATTGCGGCGTCAAAGCCAAGCCCGGCCTCGACGCAGATCGTCAGCAGGTCAAGCGCATCGGGCAGTGCCTTGACGATGTTGTTCTGGCGACGACTGATCTGGCTGCGCAGTTGCAGCGCGGGCAGGAAATAGCCCAGGGCGGTAAAGGCCGCCGTCAGGCCGATGGCGTTCAGCGGCGACTGCTTGGTCGCAATGAAAAACAGGAAAAAGCCCAGGCCACCCAGCAGGATCGTCATCATGATGCGCGTGCCGAAGAAGGTGCGCGGATCGGTGGTCTGGGCCTTCCCGGCCAGTTCCAACTGCTTGCGCGTCGATTCAAGCTGCTGCTCCGGCGTGAACTTGGTAGCGAGGTTCGCCAATGCCTGGAACATGGGCACGACCACACGATCCCGGAAGGACAGCGACATTTCCAGTTCTTCAAGGGTGGCAGGCGTCTCACGGTCAGCATATTCAGCCAGGCGCGCCTGAAGTGGGTCCTGCCCGGAGTTTTCGCGCAGCCCGACATACAGCAGCCCACCCAGCAAGCCGACGCCCGCTACGATGATGATGATGATCCCTATAAGCTGCATAACTGACACTCCTCGGCTGTATCTACTTCGTTTGTCGCCTAAATTTCAATATCAACGATCTTCTGGATGATAGCCGTACCGATCCCGATCATGCCCAGGCCAATGCCGATCATCGGCCAGCCGCACAACCGGTCATTGAACATACGCCCCATGTATTCCGGGTTGACGAGCATCAGAAAGATCGCCAGCACGATAGGCAGACCGCCAATGATATAGCCGGTGATACGGCCTTGCGCCGTCAAGACCCTGATCTCGCCCTTGAGTTTGATACGTTCGCGGATGGTGTGGCTGATGACTTCAAGGATTTCGGCCAGGTTGCCGCCAACTTCACGCTGGATGTTAACCGCCGTAATAATCAGGTCGAGGTCATCGCTTGGCATACGGGTCAGCAGATGCCCCAGCGCCTCGTCCATCGGGATACCAAGCTGCACTTCCTGGACGACACGTTTGATCTCCTGCGCTGACGGGTCAGGCGCTTCGCGTGAGATAGCTTCCAGCGCCTGAAGCACGCTGTACCCGGATCGCAGGGAGTTTACCCACAGGCCCAGGATGTCGGGCAACTGCTGCTCAAAATCATGGAGCCGCTTGCTCGTCTTGTAGGCCACATAAAAGCGCGGAATGAAAATCCCGATGCCTCCGGCAACGATGGTCATGACCACGTTGCCTGGAAACAGGATGAAGAAGGCCAGCACTGCCATCCCGAACAGGGATATGATGTGCAGCGCCAGATACTCCGAGACGGTGAGCTTGAGGTCAGCGCGGGCAAGCTGGCCGCGCCAGTTCGCGGCAAAGGACTGCCCCTGAAGCATTCCCTCCACGCGCTGGGCAAGGGCACTTGGCTTTTTCTCGGCTTTCTTGTCTTCTTCCTCGGCAGCCACCAGGAACGTGCTGCCTTCGGTGTAGCGCCCCAGACGCTCCTCAACGACATCCGCACGCTGAGAGCGAATGCTGATCACAGCCACGAGCAGAATGAGAACAACTACTACCGCACCGATAACGATGATGAGTGGCCCAGGCATAGGCGACTTCCCCGACTCACTAACTTCATCTCATTATAGCATGATATGGCAGGCGCGTTTGTGCGCCGCCCTCTTTCCCCTCTCCGCCCAATGAGGAGAGGGGAAATGTGCCAGCCAGACCTAGTAGCGCACCCCGATCCCAAACACCGACGGCGGTAGATGAATACCCGCTGCCTCGATCTGGTCGATAAATTTGGGGCGCAGACCTGTCGGGCGGATCCGCCCGATGACTTTACCAGCTTCGATGCCCGTCTGTTCGAACTCGAAGATGTCGGACACGGTGATGATCTCACCCTCCATACCCTGAACTTCCGTGATCTTCACAACCTTGCGGCTGCCATCACGCAGGCGTTCCTGGTGAACGATCAGGTTGATCGCCGAGGCGACCTGTTCGCGGATAGCGCGCACCGGCAAATCCATACCGGACATCAGGCACATCACTTCCAGACGGGCCAGTGTATCACGCGGGCTGTTGGAGTGGGCCGTCGTCAGCGAACCATCGTGGCCGGTGTTCATAGCCTGGAGCATGTCCAGCGCCTCACCTGCACGGCACTCCCCGACCACGATCCGGTCAGGCCGCATACGGAGCGCGTTGACGACCAGGTCCTGGATGGTGATCTCGCCACGTCCTTCGATGTTGGGGGGGCGCGATTCCAGCGACACCACGTGCTCCTGACGAAGCTGCAATTCAGCCGCGTTTTCGATGGTCACAATGCGCTCGTCGTTGGGAATAAAACTCGAAAGCACGTTCAGCAATGTCGTTTTACCAGAACCTGTGCCGCCGGAGACAACACCGTTCAAGCGCGCAATCACGCAGGCTCGCAAGAACTCCGCGATCTCCGCTGTTAGCGAGCCGAAGCGGATCAGGTCTTCGACAGTGAAGGGCTTCTTGGAGAACTTTCGGATGGTGATGGTCGGCCCGCACAGCGCAATCGGGCGAATGACGGCGTTGACGCGCGAGCCATCAGGTAGACGGGCGTCTACTGTCGGCGAGCTTTCGTCGATACGGCGACCTAGCGGGGCGACGATACGATCCAGCACGCGCAGCACGTGGTCGTCGTTCTCAAAGGTCACGTTGGAGCGTGACAGGCGGCCCTTCTGCTCGATGTAAACGTTCTTGGGGCCGTTGACCATGATTTCGGTAATCGTTTCGTCGGCCAGCAGAGCCTCTAGCGGGCCGAAACCCAGGATTTCAGCGACGATCTGGTCAAAGAGGCGCGTCTTTTCGGCACGGCTCAACACGATGTTTTCTTCGGCCAGGATGGTGCTGAACAACTCTTCGATGGTGCTGCGCACTTCCGGCGAACGAGTGTCCATCGACGGATCAAGTTCGGACAGTAACTTCGTCTGCACACGGGCTTTCAGGTCGACGTAACCGTCCTTGGCCCCGGCGGCTGGCCCGCTGGTCGGCAGACTAACCCGTTTGCTGCGCAGCGCGTCCAGGCGCGATTGTTCGTCGCCGCTTCCACCACTGCCACCGCTTCCCCCTCCCGGAGCCGCAGGCTGGTTGCCACCGCTGCCGCCGGGCTGATTCCCTCGCTCAATACGCCGTAATAGTGACACCGGAATCCTCCTCAGGCACTTGCGCTGAACTGATGATTACACTCAACGATAGAACGACCACTCAACCGCCAAACAGCCGGCCCAGGCGCGACTGCTGCTTACTCGCCTCAGCACCCTGCGGCTGGGCCTGCTCTTCCGGAGAAACACTGGCCCGGATCGTATCGGCCAGGGTGATCAACTCTTTGGCAGGCGACATATTCCGATCTTTGGCGATGACTGTAATGCCTCGATTGATCGCTGCCAGGACACGGCGCTCGTCCATCGGGACGACAGCCACCGCTTTGCGTTTCAGGTTGCCCTCGATGGCCGCCACCGGAATCGCTGCTTTGACCCGTTCCAGTTCGGCAGTCACCTTGTTGATGACGAGCATCTCCTTGATTTCAGGATATTGCAGGGCATCCATCAGGTTCAGGATGATCCGCAGATTCTTCACAGCGGGCAGCGTCGGGTTGATGACCAGCACGATTCGCTCGGCAAGGTCGAACATTGCGATAGCAAGGTCGTCCAGCTTGGTTGCCAGGTCGATCACGATAAAATCAAAGGCGCTGCGCAGCTTCTCGACCAGTTGAGCCACTTTCGCGGACTGGATTTCCTCGGCGTCTTCGGGGCGGGCTGGCCCCAGCAGCACCCGCAGGCCGCTTTCGTGCGTGACCATGACGTTCTCAACCAGGTCCATGTCCAGGTCGTCAACGGCGTGGACCAGATCAACCAGGTTGCGCGGCGATTGAAGATTGAGAAACACACCCACGTCGCCGAATTGCAGATCGCAGTCCATCAGTAGCACCCGCGTCCCCTCGCGCATCAGCGAGGCCGCCACGTTGGTAGCGATGGTCGTCTTGCCGGCTCCGCCCTGGGGGCTGTACACCACGATGACGTGCGCCTGGTGTTGGGCGGAAACCGTCAGCTTGCCGCTTGGCCGGCCCGTGTCCGTCACTACCGGCGCAACGGCAATCTGCGGGCGGCGATCATAAACGCTGCGCACGGTGGCGTACAGTTCCTCGCCAGAGATCGGTTTGGTCAGGAAGTCGCGTGCTCCGGCCAGCATGGCCCGGCGCAGATAATCTGATTCGCTCTGGACGGACATCATCACCACGCTGGCTTGTGGCACAGCCTTGCTGATGGCCTCGGTGGCCGAGATGCCATCCATGTCCGGCATGTTAATGTCCATGAGGATGATGTCCGGAGTCAGTTCTTGGGCGAGTTCCAGGCCCTCACGCCCGGTACTGGCCGTCCCCACCACCTCGATGTCCGCTTCAAACGCCAACAACTTCTTCAGGTTTTCCCGCGTCTCCGGAATATCATCGACAATCAAGACCTTGATGACGCTCTTCTTACTGTCTGACTGCGGAACCAGAGGCTTAGTCATATCCTACTTCCTCGATCTAGCCGTTACTGCCCGGGCGTGCCAGTGGTGCCGGTGCCGCTGGGACTGAGCGAGATTTCGTTGCCGATGACCAACCGGCGGATAGAGCGCAGCGCAGGTTCGAGCGCGTAGGGCAGCGCCGGCGGTTGGGCGACCTGGTAGTTCTCGATCATATATTGCAGCGTCACCGCCGTCGTCGGGTTGGGCGCGGTATCCCGCGCAGGACGCAGCACCAGGGTCAACGGAATCCGCGACTCAATTGCCCAGGTCAGCACGACAGCATCCTGAGGCGATACGGCAATCGTGATAATGTCCGGGAAGGGCGGCGTCGGTGTGGGCGGTGGGGCCTGCTTGGTTGGCTCGTTTTCAGCCGGGGTGGGCGTGGGCGGCGGCGCAGGCCGGGCAATGAACTTGCCGTCCAGCGGGAAATTGCCGACGTGCACCACAAAGGCCGATTGCACCGTCGTCTGCGTCACCAGACGCGGGCGCTGCACTTCCGTCGGGCTGACCAGCACCGGCCCCTGGGTGAAGTTGCTGGGCTGTAGTTCGCCCTGGACAGGCGGCGAAAAGTCAATCGAACCGTCCGGCTTGACGGTGATGATCGACAGCTTGTTGGGCTTCAGAGATTGAAAATTCGGGTCAACGTCCACAAACAGGAACGACACAATGACGTCTACGTAATCCCCATCCTGGATACCATAAGCCACGCCCGTCAGGCGATCCATCGGCACGGCGATGGCCCGTAAACCCTGCGGGATGACCGCCGCTGCCTCGCTGCCGGAGGCTGCGATCTGGCGCAGGTTCTCGACGATCAGCGTGCTGAGAACCGGTTGCTCGCGGGCAATGTCGGTACGGGCAATCCGTCCGATCACGTTGCGCACGTCGGTTTCGGCGTTCTCCGGCACCGCATTGGCGGGCCAGGGCCGCAGGTCAACTGCGCCCGATTCGGGGATCGTGATCCCGCGCGGCAGTTCTTGAATCGCCACTACGATCTGGGTCATGACGATGGGCGTCGCCGTAGGGCCGCCGGCTTGTTGTGCGCCACCGCCACCGCCAGGGGCGGGCGTTGGACCACCACCGCCGCCACCTCCCCCTTGCAGGAACAAGACAGCGCCGCCAATAACTATGACGACCACGACGAGCAGTAACAAGATCAAGACGCGACGGTTCATGAAGTCCTCCAGGGGCGATGGGTTGCGAACTAAGTGTAGTCGCAACGCAAAAAAAGGCAAACAGCCCCTTTCTCCTAGTCACGTTTCAGTCGGGGCTGTATTTCCTAACCAGATTCACACAGCGTCGCCAGCGGGCAGCGAAATATCTACCCGATTACTTTCTGTCTCCGAGCCGAACAGTTCGAGGGTGCCGCCCACCAGTTCAATCCGCTCGCTCAGAGATTTCAGGCCAAAGACCTTGTTCGTGCTCTGGTCGATGGCTGCTTCGGTCTCTTCCAGATTTTTGCCATTGAAGGTGACGTTGGCCTTGATCGGGTTGCCGGTCACGTCTAGCACAATTTCGATCTTGGTCGAGGCCGTTGTATCCCGTGCGTAGCCGAGCAGTTCCTGAATGCTGCGGAACATCATGACCTCTGTATGGGCTTCCATGCGGCGGCGTTCCTCGCCAACGATGTTCAGGCGCGTTTCGATACCACTTTTCTCGGCGAAGGCATCCACGTAGCGGCGGACAGTGGGTGCTAACCCCAGGTCGTCCAGCATCATCGGGCGCAGGTCGAAAATGAAGTCACGGACCTTCTGGAAGGTCGTGCTGGCCGCCGTCTTCAGGTTGCCCAGTTCTTCTGTGGCCCGATCCGGGTTGCGATCAAAGAGGCGCTGGCAAATTTCGGCCTGCAAGATGAAGTTGGTAAGCGACTGAGCCGGGCCATCGTGCATCTGCCGCGCGAGGCGCTGGCGTTCTGCTTCCTGGGCCTCGATGATGCGCACAATGGTCGTGTTGGAAAGCGTCCCATTGCCTTCAGTCGGGACGCCCGCTGCCACAGGCATCCCCGCAACCGCGCTCACCGGGACGCCTTCAACCATCCCCAACAGGCGTTCCAGTATCTTGCCGAAACTCTCCAACTGAGTGCGGTCTTGCTGAACTTTCTCAAGCTGGCTCTGCATCGTCAGCAAGCGCGTCTTGGTGTCGATGGCATTGGTATAGATCGTCTTGATGTCGGCGCGGGGCACAGTGTCGAAATTGGCTTCCAGGCGGTTCAATTGGGTCGTGACGTCGATACTTTTTTGCTGCAAGCGCTTGACCTCGGCCTGGCTCTGGTCGATCAGCGTTTGCAATTCGCGCAGGCGAAGCTGGATGCGGTCTAATTCTCCCCGAACTTCGCTGACGAGCGCTTCTTTAGCATTGGTGGGGCCGGTCATAGTTTCGCCACTCCTGGGACATTCCGACGGCGCGCTGCCATTTTCTAATTGTATTATGTTCTTTATTCTTCTGCTGGACGCCGATAATCAGTCATACGAACCCAGCCGCGTTGCAGTGCGTAAACGGCGGCCTGGGTGCGGTCATCTACGTTAAGTTTATCCAGAATCGAGGTCATGTGATTCTTGACGGTCTGGTGGCTGATGCCCAACGTCTGCGCGATTTCTTTGTTGCTCAGGCCGCGCGTCACGCAGCGCAGGATTTCCATTTCGCGGGGACTGAGTGGCACAAAATGCTCGCCGTTGTCCACCACGTAGGGGCCAGCCAGCGCTTCGACCTGGTTATTCAGCCAATCCTGCACGCCCCGTTCATTGTACACTTTCCCGCCGATGACAAAATTGCCGCGCGCCACCTGCCGGATCACTTCCACCAGGCGCTCTGTTTCAATGTCTTTCGGGCAGTAGGCCGATGCGCCAGCCCGCATGGCGTGCAGCACCTGTTCGGCGTCATCATAAGCCGTAAGCAAGATGACGCCCGTCCGGTTGCGATCTGCCTTAAGCTGGCTGGCTACTTGCAGACCGTTGAGATGGGGCAAATTAATGTCGAGCAGCACCACGTCCGGCTGCGTTTGGCGTGCCATCTCAAGCGCCTGCTCGCCGCTCCCCGCCTCGGCGATCACGTCAATATCGTGCTCCATTTCCAGGAGCTTACGCAGTCCTTCCCGAATGATGGGATGGTCATCGACGATCAGGATCGTGATTTTGCGAAGGCTATTGGTCTCCTGGTGATCATCCATAATTAATTGTGGCGCACGGCTTCACGGCAGTGGACGGCCAGCCACGTGCGCGCTGCCTCCTCTAAGATTGACGATCACGGAGTTCCCGGTAGGGGGCGCTTTTTCGGGAACGCCATAACCCGCTACGGGACTGATTGCATTCATGCAGGGGACATTCACCCTGTGTATTTAACGCCGAAACCACGCGCTTGAATGGACGGTTTAGATTGCGAGTGTGGACGACTTCCTTAATGCCGCCTATCGTAACTATAGCATTCTTCACGAACAGTGTCCATCCCACGCCATTTGGTAGATCACCATGCCGCCCATCGACCCATTGGCGTTGAAGCGTTCGCACAGGCGCGGGTCGTCGGGCAGGGCCGGGCGCTGGCTCGGCAAGACCATCAGGTAGCGGACACCGCGCGCCTTCATCAGCGCCATCAGCGCGTCCGCGTCGCGGATAATCGGAATGACTTCGGGGCTGACCAACCCGGCCAGGTCCAGCATCGGGCGCGGCGCGA
The DNA here is from genome assembly GCA_021325095.1 of Chloroflexota bacterium. Taxonomy (GTDB): domain Bacteria; phylum Chloroflexota; class Anaerolineae; order Aggregatilineales; family UBA2796; genus JAJPHV01. Next base: position 2,005 of record JAJPHV010000102.1, on the reverse strand, counting down.
AATAGCCTACTGCGCCGATGTCGTGAACGGCCAGCAGTTGATCGGGCGGGACATGCTCGGCCAGCCAGCGAGACGCGACCACCATCTCCGACTGGATCATCTGCACATCACGTCCAAAGATGCTTGCGCCCATCACCCAGAAAATAGCGAATACGGCCAGCGCCACGATCATGAGGCTGCGCGTCAGCACACGGCTCAATGGCCTGCGCCGCTTCGCTGCCAGCAGCAGCGTCCCGCCGACGCCCACCGAGATGAACGGCGCCAGGGCCGGGATCACGTACCGCCCGTGCTGGTAATAGGCGGGCAGGCGCAGGGTGTAGAGCAAGATCAGCGCGGCGGCCCACAGCAGCGGCCCCAGATACAATACAGCGCGCCGATCCTGCCGGACACGCCTGACCAGCATGATCAGCCCATAGATCGCTCCGGGAACAAGCAGAAGTTGCCCGCCCGCCGTCAGCGGTTGGAGCATCGCCCACAGGTTCACCACGAACGGCTGGGCCAGCAGGGCCGCATTTTCCGCCTGCTTTGCCGAAAACGTGTTGGGCAGGATCGTACCGTTCAGGGTCAGGTTCAGCAGCAGATAAGGCGTGATCCCAAGTGCCCCGCCGACGAACGCCCCGGCGCACCACAGCCAGAAGGCGCGTGACAGGTGTGCGATCAGCATCAGCAGCCCAAGCAGCCCGACCAGCAGCACCCCCTCCGGGCGGGTGGCGACCAGGATCGCGCCGATGATGCCGAACAAGAAACCGCGTTTGACCTCACCATGCCTCACCCCCGGCCCCTCTCCACCAGAGTGGAGAGGGGAGGCGCGGCCTGGCTGTTCCCCTTCTCTGCGCAGCGGAGAGGGGGCTGGGGGGTGAGGTAAACCCTGCCACGCCAGGTAGATCAGCAGCAGCGTCAACGCGCTGAACAGCATCGTCTCCATGCCGGAAGCCGCCGCCCAGATCAGATGCCAGGCCATGACCAGCGCCAGCCCTGTCCACAGGCCACCGTTTCGCACTGCCGGGAATAACTGCTCCGCCAGCCGCGCCCCGATCAGCCCTGCGCCCGCCAGCACCAGCGCGCCCAGCCCATACGTCCACAGCAGGAAAGGCACGCGCAACGCATAGCCAATTGCCAGCAGCACCGTGTAAAAGGGCGAGGTTGATCCGGCGCTGGGCACGCCGGGAACATAGGCCCACTGGCCCGTCAGGGCCAGGTTGCGTCCATAGGTCTGGTGGATCCAGCTATCGTCGAGCGGGAAGCCCAGGCTGCCCATCGACTGCGCGGTCAGCGCGTAAACGGTCACGCCGATCAGCGCCAGCACAATCAGCAGTGAGTCACGGCGTCGCGTTGGTAGTGTTGGCATGGAGGTCTTTGACACGGAAGATGCGAAGGTTACTGCCGGCATAGGTTTCGGTCAGAAAGGACGGGACATTCCGGCCCTGGTACAGCCCGTCCATCGGCGCAGTGCGGTTTGGATCCAGGATGATCGTATTCACACCGTAGCGCTGCGCCAGTTCCGGGATCACCTCCGGCGGCGCATTCGGCACGACCACACCTATTATCCCGGTGAAGTAGTACATCGCCGATGGATCGTTGATCATGACCACGCTGTCTGGTGGCAATTTAGCAGCGATTTCATAGAAAACGCCCCCTGCGTTGTTCCAGCCGGACACCTGCCCATTGAAGATGACGAGGCTGAACAGCACGGCGAATACGATCAGCACTGCGCCGAAGAAGAAGCGCGCTTCGGAAAGCCGCCAGCGGCGGCGCGGCGCGATCCAGGCCAGCGCGTCGTCCAGTCCCAGCACGGCCAGCGCCATCCAGAAGGGAACGAGCGCTGAGGCGGAGTGAAACAGGCCGCCCCGGTAGCCGGGAAAAGCAAAGACCACCGTCATCACCGCGTGCAGGCCAAGCGCGTACAGCCAGAAACCGCTCAACAGCGGATCGCGGCGGCGACGCCACAGGCCAAGCAGCATCAGCGGCGAAAGGATCAGCATCCCCTCCACGCCGATAAACGTTT
>JAJPHV010000152.1 GCA_021325095.1 Chloroflexota bacterium | reverse complement strand
ACGGCCTACTGGGAAGGCGCGTCGAAGATCAGCGGGACGGACAACGACCAGCCCGTGCAGGGCTACGGCTACGTGGAATTGACGGGCTACAACCGTCCGGCGGCAGGCAATGATCCTTTCACACGAATGGGGCAGTGAGCTTTTACCCCACCGCATTCGGAGAGCGGAACCAGGCGGGTATTTGCTCCCCTCCCTGCTTGCGGAGAGGGACCGGGGGTGAGGTTCCGCATTATTCAGCCATTCAGGCCGAATGCGCGCTGTGTCCGTTCTTGCCGTTGGGCGATCTGGTGGCCTGGACGGGTGACAGCACCGCGTCGATCAGGCCATACTCGACGGCCTTCTGAGCGTCCATGTAAAAGTCACGGTCTGTGTCGCGTTCGATAACTTCCCTGGGCTGGCCCGTCGCGTCGGCCAGAATCTGATTCAGGCGTTCCCGCGCCCGCACCAGTTCCTTCGCCTGGATCACGATGTCCGACGCCTGACCCTGCGCCCCGCCAAGCGGTTGGTGCATGTGGATGGTGGCATTCGGCGCGGCGTAACGGCGACCTTTCGTGCCAGCCGTCAGTAAAATCGTCCCAAAGCTGGCCGTCAGGCCGACGGCAAAGGTGCTGACTGGCGCCCGGATCAGCTTCATCGCGTCATAGATGGCAAACCCGGCATGAACCTGGCCGCCTGGACTCTGGATGTACATCATGATTTCTCGCTCCGGGTCCTCGCGGTCAAGCCACAACAATTGGGCCACCGTCAGGTTAGCGATCTGATCGTCAATCGCCGCTCCGACAAAGACGATCCGTTCCTTGAGCAGCAGCGAATAAATATCGTAGCTGCGCTCGCCGCGCCCAGTTGCCTCGACAACACTGGGAATCACCATAGAATTTGGCGCACGCCCAAGAATGCGCTCTGCTCCTTTCACTAGAACGATAGGTGTTGATTCTAAAGAGCCACTACCGGGCCAAAAGGTGACAGAAAGGTCAGACGGAAACGACATTCAGTTGAAGCCGACTGGCCGGTGCGTTGCTGCCTGGCTTCAGTCGATGGCTTGTAGCGGGATGCGATCCAGTCGATCATGCCATAACGCTTCAGCCCGCTTGAGAGGGCTTCGTGGATTCAGCCCGGTGTTTCAGCGCCGGGCGCGACTCGCCCTAAAACCTACCCTGAGAAGGCACGTGGTGAGGCCAATCAGCACCCCGCCGCCGTCTGGTCGGCCACAACGTAGCCCTGGATGCTCTGCGAGATGGGCCGTCCATCGATTTGGGCCTTAACGTTGATGTAAACCGGGTACTGTCCGGGGATTTCCAATCCAAGCGGGTTGATGAACACGTTGATCGTATCGCCAGGCCGGGCGCTGGTCGGGCTGACTTCGACAAAGGGCGGCGCAGCGCCGTTCACCGGCTCGACGGTCAGGGCGACGGGCAACGGGTAGCCGACGTTCTCGATGGTGAACTTGCCGAGCGGCATCCGGCGCAAACAGGCCAGCGACACCTGCACAGACAGCGCATCGGCGTGGAGTTCCAGCCGGGGACGGTAATCGCTGTAGTGCCGCTCCATTGCCTGCAACTTCTTGAAGGCCAGCGTCTGCTCGCCGTTGAGCCGCAGCAGGCTGAACCAGCGCTGGTGGCTGCACATATTCAGCCAAGTCTGCTGGTGCCAGTTCAGGTTCCAGACAAACATTGGCCCGACCCAGGGCCAGTTCTCATCGGCGTACTGGAAAGCCCGCACCAGGTAATTGGCCTGCTGCTCGCCAGAAACGCGCAGCCACGCAAAACCCTTGAACTCCGGGTTGTTGTCGTCGCAGGTGACGCCATCCTCGGCGGGGTCGCGCAGCCAGCCGAATTCGGTCAGCCAGACCTGTTTGTAGACGCCGTACTTTTCCATCAGCGCCCGGATGCGCTCCACCCGCCGGAAAACAAGCTGATTCTTGTTGGGATCGGCTTCGGGTGGCAGGTTGTAGCCATAGGGGTGGTAGCCGAAAGCGTCAAACCACTTGCCCGCGCCGTTGCCGAGCATCTCCTCGGCAAAAGCCAGATCGTTGACCGCCGTCCGATCCGGCGTGGTGAGCGTGGGGGCCAGTCCTGCCGACACGACGATGATGTTCGGGTTGACGTTCTTGATGGTCGTATAGGCCACCCGGAGCATCTGCACGTATTCCCAGGCGTTGGGGTTGTGCACCCACTCGTTGACCAGGTTGGGTTCGTTGCCGATCTCCACCGCGTCGATGTGCAGCCCGGCCAGCCCGCTGGCATGGCTGGCGACCTGCGCCTTGAAGGCGGGCCAGTCCGTCGGCCAGCGCAAATCCATGCGGTACAGCACGTGCTTGTTCGGATAGGAAGCGGCCTGCCCCGGCTCGTAAATCTTGACCCAATCCATGCCGAGCGCGTTGACCAACCCCGGTTCGACATGCGTGTTGGGCGCAATGTGGATGCCATACCCCAGGTGCGGTGGTGGCCGATCTGCGCGGGTGTAGCTCGCCTGCGACAGCGCGCTGCACACGAGGATGACGATCAGACAACACAGGCGTCGGCGGAACATGCCGCACAGTGTAGCAGTTGACCGCCGAGAACGCTATCGGAATGCAGTTTACCTCGCAGTTTACCTCACCCCCATTCCCCTCTCCGCAGGCAGCGAGGGGAAACCGAGAAGCGAAGACTCCCCTCTCCACTCTGGTGGAGAGGGGTTGAGGGTGAGGCGGTCACTGTACGGGCGACTGATCCAGTGACTTTATCAGGCGATCCATGTCCACGTGGAAATCGGGATCGTGCCGGATGGGGATGCCGTTGCGGTAGGCCAGATCCCTGAGCGTGGGCGGCAGTTCTTCCTCTTTGGGCATGGCGGCGTCTTTCACCAGCAGGGGCACGATCCGGATGTCGCGCAGTAGGGCCGCCTCAAGCTCGATGCGCACGAAATCGGCCTGGTCGTCCAGACGGCGCTGACCCGGCGCGGCAGATGCATTCAGCCAGCCATCGCCGATGACGGCCAGCACCACATCGCACTTGCCCACCATCTCGTGCAGGTGCTTTCGGAAATCCACGCCGTAGGGGATGGAATCCACGTCTTTGAAGATGGCATCCCTGCCGTAGTGCTGCACCAGACGGTCATAGATGCGCCCCGTCACGTCCGGGCTGTCGTCACGGCGGTACGAAATAAAAATGTTCCGCTGGGGGTGTGCTGTTGTCTTTTCAGGCGGGGGCTGGGGGCGAAGCAGGCCGTCGAATCTCGGCAGCCTGACCGCCAGACTCCGCATCGCCGTCGGTGGGTAGGGCTTGAAGGCGTTGAACAACCATAGCGCCGCGATGCCGAGCGCGAAGCACGCAATACTGATCAGCAGGTAGTTCAGGTTCCCGGTTGCGTTGCTGGCGGCGAAACCGAACGCGCCGACGACCAGCAAGCTGATCGAGAGGCCGATAAACGCACCAGTCAGCATACCCGCCAGCAGGCTTTCGCCGCGTTGTGCAAAGCCAATGCCGACGATCACGCCCCCGGTGAGTGTCACCAGGAAAGCAACCAGCAGCAGCCCATCTGCCGCGGAACGGGTGCTGCCGCTCAGTCCCCGCGCTACTAACGCGCCAGCGCAGGCCGCGCCGACAAGGATCACGGTCAGGAATATCTGGTTGCGCGCGATGGTCCGCATGTTTCCTATCCTTCCCGGTCTAACCGTGCATAACCTGTCTGCACAACTGTGGAGCGGGCATCGGGAATGAGGCTAATTGATCGCCATGCGGCTGAACGCCTGTCGTTCAGGCCTCGCTATATAGGTAATCCAGCAGTTTATCGACCAGGCTGGTCAGCGTTTCGCGCTGGAAGCGGTACGTGATCAGGTTCTTGTGCGGCTCCTCTACGATCAGGTTCCCCTCTTTGAGCAGCGCCAGATGGCGTGAGACCGCCGATGCCGAAAACCCGATCTTTTCGGCGATGATCTTGCCGTGTGGGTGGCCCTTCTGGTGCTGGACGATCAGCCGCAAGATTTCCAAGCGTGTCTCGTCGTTGAGGGCCTTAAGGGTTGCCATCGCTTCATTTTTGGCCTGTTCGACCACAGCCCGGTTAGCCTCATTGTACTGCGGATCGAACAGGATGGTCACGTTGCCGTAGCCGTAGAAACGGCAGACGCGGGAGGGCAGCAGGCACACGGGCATGAACGTGACGGAGGTGATGGGCATTCCGGCAGGCAGTTCGGGCGGCAATTCGCTCCGCCCGGTCACTTTTTCGAGCAGGACGCGCCCGCCTTCGCGTTCCAGGATGTTCCGTTTTTCCTGTATACCTGCCGCCCAGATCGGTTCGAGCGGAGCAATCTCGTGCTGGAAAAAGACTGTCCAGTACGTTTGCCACGCTTTCACCAGGCGGCTGCGGAAACCGGCAATATCTTCCAGGATGGGATCGATGTAGCGCCCGTACCACTCGTAGTGTTCACTTTTGTCGTTCAGCGCCGCACGCACCGCGTCGCCGTCGGGCAGCAGATCGGCCAGTTCATGCTGCGGAATCGTCCGGCCAAGCAAGTAAAAGCAGAATTGCGTGTCCGAAAGGCCACGCACGTAATCCAGGAAGCCCGGCACGTCGCCGTGATCGGCGTAGTCCACAGGCAACTCGAAATAAAGCCCGCCGTCGCTGAACTCCTGATAAAGATAGCGGAGTTCTTTGGACAGGGCGGGCGGAAGTGCCTCTGAAACTCGCCTGGCCCACGCTTCTTGTCGCCGCAGCGGTTTGAGCCAGGTTTGGATGCTGAAGACCATCTCGTATACGGCAGAGGTGCGAAACTCGACCAGGGCGGTTAGCGGATCGAGCGTCTCAATGACTTCAAATGGCATGTTCGTCTCGTAATCGAATTCGTCAATTCATCAAATGAGCATAGCCGATGTTTACCCGCTGTGTCAAACAAGCGTCAGCCCCAAAACGTGAAAAGCGTAAATTTTGTAAAAAAGTTGTGTTAATTCTCAATTTCCACAGGCAGAGCTATTGACATTCTCTGTGCAATTATGCTAATCTCAATGTTGACTCCGATTGGAGCCTTTTATCTAGTCAAAGGAGAAATCATCATGTTGTACCTTCCACGTGAGGAAGGCCAGGGCCTCGTAGAGTATGCGTTGATCCTGGTCTTGGTAGCCGTCGTCGTGATCGTCATTCTGGCGCTCCTCGGCCCGGCCATCGGGAACATTTTCTCCAACATCGTCAGCGCCCTCTAATCGGGGCCACACCCAATGCAGAGCGCCCACTTCGGTGGGCGCTTCCGTTTTGCACGTCCAGCATCACTCACCGCATCAGGGCAACCACCGCCCCGGCTACAATCCCCACCACCCCAGCAGCCAGCCAATCCGTCGCCCGCATCTGAATGTCCCGCCACGTGCTGCGCGGGCCGCTGCCCAGGCCACGCACCGCCATTGACAGTGTGAGTTGATCGCTCAACCGGATCGATGCGATGATCACCGCGATCAGCACCGGGAAGAAACTGCGTGCTTTTGCCAGCCAGCGCCCCGACCCGGCGCTAAAGCCGCGCGCTTCCTGGGCCTGCCGCACCATGTTGAACAGCGCCGACGCACTGGGCAGGTAGCGCAGCGCCAGCGTGATCGTCAGGCCCACGCGGTACGGCAGGCCGAGCTTGACCATGCCCAGGATCACGCGGTCTTCGGGGGTTGTCAGTAGGGGCATCAGCGCCAGCAACGCCAGGACATTGGCGCGCACAGCCAGCAGCGCCGCGCCGAGCAGACCGTCCGTTGTCAGGCGCAGTGGCCCGATTTGCACAAGCGTCGCGCCTGAAAGGAAAAACCAGGGTTGCAGCAGCAGGATCAGGAGCGTAAAGGGCAGCAAAGCCTGGAAAATGGAGCGGGTGCGCGACCAGGGGATGCCGCTCGAACGCAGCGCCAGCGCCGTCACGATGTACAGCGCCACCAGGAATGGCAGACGTGCCGCCAGAAAACACAGTGCGATTCCGGCCAGCGCCGCCCACAGCTTGACGCGCGGATCGAGATCGTGCAGCCACGACTGGCGCGGCACATAAACGCTAGTCGAGAGGCTCATAGACCGCTATCCAGCAAGCGCTGTGCCAGTTCACGCACCCGAAGCGCCGGAACATCGTGGCCGAGGCTGCGCGAGAGGGCAACCGTCATCGGCTCGCTCAGGCCAGCGTAATGCAGCAGGTCGGCATGGCGAAAGAAATCAACGGGCGGCTGGTCGAGCACAACCTCACCGTTGCGCAGCATGATAATCCGATCCACTTTAGCGGCGAGGCGCATGTGATGGGTGACCATCAGGATCGTGCCGCCCGCCTGGTGGTGAGCCATCAGCCAGGCGATGACGCGCCGCCGCCAAAGGCCATCCAGCCCGACCAGCGGCTCGTCCAACACCAGGATCGGCGTGCGCAGCGCAGCAACCGAGGCCAGCGCCACCAGCCGCCGCAGGCTGAAGCTCAACACAGCAGGCGGATGGCTTGCATAGTCGCGCAGCCCGAAGCGATCCAGCGTCTCCGAGACGCGCTCGTCCAGCGCCGCGCCGCGCAGCCCCAGGTTGCGGGGGCCAAAGGCGATCTCCTCCCGCACCGACGGGCTGAACAACTGCTGCTCCGGGTGCTGGAAGGCAAAACCCACGTGGTGCACCAGCTCGCCCACCGACCTGCCCGCCGCGTCCAGCCCATTGACGATGACGCGGCCTGTTGTCGGGCGCAGCAGGCCGATCAGATGGCGGGCCAGGGTTGATTTACCGGAGCCGTTGGCCCCGACCAGCGCCACGAACTGCCCCACCGGGATGGTCAGCGTTACGTCACGAAGCGCCTGCGGCCCGTCCGGGTAGGTGAACGAAACATGCTCAAGGGCGATTGCGTCCATGAAGGAGATTGTACCGCACTCTGGCCGTCGATTGTTGCTGAAAACCAGTGGCTCGAATCTTGCGCCGTCTATGCAGTGAGGTGAGAGCAGCGGCTCAGGCTGTTTGCAGACTGAGCGGCAGATAGATGGTGAACGTGCTGCCGACGCCGGGTTCGCTCTCGACGGTGATCCGCCCATCGTGCTGCTCGACGATGGAGCGGGCAATGTACAGCCCCAGGCCCGTTCCTTCGATCTGCCGGGTCTGGTGGCTCTTCACACGGTAGAAGCGCTGGAACAGATTATCCAGGTGTTCCGCCGCAATGCCCAGGCCCTGGTCATGGACGGACAGCGCGATCTCGTTCTGCTCCGTCCAGATTTTGAGGGTGATGGTGGTGTTTTCGGGCGAATACTTAACCGCGTTGTTCACCAGGTTGGCGATCACCTGCCCCAGGCGGTTGTTGTCGGCGGTGATCGTCGGGACTGTAGCGGGCGCTTCCAGCACGAAGCGGATGTGCCTGGCGGCGGCGCGCGGCTCGATGATCTCCAGCGTGGACTTCACCAGTTGCAGCAGGTTGACCTCGACCAGCGTCAGCTTCATGCCCGCCTCGATCCAGACTACGTCCAGCAGTTGATGAACCTGCTCCGTCATGCGGGTGGCCGCCGAGGTGATCCGCCCCAGGAATTGCTCCTGCTTGGGGTTCAGCGGGCCGGAAGCTCGCACCAGATCGGCAAAGGACAGAATGGCGGCCAGCGGGCTTTTCAGGTCGTGGGTCACTTCGCCCAGCAGGTTGTTCTTGGCCTGTTCAATGTCCTTAAAAGGCGAAATGTCGTAGATCGTCACCGCCCAACCATAATCGCGCACCGGCGTCACACTCGCCTCGGCCACGCGGCTGCTGTCAAGCTGCACCTCGCGCCGGAATGCCTCGTGACTGCCCCGCATTTCGGTGAGCAGCGCCTTCCATTCCGGGAACAGCTTGTCCAGGCGCTTGCCAACTGGCTCCGCGCTATCCGGCGGCAGCAAACGGCGGGCGGCGTCGTTCAGCCCTAGCGTGCGGCCCTGCTTGTCTGTGGCAATGATGGGCAGCAAGATACTGTTCAGCAACGCTTCCGATAGCGCCGGTTCCATGCCTACTCTGTCCTGCTTTCAATGCTTTCGGGGCGAGCCGTCCCCAGCAGCGGCGGCAGATCGCGCAGCGCGTAGGCAATGCGCGTGCCGTGCCACGTCAGGAGACTGCCATCGACCAGGTGTATTTGCCCGTTCCTGGCCGCCGGGATGTCCAGCCGGGCTATTTCGTCGGCATCAGCCTGCGTGAATACGTAGGGTTCGTCGGGCAGCAGCACGATCTCCGGCTGCGCGGCGACCACCTCCTCCAGCGTAATGCGCGGGTAGCGCGTGTCCCGGTCTTGGAGGCGCGGGTCATCGGCGGGCAACGCTTCGGCCAGCCCCAGGTCGGCCCGAAGCGGGTAGCGGCGCACTCGATCCGCAAAGACGTTCTCGGCACCGCACGTACTGAGCAGATCGTGAATGTACGTTTCGCGGTTGAAGGTCATCCAGGGGTCGCGCCAGATGGGGACCAAGACCCGTTTCGGCGTTTGTTCTTTGGTGACGCCCAGCGTCCATTCGTAGGCGACTTCGATCAGGCGCACGCGCGGAACCATCGACGGTTCCTCAAAAACGTCCATGATCGTCCACAGCAGGTCGAGCGCTTCCCGCACCGTGTTGGGGTGCGTCACCCAGGTTGGAATACCTGCCGCTTGTAGCGCTTCCGCATCGGCGCGGCGGTTTTCTTCCTGGTTCATGATCACCAGGTCAGGCCGCAGCGCAACAATAGCCTCGATGTTCGGATTCTTCGTGCCACCGAGCCTGGGCAGCCGCCGCACGCCTTCGGCGGGGCGCGTGCAGTAGTCGGTGACCCCGATGACGCGGCTGCCCAGGTTCAGGTCAAAAAGCGACTCCGTCATACTCGGCACCAGCGACACCACGCGCTGTGGCACGTAGTCTACGGGCCTTTCCATCTGGTAGGCGTAGGACGCATCACTCATGGCAAGATCACCTGGTCGCGGGCCGGGCCGACGCCAATGGACGTGATCGGCAGGCGGACGATCCGCTCAATCGCCCCGATGTACTGCCGCGCATTGGCAGGCAAATCGGCCACACTTCGCACGTCCATAACGTCCTCGGACCAGCCGGGCAGCGTTTCGTATACAGGTTCAGCGCGTTCCAACAGGGCCAGGTCGTAGGGCAGTGTCGTCACCCGCTGACCGTCTATATTATACGCCACCGCGATTTTCAGTTCATCAAAGCCGCTCAGAACGTCCAGCTTGTTGATAACCAGTTCCGTCAGGCCGTTGAGCTGCGCCGAATAGCGCAATACCACCGCGTCCAGCCAGCCACAGCGGCGCGGGCGCCCGGTGGTCGTGCCGTACTCGTCCCAGGGTTTATCGCCCGTGCCGCGCAGCTTGTCGCCCAGTTCGCCCTTCAGTTCGGTAGGGAATGGGCCGCTGCCCACACGGGTGCTGAAAGCTTTGGCGACGCCCACCACGCGCTCCACGTGGCGCGGGCCAAACCCCAACCCGGTCAATGCGCCGCCAACGGTGGGCGACGAACTGGTGACGAACGGGTACATACCGTGATCGACGTCCAGCAGCGTCCCTTGCGCCCCCTCGCACAGCACGCGCTTGCCCGCGTCCAGTGCCTGGTGGATAAAGACCACCGCATCCCGGACAAACGGAGCCAGTTGGCGCGCTGCGTCAACGTACTGCGCGATCACCGCCGTCGCATCCAGAGGCTTCTGGCCGTACAGCGCTTGCAGCGTCCAGTTGCCGTCCCGGATCGCCTTTTGAAGCTGGTCGCCAAAGCGTTCGGGGTCGGTCATCGAATGGGCACGAATCCCGGTGCGGCCCATTTTGCTCATGTAGGCCGGGCCAATACCGCGCCGGGTCGTGCCAATCGCCTCGCCGCCCCGCGACGTTTCACTCGCCGCGTCCAGCGCGATGTGCGCCGGAGTGATGATGTGGGCGCGGCCATCGATCAGCAGGCAGTCCGGCGTCACCTCGATTCCGCTCCTGCGCAGATCGGCTATCTCCTGCATCAGCGTCAGCGGGTTCACCACAGTCCCGGTGCCGAGAATGCACACCACGCCGGGGTGCAGGATGCCGGACGGGATCAGGTGCAGTTTGAAAGTATTGTCGCCCACGCGCACCGTATGTCCGGCGTTATCGCCGCCCGCGTAGCGCGCCACGATCTCGGCCTGCGCCGCCAGCCAATCGGCAACGCGGCCTTTCCCTTCGTCCCCCCATTGCGCTCCGATCAAAACTGTTGCGGGCAATGTCGTATCCTCTCGGTAACAGCCAGAATGGAAAACCTCAGCCCCTGCCCCCTCTCCGCAAGCAGACAGGGGAACCGGGCGACAATGCTTCTGTTTGCCCCGTCGTGTGATTCAGATAGCGGCAGGGGCGATCCGACCAGACAATTGTAACACTGGCGGGGCAGTCTTCGAGGGTATCCGGTGAATCCGGATGGCTGGCCGCTTGAATCCGGCTCAAGACGGCCTGGGGAGGATTGACTGCCGAACGATGGGCGTGAACTGGCAGCCCTACGCTCGGATGCTGGCCGCTGCCCTGTCCAGTTCTTTGAACAGTTCCGGCGTCAGGTCGAGGTGGAAAACCTGCGCCACCACCTGGCTCCAGCCGTGCACGAAATAAGTCCAGCCGTCTTCGATCTTCAGGTTACGGGTGCGGGCCTGCCGCTCCGCCTGGTGTAAAAAGTCCAGTTCGCCGCGATAGTTGAGTTCCCAGGCCATGCCGTTTTGCGGAAACAGACCTGCGTCGGTGATCGGCGAGCCGGGCCGGTCCTTGCCCATGCCCGTCGCGTTGATGACCATCGAACCGGGCGGCAGGGCGGCCATGTACTGGTCGTTTTTGCGAGGGTCTTCGTTCAAAATGTATTCAAATTCAATGTCGGTCTTGAGTTTGTCCTGAACCGCTTTCAGGGCATCCAGGCGCGGCTGGCTGCGGTTGACCGCGATAAACCTGCGCGGGCGATCCGCCTGATCCTGGAGGCCCGCCACATACACGCTGATGGCGACTGCCGAGCCGCCCGCACCCAGGCACAACACCTCGGCGTTGGTGCGGCCCCAGTAGCCCGGCTCGACGAACGCCTCCCAGGCCAACCCCGACGTGATCGGGTCTTTAGCGTGCCCTTCCAGCCGCCCGTCGCGCTTGGAGATCGAGGATACCTCGCCGCACAATTCGGCGTAGGGATCAAGGTAGTCGAGCAGGTCACGGGCTGCCGTCAGCAGATCGATCTTGTGCGTCGTGACCAGCGCGCCAATTGACAGCGGATCGTGCTTGATGTGCTGGACAATGGCGCGATATGTCTCCGCAGGCGCATGAGGTTCGGCGTCGTAGCCGACCAGCCGCGCGCCCAGGCCCAGAATCTCCGACCACTTCGGGAAGATTTTCATGATCGACGATCTGGTCGTCGTGACGCCAACAAAATACATCGTTGGGACCGTTGCCGGTTCCAGGCGGTTCGGCTGCGCGCTCATGCCTGTTCCTTTCCAGATTGGTGCTCTTTGAGTGCGGTGGCATTCACCACGTAGTCGCACGGGTCGCCGCGCAGCACCGCCACCAGGTTTTGCGCGGCCATCAGGCTCATGCGCTGCACGGATTCGCGGGTCGTCGCGCCCAGATGTGGCAGGTAAATGAAGTTATCCAGCGCCAGCAGCGGGTGATCGACGGGCGGCGGATCGTCGCGCAGCACGTCGGCGGCTGCGCCAAGCAGCTTGCCGCTCTGCAAGGCCCCGTGCAGCGCTTCCTCGTCGATCAGGCCGCCGCGTGCCGTGTTGACGACGCACGCTCCATCTCGCATCTGTGCGATCCGGGCCGCGTCGATCAGGCGTTCCGTCTGCGGCGTCAGCGCGCAGTGCAGCGAGATCACGTCCGACTCGCGGAGCAGCGTTGGCAGATCGACCAGCGGCACAGGTGCGGCGTCGCCCACGAAGAACGGATCGTGCGCGATGACGCGCATTCCGAGCGCCTGCCCGCGCACGGCCACCTCGCGCCCGATTGCGCCCAGGCCGACGATGCCCAGCGTTTTCCCGGTAAGTTCCCAACCAGGCGTGCGTCTGGCCGTGCCTTGCCGCGCGGCGCAGGCGACCTGCGGGATGTTCCGGGCCAGCGCGAAGATCAGCCCGATAGCCAGTTCGGCGACGGCGATCTTATTGGCTCCCGGCGTGTTTGTCACGGCGATTCCACGCCGCGCTGCCGCATCCAGATCGACCTGATCGACACCGGAACCGTAGCGCGAGATCACGCGCAGCCTGTCGGCGCGTTCGATCACCGAGGCGTCGCAGGTGTCCAGGCCCAGGATCGCCCCATCGTAGCCGCCGATCACCTCGCATAGTTCAGAGGCGCTCATCGGGTGCGCTTTGGCGCGCAGATCAACCTCGCAGCCATTTTCGCGCAGAAAGTCGTGATGCGGGCCGCTGGCTGCGCCGAACGAGCGCGCTGTGACGATGATGCGAAAGGTCATGTTTCGACAGTCTTTATTTGTAGCGCGGGTTATCGACCAGAACGGCCTTGCCGTCGCGCCAGACCATGATCTTAGCAAAGCCGACTCGCTCAATCGTCGCGTAGTCGTGCCCGGCATCGCCCGGCCACGCCGAGAAGAAGCTGAATGGTGCGCTGCCGGTGTTCACGGTGCGGTGTGCCCAGTAGGGCGGCACGTAGGCTGCCGTCCCCGGCCCCATGGGGACGCTGCGGACTGTGCCGTCCTCAAGTTGAAGCAGCACGCAGCCCTCCCCGGACAGGCCGACATAGACCTCGCCACGATCCCGCTTGGCGTGGTAGTGGCCTTTCGTCATGTGCAGTTCGTCGCCGACCTTGCCCGGATAGATGATCGTGGTGCAGTGAAGCACCTGCCCCTCCTCCTCCGGCAGTTCGGTGGCGGTGTACACTTCGTAGATCAGCCGATCCCCTTCCTGTGCTATGATCTGATTCTCGGCCTGGGTGTCGGCGTACATGCCGCGCATGTCGCTCAGGCGGCGCTGGACAATCCGGGTAACAGGGGAGAGCTTGCCCGTTTGAAGATCAAGCTGTGTCGCAAACGGTTCAATAAGGGCCATGAAAGATATCCTCAATTTCTGATCCAGGTTGGCAGGTTGTCATCCTGTGATCCTAAGTTCTGTATGCTGATGATAGAGCAGAATCAGGGCAGTGTCAACCAGCGTGAGTACAATCGATGCTGATTATCATGGCCGGATTGCCCGGCACGGGCAAAAGCACGCTTTCCCGCAAACTGGCGTCGGCGCTGAATGGCGTCGTGTTGGATAAAGACACGGTGCGCTCGGCACTCTTTCCAGGCCGGTACACCGAGTATTCCACCGCACAGGACGATCTGGTCGTCGGTATTCTGTACCAGGTGGCCGAGTACTATTTTCGCAGGCATCCAGGCCTAGCCGTATTGATCGACGGGCGTTTGTTCTCGCGGCGCTACCAGGTGCAGGACGCGGTACGGTGCGCGGCGCGTGCCCAGCAGCCGTTGAGGATCATCGAGTGCGTATGCTCGGACGAGATGGCGAAGCGCCGCCTTGAACAGGCCACAGCGCAGGGCACTCACCCCGCCCAAAATCGCAGCTACGAACTGTACCTGTCGATCAAAGCCCGTTGGGAGCCGATCCAGGAGCCGAAATTGGTGCTCGACACGGAGAACGATCTGGAGATTTGCGCGGCGCGGGCGCTCCAATACATCCGGGGCGACGGTGCTTCTTGACAGCTTAGATAAACTGACTTACACTGTGCCTGCCTGTAATGACAGGATAATAGGTCGCATCATGATCCGGCCCGTTGATCGTTCCAGTCCTATCCCTTATTACCTACAAGTCAAAGACAGCCTGCGCGAAGCCTTGAGACAGGGCGAATGGAAACCCGGCGAGCAGATTCCCGGCGAGGCTGAACTGTGCAGCCAGTTCGACGTGAGCCGCACGGTGATCCGGCAGGCGCTGGCGGAACTCATGCACGACGGGTTGATCCGCCGCCGTAAGGGCAAGGGCACGTTCGCCGCAGAGCCGAAGATCACGGAGAGCCTGGCGCAGAAACTGACTGGCTTCTACCAGGACATGATCGACCAGGGCTATACGCCCATCACGGCGGTCTTCAAGCAGCAGGTCGTTGCGGTCAATGCAAAGGTCGCTGGACTCTTGCAGCTTCAGCCAGGCGCGCCTGTCCTGGAGATTGAGCGGCTGCGCTCCATCGAAGATGGGCCGGTTGCGCTCGTGACGACCTATCTGCCCTACCACCTCTGCCCACAGCTTCTCCAGACCGATCTGACGCGCCAGTCTCTCTATGCCTTCCTCGAACATTCCTGTGGATTGATCATCGCGCGTGGGCGGCGTACCCTCGAAGCGGTGCTGGCCGAAGAGCACGAGGCGCGGCTCCTGAAAGTGCCCGTAGGTGCGCCGCTCATTGCGCTGGACAGCATCAGTTACCTGAGCGACGGCACGCCCATCGAATACTACCACGCCTACCATCGCGGAGATCGTTCGCGCTTCGAGGTCGAACTGCTGCGCGTCCGGGAACCTGCCGAAGTCGAGAAGAAGTTGAGCGAGGCTGGCGCAGCGCTGCCCCGCAGCAACGAGATGATCTGACCAGGCATCAGCGTCCAACCACACCTGACAGACTCCCTCTTTACTTTATATGAAGGTCAAACCTCCCCCCTCAGACGGGAGGTTTGTCACTGCCCAAAGTGCGCCGGATATGTTTTCATACAGGCATAATCCGGCGAGTCTTTAAGGGGCGAACATGAGGCTCGAAGAATACCTACAGCAGGAAATCGACAGAGTGGTGGCAGAGCTGATCGCGGCTGCACCCGCCGATCTGTGCTGTGCCTGCGCCAGCGGCTGCGGCTATCTGACCTACGATGGTCACCAGTTCAGCTACAAGTGCGATCAGTGCGGCGAGACCTGGCCGTCAGATCGCCTCGACATCGACAAAGATCGCAAGTTCTCTATCCTGGAATTCGCGGACTGAGGCGAGCTGGTTATCCCCTCTACAAAGGTAGAGGGGACACACTCACGTGAGTCTCGCTAGACTTCGGGTGAGCGGCGTGTGACGACGCGCCTGGCCGCCAGCCGAAGGCCCTCGCGCATTTCCGCATCGCGCAGCACATGCAGAATGCCCGGCAGCGCCGAGACGACGATGATCAGGGCGACGATGGGCAGCAGATACCTATCCACATCCGGGATGATGTTGCCCAGGAAATAGCCTGCCAGGTTCAGGCCCACCGCCCACAAGAAGCCACCCACCAGGTTAAAGGTCACAAATGTGCGGTAGTGCATCTCCGCAATGCCCGCCACAATCGGGGCAAAGGTACGCACGGCAGGGATGAACCGAGCCAGGACGATGGTCTTGGAGCCGTGCTTTTCGTAGAAAGCCTGCGCTTGCAGCACGTACTTCTTGCGGAACAAGACGCTGTTGTCACGCTCGAAAAGGCGGCGGCCCACACGCCGTCCGAAGGTGTATCCGACGCTATCGCCCGCCACCGCCGCGATAAAGCAGCCGATGACCAGGACTGGCAGGCTAAAGCCTGTGCCGGGGCGCGACGCCAGGAATCCCGCGGTGAACAGTAAGCTATCGCCGGGCAGAAAGAATCCGAAGAATAATCCCGACTCGGCAAAGATGATGGCAAACAACCCGACGTAACCAAATGTCACCAGAATGTGCGTTAAGTCCACGTGCTTCCCTTTCTCAGACAAGACTAAGCCCGACAAGTCGGGCCTGACTCGTCCGATTGTACTTGACAATGCTATAACACCACAAGGGGCGATTTATCTCAGGCTCATAGTCGCCAGTCCCCCGTTCCTATCACCGCTGCCAATCGGGGCCGTCGCTGTCGGCAGCCAGGTCAGTCAGGCGGCGCGGCGTTTTCGGGTCTGCCACGTCCACCACGTAAATCGCCCGTGTGCCTTCCCGGTTCGAGACAAACGCGATCTGCGCCCCGTCGGGCGACCAGGTGGGCAGGTCGTCGCTGGCCGGGCTGGTCAGCAGCCGTTTCACGTCCTTGCCGTCGGCGTTCATGATGTAAAGCTGGCTGTTCCCACTGCGGGTGGAAACGAACGCAATGCGCGTCCCGTCGGGCGACCAGGCGGGTGAACGGTCTTCGCCGGGGTTGTTGGTCAGCCGGGTCAGGTTGCCGCCATCGGCGTCCATGACGTAAATTTCTTTGTTGCCGTCCCGCATCGAGACGAAGGCAAGACGCTTGCCATCCGGCGACCAGGTCGGCTCGGAATCGTCGGCAGGATGGCTGGCAATGGCTCGCGGGTTGCTGCCGTCTGCGCCGATCAGCCAGATGTCTCGGTTGTTGTCCTTGAGCGCATCGTAGGCGATCAGCGTCCCGTCGGGCGACCAGGCCGGGTGATCGGCGCTCACGTCGCCGGGCGAAAGCGGCTGGACGTTGCTGGCGTTGTCGTTCATGACGTAAATCTGCCACGTCGTGCCTGTGTAGGAAGCCCAGGCGATGCGCTTGCCGTCGGGTGACCAGGCCGGCGATTTGTCGTCGCCAGCGCGGTTGGTGAGGCGCTGTGGCGACGAACCGTCGGCGTTCATTGCGTAGATTTCCCAGTTGCCGTTCTGATCGCTGGCGTACACGATCCGCTTGCCCGCGCCGCTTACCGATGGCAGCGTTGGGCCGGGCGTCCAGGTCAGTGCAGGTGTGATGGTGGCCTGCGGCGTGCCAGGCGTGCTGGTCGGCTGTGTCGGGCGCAGCGTAGCCGTCAGGATCACCTGTGTCGCAGCAGCACGGATCACATCCTGTACTTGCTGCTGCGTGACGGGTTCGCCCAGGTATTCGACGGGCGCGGCGACCACCTCTCTGGCCGGGATCGGCTGCGGTTCGCTGGGTGGGCCGCTGGCAATCGAGGCACGCAGCGGCACTTTCGATTGGAAGCCCTCCGGAACGTCGTGGCTGACGCCGCCGACGGCTACCTGTGCTTTGCCCTGCAACACGCTGATGACCATCTCGTTGTTCGGCTCGGCCCGGAAAAGGGCCGTCGAGCCGAGGTCAATCTCGGCGCCGTTGGCCGTGAACTTGATACGCTGGCCGCGCGGAACCTGCACCACCAGCCCCGACGGCGGCACTTCGTCGCACGCCTGCGGCCCGATGTTGGTGCGGAAGCTGACGGTTTTCATGTCCGCGCTCATCGAGTCGATGGCCGTGTCGCCGTAGAGCAGGAACGTGACCTGCTGGCCCGCCGTCGTGCCGGGCAGGTTGACGGCGGCCTTGATCACAGCGATGCCCCACGTTCCGGCTTGCACGTTCATGGCGGTGGTGCGCAGCAATTTCAGATCGCCCAGGTTGGCAAGGTCGCCCGGTGCTTTGAAGGTCACGTTGTTGGCTGTTATGGCCTCGACGTTGGGGTTGCCATAGCACACCTGGTTGGAACCGATGGCGTTACATCGATCCGCTATGGCTTGCAGCGCCGTTTTGACGATCTGCGGGCAGGTGGCCGCAGCCACCTGAGTGCGGGTAACGCTGGCAGTAGCAGCGGTGGTTGCTGCGCGGGTCTGGGTTGGTGCGGCAGTGGTCGCGGGCGGCAGTGTCGGACTGCTGCACGCGGCGGCAATGATTGTAATGACGACGGTGCACACCACCGTTCGCGTGATCCATCTGGGCAAGGGGCGGCTCCTCTGCATGGAAGTGCTGCGTAGTACAGATGAATGTCATTTTAACGCGAATTGAAGCGACGTGCTCAGGTCGCTTCAGTTGCCATTCTCGTAAACATCTCCGGCTTGGATCGCGTGGGCAGAAAAATCGAACCAGCAGGAACGCTGCTGGTTCGATTCTCGTTCAGTGAGGTGGGCCCAGCAGAACCTAAATCGAACCACTTTTCCGCATCGGATTGCCCGCCACGTTCAGCAATTAACTCACATAGGTAGCTGAATGGGGCACGCAACTCAGCTCGCACGATCTTCCCCTGGCTGTTGATAATGAAGCGCTCCACCATATAGCGCAGCAAGTCACGCTTGCGCTGTCGCTCCAACTTGTCAAAGAGTATACCCGCTTTGGCGATTAAGTTCAGTGCCGCATCTAATGTTTCCACGTGTGCCTTCGGATCCTGAGCATGGAGAGTGCTCATGGCGGTCATGATTTTGGTGCGGCGGTCTTGCCATTCGCGCCACAGTTCCTCATACACCTCGTCCGAGATCTTGCCTTTGGCTTGCAGGCGGGCGGCATTGGCTTCCTCCTGCCGAATTTCGTCCAGCGCCAACTTCAGCGCTACCTCACTGTCAGTCTGCGTGCTTTGGAAGCGCTTCGCCACCTCGGCGGTGTAGGCGGCCCGGATGTGCGGCAAGCGGCGCGGATCGACCTGGATGCCGTGCAAATGTTGGGCAACCTGCGTGTCGATCTGATAACACAGGAAGTCCACCTTGCCGCTGGGGATGCAGTAGTAGGACACCCCACCGCGTTGGCGGTTGGCGTTGGGAGTGGAGCAGGTCAACTTGGTGAGCGTGCCATCCGCGTGTTGCAGGTACAGCAGGCCCTGCAGCAGATAAAAATGTCGAGGCCGATGATTGCGTTTGCCATCCCGTTTCTCCAGGATCGCCAGGCCCGCTTCAAACTCCTCCGGCGTCACAATCGCTTCCCACTCGCCTTGGACGACCTTGAAGTCTTCATCATCAAAATAGTGATGGACGTAGATCAAGCCCGCATAAAAGGGATTGTGGAAAGTCGCCGACAAGATCGATTTGTAGTATTTGCGTTTGCCGTTGGGCAGGATTTTGACGAAGGGCGTGCCGCCCTGACGGGTATAACCGCGCGCATGCAAGGCGTCGCAGATGTCTTCGAGTGAGTGCCGATCCTCCAGCAGCAGATCCCAGGCATAGCGCCAGACCTGGCTCTGCACCGGGTCGCGTTCGATCCAGCGCCGATGGCGGCCTTGCCGCTGATGCTCATTGACCTTACGACGGCTCATGCTACTTGCCCCATCCAGGGATAATGCGCCTCACCCGTCCGCATCAAAGCGTAAGGGACGGCTCACAGGCGTTCCTCCCGATTGCGATAGCCATCGGGCGCACGCCACGCCCAGCCGCCTTTGCACAGCTTGATATACTGTGCCCCGCGCACCCGCTGCGCAATCTTCTTGGACTCTAACCGTGCCACATTGAATAGCACCCCGACGATCATCCGCCCGTCGGGGTTGGCCGGGTCCAAGCCTGGGTAGGAAGCTACCCGAACAGTGATACCCAACGCAACCAACTCATCGATGGCGCGCAGCGCTTCCACGTCATCGCGTCCAAAGCGGTCGACGTGTGATACCGCGATGTGCGA
This sequence comes from Chloroflexota bacterium, assembly GCA_021325095.1. Classification (GTDB taxonomy): domain Bacteria; phylum Chloroflexota; class Anaerolineae; order Aggregatilineales; family UBA2796; genus JAJPHV01. The sequence continues at coordinate 83,018 of JAJPHV010000152.1, read as the reverse complement.
GAACTTCTTCTGGCGAGCATCGGCCAAGAGCTGTTGATAGGCTTTGCGCTTGGCGGTCGTGCCGGTTTCGGTGTCGCAATATTCCTTGAGCAGTGGCAAGCCGGAGGGCTTGATGAGGCACTCCTCGATGAGGTGCTGCTGGCTATCTTGCGAACGTTCTGGAGTTTGCACATATTCATCGCTGGTCCGCTTGTAGATCACCCAACCGATCTGCGCCAGTTCTGGTTTCTTCTTTCGCCTGCTCATCGGAGATCCTTTCACATGCCTGCGAGAGAGGGCTTCGTTTCGCCTGCGCTCCTAATTGCTTCGCGATACACCCTGAAATGCAGTGTACAACCGATTTGTAAACGGTGGGGTTCGCGCTAAACATTGTGTAATTTCTATTAAGTGCATCAGAGTTCCAATAACACAGAACAATCTGATCAAGTTGGTCACTCTTTGCAGATCTACCACGAATAGTTGGCATTGCGCACTAGGCGACGATCTTGGTACGGGGTCTTACGGAATTGAGCGGATAAATCCCGAATTTATTGGAAAGACCCTCCTACACGATTGCAAAAGTGCTAATCTCGCATGAACAGGCTGGTCCGGTTGAGCGCGGATATTGGAACAGGCCCTACAATTGTGTCAGTACGGCTTCTGTCGACTGCAGTGGCTTGATGTATAAAGAAGGATGAGCAAATCCCGCATGTGGGCCATGCTCATGCATACGCGAATTGCGCCAGTTTGAGCTATACGCGGCGCTGACCCGGTCGGCCATTCTTCAACAATTGATACATGACAAAACCGCCCGTTTTGGCAAAACCGACCAAACCGACCATCATTGTGCCAACATCTAGGCGTTTCTTGCGGCAGAATAACCAGTTGGTATGTACGTTGATATTTTCTCGCGGCATGTGTGGAAAACTGTCAAGCAAGGCCCTACGTGATGAAAATGATATAAGCGAGCATCATTCAAGATAGGAGGTATAATGCGCGCTGCAATCTACACTCGTTCCGCAACGGGCAATAGAACCCATCTGGATGCCCAAGCTGAGAAGTGCGCCCAATATGCATCTGAACGCGGATACATTGTCGCTGAAGTTTACGAGGATGAAGTGCAGTCCGGTATGGCGAAAGACGGGTCTGCACTAACTCATATGATAAGCGATGCGAACCGGCATCACTTCGACGCGGTGGTTATCGAAGATGTCAGCAGGTTGAGTCGTCGTATGGATAAGGTGCGACAAATAATGACTGACCTCCAAAACATGGGTATCACGCTTCTCATTGTCGGCCAAGGCATATGGAGTGAGTCAGGTCGTCGCTTGATACAGAAGTGGGTAGTCCTCCAAAGGTAGTGGCGTACAATGGAAGGGAGGAGACAGGAAAGGGCCGAGCAATGCCAAACTGCCCACGCTGCGGGTCAAGCCAGGTTATCAAGAACGGATATATTCACAACGGAAAGCCAAAATTTGCCTGCCAAGCATGTCAGCGGCAATTTGTGGAAAATCCTGAATGGAGGCCGATTTCTGCGGAAACGAAGGCCCTCATCGACAAACTGTTGCTGGAACGCGTGTTGTTGGCAGGCATTGGGCGAGTGACGGGCGTATCGGGCCAGTGGCTGCAAGACTATGTGAATGCGAAATACAAGGCACAACCGCAAGTGACAGACGTGCCTGCTCAAAAAAACGGCAGTTAATTGTGCAGGCTGATGAGTTGTGGTCGTTTGTCGGCAGCAAAGCCAACCCTGTCTGGCTATGGCTCGCCATCGACGCTGAGACGCGCTTGATTGTCGGGTGTGCGATTGGCCCACGCGATAAGGAAACGGCTGATGAGTTGTGGTACTCGCTCCCACCCGACTATCGCCAGCGAGCGGTCTGCTACACCGATTTCCTGGAGGCTTATGCCAGCGTTCTGCCTTCCAAACGCCATAAAGCTGTGGATAAAGCCAGCGGCAAGACCCGTCACATCGAACGCCTCAACAACACCTTTCGCCAACGCTGTTCCCGTCTAGTGCGCAAGGCGCTGTCTTTCTCGAAAAAACCTGCCAATCATATCGGTGCAATTTGGTATTTCATTCATCATTACAATGCCTGTATCTTGGCCCGTCTTGCTCCTACCACTACTTCTTTATGACTACCCAGAAGTGACTGGATAGGCTCGAATTCAGCGTTCAAAGCGATTTTGCTGTGATACATATAGCGCTGGGGCCTGAGTCGAATATGCAAAGCGCTCTCAAGGCTCCGGCGGAAATCTTAAACTACATTGTGACGCGAAATGCCTGACCGACCTACGGTGTGACCCTTAATAAGCCGTGCATAACCTTATACGATCATCACAACTGGACTGAAAAGGGCTTTTCACAGAACATAGGTTTAGTGCAAAAGAATTTACCCGCTCTGCTGGCTGTCTCTAGGGTTTATTGCCGTATTCACTGCAGTGTGATTAGGCTCAGAGACGCTCGGCAATTGTTGCTTTTTCCTTCCGGTCAACAGTCGGCCGCGTTCGATTTCTGATCGTTTGCCGTGTCCTTGAAACTGGTCGTTCTCAGATACGGATGCCAGTATCTGGGCCGCACTCATGAGCCTATCCAATAGACGCTTATTTTCATCTGACATTTCAACTCTCACTGTTTATCGCTCTGCACAATTCAGAAGCAAATTGTCAGGTACCCAGATGGCAGGGAAAACCGGGCATACTGACCGCAAAGGATCGGGGCAGCAGCTAACTTTCACACAAGAGCGGATTCATTCAACCCACGTAAGCGATCTCACCCGATCAGCTATCACAAGATTTATCACAAAAAGTAGGGATTCCAGCGTGCTTAACAAAATCGGTCGTGTTATTCGCAAAATCAGGGGACTTAGTGCCAATTTTGGCGCTGTGGGAGGTACACGACTGTGGCTATCATGACGGCTAATCTGTTGAACCAATTGCAACAGCGGGCAATTTCATTAAGGAAACACGCTGCTCAAGCCCGTATAGCCCACATACATATGAAGCGTATAGATGATGAACGCAGCCGATCAATTCACACGTGGACTGCGCAACAGAAGATGGGTTGGGACTTCCCTGCCAGAGCAGCGGGATCCGCTTCACTCAGGCTTGCTCTACCCGTCAACCAATGAGTTCGGCCTCCCCGATTTGGAACACGTTCCGCTATCAGCCGTACCCGACTATTTAGTGCCGTTTAAGACGCGCCTACGTTGGGGGCGGAGTAGCAAGGGCCTCGCTGTACATTTTTTCCTCGACGATTACCGAATCCAGTCGGCGTTCACTAAACCGTATGCGGTGCTTGCTGCCCTACTGAGTACCTATTCCACGGTGCTTACTCCCGACTTTTCTGTTTACACGGATTGGCCGAAGGCCATGCAGCTCTGGAATGTTTACCGCAGTCGATGGTGTGGCGCTTTCTGGCGGGACAAAAGTGAGGGACGGCTGACCGTTATCCCCACGGTCCAATGGAGTACACGCGACTCATTCGAGTATTGCTTTCTCGGCATTCCCACCCGATCCGTCGTTGCTATTTCCACCCAAGGTGTCAGACAGCGGCAGGTAATACCAGGCGCTTATGCACTATTTGTGGAGGGCTATCATGAAATGGTGTCTCGTCTCCAGCCCAGCCTGGTCTTATGCTACGGTTTCTTCCCTGACGAACTCAAAGGTTTAGCCCCGGTCAAGGTCTATCCAACGCGCTGGCAGGACATACGAGCGCAACAAAAGGCAGCCAGGAAAAATGGGCAGTAGGGGTGCGGCATCTCCACAGTTTGGCATTGGGTGGACAGTTGGCAAGAGAAGGGGCAGGTCGGCGCAAACTGCGGGTCCACTCGGCAATCTTGAAGCAGAGTCAAACAATGCCGACACACTGGAAGAAGATGCTGAACCTTTGGGGAGGACTTCTCCCGTCTCGTTGGCTGATCCAGTGACGGATCGGGAAATCACCGGTGTCATCGAAAGTGAGAACGCCGTCGAAGCTGACCGAAACGGGGATCGACTAGATCGCCCCATCTCCACCCGTCCTGGCGCGCCAGCCACTACTGCCCAAACTTTTAACTCGGATGGTGACGCTGCCGTACAAAGTGCGCCGGTCAGTATGACTGACGCAATGCTGGCGCAGTTTCGCGCTAACCACACGATCATGCGCCGGAGTGAAGCGGAAGCGATTGCTAGCGAGTGGCTTGGCGATACAGCCACGCCAGAGCAACTCCGCGAACTGACCAATACACTCCTGGATCCGTTCCAACCGCCGGAGACGATGAAGGTCGTCGATTTCAAAAGTCTGCTGGGTGGAGCCGTTTATCCGATGATCGAACGTCTTGGTTTGCGCTGGCGAATTATCTCGACGGACATCAGCAGTAATGAAGTCATTGCGCCGGAGGCAGCCTTTGGCATGATCGAGCCGACTCTGCAATGGGTCAACGGCAACAGCATCGAAAATCTGTACGTGGACGGCATGACTGCGGATCAGTTCCAGGCGGCCACGGGGCTGCGGATCGATATGCACGACAAAGGGGCCTTTGTGGCCGCCAAGCGCCTCTCGCGGATCATGCGCCCCTATTTCTTGGCTGGCGATTTTCAGCCAGACGAAATTGACATCTACCGGCTGGGTCTCAACGAGATGGGACGAGATCAAGAATTCGTTTGGGACGGTGCAGGGGTCATAGACCGCAGATTGCTGGAACGGCTGGTCATTCCACCTGGGGTGAGTCAGGCCAAACGCGAGGAGCTGATGAAGGAAATTCGTCGGTGCAATCGTGTGGAATTTACCCTTATGACTGAGCAAGGTCAGGAAAAGGGCCACGCCATCGTCGGGGATCATCTCGATCACGACCTTATTTTGCGGGAAGATATCAAGCGAGAAGTCAAGTTAGTCAATGGCAAAGTTTGGCTTGGCATCAACTTTGTCCACGCCCACGACCACATGCGCCTGGATATTCAGAGTACCATCAACCTTTACCCATTTTTTAGTGAAGAATCGCTGCTTCAGGGAATGACGGAGGAAGGCCAGTTGCTGGAGCAGTCCATACGCACTGGCGAAGTGGCTGAAATCATGGGCCGGATCGACAAAACGACGACGGAGTCCAAAATCGATAGCTGGCCGATGCGGAAGGCTTTCGCGTTGGGCGCCCATCCGATGTGGTTCAAAACCTGGGTCAATGGGGCATTCAACCAGGGGATTGAACGGGTTATCTCGAATGATCAAAAGGGGCGGTTTCCTCAGGTGGGCGGGCGTTTTTACGTCATGCCTGCTCAAGTCGGTACGGTAGCGGGTCGCTCAATTCAGGTCGGGCGCGGGGAGGTATTCGTAGACGAGGAGACCGGTACAGCCTGGGTGAATGATCAGGATTGGGTCGAATTACAAGACTCGCCCTTGCGGCAGCAGGGCAAGAATTCGCTAACCGGAGAACCTAATCTCCCCAAAGGGGCGGGCATCCGGGATATTTTGGGCGGCGCTGACAACGACGATGCATTATGGATCCATCCCTTTACGGATAGTGTCGATGGTGAGCGCAAAGTCCTAGCCTGGCGCTCGCCGAACCAGGTTGGCGAGTACGTTATCTTGAAGCCGACACCACAATCGACAAGTCTGCCGTGGGCAACGATCCATGGGGACATCGAATATCCATCTGGCGATAGCAGTAAACTGCCTATCCGTACTGATTTTACCGAGCCGAATTATCTCGGCTTGGTCATGGAAGACAAGGCCAACACCCCTGGCCTGGGCATATCAGGCTACAGTCGGGAAGGCATGAATGCTGCCATTCAGCGCGCGATTGCAAACCGGGGCGCTTTGGGGATGTACTGCAATCTTCTCATGGTTTCCAAAGCCATCTTCGGACGACTACCCAAGAATCCACCCTCTTCGCTAGAAAAGATCATTGACGGCAGCGTGAAAACCGGCGATGACCTGTCCGGAGTATCCGCCTGGTGTCGCCAGGTCTCGCAGTTGATAGTAGACCGCAAGATCCCTATCCCGAAATATTTGTCTGGCAGGTTAGCGCTGGGAAGAAACTCACCTCTGCCCACCTACACGGAAGATCACTGGCTGGACCGTTTACATCAGGGTGCAGTGGAGCATTGCAACCAATTGAAGATGGCCCGTGATTTGCTGGCAAACGAGGCCATGCCGCCGACCGCACTGCTCGACCTGGCTTTTGAGGAGTGCGTCAAAAGCGCGCGCAGCGAGCACAGTTACTTCCAAATTGCGAAGCATATTAATGCGCTTTATGGGAAAGCGCTGGACAGAGCTACGAAAGCGCGAGTCAGCGCTGCACGAGCGGTCGGAAGGCCCATTCTCAGCGAAGGCCCGATCCAGGTGGACTACGAGCTGGCGAACCAGGTGGCCTGGCATGAATTCACCCACTATCACCCTGACGACCAGCCGGGTATTCTGCGCAACATTATCTTGACCGCCTATATGGGCAAAAAGCAAGGGGATCGGATGCTGTGGGCACTCGGCGAGGAACTGCCCGATGGCACGACTAAACCCTTTTGGGCTGACGCCACTTTCCGTGCCATGCAAGAGGCGGGTGTCCTCAATCTGGGCTACGTCGATGGAAAGCGCGGCTACATTACGTACCCGGGCGCAATCATCCAGGAAGCCAGCTACCGCCCTATCGGAATAACCCAGGTCTGGTACAACGAATACATCGGTCATCTGCGGGCCAGGGGCGTTCAGGATTTACCGCGCATGTCAGACATAGACCGCCTGTTGGTGAAGCGCCTCAAGGCAGCGATGGATCAACGGCTGGCTAAGGGAGAGTACACCAACCGCGCCGTCAGAATGGCACGGATCACTGAGGGCAACAACCCAACCGGCAACACTAAATACACAGGGAAGCCTGCCGTGTGGGACACATCCGGGGCATTTCTGGGACTCTTCACACCGGAGACGGAGCATCGATTCCAGGAAGGGGCTGGCCTGATTCGTGTCGGTTTCACGGAAGATGGCAACTTGCGCTGCGCGGTTGACATGAACGCACCGATGAACAGTGTGGCTGAATAGGCCCCAAATCGCATGTGCCTGCGGTCAGCGAACTTGCTCAAGAGAGATGGCGCTAACGCGCCAAGCAGGACGACACAGATGGTATTCCGCTGTCTCCGGCACGCACAAGTGAACGATTGGTGATTGAGGCTACTGGTTCCACGTCGTGGTGCCAAATCGCCTCTTTGATTCCTGTTAAGGAGCGCGCTATGCAACCTCGCAGTGTTCATGAGCCAGATGATCCAAAACCAACCTCAAATATCGACCCGCGCAAAATAAAGCATCGTCGCACGTACACACACGTCTTCAGTAGCGAAACAATCCGGGACTTCAGCGGCCCCAAGCTGGTCAAATGCTACGTCCACACTTTCGATCTGGAAATTGACCCGGACTCAGATCTGAGCAGTGCGGATTGCTCGATGAGTACCGAAATCCTCTTTGTCACTCATTCTCACTTCGACAGCCCAATCGAGATTCTTTTGGCGCGCTTTGAGCCAAGGTCAGGTCAATCTGCCGCATTAGAAAGCTACTGTGACGCCCTTGTTCAGTACATCATGCGTCCCGACACCTGCCATGCCTGCCTGTCCAGGATGCATTGGGTCGCAGCATGGGGCGACTACGACTGTCCTGGTGCCCATTAGCATTTTCCAGTTTTGAGAAGGTCTGTGATCAGCGAAAAGGAAAACCGGACATGAGCCAGTTGACGCACATAGAAACGTGCCCCTGTGGGGAACCGTGGTTCGAATCACTTCCCACCTGGAAAGGCTGGTACAGGTGTATGCGAGGACACATCTTCCAGGAAGCCGATATTGTCCGGGTGTCCCTAAACTCACCGCTCGAAAACGAGCTTGAGGACCAGCCAGCCGAATGTATCGACGATTGGTCTGGAACTGGTGGAGGCGAATAGTACTACCTGTCCGCGTAGTGATTTGGCTTAATGCGCCAGGGCTTCAAGATCACGTAGGGGTCAGCTCCTCCCGCTGACCCCACCCGCAAGAACGGAAACGGAGAAAGAATAGGGGAACACGACCAGGCAAGAGTGAAGGCAACAACTATGCCCATAATACAGTAAGGCAGCCGAGCAGTCTACCTCAAGAACGTGAGAATACCGCCCAATATCAAGGGCCTTCATGTTGATTTCGCCACGCTAATCAACACGTCCTGGCAATCTCGTTTTCCCTGAAAGACCGCGTTGCATGAGCGAAAACTTCTGGTCGTCTGCCATCCCCGCAGATTTCATCGATCGAAAGGCGTTTTAGCGTCGTGCTTTGAACAGACCTTTGAAATTTCGCTCTACAAACAGTGTTCATTGGGCATTGCTCAAACTAAGGCTGATGTATCAGGTTGAGTTGGGGTAGGAGCAATTGACTATGCCTCAGAATCCTCTGCCTAACATAGATCGGGACGATCCACGTCGCACTTTCGACAGGCTCATGGATTATCTCGCCGCGATGAATATCTTGCCGTCGGAACACATCAGGTTTCTAAGGGATCTCTTCGATTGCTACGAACGAGCCAAGCACTACATCCAAGCAATGGAACGGTACGGGAATGAGATGGGGGCATGGGCCAGCCTGGAAGTGCCCAAACCCAAGCATCCGCTGCGGCACAAACCTCCTAAATTCAATCGCCACGGCGAACAGACGCTTGAGTACACCGCGCCCTATACGCGCCAACAAGCGAAAATCCGCTATGAATACGTCTGTGAAGAGTGTGGCGAGCAACGGGTCTACTACATGATCCCTAGCCCGTTCAAGCCCAAGTATTGTATTCGAGAAGACGGTAAAGAGTCCGAGTGCCAACGTGCCGTCAGGTTACGCAAGCTAAAAGCCTACAATGCCACGCGCGGTAAGAAAAAGAAAGGCGTGTGACTTCTGACAATTTCCTGCCTCCTATACAGGTTGGCAACAGCGACTCGATTGTGTTTCTTGGATAGGGGTAGAGCCATTATGAGTACAGCCAACACCATTATTGCACTCGACACTTACGGTTTCGAGCGGATAACAGATCCAATTGCAAAAGCCAGGATTTCGGCCATCAAGTGCAGTCCTGGCATCATCCCACAAATTCTCTCGACTCTGTTCGGCAGCCGTGTCCGAAATGTTACGTCGCGGCGTATGAACTATACATACTTGACCTTCCAAACGGAGCAACAAGTCAATCTCGTCAAGAGTTTTCTTGTCCTACGCCTCACTCAGGAAGAAAAGCAAGCTGTCGAGGTGATCATGCTGGCGGGGCCACCTTATGGCTCTCGTGTGTTTCTTTGGGACAAAGGCGAGTGGTACGAGTTCCCAAACAAGCACCAGCCCGAATACCGTGTTGTCTCAAGCTCGCATTCGGCGACTATCCCCAGATTTCGTGGAGACACGGCTTTCCACATCACGCCGTCGGCTGATGTGGCGTCGCCTGGGCAAACCCATCCAGAAAGTTCCGGATCAGCCAGCCCTGGTGTGACTGCCGAGAAGAGCGGAAACTGGTGGTGGTTGAATGGGAACACCTACAACCATAGAGGCGTCCTCAAGGCCGTAGGCGCACGCTGGTCGATGAAACGTCGCCAATGGTATTACATCGGCGAGACTCTGCCTACTGCCATCCAGTCATTAGTGAATGAACCTGCGTTGGATAATCAGGCCAATGTGAGAGAACCCATCGGCCAAATCACCGACACTACCGACAAATCCGGGATCGGAAGCGGTACGAATGATGCCGTTATTTCCTCACTGCCTTCCGTGTCACCAGCTACCCCTGTAGTCAGACCAGCGGCGGAACGACCCGCCACCGACAATGGCCTGGATCTGTTCCCGGACTGGCTGCTTGCCGAGCGTCCCACGGGCCATAACTTGTTGAATCAACGTGGAGAACGCATCGTCTTCGCAAAGTTGTTCCACCCGTATATGAATTGGTATCTGTTTGTGGCGGAATACGACAAGCATCGCAAAGAGGTATTCTGCTATGCGGTCTTGAATCACGACTTCATCAACGCCGAATGGGGCTGGCAGTCAGTGGAATACCTGGAGAATATCCAGCGCTACCCCGGCTCGCGTGGATTGCCCATGGAACGCGATGTGACCTTCAAAACAAAGTCCATTCAGGAAGCCATTGCCGAGTACAAGTACGAGCATGGTTTCGGGAATCAATCGGCCAGCTTGGCCGCCCCCGAAATTCCGGCCACCTCTCCAGCTATCCAGAAGCCTGAGTCGCCCGATGTCAAGCACGTTGCTCTACCAGAGTTCGTAGCAACCAACTTGCCGTCGGAAATCCAACTTCCCAAAGGTAAGCTCTTTGTGCCGCAACAGTATGTTGGTGACATAAATGTCGTTGGCAGTTGCTACTGCTACGGCGTGGCGGTAGATCGGCGCGGCCCAAGCTACCGTGCTCTACCGATCTACCTGAGTGTGGTCGGGCCCGGGACGAGTGTTGATGCACTGTGGGCAAAGCTGGTGCAGGGCAAGGAATCGTCAGTGGCTTGTAGTGATGGCAAGACGAGCATCCCGTTGCAGCCGAATGCTGCCGGGGTCTACACGCACATCGCTAAGAAACTCGATGATCTGAGCCTGGTTCATTTGATTCTCGTCCACGAAGACCTGGCTGATCCCGTCGTTGGCGACAGTGAACGCCCCACCGCATACCTGATCAGCCTCAATCCTGAGCAGAAGAAGGCCAAGTTCGGTGACACCATCCGAGAAATCGTGCGCGCTGCTGTCTTTGACGAATATCTCGACTATCTGATGGCTGAGGGCCAGCGCCGGGGTTTAGTGCGCAAGTGCGATAGCCTGGTGGTCGACATCATGGCGATCACCACCGACCGCAAGCGTTGGACTGAACTGCTCACCGAGGGCCTGCGGAGCAAGAAAATAGCTTTTCCCCGCACAACGGTCTCAAACGAGGGCGCTTAACGCGCCTAGCCGGGTGAACAGATGACTTCAAACCTCGTTGAAGCAAAAACTTGTGAAACACTTCCGAGACGCAGGCTCTGTGGCCGAGAAAGGTCCGGCCAGCGATTCGTCCCTTCGCTCAACCCATATTTCTATGTGTGGAGGCCTGAACATGCTCAAAAGTACACGGCAGAATTTTCATCACACCAAACTGCCGAAACCCGGTACTCTCGGTTACATCGTTGGTCTATCGACTGTTGACCCACATCGGAAGTGCATCACTGTCGCGTACCCACTGTGCGATAATGTGCATCCGTACAGTATCGGTATTCATACGTGCTGGGTGCGTTTCCTCGACAACGGTGAAATCCGCCGCTTCAGTGGGATATGGTTTCAGGAGGCATGAACCGCAGTCGTGCCAGCTTCCTTCAGCGCAACTTTCAGTAGAGCATCTCATAGGGGATGCTCTTTTTGTTTCTGTACCAACCGCACGCTTGTCCCAGGTTCCCCAGTCTAGACGTTTTGCCCAGAACCTTTGAAATCTTGATGCCTGGTCTGACAACCGGGAAATAAATCCGAAAACCCACAAGCCCAGTTCATGCACCACGTGACAAAGGAATCATTCCATGACACGCCTTACGAGTTACGAGAAGGGCGGCTATTTCAAGCTGCTGACTGAACATCTGGCGCCTTTTGCCTCATTATTTGCACCCAACAAGCGTGGTGGCAGGCTGCTAGATCCTTGTGCGGGTGAGGGCGAAGCGCTGGATTTCTTCGCCAAAGCCTGGAATCTCACCCCTTTTGCCAACGAATTGGATGATGAGCGAGCAGCCAAATGCAAGGCGCTGTTTGGTCCGCGCCAGACGGTTCACGGCGATATGTTCACGCTCAAAGCGACCAACTACAGCTTCGATGTGTGGCTCAACCCGCCCTATGCGTGGGACACGGCCAGCGACGTGAAGCGCCGCGAATTTGGGATGCTGAAACACGCCTGGAAGTGGGTGCGTCCAGAGGGCTACATGATGTGGTGTGTCTATAAGCATCACATCACCACAGAAGCGTTGTCGTTCCTGGCGACCCGCTGCGATCAGATCGATTTATGGGCATTGCCCGGTTTGCATCTCGGCGAATATCACCAGGTCGTGGTGGTAGCGCACCAGGGGGAGCGGAAAGCCGATCCGCAGCAGCTTGTCCTGAATCTGCTGGAAGTTGTGCGCAATAACGCCTTCCCTGAATTGACCCCGCAGCAGACACCCTGCTACGAGTTCGCCGAGCCGATCCAGCGTAAGCACCTGGTCTTCTTGCCGGAACACATCACTCCTGCGGAGGCAGAGGCGGCGGTGCTGGAAAGCGGTACTCAATACGGCACAGCCTTCCAGTCGCTTGTTGAGCCGCAGCCTGTTGCTACGAAAGTCAGCCCGGTTGTCCGCCCCCGCGGAGGTCAGCTTGCCCTGATCCTGATGGCAGGGCTATTCAACGGTCTGATCGTCGAGACTGATAAGGGGCCGATGGCGATCCGCTCTACGGTAGAAACGGTTGAAGTGAAAGCCGAGGACAGCGCAACTACCGCGTCGAGTGACGACGAGTACGACGACGGCGGACAGGGAGGGTCGATTGACCGCGAGGTATTCCGTACCCAGTCGGTGGTCACTATCACCCTGACCGGAGAGAACGGTGACTATGAGGAAATCACGGGTGATGCACCGATTGCTTCCTTCATCAAGACTCACAAAATAGCACTCCTCAAATATCTCGACGACAACTTTGCACCCATGTACAACTTCGATTACAGCGCATATAAAACGCTGTTGGCTCGCTCGAAAAGCGGCAAGCTGTATCAGACCCAGAGGCACGTCATCGCTGCTTGCCTCACGGCGCTCAAGAGCCGCCGGAGCGTGATCCTCGTGGGTGAGCCAGGCGCGGGCAAGACCATCATGGGGGCGACCATCGCGGCTGGCCTGGTTCCCCAGATGCGCCAGGGCCAGGTCGTGATCACGATGTGTCCGCCACACCTGGTCGAAAAATGGGAACGGGAAGTCAAAGAGGTGGGTATCCGCACCCACGTCAAGATTCTCAACAACGTCGATGACGTGTGCCAGTTCATGGACGCTGCCGAAAAACAACCCCTAGACACACTCAACTTCGGCATTGTCTCCAGAGAGGCAGCAAAGCTCGGCGAGGGTTGGGACATCGCGGTGAACTGGAAGAGAACATCTGTCATCCGGTGGCCCAAAGATGCGCCACCACCGATAGATCCTCGAACTAACCAGCCTGTCACCGGGGAGCGCCGCATCGACATGCGGATTCCCATTTGCCCCTGCTGCGGCAAAGTGGTCATCGAAGCGGACGATCTCAGCCACAAATTACTGCGGGACCGGGCGAAGGCGCGTCTCCACTTTGATCGGCCCCGGCCCTACCCGCGCCCTCTGACTGATGAGGAAAGGGCCGCACTCGGTCATGCGCCAGGGATGGCCGTCACGCCTCGGCCAGCGCGCGCCAGATCAGAACCCGCAGCCGAACCCACCGACGGCCCAATGTCACCGACGTTCCAGAAGCGGCGGAAGCGAGAAGCTGAAGAGGTCGATGACAACAAGCCTGCCTCCACCGCCTGGCTTAACCGAATTCCTCGCTTTTGCCCGAACTGCCGGTCGGCGCTCTGGACCAGGAAGCGCACTTTCAGTGACCCTGCCCGCACGGTTAGCAGCAAGGCGCGACAGGAACGGCAAGAACGCGCCGCACAATTGATGGATCTGACCGAGGAGGAAGCCGGTCAAGTCGCTGCCAAACTGACCCGCAAACCTCATCGCCTGCAACGGGCTGAAACTCGGCAGCCTAAGCGTCGGAACCCACGCACGCCACTGGCGGAATTCATCGCCACCCGCTACAAGGAACGCCTGTTCCTCTACATCGGCGATGAGCTGCATGAGTGCAAATCGGCCAGTACGGATCAGGGCGAGGCCATGATGATCCTGGCAAACGCCGCTCGGAAGTGTCTTGGTCTGACTGGGACGCTGTACGGTGGCGCCGCCAGCTCGCTGTATGCCATCGAGTACACGTTCAATCCCCGCATCCGAGCTAAATACCCCTGGGGGCAAGGCCTCAACAAGTGGGTCAAGACGATGGGTTGCCTGGAACGCATTGTCGAATACAGGCCGCAATATGATCAGGCGGGCGTGTATAGCGGCAAAGTCCGCCACGAACACAAGCCCAAAGAAGCGCCGGGCTGTTCACCCCTGCTTGTTGCGGAAATCATCGACCACTGCTGCTTCGTGGGCCTGATGGATATGGGTCGCAAGATGCCGGACTTCGAAGAGATCCCGGTACCTATCGAGCCGGACGCCGCCATCAAATCCGCGTATGACAGTGCCAAGCAAGCCCTCGGTAAGTACCTATTCGAGCGGCGTCTTGAGGGTGACAACAGCGCGCTCGGCATGTATCTCCAGGCGTTGCTGTCGTGGCCTGGCGCGCCCTATCGGGACGAGGTGTGCATCCACAACCGGCGTCTCAGCCGCGATTCTAAGGAGTTTGAGAGCTATCACGTGCTGACCATCCCGGCGCTCCCTGAAGATCACCTCTATAGCAAAGAGCAGTGGTTGGTAGAAACTGTGAAAGCCGAACTCGAACAGAGGCGCGGCGTAGCGGTGTTCGTCCGTCAAACTGGCACCCGTGACATCCAGGCGCGTGTGGCCGAGAAGATCACGCAGGCTTGCATACTCGCCAAGCCCTACATCCTCCGCAGCAGCACGCCTGCCTTCAGACGCGAACGACTTCTGAATGAGCAGGCCAGGCGTGGCGTCAACGTTCTGATCTGTAATCCACGCCTAGTACAGACGGGCCTCGACCTGATTGACTTTCCAACGATCATATTCCTGGAAGTTGATTATTCACTTTTCGTGATGAGTCAGGCGTCCCGGCGCGCCTGGCGGTTGATCCAGGATCGTCCGTGCAAGGTCTACTATCCACACTATATCGGGTTGATGGAGAACCAGGCCATCGAGCTGATCGGGCGCAAACAGCAGGCGGCAGCGCTGCTGTACGGCGAAGATACCGGGGTTGGCCTGAGTGCGCTGACTGGAGGCGGAAGCGGCGATCTGCTGGCGGCACTCGCCACGGAAATTGGAAGCGACACAGCGTCCACCGACTTGCGCGCCCTCTTTGAACGCCACGCACATGAGGTCGATGCCACCGAGAGTGCCTGGTACGTCGCAGAACAAGATCAGGCAGAAGCCGAGACAACGCCTGCTCCGTCCAAAGAGACCGTTCTCGAAGGGACGGAGGACGTTCTCGCGCTACTGGTTGCTTCTCCGTTACCACAACCCGCTGCGGCCTGTAGCATTTACGATCTGGTGTTCAACAGACAGGCCCAGATCGAGGACGTCACAACTGAGTCCGCTCACAACAGCCAACCGAAGCCAACACACTCTCGCCCGACTCGTCCAGCGCGCCACAAGCCCAACCTGAGCGATGCGCCTACAGATGGCCCCTCAGTCACAGCTCGATTCATCAAGCCACTGCCCTTACCTAGCCTGGTCACAGCCCCCCAGCCCGTGCAACTCGCGTTGTTCTAACGCAGGGAGCACAGCATGATCACCTGGGAAACTTACCTCTTTCTCCAATGCCTATTCGGGTGCGTGCCACCCGAACGGGCAGAATGCATCACGTTGACGGCCATTCATCCCGATGGGGAGCATCCTGTCATATCACGCCACACGCTGATCGGCAGTCAGATTCAGCGCCAGCTTGACCTGGAGCGGCTTAGTCATGCTAACGACCTGGGCTGGGGCGCATTCGTGTCGATGGCTACTTGCCGCCCCGGCCTGGATCAGTTGCACCGGGGGACACGCGGCGATCTGGTATCGCTATCGGCCCTCTTTCTGGATGTGGATGAACCGCTCACAGCCAAACGTCAGCGCGATTTGAATGCACTTCGGAAGCCGCCGTCCTGCCTGGTACGTAGCGGAGGCGGCTATCACAGCTATTGGTTCCTGGCAAAACCCACCGGGGATTTTGCCGCTGCCGACCTTGTTTTGCTCTATCTGGCCTCTCGTTTCGGCGGGTGCCACTTTGCAAGTACGCAACCCATGAGACTGCCAGGAACCATGAACACCAAGCCAGAGCGACATGGCGCACGCTGCCAGATTGTCGAATTGCATGACGAGCGACGCTACAGCTTCACAGATTTTCTACCGCATCTGGCTGCCCTCCCTGCCTTGCAGGCGTTTCCAGGCCGGAATCGCGCCCGTCGACCCACCCATCATCGCAGCAGCAACAGGGACACACACCAATTTGACCCTTTGAATCCCGTCCTCATCAGCGCCATTGTCAAGGTTCTGGTGGACGACTATGGCGGGTTCGACCGGCGAGGGTGGATTGCGTCCCTGTGTCCCTGTGGACATACCAGGGATCACCCTGGCAAACATTTCAATTTCAACGCAACGCTGGGCATTGGACATTGCTTTGGACGGCACGGACGGCTCTACCTCAACGAGTTGTGTCCACTGCTGGGCGTCAATGCGCAGGATTACGGCGGTGTGTACTTGAAACCCCGCAAGGCCGCCTGATCCTGACCAATCAGCCGATGGATCGCCCTGAGAGCAGTTCACAGAACTGAAAATCATGCCAGGGCCAAACCCTTCATCCAGGGAAGCGTCGCCTGCCAAAGCGCTGAAAAGGAGGTGAGGCTGATAAGACCAGGCTGTTTCCTCTGCGTCGCGCCGGAGTGATCTGCTTCGCTTCGGCGCTTTGTTATGTCCACCGTCAGTAAGGAGTCCCCCAAATGTCTTCACCGCAATTTCCGTTGCAAGCCCTGAATGTTCCGCAGAACGTCCTTGACCACTATAACGGACATTATAACAACGACAGCTATCGGGCTTTCAGGGAGGCGTTGGCTGCCGGTTTACCAGGCGGCGAAGCCCATCCCGATCACACGGCGCTGATGAACATGCTGATCGACAGCGCATTCGAGCGGAGTGGCGCTGAACTGTATCGAGGTGCGTCTGTGCGGCTTGGCGCGGCACTCGTCAAGTACCAGAACCTGGAACTGTTTGCATTGGCAGAGCAGCACTTACGCCACTTCGACAGCAATGCGGACGAAACGGTACTGACTGCTGGCTTGTTGCACATGCTAGAAACACTCCACATCCTGGCTGAATCGGGTGCCCGCGCGGCCAGCGATCATCACGGTTGGCGTGGACGAGTGGTGTTTTGGTGGCTCAGTGCCATTGCCCACATTGCTCAAGCCGCCCATGCAGTTCTCAGTGAAAGCCATAACAGCTACGTGCAAGAGAAGCTCGCTGCTGGGGCGCGTTACCTGCGTGACGGCGTGAGCGAAGGAGCGGTGGGCGGTCTCGTCATGGCCTACCCGATCATGAATTGGTTCACCCGCTTTCCTTTACCTTAAGAGGAGGCTCTATGTCCAAAAAAGCGACCAAATCGCCGCAGAAACCACCGACGGTCATCACTCTGACACTGCCCGATGAGGGTGGCCTTGTACGTACCGGCACGATCCTCATCCAACGAGGCGCGCTGGCGGCACTCCGCCAATTTACCTACAGTGACCTGGCCGGAATCACCCGTGCGCTTCAGGACGCTGCTGCACAACTGATGGGCATCGAGAAAAACCCACCGCCTGATCTGTCCACTGCGCCCACGCAGCCACCGCAGACCAACAGCACTCCTTCTGCCCCTGATCCAGCTAACGATACGGAAGATAGCGACGAAGCCGCTGAGGAAGGCAGCGACGAGGGCGAACTGGATGAGACCGTGAGCGAACCTGGCGACGAGACGCCCGCACCCATCCCGGCATCTGAGAGCAGCAAGCCTGTCACGTTAAGCCTGTTTTAGTTTCCATAAGGAGCGCATGCAATGACTAACAATCCGTCACCGGCAATCCCCCGCGTTTTCAAGATCGGCACAAACCGTATCGTTGAGGATTCTTCGACTGTCTCCTTGAACAATGAGCAGATACGCAACCTGCTCAAAGCGACCTATCCTGAAGTTGCCAATGCGAGCATCCGCGAACGCACCGAGACCACGAGCGAAGGTGACCTGCGGATTGTCGAGTTCATGCCCCAGCCAGGCCGCAAAGGGTAGGCAACCATGTTCACGGGCAGCCCTCTGTAATTTAAACCATAAAACTTCCGTTTGGAAGCTTTATGGTTCCAAACCGCGTGGAAGTTTTATGGTTCCAAATCGGCGCGAAAAAGGCAGGATTTAAGCCATCCCATGCCGAAATCTGACGGCGGAATAGCAACCTCGGAGCAGCGCCTCAGTAGGTTCCGCTCCACCGCTTTGGCTCAAATAGACGCCTGCCGTATTTAACTTTGGGAAGCTTTATGCTTCCAAATCCAACTTTAGGAAGTTTTATGCTTCCAAGAAGTAGGCAATACCCACTCAAACCACCCCAAACTAACGTTTTTCGGAAGGGATATGCTTCCAAATGAGGAAGTTTTATGGTTCAAATCACACCCTCTTGTGACTTAAACCATAAAATTGCCATTTGGAAGCTTTATGCTTTCAAATCGAGCTGGCAATGATATGGTTTTGTCTGCGATTGCCGCTTGCTGTAGCCCCAACCGCTCTTCTCTGAGCAGGGGTTTGGATGACTCTGCTCTAGTTACCTGTTCCAACTTTGGGACGCTTTATGCTTCAAAATCCACGACTTTGGACAGGATGTGCTTCAAGAAGCATGACTCAACGACCACAAAACCGCTCGAATATCGCCCGATTAGGACAGGATATGCTTCAAAATGGGGACACTTTATGCTTCAAGTCTCACCTCTGACCGCCGAAGACTTGTTGGCCTGCCTGGAACAGATACCGCCGGTTGAACTGTCCGGGTTGGCGCTGCTTCGGCAGTGTCAACCCACACCCGGTCACTGGTTTCCAGGTGAGGTGTCAACTGAGCAAGTTGTCCAGGCCACCATTGAGTTTATCGAATACGGGAACCGTTCCATGAGCGCAGCCGGGAAACTCGCAATGCTACCGCCTGTTCCGTTTCGTCTACCTATTCTGGAGTTTGGGCTATGAATCCATTGCTGCAGGCACAAAGTTTCCTGGTCACGGCCTTGTTAGCCGATCCTGTGACGGCCCTCGCCTGCACCGCAGCGTGGCTCGATCCGATGGGTTCATCAGACATGGATTCTGATAGGTACTACGCTGGCGACGAAGATAACGACTTGGAATACGCGCTATCCGTTTGCCGGGTCTGCTTTCATGACGTATATGCTGATGTGGTAAAGCGTCTATGGCGTGGTGAGGGTTACATAGCTCTCAACCGGGCCATCTGCGACGGCGCAAACCGATACCTGATCGCCGAGTTGAACGACGTTGAGGAATTCAAGTTCGGTGTGCCTTTTGATGCCCTTGGCGTTGACGTGGACGAATACTTCGGTGAACTGGCCGAGATGGCCCCTCGACTTGTACCTATCGCAGCCTGGTTCGGTATCCCAGCCAAGGGCAATGCGGACCAGGCTAGAGAAGTTGCCACTCGACTCATCGCCAGCCTCGAACCTGACGGCGAAGATTGCCCTCACGCCGATCTCGCCAATCTGCTGCGCTGGCTGTTCGGTATGTCCGGCAACACTTTGGTGGACTACACACAGGACATGCTGTGGGATGCCGGGATAGAGACTGCTCCCTGGACGCCAGATGATATTCAGCACATGAATGGCGTACAAGAAGAGGCTAACGAAATGGGTGCCTCAGCTTTGCGCGCACTCGAATTACTCGAACAGGACAACGCCTGGGCAGAAGCTCTCCAGCACAATATTGGCTTAATCACAGGAAGGAAGGCGAAACGTGACCGGACAACCCTTCAATGGCCCCAATACGCTCGCTACGATGATCCAGACACCGCCAAGCCTCACCCTTAGTTTCTATCCGTTTGGGGTGATTATGCGTCGTCCAACTGAAAATGGCGGTTTCACCGAGTTTCCAGTTGACCCGGCGCAAGTCGCCTCGGCTCTTGCCGCTCGGACGGTACTCGATACGGGAATACTCGATCCGAACACGATTTGTCTGCGCGTTGAGGGCGTCCGCCGCACAGTAATCGGCTACAGACCGCCCCAAAGAACGGCCATCTTTATTGATGGCTCGGATGCGCCATTTCGTGTGCCGCTGCCCGGTTTGCTGATGATCCGTATGACCACAGGCAATGACCACCCCAAGTATGGCATCTTCGCCGTCAAGGAACGCCCAACGGCGTTAGATATACCGTTGTATGTGCCTCCCTTGCCCAATATCTATGCCGAGGGTGCTGTGTGTTGGGGGTCTGTGACCAAAGTCTCCGCTGAAGCCTTAGCGCGGAATGACCTGGCCGAGGACTGGCGGATGTTCCTGGGCAGCACGTTCACGGCCCATTCCGTCAGCGGCAAGAGCAAGAGTGAGCCGGGAGACATCCGCAAAAAGCTGACTGAACTCGATGCGCGGAAAGCGCGGACTTACCCCAAGCGCGACCTCGTTCCTTTCAAGGGAACGCTGGCCGACTTGCTGGAGAAGTTCAGCGAAAGGATGTGATCATGATCTCGCAACCTGCTCGCTTTGATCCGCCGCAGATGATCCAGGAAGTGGTACTGGTTGGCGCTGGTGGCACCGGTTCGCAATTAGCGCGCAGTATCTGCCGTATCGTGTATGACCTCAAGCGTCGCCGAAAGCACATACCCACGATCCGGATCGTTGATCCAGACCGAATCGAGATCAGCAATGTTGGTCGTCAGCTCTATACACAGGCTGAGGCGGACGCAGGCGCTTACAAAGCGGAATCGCTCGCCAGGCGTTTCAACTACAGTTTGGGGCTGGCGGTGGAATGGTTTAACGAGCCGTTCGACGCGGACAAACACGCCGGGCGCTACAGTCTGATCTGCGGTGCGGTAGATAATCACCTGGCTCGCCGAGAGATAGCCCGTGCCGAGTGCCTGACGCTGGATTGCGGCAATCATGCGGAGTCGGGTCAGATCGTCCTGGGCAATACGGACGATCTCGAATTGGTGAGGCAGTGCATCCACACCGGAAGATATCACTATCTACCCAACTTCACGCTGCTGTTCCCGGCCCTGCTGGAACCAGATCCAGCGCCAGTGCCGCAACCGGCTGCATCGTGTGCAGAGTTGGTCGAAACAGGTGCTCAAAGCCTACTCATCAATGATCTCATCGCAACAGTCGCCGCCCAATACGTTTACAAGTTGTTGAATCATGAGCCTGTGACGACTTTCCTTTCGTTCTGCGATGCAGGCTCCCTAAATGTAAAGTCCATCCCCTTGACAGCGGATAACCTCCGTGTGTACCTGGCTCGATAAGTATCTCTCCGCTACACCCTTTCAGCAGTTCCCAAGCGCGGTCAAGCCGAGCCAAAGCCTCTTCTACCACTGAACGACACTGGCTCAGCGTGCGTCGTTCGAGAATGCTCCAAGCGACAGCCCGTTCAGCAACCACCCTGCTGAGTCAGGACATCTGTTGTTCTGCATTGGATAAGGAGGAAACCGCAAACATGCCGCAAATTCACGATTTACCTGAGTTTGTGTTCAACCAGGTCCATCACGAGCGCAATGAGGGCTGGTGTCACCTGCGCGTTTACGAGAACGACGGCGAAGTTGTAGCCATTGCAAGTTACAAAATTCGCCCTGACGGTGACCATGATGACGGCCCCGACGATGAATTTGTCTACAGCCTTACCAACGGCATCGAGCATGTGGCTACCCATATCAGGCGCGATCTGGGCATCAAGTTTACCCACCTGATAGAGCATGTCCCTGAGCGTGGGCGTGATCTTGCAACGGGGAAAACCAAGGGCCTATCGCTCGACTACCCGGAAGAATTCAGCATTGTGACGCTCAGGTGGGATGAACGGTCAGAGAAATATGCAGAGATTCCTGGCGTACATCCCTGGCAATTCATCACGCTCGGAGAAGTGGAAACTTTGATCGGCGAGGTTTTCCCTGGCTAGATTGGCTAGAGGCGCAAAGGAGAAGTACCCTCGCTAACTCGACAGAGATGCGGGGTACTTTCCTCTTTGGGCTAATTCGTATTCAACGGCGAAGATGTCTGCTATTCAGAAATCGCAAGCAGCGTAGAGGTTGACGGTCTCTTGTACTGGATTGTGACCTCTCGCTATCACGCCGTAGAAATCGTTACAGAATTGGTTTGGGTGTGGCTATTTTGAGTCACGGTTAAGCAGCAGCCTCCAAGGCGAGGATATCGGGTAAAGTATCAGGATAGGGGAAATCATAGCGTTCAAGGTGAGACTGTTGACGACGAAAGCGGTGAAAGTCGCCCCAATCGTCGTTGAGGGCAACACTGCGCAAATCCAGCAGGGACTGAGCACCTGCTTTCGACCAACGCATTCCAGCCTGTTCAAAGCGGTCTTTGACCAGATGACGACAGGCCCCCTCAATAACCCCGGTGCCAATGGGCCAGCCCAGGGCCAAATAGCGCTGGTAGTCGATGAAGGGCCGATTGCGGCTCAGGTAGGCGCTCACCTGAAGCAGGACCTCGTGCTTGTCAGCGGACAAGTCACGCGCTTGGGCGTGCAAGTCCAACAGCAGCGTATCAAGCTGGTCCTCTAATAACCAGCGGAGCGCTTGGCGTATCCAGGACAGGCGATCTGGTGAGGTTTCGCCCCAACGGGCATTGGCGGCATCCCACAAGTGCTCGGTGACGTGGATAATGTCCAGGACCAGGGTGAAGGTGGGGAACTGCTCCTGCACGCGCTGTTGCAAGGGCACCGACCCATCGGTCAGCGCAACGCGATGAACCAACAACGGACTGTCGCGCCGGACGACTTGCTGCGCTAGGTGGCTCAACGCTGCCGTTTTCCCGTCCAGCGTGCCAAAGGTTTGTTTGTCGCTTGGCGCGGGACGGGACGGCGTTGGTTTGGTTGGCTCGGTCCGGTCCGGGAGCAACGCGGTCAGAATACTGGCGCTTTCCCGTACATACGGGGCCACACTATATACAGCGGTCACGACAGCCTCTTTCTTAGCCGTCTTTTTCTGCCCCTTACTGCGCCGCGCCTGAAGCGGCGGACTGTCGGCTCGTGTCATGGGGATGCCTTTTCCATCAGCACTCACCACCAGAATGCTGTCTGTCTCCGGCGCTGGCCCTACCTGCCGTTGCGCGTAATAGTCCTCTACGTACAGCGCTTGCTGGTCGCTGCTGCGTTGCAGTGACCCTTTCGGGATTTTCAAGCCCAACCAGCGCTCCAGCAGCGCAATGCTCCGCTCCTGCGGCACCCACACGTTGAGTTCATTCAACCGCTCTTGCACACTGTCCGAATAACTCAATTCCGGCAGCGACAGCGCGGCGTCCATCGGGCATAATCCACCCCGCTCCATGCTCAGGTAGTACGCTCGCTCGACCCGCGCCTCCCCAAACAGTGACACATACTGGCGTCCCCGCTGCCGCTGGTACTCATAGCGCTCCCCATTCACCTCTATCGCGTCCTGAATGACTTCTGCCTCTCGATACGCTTCTAACCGCAATTCCAGCAACCCTCGCCCTAGCTCCAACATCGAGCGCCACAACCGTTCTTCCGTTTCATGCAGACTCGCTGGCTGGCCCTCGACTGCCTGCATTTCTCCGATTAGCTCGTCCAGTTGCCCATGTAGCCGTTGCGATATACTTTCACCTGAAGACATTGGCCTTTTCCTGTTGACAGTCCCTACTGCTCAGGAAATTGTCCCGTGTCTTCTCTCTTTCTTGCATGTCTCAAAATAGCCGCACCCAATTGGTTTTCTGGCGAGAATCAAGATAATGCCTGAACCACTCCCTCACCTGTTTGCCGGTGAACTTCCATTCCATGAATGCGTCATTTGTTCCGAGGTATTGTCGCCGCAGTGTGTCAACCGAGGACAGCCAATATCTCACTCGCTGAGTCTGAAAATTGACGTAATATCTGTTTGCAATTGCCTCGGCCTCTGCGAGACCACGTTCCAGCGCAAATTCATACGTCAAGACGGCGTGCGCTAATGTCAGGGATTCCCGCTCATGGCTGGATGCTTCCGACTCGAGGTAAGTTTCCATGAAGCTATTGAGGCCGGGATTGCCCATCTCCACCGGCCCAGGGTTAATCCGACTCATTGGCAGAGCCTGGCCGTTCACAGTGAAGCGCCGTTCGATGACGATCTTCCGCTGATCATTGCAGCTTATACGCGCAAAGCCTTCGTATAGGTTCCCGTCTTCCTGGCTGATTATCTCCATATCTTTTCACAGCCTACTCATGGGTGGTCGTACTTGAAAGTCTGCTGGCAGCAATAGCTCTATACCGTTTGGTTCTCTTGACAGCGCTGCCAACAAGCTGTGCAATCCGTTCGACTGGTACATCCGCCTTTGCCAGTCGATAACAAAAGGTGTGTCTAAGATCGTATGGCTTCAGATCGCCAATACCTGCCAGGCTCGTGTACCTGGTAACGAGATTGTGAATGGTTCGCCCCGTTATCGGCTCCTCAGTATTGCGTCTGGCTCGATCCGACGGGAATACATATTCGCTCTGTTTTGGAAGTTGGTCCAGGTGTTGTTTGAGCGCCGCGTGTGCAATCGCGTTGAGTGGCACGTTCCGTTGTTGTCCGGGCTTGCCTATCTGCCGCAGCGATCCCCTTTGTGCGTTGAACTCGACTTGCTCGCGGCGGAGGAACTGCACTTCGTCAACCCGCAAACCAGCGTAGAGCATCAAGTAAATGATGGCACGATCCCTGTTCTTGTTCCATCGTTCGGAGGGAAAATCGGCTTGCTCGATGGTCTGGACAAAGGCAGTCTCTTCGGCCTCGGATAGCACGCGCGTTACTTGACGTTCAGAAGCACGCTGTATTTCCTGGGTAGGGTTTTCTGAAGTTAGCTTCTCATGCAGCGCCCATTCGAAAAAACTGCGTAGACTGGCGAAGTGGCGGTTGATACTCGTGGCTTTGAGGCCAGCTTTGGTTTCAAGAAAAACACGATAGCGGTTGAGTGTCTCCGCATCGACATTGGCAGCGTTGAGGGCTTTGTTTGGAGAATATGCCGTCTCATACCAGTCCGCAAAAGCAGTCACATCGCCAAGATAATGGTGGATAGTGGAAGAAGCGATGTCACCTCGTGCAGTGAGGTAATCGTGATAGCTTGTAGCGAGTTGCACGGCCTGTTCTGAGAGCAGCGGATTGTTTGCCATAGGTCATGCCTTTTTCTATGGGTCTGCATTGCAGTTGCCGATAACAGCATTCCAGAATCGTGACGTCAGATTCTATCGCATTTGCCCTAAACGTTCTCCCAAACAGCCTCACCCGCCAAAATTCGCTGGATTTGTCCTGGGAAGCGCTGTTTGTCAAGCGGCTTGCCCAGAAAACCGGAGAAGCCTGCTATCTGCGCCCGGCGCATTTCCTCAACGTCGACATGACCGGTCACTGCGACAATGGGCGTTTGGGCGAAGTGTGGTATCTGACGCAACCGCGTCAGTATTGCATAACCATCCTCATTGGGTAACCCCAAGTCCAGCAAGATGAGGTCAATCTCATGCTCAATGTGATTCTCGACGAAATTCACGATATCTAATCCATTGGCTTTCCAGTTGTGATTGTGGACGGATACACCCGCCCGTTCAAGCAAACGAACAATAATAGAGTAGCTGTCCATCTTATCTTCGATAACAAGAACATGGACATTGCTCAGATCTCTAGGTTGGCCCGATTGGTTCTCCTGAGTAGTTTCAGACATGTTGATATCCTTCAATCCATACACTCAATCACCTGATTCACGCTAACAAGACAGACTGTGCCATGTATGCCGTCGTATAGAGCCATTTCATTTGACGATGTTATTGCCTCTCGGTGTAGGCATCGAAGTTTACCTCCATCACCAGCATTTCTATTCGCTTGCGCCGACAATCTGCTGATTAATCCCGAAATGGAGATTCACCTGATCCTTGCAAGAAGGCGATGAGGAGATAGGGGAACTGCGTTGCAGGTAAGATGCTACGATTGATGTATCAGGACTCGCAGAACGCCAGCCGTACCGGGCTTAAAAATCGGTATTAAAGGCAACCTGTCAGTGACTGTACTTTTACTGTCCTGATGTGTCTATCTGATTGTCATGCGGCATCTGCAATTTGCCTTTCCAGACAGATGGGATCGTGCCGAGTATTCCTTCGCGGTCACCATAAACGTGGCGCGTTCGCCCAGCCAGACAGAGTTTCCCTCCGTCGTTGTTTGTGGCCTCGTAGCCAAAAGTAATACTCTGATCTTCAAGTGCTTCAATCCAACAGTGGACGATAATCATGTCTTCCACTCGGATTGGACTGAAATACTGTGTCTCGAATTCAGCAATTTGCATCACATAGCCGTTTGGGTCGGCAGCGACAAAATCAATGCCTTGTGTTTGTCCGTAACGGAGGCGAGCTTCCTCGAACCATTGTATGTAACATGACTCATGGATAATTCCGCGCGAGCTTAACTCGTTAGGGCGTACCCTGATCTCAATATCTGTGACAAGTCGATCTGTTGGCAACATAGCCAGTCCTCTTTTGTGGCTGAAGCCACTTTCGGTTCTGAGCGAGGTTCTACTATGCCTTCAACGATGTCACGGAATTCGGCATAACCTGCTGTACCGCTGCCAGGATGTTCTTCCGCCACTCAGTTGGACTGCTTACCTTGCACTCGACGATTTGCGTATGTCTGAGGCGCGGCTCGTCCTGGAGCTGCGTGCATAGTTCTTGCATAGCCGATTGTCCAGCAGATTGAAGAACCATAACGACTAAAGGTGGTACAGTAGCCGTTGCGACCCGGATCGCGTGGTCCGTTTGGCGACAGGCAAGCAACTTGAAACCTTGCTCTGACAATGCCACGTCCAAACTATTCCAGTCATTGCCCTTCGAGTCGATGACAAGCACTTGCACGGGTGGAGTGAACTCAACCTGTCTCTCAAAGATGACAGTATGTTTCGCCGTGTTTTCTCCCACAACCGCATCGGTCATGCTTTCCTCTGAAAGACTGAGCGGAATCGTGAAATAAAACGTGCTACCCATTCCCTCGACACTGTCGAACCAAATCTGTCCGCCTTGAAGTTCGACTAATTGCTTACAAATTGTCAGGCCAAGACCCGTTCCACCGTGACGACGTACTACTTCCGGGTTTGCTTGACGGAATCGTGTGAACAACGTAGGTCGAGCCTCTACCGGGATACCAAGACCAGTGTCAGCAACCGAAAACTCAAGATGGCTGTCGTGAACACAGGCATCAATCGTGATGGTTCCTTGTTCCGTGAACTTGCACGCATTCGAGAGTAAGTTTATGAGGATTTGCTTAACTCGCAGGTCGTCAGCATAGATGCTTGGGAGATTGGTAGCGTAGGCAGCTTTCATCTCCACACCGGGTTTGAGTAGAACCTTCATAGAGTCCTGAGCAGCCTTGAGAATTGCGAGGGGATTGTAGGGCCTCATCACAAGATCGATGGCCCCCGCCTCAATTTTACTAAGATCCAACACGTTATTAATCAGACGTAGCAATTGTTCAGCACTGCCTCCGATTTCCTTCAGGTCTGCCATATATTCGTCAGTGAGTTTGACTTCGCCGCGATATTCTTCCGGATTCTGCGCGAAGTTGTTTCGGACAATAATGTTTTGGAGGGGTGTGCGGAACTCGTGACTCATAGCCGATAGGAAGCGGGTCTTAGCATCGTTGGCCTGATTTGCCAGGTGACGTTGTCGCTCAACCTCATCGAAAAGTTCAGCGTTGCGTATAGCAATAGCTAGCTGCTGTCCCAGAATGCCAAGCACTTCCAGATCCTCAGTGCTAAATGAATTTGTCTTGTCGCTCTGAATATGCAGCACACCGACCAGGATCTCCTTCGCGGTGTTGGTTGTGCCGACTGTCAGCGGGACAGCAACCTCTGAGTGTATTGCCTCTTGGTGCGTCCCGATCCGGAAGCGGGCATCTCTAAAAACGTCTTCGCTGCGGACAATCTGGTGTGTAAGAGCCGCTTTCCATACGAAGCCATCTTGATTGGTCACGATGGCCTGCTCCCGACCAGATGCAACAATTTCCTGTGCTCTCGCGCCAGCAGACGCCCGCACAACCAACCGTTCTTTTTCACCTTTTTCCGACATGAATACTGTCACCCTGTAGTAGCTGAATGTCTGCTGAATTTCCGCGACAATCCCATTAAGTAAAGCGTCCAGGTGCAATACCGAGTTGGCTTGCCGTCCCACTCGGTTAATCGCGTTTAGCTGCTCCGCCCGACGGGTTAGTTGCAGGTTGAGTTGGGTAATAGGATCAAAGAGCCGCTGTCGAAGAACTGGGCCAGCGATTAGAATAGCGCCGATTGCATTGGTCACCTGTTCAAGGACGTACTTATTCAATGCTGGGATCGTCAAGATGAAAATGCCACAGGACATGATGCTCACGCCAACGAGTACCTGTGTGTTCATGGCATTTTGCCCCTTGCCACGCTGTTGGATCAGGGTTTTCCAGGTGACGAGGCTACCCAGGGCTGCCAATCCGACCAGAACATTGGTCCAGGGATATGTACGGTAAAGCAGGTAACCTTCGGGTGTTATTTGTGCGTCGCTGTACAAGATTCCCAGCAGACCACACAGAATTGCCAAACACTCGCCGACTATCAGGAATCGAGCCAGTATCCGTCGAAAACGTGTCCAGATGCCAAGATATTCATTAGCAAAGATATAAGCCATAACAGGAACGGCCCCTGTGCCCGTTCCGGCAATGGTGAGCCATTCATTGATACTGCCGCCAAAAATCCAGAACACACGCATGGCAAGGCCGGTGAATGCCGCCGCAGCAGTTATTCCGGTGAGGGTGGCACAAAGCACCCCTTTTCTATCGTGTCGAAGCTGAAACAAGACCAGGAAGGTTAGAGATGAGCAGATTATGCAACTGGTCAGGCGCACTGCGATTGAGAAGGCCTGATAGGGATGCATAGCAATAGCCCTTATTCTAACTTTGCAACAGTAAGGGTTACCCGCGGAAGACTACTTTCGACTTGTATGGCACGGTTCGGTCCCTGTTCCCCCTAATAAGAACATATTCTGGAATACAGGTTGAACCGCGACCTGGATTCTGAGTATTCTACATTGCTGCTGTATCCGCAGGCCGTCCATATTGCTGGCTTGAACGCTTAGTAGAACGTTTCGACACTATCATTCTGAGACCGCCTTTGGGTCTTAGCGTCATCATCGGTTCTGGCTGGGCAATGTAATCGTCTGGAATCGTAAGGTCGGCCTTCTGCATGAGCGTCACCAGCACGAACGTCAATTCCAACATGGCGAAGGGCTGTCCAATACAAGCGTGTGGCCCCGCGCCGAACGGCAGATAGGTGTACCGACGAGGTTCTTTGGTGAAGCGCTCCGGAATAAAGTTGTCTGGATCAACGAAATAACGCGGATTTCGATGGATGACAAAAGGCGAAATAACGATGTTGGCTTGGGGATTGATGGTATAGCCAGCAACCGTAACTGGTTCAATGGGCGTTCGGCCCAGAAGCCACGCCGGGGGGTAGAGCCGAAGGGATTCCTTCAAGACCATCTCAGTATAGCGCAGCTCGGTCAACTGATCAACCGTGGGCAATCCTGCGCCGCAGGTGCGTTCTATTTCTTCACGGAGGCGCGTTTTGACCTGTGGATGTTTTGCTAGGAGATACCATGTCCAGGCAAGTGCATTCGCTGTAGTTTCATGACCGGCGATGAGTAGAGTGAGTGCATGATCACGAATTTCCTTGTCAGACATCGTGTGATGGGTCTCTGGGTCAACAGCAGCACTTAGCAACGAAACCAGATCGTGCCGGTTGCTCTGGGTACGGTGCATCAAGACTTCGGTGACCAGGTCTTCCATTACAGCAACTGCTTCTTGACATTGTTCCTCAGTAACAGAAACCAACTTGCTGCGTCTGAGGGTATCGTCCGTATACTGCTGCATTACGGCTGTAGCGCGTGCGAATTCAGTGCTCTTATCGACTCCGGATGCACCGAAGACTGTTTTGCTAACAATATTCAACGCCAACTTCATCATGTCGGCGGCGATGTCCCTCGTTTCACCATCCTTCCAGCTATCCACTACCGCCGTCGCATCACTGATCATGGTCTGTGCATAACTTTGAACCCAGGCTGGGGTGAATAGGGGCTGAATGGTTCGGCGCTGGCGCTTGTGAATAGCCCCTGCAGTGACCAGTAAGCCCTCGCCCATAAAAGTAGAGGCACTATCCTTCGTATGGCCCGTTTTTTCGAATTTGTCACTTTGTTCAACGAGAATCTCGCGTAACGCATCGGGGTGCGTGATTACATATGTTTCGCGTGAGCCAATACGGGTATAAACGATTTCGCCGTAAGTGGCAGTGAGTTCGAGGAAGTAGGTCAGGGGATCTTTAGCGAACTTGAGAAGCTCTTGCCGACTGCTGCTCGGACCTGGAGGAACCGGGTGCATTCTAGCCTCCTTGCGTGCTGTTCTTTCGCCTCTTTTCGATAACAGGACTGGTGGGTAACTTGCAGGTGAATGATTAACGTTAAATGGATGTGTTGCGATGCCTTAAGTCCAAAACACAATATACATCCATTATTTGCAATTAGTCAAGGATCGTTCATTATCGGAATTGTCGGCCTATGTTGTTTGAAACGACATCGGGATATCGGCTCCGGCTCAATGACCCGCTGATCAGTGTATCTACCATCAAAAAGGGCAGCATAATGAGTAGCAGCAACAGGCTCCTACCGGGGAGGAGAATGGTGTCTACCTGCAATTGCAGTCATCCTGACTCGCGCTGCCCAACTACTTCTTCTGAGCGGTCCCAGTTGCGTAAAAGTTTGCCGTGCGTGAAGCCATGATGGCCGTGGCTGATCCCTGATACAGCGGTGCGTATGCTGTTCTAGTCGCCTGGATGGCAGCATCGTACCCAGAGGCCCTGGTCGCACCCGCAGCCTCAACCAACGTAGACTGGTAGACCGGGATCGGGATTTCCAAGCCAGGAGTGGTCGTAATTATCGGAGGCGTGCTTCCACTACCCGCCGCCTGGAACGGCATGGCCGTCATTGTCATCTGCAAATTGCTCACTCCTGTATCAATCGTCTTGGAGATCGTCTGAGTGGCAAAGTAGCCAAGTCCTAGGATCACCAGGCAGAAGGCCGCCAACACTAATAAAACGGCCCAAATCCATCGCTTCATAAGACCGACCCCTCTCTCCGAACGTCGAGTACCAAGCATCATATCAGAGAGATTCCTCGAAACCCGCCTCATTCCTACACGCATATCACCGAAAATTGTGAAAGAAACCCCCAAAATTGATACGCCTAAAAGGAAGGGGCTAACGCCCCATACAATGCGAACAAGACCCAGTGCCAAATGCGTTTGGGTTTAGGCTACGCCGAAGGGACCCTGTATCAGTACGCCCCGTCTAGTCTGCGCCCACCCGTAATCTAAGGAACAACTCATGTATGCGCTGATCAAAGAAATCACTCTGCTTGAAATGAACTTGATCCGTTATCAGAAAGTTTCTCGTTATGAGAAAGAGAGGCCGATCATGCAAATAACGTCAGTCAGTATCCAGGTTCACCAAGGGGAACCCATCGTTATGCTCGAAGTCTCAGCAGGTGGCGAGATTTACGTCATCAATGGGCTTAAGCTGTCCGCCGGGTGGAATGTCCAAGCCAGGGCCAAAACTGAGCATGGTTCCATTTGCGCTTCTGCCGAGAATGAGGCCGTCACCGAGGCCGTTGTAAAGTGGTTCAGCGAACACAAGGGCGAACGGGTCAGCGTTCACTGGAAACCGCATGACGACGAACGCGCCACTACTGCCAGTCGGCTGATTGCCAAAATACAGCGTCTGTAGCAAATCTGACAAAAATGAGGGCCTAACGCCATCTAGCCTAAGCACGATCCTGGCACAGAGTCCGAAATAGAAAGAGCGGTGTACCGCCAAGAAAGGGGAATTTAGCATGGCTTCAAACTTCGATCTGGCAGTGCTGGTTGGCTCGCTCGCGCGTGATCCCGAGACCTCCGTGACACCGAACGGAATGGAATTCACAACAGCCGCTTTTGAGACTGTACGCGCAGGCGGCGATAGCAGCGCGGTCACCTATTATCGGTTGGTAGTATTCAACGAACGTTTGGCAGAGAAACTCAAAAGCTACTCCAAGGGGCAGCGGCTACTTGTTACGGGTGTGCTAAAGGCCGTCCCGTACAAGAGTAAAGCCCCATCCGACGATGATGACTCAACGGCGTACAAGGGCTATTTGGAGATTACCGTCTCCGAAATTATTGATCCCGCCTCCGAGGACTTCTCCAAACTGCTTATTATCGGCAATCTGGGTGCTGCTCCCGAATTGAAGCGCCCAGGCAACGGTGAGAGGGCAGTTGCCAACGGTACTGTCTATGTGAATCATCGGCGAGGCGAGGAAAAATCGGTGACGCAAGTCCGTGTGGCAGCCTGGGAGAAATTGGCCGACATCCTGATGTACCTGAAGTGTGGCAGTCTCGCGCTATATGTATCTAACCGCTTCTGGGCAACTGGATACTTCTCGGAAAAGAACAAGCAACCAGCAGCATCTATCAACGCGATGGTCTCGCAGTTAACCTTCCTTGATGCAATCCAGGAGACTGCGCATGATACTGAGGATATCCCGTTCTAACATCGGGCTGAACAACACATAGTGACCAGTAAACGCAATGCAGAACGACTTTCTCTATAACGGATGACCTTCAGCAATCCGATTCGAGAGGCAGTGGCTCCGACAATGGGGCGCTGCCTCCTTTTTTGTATTGGATGAAAAACCTACCGCTCATCGGGGCAGCACTTGAAGCCACTCCATCGACAGGTGACGCTAATGAGTGGCGTTTCCCTTGGCCCTCACAATCTTTCGACAAACATGAACTACTCCGCGATGAAACCGTACTGATAAACGGCTCTCCACGACTTCATCTTAGCGCCTAACGCGCTGGTCAACGTGAACTGAACGAGGCTTACAACCTAGAATAAGGAGTAAGGCAATGAACCATAGGTTGCGGCTGTGGACGGGAATCGTAGGCGTATATCGAGGTAGAGACGGCTTGAATATCACCGTCAAGAACAACAAGAATGTTACCGATAGTGGATGGCTGTTTGCACCGACCTGGACTTTGGTTGGTGGGCATAGACACTTTTATGCCTTGCAGACAGGTAACCGGGTGGAGATCGATAGGTGGAGGCAGTTTGTTCCACTGACCGACGAAGAATATCTCGATGGATGTCCAGAAAAAGGGATCGTTGGCTTTCGAGACGTGATCCGAACCAAATATAAAGCTTACAAGCATCGTTACGTGGAGCTATTTAAGAATCGTGACGAACTCACCCTGCTTTGCTACTGCCCATATCTGAACGCAGACGGATCGCACAAATTCTGTCATCGAGACGAAAGCGCACGGATAGCCCTGCAAATCATGCAACACATCGGGATCAACGCTGAATATCGGGGTCAACGCTAATCGGGGAGGTGTTTACTACACATTTCGATTGAATGCTGTGAGTGACAGCACCGAATTCACTCCTCGTCGTGGATAAAAGAAGAAGAGGCACCTGGTTCAGACAGGTGCCTCTTTTTGTTGCCAGCTTCGGGCTGGACAGAAGGTGAGGTTATGATGACACAGGGTTTCAATATTTGCAAAGATCCACTTGTCAACTGGAATGCCGGAAAACTGCTACCTGCTCCGCGCCGCAAGCGTCCGCGCCAGCGCGAGAGATTCTATCCGGTACATTGCGCCAATCCAGATTGTAATAATATTCGGTGGTTGACCAAAAGCGCTGCCGAGCGAGCCGAAGCGGAGCAGCGAATGTGCCGCAAATGTCAGACTATTCAAGCAGGTAAAAAGGGCTTTGCAGTTACTGCGGCACGGTATGGGGCTGATTTTGCTCTGCGCGCTGTGCAGCGTCATCAGATAGCCAACCCATCTCGCCACGAACAGATTGTCGCTGAATGGCTCACGGAATTCAACGCGAATTTCCAGCGCCAAGCCGACTTCGCCGAGACTGATGAGGGCGGTGTGCGGCATTGCTTTATTCTCGATTTTCTGGTTTCTACACTACAAGGCAAGCAAATTGTCCTTGAAGTGAACGGATATTTTCACAATCGCTACCGGGCCGAGCGAGACTATTGGCTGGAGTGCCTATATCCTGGGGATGTCATATTTATCAACACAGATGACATCGACAAGGATCCTGAGCAGGTGAGGACCGCCATTCACTACGCTATCCAGCAGAAACAATAACATGAGGCAGCGTTTCTGTAGCTGTAGGTCGAGACGCTTTCCATCCGCGTAGGCGACTAAATGCCGTCTACGCGGATTTTTCTTTTTTCGGTTGACCGTCGTGTACATCTTCAAACTGACTTGAACACGCTTTCCCCGCATTATCATCAGAAAAGGCGTGTTCCAAAGATTTTGAAGACGCACAGACGTTCACCACCTCCGCGAGGGTTGCCAGCCCCTGATGCGACAGAATAAGCCTTCAGTCGCGTCAGGTGTAGCAGTTCCAGTGATGGTCGCAAAAACGAGGCTTGACTTCGCTTAATATCTCAAGTGTGAGGTGAGAGGTGTTGTCACAGAGATGAGTAAGTTTATTTTTCAGGTGTGCCCATGTCAGGGGGACATATATAGGGTCGGATTGTTTCCGGCTCGACCTCAATAGCATTGGGTTTATTGTCTTCTCGGATGCTGATGACTTTGCCACTGATAGTTATCCAACCGTCTAGCAATTCCCTCGTCGCGGTTTCGGGCGAAAAATCTACGGGGAACATCAACCGTATATCGTTATCGAGATAAAACTGCCACGAATTTGCCCCCGGAATGGAGGTCACAGGATGAAGGGACGGAAGTGTGTGATCGCCATCCACCAGCATGTATAAGCCGGAAATTGTCACCAGTTGCCCTACCTTGACTATCGGCATCTGACGGCGAGTTGGTAGGGCGGAGGTCACTTTGACAGTGTGCGCTTCAATGAGGGGCCTTCCAGTCGAAGGTTCAACTCCCAGTTTACCGGTAACGAAGATGCACTTGTTACCAAAATGCCATGCCTCAAGGGCGTTGATTTGTGTCCAATAGAATAGGTCACGACCATCGACATTGAGTACGCTTATCCGAAAAGTTTTGATAGGTTCCGCTGTTACTGACGGCCACATTGCGATGCCAATTTGATCGACCGGCCCTCTATCGGGAAAATAACCGAGTACCGTAATCTCATCATCTGCGCTAATTGTTGACGGAAGTGTCGATGGCGCGACACCGTTCAAGTGTTCAGTAGGCAGCCCACCCAGCAATACGCCAATTGCGAGGCAAACAGCGAACGAAATTCAGTAGATCACGATTTTTATCGCCCGGCGCTCAAGCACCGGGCTGAGACTGGGAAATTCAGCCCCGTCTTTTAGGGCGGGGCGACTCAAACAAGCAAATTCGTGATCTACTGAAATTAGTAATCTTCCTGCACTTTTTTCGGGGTGCTTTGCGTAGTTTGTCACAGCTTCGCTTCCTTCAACTGATTGCTGTGATTGAATAGTAGATGAATTATAGTCCGAGGCGGGTTGAGAGTTCATTTCACAGAATAACCAGGATGCTGGTGGCGAAGTGAGGCCAGGGCAGCAAAAGGCGAAGTTCGGGTTTGCGCGACAGGTTCATCGTTGAGCCAGGCAAAGAGCCGTTTGAAATTGACAGCGACCGCTGTAGCAATCTGCTGCAAATTGGTTTTCGCCAGGCCGATATAGCGGGCGTGACGAGCCTGTAAGGGATTCACAGCTTGGGAAATCGTCCCTTCTACGCCTGCGCGTTGGTTGAAGAGCGCTTGGAAGTCAGGGTTGGCCTCGCGTTGTCGTGCGGCTTGCAAGGGAGCAAAGAGCGCTTGAGGCGGGAAGGTGAGGTTACGTGAACCGGCTTTGCGGCGCGTGCATAAGGCGCGGAGCGGACAAGGTCGACAGTCACGCTGGCGGAACTGAACTGTGATAACGGGCTGTCCACGAAACCCGGTTTGCTCACTCCATGAGTGGCTCACCTGATGGGCGGGACAGGTCACCCGATGGGTGGTCCAATCGATCTGAAAGTGGGTAACATCGAAAGCGTGTTCATCTTTGGCTTGCCAACTGACATCGGGGCGCAGCGGCCCAACCAGTTCGACCTCATACTCGTTTTGGCTACATGCCAATAGTTCCGCCGACATATAGCCTGAGTCAACGATGTGCTGGCTAGGCAGGAGATCGCGGGCGTCTAGGGCTTGGTGGCTTGCGTCCAGCGCATCATTATCTTGGGTGGTTGCCAGAGTCGTTTCCACATGGGTTATCAGGTTGGGACCCTGTTCATCGCAGGTTTCTGTGAAGTGCGCCTTATAGCCGACCCACTCCAGGTCATTTTTTGTGCTATAGCGAGCCTCGGGGTCATGGGGCGATGCCAGACGCTGAGCCGAAGGCAGCAATTCGCTTTTATCGAGCCAGCGGACGACACCGTCGGCCTGACGCTCATAGTGTTGTTCCCAAATTTGCCGCAAGATATTGACACTATGCCGTTCGCGCAGGGCAGGTGGCGTCGTCTCGACGCTGAGGCGGTCAAGCAACCACCAGCCATCTTGCCCGATCTGCTGTGCCAGTTGAACCCGTTCTGCGGCTACTTTGGGCAACCGATATTCTTCGAGTTTCCGTTTATACCGCTCAAACCAGACCGCGGGGACCCACCCTTTCAGCCAGGCCGGTGCTGTCTTCGCCAAATCATGATCTTGCACCGGTAAAACGGACCCAAAGTTAAGACTGAAACTGTTGTTCAAACTGCTCCGGGCTGAGATAGCCCAAAGTCGAATGACGACGCTGGCGGTTGTACCAGCCCTCAATGTAGGCAAAAATGGCGTTTTTAGCCTGCGCACGGGTTCGATAATGCACCCGATAGACCAGTTCGGTCTTGAGGGTCGCCCAGAAGCGCTCCATTGGTGCGTGATCGTAACAGCAGCCGACGCCACTGAAGCTGGCTAACATGCGGTGTTTGGCGAGCAGAGCCTGGTACTCATCACTGGTGTATTGGCTTCCCGGGTCAGCAGGGTGCAAAAGCTCCTGCGGCGGGCGACGCTGAAGGATAGCCATTTCCAGGGCTTCCTGGGTCAGTTCGTCGGGCATGTGTTCGTCCCTGGCCCAACCCACCAAGCGTCGGGAGAACAAGTCCAGCACACCGGCCAGATACAGTCGGCCCTCATCGGTGTCAATCGAAGTGATGTCTACCAGCCATTTGCGGTTGGGGGCATCTGCCGTAAAATCCCGCCCCAACAGGTTGCTGACAGCGCGCGCCTGCCCATCACGTTGGGTCGTGCTTACCCGACGACGAGGCCCTGTGGCATTCAGACCTGCCTGACGCATAAGTCGAGCGACATGCCGACGGCTGCCCTGTACTCCCTGTGATTTCAATTCGACGTACACACGCGGACTGCCATAGGTTTGCCCACTTTGCTTGAAAATGGCACGTATCCGTTCGGTCAGAACAGCATCGGTACGTTCTTGCGCTGTGGTGCAGCCCGCCCTGACCCAGGCGTAGTAGGCGCTGCGCGAGACTCCAAACGCTCGACACATGACCTGCACACTGAACTGTCCCTCATGCGCTTTCATAAATGCGTAGACTTCTCCGCGCTGGCCGAGAAGATGGCTAAAGCCTTTTTTAGCACCTCTCTCTCCTGCCGCAGCAC
This sequence comes from Chloroflexota bacterium, assembly GCA_021325095.1. Taxonomy (GTDB): domain Bacteria; phylum Chloroflexota; class Anaerolineae; order Aggregatilineales; family UBA2796; genus JAJPHV01. Next base: position 45,539 of record JAJPHV010000152.1, on the reverse strand, counting down.
TTCAACTTCTCGCTTCAGCCGTCGGATGAGTTCCTCATCCTCTTTCAGGCGTCCTTTGCCCGGAAATGCCTCCGCGCCATCCGCCTTCATCCGCGCTTTCCACTTGTGCAGCAGCCCGGGCGTTATTCCCAAGTCGCGCTCGATCTCATTGATGCTTTTCTTACGGGTCTTGACCAGCTCTAACGCCTGCAACTTGCAAGACCGTGGGTACGTTCGTTTTTTTGCCATTTCCACTTGCTCCTCCCTGAGTGTACTCTACCTTTTCGGTATGTCCGTCTCAGAGGTGCAAGATCATCATTCAAGGCCAATTGCAGTGTCTGTCCCACGCTTTCCAACCGTTGCAGGGTGTGAATCGCTGCCAACACATGCGTTGAATCCGTTCGCTGCTTGCCCCGGCTCTTGAGCCAACCCCGCGTTTGACATGCTTTCAACAGGGTATCGAGCAGGTAGGTTTCACCTTCTCCGTCCACCAAGCGTGTCCGAAATTCACTTAACACCGTATGGTCAAAGCCCGGATCGTCCAAGGCTAAGCCCAACGCATATTTCCAGTCGATCCGCCCCCGTACCGCATCTGCCGCCTCTCGATCGCTCAGCCCTTCCGCAAATTGCATCACCGTCACCCAGATCAAGCGCCAGGGTACGACTGCTGGTTGCCCTGTCCGCGAAAATATTTTCCGCATTGCCTTGTCTTCATACAGTGGACCGAACTCGTCCCGCATTTGCATGTACAAGTTCCCTTTGGGATAGGCAGCGCGGGCAATTCGTACCGTTTCTTCCGGAATGTTCTGGTTTGCCTCAGGACGTAACATCGGCTTTCCCCTTTTCCCTCGGGCTTTCTCCGCCGAGTTTACCGTGCCTGACTTCGCCACCAGCATCATAACCAGGATGCTGCTGGCGAATTACCATAGCCGCAGCAGTGTGCGATTTGAACAGCTAAAACGACGGGGCGATTCTCTCCAATTCTTAAATTCGCCAGCAGTATCAGAAGGATTGTGTTGCATGAACCGTGAAACGATGCAACACGATAGTTGGGTTGCGCATTATAGAAGGTCGATAGTACGGATTTTGTCGAACCCATCCTGGACAAGAAAACGATAGCCCAAATCAAAAGCCAGCTTATCGGAGCAAATCAACACAAGATTGATTTGCGATTCCTCAAAATTCGTTCCCCTTTGCCTCAGTTTTTCCTAATTCCTGAAGGCCAAAAATGATAGACTGTGATCGACATCACCGGTAGTGAAGGTTACGGAGATCAACATGGCTAAAAGGGCTTTTCAATTGTTACCCGAACCGACGTCCAAGGGTCAGAATTCGGCCAAACTTCAAATCGATGTTCCTAGTGAGGCGGTGGAAGTATTGGATGAGGCCAAGAGGCTATGTGGCCTCAGCCGGAAAGCGCTGATAACCCATCTGTTCTGCAATGTCATTACCCCAATGCTTAGGGAGGAAATAGGAAAAAGAAAGGCCACTCAAGATGTGGTGCAATCGGGAGACAAGCCCAACATTGATGGGTTGAATTTGGACGTACACTCCGCAGTTCGTCCAACACAAAGTATCCTATTTGCTGGCGGCGAAGCGTCGTCAGAGACGTGAAAACTGTCAGCGCGTCTGATCAAGATCGGAGAAAAGCCGGGATGGTTTGTGCAGTTGATCCTTCGGCCAACTGGTATAACGCCTCATGCTCATTCCGACTTTTCTTGGCGCGCCCTCTTATTTTTCATTCTGATGGCCTGCCGACGAAGTTCAACCTCGACTGGCGGGTAAAAGACGTCCGTGTAGCTGGGATACTTCCAGAACAGCCGTCTGGGCGAGGATTGGTCAGGGGAAATTCTCTGATGCCGAGTATTCAAGGTTTTGCTGTTAACACGCCGGATAAAAGGTCGGACTAACGCCCACAACAACCACAGGACGAACAGCACGGCCAGGACGCGACCAATTGTCAATCCGACATCAGATGAGAATTGTTGTTCCATAGCCAACCCCTCATTTACACGAAAGCGTGCTGTTGATGTTATGCCCCGATAACAATGATACATCACGGCTTGCAAGACAGGTAAAACATGGAAATGCAGGACATCTACGCTTGCAAGCGACATATGAACCATGCATCCACCAAGGGGCATTTTACAACCCCACGCGCAGCGCTACGCAATGGGCCAATCTGCGTTCAACGACGATACCCAGGTTCGGGCGCGTGGGGTGGCAAGCTAAAAGGATAATCGCCTCGGTTCTCGGAAGGAGCATGAGTCACGGGTTCATGGTTATCACCTATGCCACAGCAATGTGCCAATAGCGACTGCCAGTAGCGAGAGTTACGAACCCACAATTTGGCACATCGAGGAACCTACCAGAACAAGCCTGAACTCAAATATGTACAAATGAACCCCAATGACCGTCACTTACGACCTTACCGGTTGGGCTGGGGAAATTCCCCAACATCGTTCTTGCCGACGTTGTGAAGGTCGCAAATGGCATTACACCGCGTATTCAAAAAAGACACATTTGCAGGATCGCAAATCAGCATTGCAGATCGATTCATTGCTCGAGCGCGCGACGCGATGCGAGTCATGAACGACAAACAGGTTCGGGGCCATCACGGCCAAAACTACCATCATGACGCTGTTACCTGAGATGAGAATTATTCGACTTCAGACATAAAAACGAGGAGTTGTCACAATGCCGGAATCAAATGGTCCATTACTGATCAAAGTTGACCTCCCCCACGACGAACTACATCTGAAAAAGATGGTCGTGCAGGTAACTCCGGAGATGTTCCGCCGATTGGAGGCTATTCGTGCGCGACGTGGGCCTAATGTGAAGATGGCGTATCTACACCGAGAAGCATTGCGAAATTTGATCGACAAAGAGGAAGACGAAGTCGGTAGTCGCGCACACTTCGGGAAAACTTTACAGACCCGACTAGATGCGATGCAGGAAAAGCTGATCCAGGCTATTCCTGAGACGTTGCAAGAAGCATTGCAGCCTCTTCTACAGCAGTTGGCAGAGCGGGATGACTTGATCCGATTTCTGGTCGAGACCCTAATCACGCTGGAACTTAATGGTTGGTCAAAGCTGCTGCCAGTAATACAAAAAAACGATGAGTATGCTGATCCGGCAACAATACTCGCAAATGTACTGCAGGAGACTCAAAGAAATAGGCGGCGCTTAAGTGCCAAAACGAAGATAGTCCGTGAGCGAATCCCGATAGATTAATTTCCCTGAGTGGTTTGATCTTGGGTCTGTGGTTCTTCAGTGACTGCCGCATATGCCGATGGAAGATAATGTTCCTGAGCCAAACGGGTTGTGGAGGGTTTAGATGGGCCAGCAAAAGGCAATCGTCGTATCCGATTGGAAATATGTTAGGAGCCGCGATACCAAACGGCTGGCAAACGCGCTCAAATATTACCAATATAGGGATGATCGCAACTGGGACAAATCATCCCAGTTTCGGGACATGCGTCGTGATCGATGGATAGACCGGGGCTTAGGCACAAATTATGGTGACATCCAGCAGTCCTGCGGAGCGCTTAGGGGCAAGCATGTCGAAGCCTGGACCTGGGTGATCAATCCCGACCCTGTGCTGATGAATCTCATTCCGGAGAAATTACAGCGGGACGTACTCGTTGAGCTGACTGACGCAGCCATAGAAGCCTACTACGAGGCGCGAGGCGTCCCTGTTCCTGAGTACAGTTTTGTCATTCATGACAGGCTCACAAAATCTGGCGATGAGCAGCAAGGTTTACCCGATCTTCATACACATGTTGTCCTACCCGGAACGGTTCTCGACCCGGATAATCTCCATCGGCGGATTAACTTCTACAATAACGTTGATAGGGGCCATGATGTCATTCTCCGAGAAAGCACCACCCAGGCATTCGAAGAAATCTTGGACCGCACCATCGGCCTTGAATGTGGTACACCACGCATTGAGCAACCCGAAATTGAACCAGCACCCGAAGAGTCAATTCCAGACAGCGTTGCTTTATATGACTGGTCTCCAAACTCGGCGTTGGCCTTGTCGCCTCTCGCGGTGACGGCGTCTACTTCGGAAACCGAGCCAGCGCAGGAACAGTTCAGTGAGCTGTCTCTTGAAGAGGAAATCGAAAGAGACTTGGATGATCCCGAAAACTGGAATGCATGGTTAGAAATTGGTTGAGAAACGCTGAATCTGTCGGTCTCTTTGGACCGTCACACCTCAAGTACCCACCGCCATGATCCCGAAAATTTGGGGGCATTTTTCTCGAAATTCGATGCCCTTTCGTCAATGTTGGCAAGAAGCCGATGACCAATTTTGATACCATGACTATCAAAGAATAACGAAGAACGACGCGAGTTTTTTACACTGGTCAACTACCCAACTGTTTCTGATTTGGACGTTAGTCGAGGTTAACGCCATGATCTATTGGCTTTATACGACATTCCTCCCTAGCGCACGCGATTTTCTGATACCACTCATGTGTCTCACCCCATTCCTCCTTATTGGTACGGCCATAGCGCTCGGCAATGGTATTGGACGCGGCCTGGAGAACGATGAAGTGCCAATATTTCCCAAGTTACTCAGCCGGGTCACTTTCGTTGCTCTCAATATGCTAACCATCCTCATCTTTCTAAGCGTCACACAAGGCATTGCCGTCAGTCGACACATTGGGAAGCCCACGCCGCCTAACTCTTGGGTTGGCGTCATCACCGGAGGCCCGACCACTGTCAGTCAAAGTCAACTGATCCAGATGGCAATGTTACTGGTCATGGTTGAATGTACAGTCAATGTCGTCGCCTATCTGACGCTTATCCGAAGAAATGCGATGCTGCGCGAATGGATTGATGGCTTGCGCGCACCTATGGTCAAGCGGGGCGCGATGGGATCAGCGACTTTCTGCTCATTCCGAGAGTTCCGACGTTACCGACGGCCAGACCTTGAAGGGATAACGTTCCTGGGCAAGTTCTACAATGACCAGAAGCAACGCCTCGACTGGGGGAGTAGCAAGATGTGCCTCTCCGCTGAAGACGCTTCCAGAGGCATCTTAACCATCGGTGGCCCTGGCTCCGGTAAGACGCAAGCGGTAATCCTGCCTGTGATCGCAGATCGAATGTATGCCCAACACAGCCTCATCGTGGCTGATCCACAGGGTGAAATCACCCGGTATGTCCTTGATTTTGCCAAAGTCACCGGACATCTGGTAGTCGTTCATGATCCAACCAGCACCACCGGCCCTCGTTACAACCTGGCGCAAGGGATCAAGAATGTCTCCGACGCCACTGCAATTGCCGGGGTTCTCATCGCCAGTGACCCTGGCGTCAATGATTTCTGGGTCATCAATGCCAAAATGCTCTTAGGTGCTTGCCTCCTCCGCTTCTCCAATCTTGGGGACACCTTACTTTCACTTCGTAATCCTAAAACGCTCGCCGAAAAACTCAGCGTGAAGGATGACGATGCGGCGACTCTGGCAAACAGCTTCATCGCCAATGTGGTCAGCAGCCAGGATGCGAAAATGGCGGGCAGTATCATCGCCACCCTGGCAACTTCTCTCGAAGGCTGGGCCGATGCAACTGTGCGCGCCAACACTGCCGTCTCCGACTTCAGCGCTGAGTTGCTCGTTCAGCAACCTACGGTTGTGGTACTGACCTGCCCAGGCGCAAAGCGGGACGTTTACGCCAGGTATCTGGGAGCCACCTTGCGCCGCCTGATGATCGATCTGGATACGATTGGCGAACAAAACCGTGATGCCAAAAGGCCAGGGGCGCTTCCGGTTCCAGTCGGGATCACCCTCGATGAGTTCCCAACCCTCGGTAAGCTAGATAGTCTAGTCAAGGATGTGAATTTGGTCCGCAAGCGCCGCCTGAGTATTTTGATTGGCGCTCAGACGAAGGGCCAGTTTGAGGCAATTTACGGCAAGGAAGGCACACAGACTCTTTTTACAGGCCTTGCCACTCAGTTCATCTTTGGGGGGTGCGACCCGGACACAGCCAAGTTCTATTCCGAGGCATCTGGCACAAGCACCGCTGATGCGAATCTCGATCCCCAGAAGACCCACATGCGGGCGCGTCCGTTACTAACGCCTGACGAAATCATGAAACCTCTGAAAGGCAACCTGACCGTATTTGCTCGATACGTCGAAGAACGCTACTCTGCCCAGGTCATCTTTACAGCGCAATTGACACGCTTCTACCAGCGCCGAGATTGGGAGCGTCGTCTAGCAAGAAAGAAAAATGGACAGCCTCATCTGCTCTATCGGCCAAGAGAGATCGAATTGCCACCGTCGCTCGTCAAGCCATCTGTCTCCACAGCCTTTAGGTCCGAACAGTCGAGTGTGTCAGCCGTCATGCCGATGAAGAGAACAGATACATCAGTCATAGTTAGCGAGACGACTGAAACCATGATTACAGATGGGGCTGATATTTCCAGATTGCTAGCGGAAGTGGACAAGCCGATCTCTCCACGTGTCTCGACTTCGACGTTTCAGCGTCCGGGGTTCACGAGACCCGTTGACGCCCTTGCAGCCCTGATTCCAACTTACAAGAGCGAAGTGGGTGCAGAGAATAGACTGCCTTAATGAACTACAGCTTGCAGGTACCACATCACGTGAATGCGTTCTGTATTAGAAAGGGCCAAACCCCTATGCGCGTGTCCAGAAGTAGGTTAACCAAGAGAGCTGCTGGTCGGTGCGGGGTTAGTCAGCGACTAGCAGCAATCATTGTTGATTCATTCCTCGAAGAGTGGAAAGACGCCTTGACCCAGGGGGATGTCATCGAAATTACTCATTTTCTCTCTATGCGCCTCGTGACCCGGTCGCGTCGGCCAGGCGGTTCACTTAATAATACGGCTTACCTCGACTCGGTTCGGACAATCAACTACGAGGTACTCATGGTTAATACTTCGAGGGCCTTTCGTGCGCAGATAAAGAAAACTCGAGGCCGCTTCCGTAGAGGGATTGAATCTACGCAAGGTTAGCGAGGAGGATTTGGTGCGCGTATTTCCGATTTTCCGATAACGATATTATAATTGGGCAAATTGCTAATAATGATCTCCAGCGTTGAAATCATACACTCAATAAACCGAATCCGGGGTTAGCTCATGAAGATACTACTTATTGAGGACAACGCTCAAAACTCTGAGATTTTCAGGCGTATCTTGAATAATCACGGCCATAAAGAGGTTGTGATAAAAACCACTGGGCTTGAAGGGTTGGAAGCCACGCATGGTGACGTCTTTGATGCAATCTTTATTGATTTTGACCTGCCGGACCTGGATGGGTTACAGGTGGGATTGTCCCTTTACAGCCGGATAAGAAACAAGCAGATGAAGCCAACATTGCTGATTGCACTCACCGCGCAATCTGATAAGGCTACGTTGCAAGAAGCAGAGCAAGTCGGCTTTGATGCGTTTATCGGTAAACCGTGTACGGAAGCGGATCTCGTGGGCGCACTGAGGCAATTGGCGGAGAGGAACCATGCTGAGGACTTGCCGCGTTAACCGCGTCAGTGAGGGTACTTTCAAATCTTGGATCAAGACGTTCGGTGATGTGACTTGCAGGTGACCATGAATCAAGTTATCTGGAAGAGACCCCTACCATTGCGTCTCATCCTCACCTTTAATGCGCTCCTGTTACTTCCAGCCCTTGTTGCCTGCATCCTAGGACTGCAACAGGTCGAGATTCCCATACTGTTGCTAACCATCTTGGCAAGCATCTGGGTCGCTATCAATCTGACGCAGGATATTGTTGACCCTATACGAAACCTTTCTGATGCAGTCAACGAGATGGGCCGGGAAGCGAATGGTCATCCTCAAACGCCAGCTCCTGCCGGGGTAATTGAACTTGCAATGCTAACCGATACCTTCAACGGGGTAGTGGCTAAACTCAAAACGGAAGGGCGCGAACGTACCCAGGCCGAACGCACTGCCCAAGAAGCCTACCGACGCGCAGAGCGTCTCGCTCAATTGAGTACGGCCCTATCTCAGGCCACTGACGAACCAAGCATCCTGTCGGCTATTCGGATGGCCGCAGAGAGTCCTGACTCGGCAGCCGCTACCTTGTTCTACATTAATACTGACAAAAGTGGCTATCCTACTGAAATCGTTGCAGTCGCGCACGAGGATTACAGCCAATTCATTAGGGAAGATCAGATTGGCCTGCGATTGAATGTTCAGGAGCATCCAATAACAACGCATTGGATCGAAAACCCCGACACCATTTTATTCATCTCCGATATTGAAACGGACTCCAGGCTCGATCCCACCGCCCGCGACTTACTATTGAGACGTAATGCCAGGTCGATCATATTAATACCTCTCCAGAAGGCGTCGCGCTGGCAGGGCGTCGTCATCGTCTGCTGGCCTACCCAACACGAATTCAGCGCCGATGAGCAGTATCTTTACGTCTCGCTCCGCCAAACCGTCGCCGCCGTTGTCGCCGAACGTCGCGCCATTATCCGCGAACAAGAGGCACATCGTGCCGTCGCACGCCGCGCCATTGGGCTTGAGATTGTGGCCGGGATTTCCGCTGACATCGCCTCGATCCTGGACATGTCCCGGCTCCTGCAAACGGTCTGTGATGCGGCCTCCGTCGCCTTCAATCTCCATTTTGGCATTTATCTTCTAGATGGCACGGACGATCTGAAACTCGCTGCATCCCAGGGGCCATATTACGCAGATGTGGGAACCGGTAACAGCAAGCCGTTGGCAAGTGACCTTAACAATAGGCTCCCGATCCAGGCGATCAAGGAAAACAAAATCATCCGGGTCAACGACCTGCAAGGCCCAATTTGGCAGCACGGACATGAAATTGTCGTTATGCGTTCTGAGGTGGCTATCCCCTTGATGGTCGGCGACCACACGATGGGTATTCTGGATATTCAGCACAACGAGCCTGGCCGCTTTGATGACCTCGATGTGCAGGTATTGAATCTGTTAGCCCAACAGGTTGCAGTCGCCATCGAAAACGCACGGCTCTACGAGGAGAAAGTCCAGGACGCCAAAAAGATGCGTCACTTGTCCGAGGTGAAGACGGCGTTTCTCTCCAACATGTCGCACGAATTGCGTACACCGCTGAACGCGCTGATGGGTTATATCGACCTGATGCTCCTCAAATTGGAACCGCCGCAGCCCTTGATTCTAGATGGCCTGGACGGTGGCGTGACGCTGGAAAGCGACGAGCCGGAAGGTATCGATCCACAGGTGTTAAAGAATAACTTGCTCCGTATGAAGGATAGTGCGATGCGCTTGAGCAATCAGATCAATGACTTGCTTGACATCGGCAAAATCGAAGCTGGACGGCTTGATGTTTACAGCGAGCCTTGCAGTCTGCGTGAGATGGTTGAAGCAATTGAAGGGCAGGCCATTGCACTCAACAAGAATCGTCTGCATTTCAGCGCATTCATTGACGACAACTTGCCTGACGTGATTCTGAGCGACAGAGAAAAGATCGAGCGGATCATCTTGAATCTACTGTCCAATGCCTTCAAATTCACCCAACAGGGCGAAGTAGAGTTGATGCTTGACAATGACCTCAAAGGTCACGTACTCATCAGCATAAGAGATACCGGCCCAGGAATTGCGCCGTACCAGAAAAACATTATTTTCGAGGAATTTCGACAGGCCGAGAGTGGCACGACCAAACAATATGGAGGCACAGGTCTAGGCTTGACGATCACGCAGAATCTTGTCAAGACAATGGGCGGAAGTATACGGGTTGAGAGTGAGCCAGGCAAGGGCAGCACGTTCATCGTGACGTTGCCGCTGCTACCCGTAGGAGAAAGGGCCAAATGAGTAAGACCGACCTGTCCGCATGGCATTTTGTGATCGTTGAGGATGATCCCAACAACCTTGCGGTATTGGAAGCGGTGCTAGATCACTACCACGCTAGAGTAACTAGCGCTTTGTCTGCTAAAGATGCGCTGAATACGCTCAACGAGCTAAAGACTGTGCCGCAAGCCATCATCACCGATATTTCTATGCCGATGATGGACGGTATAGAATTGTTGCATAAGATAAAGGCGATGCCATTCTTCGTCAACGCTACAACCATCGCGCTGACCGCTAACGCAATGCCGAGAGATCGGGATCGGCTCCTTGACGCTGGCTTCGACGGCTATATTGCCAAACCGCTAAACGCTGCAACGCTTATGCAGGAGATCGTGGACATAATGCGGAACGGAGCCGCCAGGAACCCCAGTATGGTCGCCGAATAGTTCGTAGCGTTCAAAATTGACGCATCATAGAATACTGGGTGGTCGTTAATCGATCTAATTCGGGAGTTTGAGACGCGCAAATGCCGCCGGGTCCACTACGGTGCCATCTACTGCAATCTCCCAATGCACGTGTGGGCCAAGGCTGCGCCCCGTATTACCGCTTCGAGCAACGATGTCACCCTCTAAAACGAATTGGCCTGGTACAACGTAAATCTCGGATAGGTGCGAATAACTGTTGAAGATGCCCCAACCGTGATCAATGACTTCAATGTTGCCGTGAATATCCAGTGGACGCGCATACACAACTCGTCCGCTGGCTGATGCCTCAACGGGCGTACCCATTGGCGCTCGCAGGTCGTAGCCGGTATGTCGGCGCACGTTTCCATCATTGTACGCCCGCACGGTACCGTAAGGTGAGGTCAGCGCTCCGTCAACGGGCTGCTTGAATTGCTCATCCCAGAACCGATCAGGCGTGACCATACTGTAGATTGCCTCTAGCCGCGCTTCCTCACTGAGTTCGATATCCTTGCGAAGCAGATAGAACTTGGCAGACGGAACGTTGAATTCCGGCTCGGCGATGAATTGGCCGGAAGCAACTTTGAGCGTTCCCTCCCATTTTGCAGTTGTACCGTCCACCCGGTTTACGATAACGGTCAATGGATAATCCCTGATTTTTTGGTCCATTGGTGTTGCTATCAGGCACGCATAACCATCGCTTACCGGGAAAAATGGGCAGGTTCGTCCCAAAGCAGTGGCGACTGCTCCGTTGATGCCAGACCCTGTGAGACTGATGATACCTGCGGTGCCCTGCCGTAGGTACTCAAATTCCAGGTTGATGACGATAGGCTGCTGCGCGATGACGGGCGTCGGCATCGCCCAACCTAAGACAGCCACCAGGGCCAGAACAGCAAATAACCTTTGCCAACTGTAGTGGGTATTCGGTTGTTTTATCGAACCGTTGAGAAGCAAGCGTAGGCGTATCATTTGTTGACTACGCTGCGCCCACTCGCCCGCCACGCATTCATCCCACCTGGAACATCCCATACTTGGGTATAGCCCCTTGACAGCAGTGCGCGGCTGGCCTCTTCACTCATTCTGCCACTTCGACAGTACAGGATAATCGGAGCATTCTTGTCCGGCAGCCCAGCCGTAAGAGCATCCAAATCATTGTACGGGATTTTGGCATCCGTGCCTTCTATCTCTCCCTCATAGGGTATGTGAACGTTGATTACCTTGTACTGTGCTTTACGATTGGCAAGGATGTCGGCGAAGGCATCAATGGTCAGTGTTCGGTAAGTGCCAGTCGACGCGCTCGCCGGTGTATTTGTCGCAGTGGCTCTATTAGGAGCGGGATAAGAACCGCAGCCGGCAATGACCGCCAAAAGAGCAAGGGTACTGAACAAGGTCTGCATTCTGGTGGGCATTATTTGCACTTTCTTTCCGAGGCATGGTTGGCCTCTCTCATTTCTGCCATGTACGGTGTCATGGCGCAGGAATCGGCGCGTGCTATCCGGAGTCCAGAAGCCAGGTGATGAGCTATATACTGCCTTTTCGGCGCTGTAAGAGAGCGAGCGCACCGTAGCCGAAGACTCCAAATGCCAGGGCAGCGAGCCAGTGCAGAGGATGCGGTTGGCTGCGCAAGAGCATCTCGGCACCTGAATAGCCACCAATTCCCCCGATAATGGCTCCCAACCACCGAGTACCTTCACGAGCTTCGGCAGCGCGCTGTGCTTTACCTTTCTTTTTCAAAGCTAACTTCCTCCCTGCACAGTGAAGCGGAATTCCTGAGTTTTGAGAAGTTGCCCGTTACGCCTCACCCAGAGGCGAACGACATATTCCCCATTACTGTGCAACGTTACCAGTCGCGCATACCGCCCTTTGCCCTGGCTATCGGCTTGCCCATCCTGTGTGCCGCCCATCGACATACTGGACATGCCAACCGATATGTCAACTTTTACGTCGTCTACAGCTTGACCGGCTGCATTGACAATGTCGATCAACAACTGGCTGTCGCCAAGTCGAGGCGGACTAGGGTTTGTATTCAGGGTGATTTTCAGGTCATCGGTGCTGGTGGGAGTAACATTCTGGCTTGGGCTACAAGCGCCCAGCAACACGGCAATCAGCGAAATTGGCAATGCCAGCCATCGCATGTGGGCACGTATCATGTAGATCGCCATCACTCAGAGGTATTACCTTCGGTGTGCAAAGTGGCTGCCCTTACGAATATTTCATTGTATAGTTTTAATATTCCCCTTCCTATACGCCATTCGGCGTATTGCCATTTGGCATCCGTGTGTCAAGATCACAAACTGCTCCAGTCGAAGCACTGCCCAATCCGAACGAATCTGCTGAGGATGTATCGATGATCAATGTCACGGTATGGCTGGCATTTATCGTGGGGTTCTTGTCCTTTATCTCACCGTGCGTACTGCCCCTCGTGCCTGCCTACGTTGGTTACATGGGTAATCGCGTTACCGCCCAGGTCGTTACTGGATTGAGTACCATCACTGTTCCTGGGATATCGGTGCAAGTTGCTCAGACGCGCCGGTTTCAAATGGCGCTACATGGCGTCGCTTTTGTGGCGGGCTTCATGTTCGTGTTTGTAGTCTTCGGTCTGGCTATCACAGCAGGCACACGCCTGTTGTCTTCGATGTTTTATGAAATTCAACGGGTGATCATTCCGCACGTGGGCGGCATTCTGATCGTTCTATTTGGCCTGCACTTCATGGGGTTGATTGTGCCTGTGCTTCACTGGCTAGAATGCCGACCTGCGCTGGAACACCTCGGACGAACTGGAATTTACATCAAACGGGGATTAGCGTGGCTCCAAAGCGCCCTGTATGCCGATACACGTTTGCAGGTGAGGTCGCGTGGCCGCTCTGGATTGCTTGGCTCAAGCCTCGTAGGGGTCATTTTTGCGGCAGGCTGGACGCCGTGCGGCGGCCCTATCTACGGAACGATTTTGACCATGGCGGCCAGCGGTGGCAGCGTTTTCCAGGCAGGTGGCCTCATGGTCGCGTATTCCCTGGGTTTGGGCATACCCTTCATTCTGACGGCTGTCGCCTTGGATCGTGCGCAAGTCATCCTTCGCGGGCTGAAGCGTCACTTGAATACGATTAAGGTTGCCAGCGGCGTTTTGATGGTCATCATCGGGGTCCTAGGAGGTTGTCGGAGAACCCGGATGAAGGGATTGAGGGGTAAACTGGAGGGATGACACGACAATTCGAAAAACCAGATTACGAAGCGATGTTGAATAAGACGATCCGGGTGGGGGAAGCCCTGCCAGAGGAACACTTGGCACGCTTTGTGGTCAGCGTGGTGAGCCTGTTAGATTTGGAGAGCGTCTATGGACAGTATGGAACTGTCGGGGGCAAAGCCATAGCGCCGGAAGTGCTGTTGGGACTGTTGATATACGGTTATGCCAGTGGGGTCTTCAGTTCGCGCCAGATGGAACGGGCGACGTATGAGCGTTTGCCTTTTGAATATGTGGCTGGGGGACTGCACCCCGACCATGACACGCTAGCGAACTTTCGCAAGACCTTTTTGGACGAAATCCAAGCGTTGTTTGTGCAAGTCTTGTTGGTAGCGCAAGCGGTCGGGGTCTTGAAGGTAGGCAATATCAGTCTGGATGGGAGCAAAATTCACGCCGATGCTTCCAAGCACAAGGCAGTGAGCTACAAACGTCTGCTAGCCATAGAAACGCAATGGCGCGCGGAAGTCCATGAGTTATTGAGTTTGGGAGAAAGCGCCGACCAGGGCGAGGTGGTTTTACCGGGTGGCTTGGTCATAGAGAATGAACTGGCGCGGCGGCAGCTCCGCTTAGAAAACCTGGCGCAGGCCAAAGCGGTTTTGGAAGCACGAGCCGTTGAACGCTACGCGGCCGAACAAGCCGAGTATGAAGCCAAAGTCCGAGAACGGGCGGAGAAAACCAAGCACAACAAGCGTCGGCCTGGGGGAAAACCTCCGGTGCCGCCAGAGCCAGGCCCCCGCGACAAGGACCAGTACAATTTCACCGATCCGGACTCGCGGGTGATGAAGAACAGTACCGATGAGGGGTTTGACCAGCATTACAACGCGCAGGTGGCCGTCGATCAGGCCAGCTTAGTGATTGTGTCCACCAGTCTATCGAACCACCCCAATGATAAGCGCGAAGCGGAACCCACGCTCGCGGCGCTCTTCGCTAATCTGGGTCAAGTGGAGGGGGCGGCTCTGGACAACGGTTATTTTAGTCCAGCCACTAGCCAAGCCTGTGAACAACGCGGGATTGAGCCATACATTGCCACCGGTCGTGAAGCCCATCATCGCGCCTGGCAGACCTTTTTCGCTCAGGAGCCTGAGCCACCGCCCGACACGGCTACGTCTAAAGTCAAGATGGCCTACAAACTCCAAACGGCTTTCGGACGCGAAATCTACCGTCTCCGCAAATGCACGGTCGAACCGGTCATTGGCATTATCAAAGAAGTCTTGGGGTTTCGTCAGTTTTCCTTGCGTGGCGTGAAGTCTGCGGCTGGAGAATGGGCTTTGGTCTGTTTGGCCTTTAACTTTAAGCGCTTGCATGTCCTTTTCCCTCAAGCCCGGTTGGCTTAGCTTTGCTGTGCCTCTGCCCCAGAATCTTGTTGTCTGGAGGCTGTTTTTTGACGGTTTGGGGCACTTTTGAGGTCAACAAAATGATGCCCCCTCTTTATAGATCCGCTTCAAACCCGATTAGACGTTTCTCTCCGACAACCTCCTAGTTTATACGGGCGATATGCAGCGTATTTCGCAGATCGGCGCTGCCAATGCCACCTTTAGTTACAAGTTGGAGCAGTGTACGACAGACTTTTTCAACGGGACACTGCCTTTGAGCAACATTGGACAGTGCCTATCGGGTTCATAATGTCCGGAGAGGGTGTTTGACTCGCTCTCAACTAAGGATGCAAACACAGATTCCCCAGGATGAGCTTGAAAGGGCCTTCGAGTCAATCGCCGCCTGCCCTGCCTGCCGCGCAGCGCTATCGCTTGAATCGTCAGATAGGCTGACCTGTCGCGGTTGCGGGCGCATTTATCCTCGGAATGAGGGTATCTGGCGCTTCTTGCTTCCCGATGACGCAGCCCGGCACCGATCATTTCTCGACGCCTACCATCAAATTCGCCAGGGAGATGGATGGGAACACCAAGATAATTCCTATTACCTCATGCTGCCGAACGTTCCAGACGATGATCCGCACGCCGATATTTGGCGACTAAGGCGTCGGACATTCGGCATTCTAATGAAACATCTGATGATTGACCGGCAAGCTTGGGCACTCGATTTGGGGGCAGGAAACTGCTGGCTGAGTCATCATCTTGCCCTGGCAGGTTACCGGGTTCTGGCGCTGGATATTAACGTCGAAGGTCAGGACAGCCTGAGTGGTGGACGGGTCTATCTTGAGAAAGCTGAGAATGGTTTTCTGCGTGGACAGGCGAGTATGGAGCACTTGCCTGTCCACGACGGATGCATGACGCTCTGCGTGGTCAGCGCCGCGTGTCATTATGTGAATGTCAGTGCAGTGCTGAAAAGCGTATTTGACGTGTTAAGGCCAGGCGGCAAACTGATTATCATGGACAGTCCAGTATATCGGGATAACGCCAGTGGAATGCAGATGATGCAGAAGCAGCTCGCGCGTTTCAAGTCTCAGTATGGGCTTGACGAGGTTCCTGTTGAAGGCACAGGCTATCTTGTGTTCGATGAGATAGTTGCTGCACTGAACCGTGCAGGATTCCGAACGACTATCCATTGGCCGGAGCGTCCGGGCGCTCTTTTCCTACGGCGGCTGCTCAGGCCCACCTCCATGCACCGAGAACAAGCCCGTTTCCCATTATTCGTCGGCACGAAACCACTTTCCTGATACATACCAAGACGGCGATGACAGAATAGAAGCGCACTTGCCAGCAACACATCGATTGACGCTTGGCTGCATTATTGGCTATTGCGTCGCTGGACGTAATCCTGCCAGTTTCAAACGCAAGACCGTTGCCGTCTCTCGAAGACTGCGATCCAGATACGGGAAAGCAAACCAGACAACGGCGAACCCGAACAGGACTCCGCTGATCAGCCGTACCAAGGAATTAAATGATCCCAGCGCATCACCCGCGTAAAACCAGGTTGGCAGCCCGTTTCCGGTCAGGTTCGCCAGCCACTGATTGCTGTAGCGAAACCCTCCGGCCAGTTCGCCGCTGATGTCGCTTAGGAAGTGTGTCCCACCATCGACGACCATCGGCACAAGCAGCAATAGAAAAACGGGCAAACGCAGGTGGCGAGTCTCGCGGATTTGCCGCAGCAGGCCGAACAGGATACCGGCCAGCCACACCCCACCGTACATCGACGTCATGCGGTCTGACCACGCGACTTTCCAGCCCAGGTCGGCGTTTCCAATGAAATTGCGCAGCGCTAACATGTTCTCAACGTCATTATTCGTCATGGTCACTGGCAGTTGGGCGATGTTATACATCGGTTGCGGGCCAAACAGGAAGAAGGAACGCTGCGCCATCTGGTGACACAAGGTACTGTAGACCGTGTAGACCAACCGGGCAGGCTCTATCCAGCCCCAATGCATGAATACCGGAGCCAGGAAGGGCGCCACGACGAACGCCCCGAAAAACAGCGAGAAAACAAGAACCCAGTGATCGGAAAACCACAGGAAGCCACGCACCACTTTCCTGGCCGTCTGGCGCTCACGAGAAACAACAGGCGCGCTGATGTCAATTGGGGTAGTCATACTCTCTCTGATTATCCACTACGATACACGGTCAAACGTCGCAAGCAAATCAAGGTACTGTTGTAGCGCTTCAGGGGTCAACATGCCAATATACTTAGCTCGCATTTTACCCTTCGAGTCGATGAAAAATGTGGTGGGCAACCCTGTAACGCCGTATTTGTCGAAAACGAACCTGTCCACGTCCAGGAGAATCGGGAACGTGATGTTAAGTTCGCCCACGTACTGACGAACAGGTAATGCCTCTTCTGCATAGTTGACCCCGATAACGACAACACCACTGTTCTCTAAACGCTTGAAAGTGGCTTCCAGAAGGGGCATCTCGGTGCGACACGGCGCGCACCAGGATGCCCAGAAGTTCAGCACCACGCGCTTCCCTTGGTAATCATCCAAGCTGTGTGGCTTTCCTTCCAGGCCCGACAAGGAGAAAGCCGGAGCCGCCTCGCCTGCCGATAGTGGCGTAGGTGTCGGTACGCTGAGAACCAGGAATGTCGCTGTGTGCCGAATCGCATTTGGGAGCATGTCGGCCAGGGTAGTCACCAGGGCAGATGTGATCGATGGCTCACCCCGCGACACCCTGACCGCCTGCTGCAATGCGATAAACAACATCCCGGTGACGGGAATCGCCAGCAAGGCTACCAGGATCGGAGAAACTCCGCGCGGTCTTTGCATCGGCGATTTCAAAGCGCCTCAGGATGCAGCTTTCGGCGTGGCTGTGACGGATGCATTTGCGGCAGCCAGTTCGGCATCAATGTAAGAGGTGAAGACTTCCAGCGGTTGTGCGCCCACCAACATTCGCCCATTCACGAAGAAAGTCGGAGTCCCATTTATACTCAAGGTCAACCCGGCCTGGTAGTCGCTCTGTACTTCTTGGGCGTATTTCCTGCTGTCAAGGCAGTCCTTGAAGGCGGTCATGTCTAGCTTCAACTGCTTGGCATAAGTCAGCAGATCATCGGCAGTCAACCGCTGCTGATCTTGAAACAGCAGGTCGTGATAATCCCAGAACTTATTCTGAGCGTAGGCGCACTCGGCGGCTTCCGCCGCGCCTTGAGCGTAAGGATGGATCGAACTGATGGGGAAATCCCGATAGGCGAACCGGATTTTGCCTTCGTATTTTTTCAACAGCACAGGGAGCGTTGTATCGTGGAAGCGTTTGCAGAATGGACACTGGAAATCGCTGAATTCGATGATGGTGACCGGGGCATTGTCGGGGCCGATTGTCGGATTGTTTTCTATGCTGACGCTGAAACGCTGATTCGGGTCTTGAGTAGGTGGCTGTTGTGGCTGCGCGGCTGCCACGCTGTCGCCACTGCCGGGAAGTTGCGCAATAGTCGTTGCAACGGCTTCCTTAACAGCGGTTCGGACGACAGATGCCGCTTCACCGGACTGCGTGCCCATCACCCAACCCGCCACGTATGCGCCTAAGAAGAGGATGAAAGCAAACACCATGTAGCCCAGGGTCGTGCGGCTAATGACGATGACATCCTGCGGCGGTTCGGAACGACTTGTGGGTTCATTGGGAAGCCTTATCGGCTCCAATGATTGATTTCGATTTGCGTCGGCGGAATCTAATGAAGCGTTGACATCAGCCATAGCCGCATATTTCTCCACATCACATCGATCCAGGTCTCAGCCTACAATAGCGGAACTGGTGTACCCCGACAATACGCCAAATGGCGTGTTCCTATGCCACTCCCCGGTGTAAAAGTCTAGAAAGAAGCAATTCGCCGCTGGGGATGGCGTGACTCCTGGCAGATCAACTGGTCGTGGGATGGTGAAGTATCCTGTGTCCATAGCGAAATTCTCTCGGCCCGATATTGATCTAGCGCATAAGCTCTCGCCAAACGATATCCAGCGTTTGCAAAGTAACCAGATTACGGATGGTGTAGCCGTATTTCATGTTTTCGTCGGAAAAGAACGCGGTACGCGCTTCGGGAGGCACTGTCAGGTGAATCCCGTCGCTGTCGATGCCGTTGTTCGGTAATCCTTCTAGCGCCGCTTGCAAATTCATCACCGGAATGTTCTTCTCTTTGGCGATGGTTAGAACAACCTGATTGATTTGCTTGGCTTTCTCGCGCACAGCGAGATTTTCTGGGAAAGTGCTGAGTACCGGCAGAATCCCGCGATCCATTGTTTCCTTGACAATCTCACGCAGGTAATAGTTATACTCGCGCGGCGTCATGACCAACACATCCGCCGTGCCGAACATAATAACGGCGATGCCGGGCTTATTCAGGCGGTACTCACATTGCAGCGGCGACTCACCCTTAAGACAGATCGACGGGTCAGCCCATTGGGGATCAAGCACCGCACTGGAGTTAAAGCCGTTATGCGCAGCAGCGCTTTTAGCACTCCAGGAGTTGGGTACTCCGTCACGGAGCGGCGTCGAGAAGCGCTGAATGGCGCCGAGAAGATTGCCGTATTTGCCCAAGTCGTAGGTTCCGTAGCCGAATGGGTCAAGGAAGGCCCAGTAGTCGGTCATACAGTCTCCGACTTTCGAGAAAACGGCGGGGTTGTTGCCGAGTTGTTGACCCTTCTGGCGAATCAGACGGGCCTGATAGCGCATTGAAGTGGTGATCTGTGGGAGGATTGGCGCAGTCAGATTGCGATCCAGGACAACCGTTGGGACCGGGCCGGGCGTCGGCGCTGGCGGTGTACCAACAGCGTTTCCTGCACCAGGCACGATCTGGGCATCGCTGATCGGAAGGCGGTAAATACTGACACCGGGCGCAATTTTCAATAGGGTCGTCTTGGCCCAACCGCGAACGCCACTATCAACGACATGTACAAGTACCCAGGCCGTGTCGCTGTTACGGGCCTCAAGCACAACCGCAGTATTCATCGGAAGGCTCGTAATTGAATCGAAGTTGCGTCCTGGGCCGACACGCAGATTGAGTTCGACAGTCGTCCAGGCATTCGGCTGGTAATAAGGAGCGCCATGGTTACCAGGATTATGAGGATGAATAAGGCGGATCGTCGCATCATGAGCGGTCTCCTCGTAATCTGTTAACGTAGGAACGTGCCAGTAAATGTATAAAAGTGCTGACAAGCAGGGGCGCTGCTTAATGTCAGAATGCGGGTCGTCGTCCAGGTATTTGGGCTGGTGAACACGAGCGTCAGCTTGATCGTGCCAGGGCCGAGCGCTTCGGGAGCAGGACCTGAGTATGAATATACATTTTCGCGCACGCGGTACATAAAGTACGGCGTCAACTCCTGACCCTTCCACAGGAGGCCACTCCCTTTCGGAGATAGCGCGACCAGTGAGGGGCAGTAGTTGATTGGGGCCACGTCGGCGGGGCAGTCACCGACTGGCTTATCGAGGCCGGGATTGACGTTCCAAATGGTTGCGGTGTTTGGCGCAAAGCCCTGTGCGCCAGTATCAGTGTTCGTTGGGCCGCTATCGCTGCCCGCGTCACCGGGCGGCACTGCCACAATGACTGGAGGTGCTGCGACCTGCGCCACCTGGTCGCATTTGCCGAGGGTATGGACGGCGGCCTGCTCGACCCATGCCTGCGCTCGGCCATATGCATCTATGCTCCACCAGGGAGATCCTTTAGAGTCGCTGGCCCAGCCGACAACCCGGTAACTTGAGTCGGGTCGCATGAAAAATAAGGAGCCGCGTTCCTGGCCGGGGCCAACGCGAACAGTTACTCGCGCTTTATTGTCGGTTGGTAAACCCACCGTACAGGGGACATCCGACGCGAGCGCCATGACCGGTGTGCCATCCACGAAGGCAAAAGGATAAGCGGCTTTTGGGGATGGGGCAGAAACCACCGCCAAGCCGTCCTGACCTCCCAGCCGCATTCGTGTCCATTCAGCGGCTTTGAGGGAGACTGTACTTCCCTGAGCGGTCACTGTTGTCGAACCAGTTATGGCTGCAATTTCTAGATGATCTTTGGGTGTTGCGCGAACATACAGGGTAGCCGCCGACAACGAGAGTGCCGCGCCGTTGACGAGCAGATGGGCCGTCTGCTCACCGGATAGCTGCAACAGCAAGCCTGATGAGGTTGAGCCATTACATATCGCGGGGTCCCCGGTCGCAAGCGTAAAGGCTGGCAATGGGCTTTTCGGTTCAGCCGCACTTGTGCGGGCATCTAACGTAAGGTTGGCATCACCAAACAAGACAGCGGTGATTCCCTTCCTCTCGACAGGTAGATCGGCCTCAATATCAAGGATAGCAATCCCATTGTTTGAGCTCTCTGAATTGCTCGACGAAGTTGCCAGTGTGGAGAGAACCGCCAGATCCATATGTTCGCCCTTCGATTTGGAGACGGAAGTGGACGAACTGGCAAGTGTGACTTTTATCGAATCACTGCCAAAGCACACGCTGTTAGCTGTTAAGCCACCACACAACTGCTTAACAGCGCTCAGTGTGGGCGGTGAAAATGGGCTGCATGTGCCGCCAGACTGAGCCTCCACATTGCGTACATTGCTTGGTAAGCCACTGAACACCAGCACAAATATACAGAAGAGTATTATTCCAAGCCGGGTACTACGCATAATTGCCCCCGATTAATCGCCTCGTACTGGCTAATATTCATTCTTAACCTTCAAAAAATCAGCCCATTTTTCGTCGGCTGTGTTGCGAGAACCGGAATTTGGCCCCGAAACAGCGTCTAACAGCGCATCTCGACAACACAGCCACTAAAATCGAAGGTGGGTTGTTCAGGGGGTTACATTGACCACCATGACCAGGCCGCCACCTCCGTTAACTTCTTTGCCATCGTTCGTGATATGGTGGTTGATGTGGCAGTGCAGCAGCCACTTGCCAGGCGCACGCGCTGTAAACGCGACATCGTACCGCTCTCCTGGCCCCACAAGCACCGTGTCCTTAGTGAGTTGAGCCGCTTCAGGCACCGGGTTGCCATCTGTGCCGACAATCTTAAAAGGCTGGCCGTGCAGGTGCATCGGGTGAATAAACTGGCCGGAACCGATGAAGCGGATCAGGACACGCTGGCCCACCTTGACATTAAGGGTGTCCGTTGAGGGGTAGCTGTGACCATTAATCGTGAAGTAGTTGGGTAATGCACCTTCCATGTCCATAGACGGATAGGTTTTGCCGTCTTTGACCGTCCACTCGCCGAGCATGACCGTATATTCGGCGTCATATTTCACCTTTGGCTGTTTCGATTCGATAATGAGCGCACCGTATAGGCCAAGCGTTTGCTGTTTGTCGCCCTCAAAATGGGTATGGTAAAAGTACGTGCCGGGCGTGTTGGGAACTTTCCACTCATAGGTGAATGTCTCGCCAGGCTTGATCGGCGGCTGGGTCACGTCGGCTGCGCCATCCTGGTCGTTCGGGATTTGCATCCCGTGCCAATGAACGACGGTCGGTTCTTTCAGCGTGTTCGTGACGAGAATACGTACCCGATCACCTTCCGTGACGCGAATTTCTGGGCCGGGGACTGTCCCATTGTAGGTATAGGCCACAACTTCGACATCAGGCAGAATATGCCAGCGTACTTTCTGGACAGTCAGGCTGAACTCTTTGACACCACCGACCAGCTTGGGTTCGAGACGCTGTCCACCTCGCGCGTCTTTAGGTGCGGCGGGCGCGTCGCTTCCATCCACTGCCCCTATATCGTGACCGCCCATATTCATGCCACCCATTCCAGGAGTACCTGTACCGCCCATCATCCCGCCCATATCCATCCCATTCGTTCCTGGCGTGGCACTTGGCGTTCCGATTGTGTCGGGCGGAGGGGTAGCAGTCGGGTGATGCGCGTTATGATCGGCACTCCCCGCAGTTGGCGTAGCAGTGGGTGATTGCGCGATGGCAGAAGGCACAAGGCCAAAGATTGAGACTAACCCAATCAGGACTGCGAGGGCCAATACATTTGCCCAAAATCCTGCCTTAGAAGGCCGAATCCCATTTTCGTGCCGCTGCCGAATGTCTCTCATCGACTATCTCCTGAATTCAATTTGGTACTAAGAAGTTGGCTCACGTCTGAAAATTGTGTCCTCTCCGTGCGCCGCCGTCTATACGCCATTTGGCGCATTCTTGGCCTGGGTATCATCGGATACTGTAAGCTTAGGCGTGTCGCAGCCAATGAGAGGTTTACAGGTCATGGCATCCCTTTTGACCCGTCCGCGCAGTCTACTTATCCAGCTTTTGGCCCTCTTCGTGGTGCCGGTCATTCTTCTGCTGGTCGGCGTGGGCTATGCAGGGATTTCCCTTCACGAGAGTGCTATGCACATGCTTGTTGGAGAACGTGACGAGCGCGCCGTGCAAGCAGCGGCTGAAGTACTGGCGGATCGCTTCGCCCAGCGGCGGCTTGTCCTTCAAGTGATCGCTGACCGGCTGGCCGACGGGCTAACTTTGGAGAGCATTCTGCAAAACGAGCGAGCGGTCCGTTCTGTATTCGACGGCGGGCTTGTAGCCGTCGACAGGCAGGGGGCAGTGATCGCATCCTGGCAGCCAGGAATGGCCTGGGAATCTAGCTTGCGCAGTGCAGCCGGTCCCTGGGTCGTCGAGCACGAGGCGCGGACCCCTCTCGTGATCGTGACTGCGCAGAGCGTAAACGGGGACATCGCCCTGTTCGGAGCCATCTCGCTCACCAGTCTCAATGTGCCAGGGACCATGGGCATTATGCGCAACAATCCGCAGGTTCGCGTCTATCTGGCAGCCGACGATGGACACATTCTGCAAGATTCGGCAGGAGCTGCCGTCGGCACCGATGCAAAGAACTGGCCGGGAATTGTCGCGCCGCTTGTCCAGTATAGCAGTGCAGAGCATCCAGTCACGCGCTACGACACCCAGGACACGATCACCGTTTCCAGCCACGTTGAGACGCTCAATTGGACAGTGGTTGTTCAAGAACCGTGGCAGGCGGTCCTGAGTCCAACGTTGCGCTTGTCCCTGGTCGCGCCATTAGCGATGCTTCCGGCGCTGCTGCTGGCGATGGGTGTCCTGCTGTTCGGTTTGACACGCATTGTCCTTCCACTTCAGCGACTTGGGCGCTCCACAGCGCGCGTGGCCTGGGGAGATTATGGGGCGCTACGGCAACCGGTGGGCGGCGTTCAGGAAGTTCGGGAATTGCAGGCAACCCTGAATGACATGGCGCAGCGTCTCCAACAGATGCAAATGGGAATGCACAGCTACATTGCCGCCATCCTTCAAGGACAGGAAGATGAACGCAAACGTCTGTCTCGTGAACTTCACGATGACACGCTCCAGGCTCTGATCGCCCTGGATCAGCAGCGGCAGATGGCACAGCGGATGCTGGGGCGCGACCCGGCAAAGGTCGCTGAACACCTGGAACAATTGCGAACCATGCTCGATCAAACCATCAAAAACCTGCGACGGTTGCTTCAGAATGTGCGTCCATCCTATATTGAGAATCTGGGACTGACACCGGCGCTGGAAGGGCTAACCGCGCAAAGCAGCCAACCCAACAAGGTTGACATCCGTTTGATCGTCGAAGGCGCACCGCGACGCCTGCCTGCGAACTATGAACTGGGCCTGTACCGTATCGCTCAGGAAGCGATCTCGAATGGGCTGCGACACGCTCAAGCCACCCGGATCGAGGTCAAACTGTGTTTTGACAAGAATGTGGTTCTCAGCATCCAGGATGACGGCTGCGGCTTCGCCGTTCCAGAGCGCCCTGGCACGTTGGCTCAAAGCGGCCACTATGGGCTGATGGGCATGGTTGAACGTGCCGAACAAATGCAGGCCCAATTTCGTATTCAATCGCAGCCCGGCAAAGGAACCCTTATCGAGGTAAGCCTAGCCGCAGGCGCCATTTAACGGCCTCGGTTGCCGGTGTCCGGCTTTCCGGTTATCAACCGACCCAATTGGGCAAGCGAAGTTGACCCGCGAATACGGATGCGGGGCAATCGCAACATATCGTCTGTGTAGGCATCAGCGCCGTGTTCTGTCGTGAAAGCGGCGACCACCCCTACAGACTATAGGGTGCGGATAGTTTCGAGGTCATATTGGCCGGAAGGGTAACAAAAGTAGCGAGGACGGACGCCCGTTTGCGCCTCAATTGTTTGTAGGGGGCCAACTATTTCATACAGCAGCCAGTCGCGTGTGCGGCCACGCATATCGTAGTGTCGGCGGCTGTGATTCTGGATGGACATGCCATCATGAATCATTTCTTTTACTTGTTTCCAGGTCAGATAACCGTTTCTATTTTCATCGACGAAGCGCGTGACAATGAAAAAAGTCCCTGTGAAACCAAATTCCTTCAAGACTGGCAACGCATTGATATAGGCATCCTCATAGCCATCGTCAAAGGTGAGCAAAACGCGTCGATTGGGCAGCTTATGACCCTCTGTCAATGCAGCGACCAAATCATCAGGCGTAATCGTGCTGTACCCCAGTTCCTTTAACCATTTCATCTGCGCTCGGAAGTTATCGGGTGTGACTGATAGATCAAGGCGAAATTTATCAGCGTCATCGGGCGGGACACTGATGTAATGGTACATCAGGATGGGTATATGTACGCGCCGTAATGTCCCATCCGGGGGCGGCGCGGCCTGTAAGCGAAACCAGCCCACTGTACCCACCACGAGGGTCAGCAGAAGTGCGCCCAGAATCTCCCGTAACAACGCTATTGACACTCCCCTATACGTTTTCCGGTCCTTTGAGCTGATAGCGTGCAATAAAGTTAAAGATCTGAGCGCTATCGACTGACTCTAACTTTAGCAGCCGCCCCCAGGCGGCAACCGCGATCCGGCTGTCGTTGCCTGGACGATGCGTTAGCACCACATTCTTTGGATAGCGACTAACGATGGCTTCGAGTTCCGTAATTGTCTGCGCATCTTCTGCGTCCCGGTAGGAAATCCAGATGCCGCCGTGTTCCAGGTTATGGACCATCGTCACGTCGGGTATGACAGTCAGGTGATTTCCCCAATCAGCAGTTGACCCTCCATCGTGCCAGCCTGACGTCGGCGGATTCGAGGCATAGCGTGGATGCGATGATCCTGGCTGAATATGTGCTTTGCCCTGAATTGTGACCGGTTGGCTCTTGTCGGCCACGTCTGCGTTGAGTCCCGGTGGCTGGCTCATCACCAATAGTGCAACGATCAACAACGAGGAGAATACAGTGCCACCTATGATGAGCCGCTCAATCGAAAGGTAGCGACGGATGCCATGGGAAGGCTTAACCGAAATCGGATTCTTGGGGACAGCTTTTCTTGCACTCATCGCATTCTCCGTTGACAATACCGTAAAGGCTTTGATGTTTATCGGGCGAACTGTGCTACGTCAATAACCTCAAGGAGCGGCTGGCGTGTATCTAGCGCTGACTGTCGCCTGAAACTCCAACTGATCGGGCTTCCACCAGGTCCTTATGTAATCCAGCACAGCACCTATTTCAGCAGCGCTCAATTTGTCGCCGAAGGCTGGCATCGGCTGGAAGCCTTTGACGATTAGGCCGTTGCGAACAATATCCAACAGCAGGCCGTCGGCATGATGCCAGGTATGCCCACTTGAGTTATGCGGCGGAGCGCCGATCAGACCAGCCTGATCCGGTTTATAAGGCGCGTCCGGGTACTGACCCTGTCCCTGCGCCCCGTGACACGATGCGCAGTTCTGGTCGTAGATTCGCCTACCGAGAGCCAACCGTTCGGAGGTCGGCGTCGCAGTTGGAGGCACACTTGAGCAGCCAACCAGAATGCCGCTCGCCAGCGCGAAGATTAGCCCTAGCTTACGCTGTAGTCTGCTCATCGTCATTGGTGCTGTTTCAGGAAGAGGGAGCCTCGATCAACCCCAATCGAACGGCCCGGATCACGGCTTCGGTACGGCTGGACGCGCCCAGCTTTTCATAGATTTTTGCCAGGTGTCCCTGAACAGTTCGATCACTGATGGACAACTGGAAACCAATCGCTTTGTTAGTCAGTCCACGCGCCGCCAGCCTCAATACATCTTGTTCGCGCTCACTCAGTTGACTGGCAAGCTCACGGCTCGCAAGAACATTCGCCAGGCTGGCACCCAGCTTCACACTGAGCATCGTTTTGCCCTCATGCGCAGCGCGCACCGCCTCGATGATTTCATCGGCATCGGATGACTTCAACACGTAGCCATTGGCCCCCGCTTCGAGGGCGGCTTTGATGTAGGGCGGATCGTCAAACGCTGTGAGAATCAAGATGCCGAGTGTCAGACCATCCGCGCGCAGACGCCGGGCGACTTCAATCCCATTTTCGCCCGGCATCTGGATATCGAGCATCACGACGTCTGGCTGGTGCTGGGCGACGAGATCAAACGCTTGCAGCCCGTTTTCGGCCTCGGCGACCACTGCAATGTCGCCCGCTTCGGCCAGAAAGTCTCGAATGCCCCGTCTAACGACGCCATGATCGTCGGCCAGCACAACGCGGATAGGCGGTGTTGTCACGGAGTCCTACCTCACCCTATGTGTTTGACGGTAATCGACTGGTGGTACAGGCCCTTTAGCCTTGCATATTTATCGGGCGGGCAAAGTTCCACGTCGTTGCGTCCGATTCTCCACATCTGGGATACCGTTCATTGTTGTTGATAGCGTCCCGTTTGTCTATACGCCATTCGGCGGGTTGGTTATTCAGAAAGGCACTGGCTCCCGCTACGCCTTCCGGCGCAGGTGTGGGGTGCGCGCCCTTCGCAGCAGAACGGCGTTTACAGCCACAATGATGGACGATCCGGACATTGCCAGCGCTCCGATTTCAGGCCGCAACACAAAGCCGCGATCTGCGAACAGGCCCGCTGCAATCGGTATCGCCAGCATGTTGTAGCCAACGGCCCAGAGCAAGTTCTGCCGCATTTTGTTCAAGGTGGCCCGGCTCAATTCCACCGTACCGACCACGTCGAAGGGATCGCTTTTCATCAGAACCACGTCGGCGGTCTCGACGGCAACATCCGTCCCCGCGCCAATGGCAATCCCCACGTCCGCCTGCGCCAGCGCAGGTGCGTCGTTGATGCCGTCCCCAACCATTGCTACGACCTTACCCTGGCTCTGGAGTTCCTTGACTTTGCTGGCTTTTTGCTCTGGCAGCACCTCGGCGAACACCGTCTTGATCCCCAGTTCGTCGGCAATGCGCTGCGCCGTCGCCCGGTTATCGCCAGTGAGCATGGCAACCTCAATGCCCAGGTCTTGCAGCGACTTAATGGCTTCTTTGGCCCCGGAACGTACTTGGTCGGCAATGGCGATAATTCCGGCAGCTTGCCCATCCACTGCAACGTAAATGACGGTTCGGCCACCGCCCGACAGGGAGTCAGCCTGAGCAAACAACCCATCCGCGCTGACCTGGTGATCCAGCATCAGTTTGCGGTTGCCGATCAGCACCGTGCGGCTGTCTACAGTCGCCTGTAAACCATGACCCGGCACGGCCTCGAAATCCACAGCGGTGGGAACGTCTAGCTCTTGGGTCTGTGCTGCCTTTATAACAGCTTGCGCCAGTGGGTGCTCACTACCCGACTCAGCGGCAGCGGCCAGTTGGAGCAGACTGCTCTGGCTCATGCGCCCGGTGTCCGGGATGATTTCCACGACCTCCGGTTCACCGCGAGTCAGCGTGCCGGTCTTGTCGAAGATGACAGCATTGATCTTCGCCGGCGCTTCCAGTGCTTCGGCATTCTTGTAGAGGATGCCGTTTTCTGCGCCCATTCCTGTGCCGACAGCGACAGCGGTTGGCGTCGCCAGGCCTAGCGCATCCGGGCAGGTGATGACCACGACGGTAATCGCAAACGTAAGCGCCGTCACGATGGGCTGCTGGCGCAGCAGGAACCAGTAGGCGAACGTCAGTAATCCGCCGATGACGGCCACCAGCACCAGGTATTGCGCGGCCTGATCGGCCAGGCGCTGGGCAGGCGCTTTGGAGTTCTGCGCCATCTGCACCAGTTTCACGATCTGACTGAGCGTCGTATCGGCGCCTACGCGGGTCGCTTTCGCCTTGAAACTGCCGACCTGGTTAATGGTCGCCCCGATGACAATGTCCCCTGGCTTCTTCGTGACAGGCTGGCTTTCGCCAGTGATCATGCTTTCGTTCACCGTCGAATGCCCTTCGATCACCTCGCCGTCCACCGGGATGCGATCCCCAGGCCGGATGACCAGCACATCGCCAACCTGCACCTGATCCGTCGGCATTTCGACTTCCTGGCCGTCCCGTTCAACGCGGGCCGTTGGTGGTGAGAGTTTGACCAGTTTCTCGATAGCCTGGTTGGTCCCGGCCCGTGAGCGCATCTCCATCCAGTGACCAAACAGGACAAAGGTCGTGAGCATAGCGGCGGCTTCATAAAATGTTTCGGCCCGAAAGATAAACGTCGCGCCGACGCTGAAGATGTAAGCGGTTAGCACGCTGATGCTGACCAGCACACTCATATTCAGCACTCGTTGCCGTAGCGCATTGCGCGCCCCCACAAAGAACGGCCACGCGCCGTAGAGGACGACTGGCGTTGCCAGCAGAAAACCGAAGACCGATACAGATAACCCAAACGGTGGCGGGATCATCAGGCCAAACAGTTCAGCCAAATGTGACGTGACAAAAATCGGGACGGTGAACACGAGCGACACCAGGAACCGGTTGCGCATATCGCGCGCCATGTCATCTGCCGACATTCCCGCGTGGCCCATCATCGCGTGGGCATCCATGTCATGCCCAGCGTGCGTTTCATGTTCGGCGGGGGTGGAACGTTCCACGGCGTGTCCCGTCACATGTCCCGCGTGAGCATCCATACCAGGCATGGCATGACCCGCCATCTCCATTGAGGAATGCTCTGTAACCGTAGCAGCGTGGCTATGATGTCCATCATGCCCGCCAACGTGGGTCGCCGCCGCACTTTTGGGCTGCATATGCGTCGCCCCACCTCCACAGATGTAGCCGCAGTCACGAACTGCCGCCTGAAGTTGTTCCAATGAAACCTGCTGCCCATCGTAGTGAACGGTTGCCGTGCTATTCAGGTAATTGGCATCGACCTGATGCACACCCGGCAAGCGCTTCAAAGCAGCCTCCACATTTCGGGCGCAATGCACAGTGAGTAACCCATCGACCTGGATCAACGCCTCGGCCATGATGACCTCCTTCAACTCTGTTAAACCTGCTAATTAGAGTGAATGGCTTATTGTCCCCTTTCCATCCAGGTAAAAAAACAGGCCAAATGGCGGGTGTCCTTGAGTCGAATTCCTCGCTATGCTCCACTCATGACATCTTTGCCGACGTGGCGGCATTCGGGCAATCATTGTGTGCAGACAACGTTACCCACTCCGTGACATTCCTCAAGGACAAACAGGTCAGACTACACTGACACGCCACCCCTATCCGTATTGATAATGAATATCATTCGCAATTGCTGACGGGAAACACCGTTATGACCACCAGCCGATCCCTTCCAAAGCTCCCCTCTTTCATTCTGGGCCTGATGATACTCATCGTATCCGGTTGTAGCGCAGCCAGTTCGACAGCCCAGGTCTCAGACCTCAACCTGCCCGATTTCGTCAGAGACGCTCCACCCGCCGTCAAAGAAGCCTACCAATATGCGGCGCTGCATCCCGATGAGCTTGCCAAGTACCCGTGCTATTGTGGCTGTGGCAAGATGGGCCATACCAGCAATCGGAGCTGCTACATCAAGGACATCGCAGCCGATGGCCGCATCACATTTGATAACCACGCCGCCGGGTGTGGTATCTGCGTGGACATTACGAAGGATGTCATGCGCTTGAAGAACGAAGGGCAGTCATCGAAGCAAATTCGGGCCTATATCGACGCCCAGTACAGTTCGTTTGGGCCATCGACCAACACGCTGCTGCCGCAGGATTGAAGTTCATGCCTCGAACGCGGTTCCCAGACTCCCGACGTATTCTTGTCGTAGCAGTTTCCTTCGTTCTACTTGCCTTGGCAGTCGTGGTTGTGCCTATCCCGGCATTACAGAAGCCAGTCACCCGTCACATTACGCTGAACGCAACGCAATTCGAGTATGCACCGGGCCGGATCGAGGTGAACCAGGGAGATCGACTCGTGATCGACCTCACCGCATCCGATGTCGTTCACGGCTTCTACCTGGACGGCTACGGGATCGAACAGCGAGTCGAGCCGGGGCTGACGAAGCAAATCACTTTTATGGCTGACCAGCCCGGCAAATTCCATTACCGATGCTCAGTCAGTTGTGGGCCGCTCCATCCCTTCATGATCGGCGAACTGGTGGTTGGGCCGAATCTTCCGTTCGGGCGCGCGATAGGGCTGCTGCTGGTCGCGCTGACCGGAATCCTGGTCTATCAATGGCAAATTCAATCAGCACTTGGAGGAGCAGTCAATGGCTCAACATAAGAAACATCATAAAGGGAGCGCCCATCGCACATCTGTGTCTCAGAAACGCCCCAGATGGTTATGGGTCATACTGGGCGGGCTGGTGTTGGTAGGTAGTGTACTCTTGATCTCACTTTCCACCAAGAATAATCAGGTTTCCAACTTTAAGCCAGAAGCCACCGGCGGTTCGCGTGTGTCAGTGTCGCAGGAAAAGTTCGATTACGGCGAGGTTAAACTTGGCAAGACCATCAACACCGTTTTCGATGTGCGTAATGTGGGCGATCAAGACTTGGTAATCCAGGGTGAACCGCGTATTGAAGTCGTGGAGGGCTGCTGCCCGCCTCGCGCGGTCGTCGGTTCGTCAACAGTCAAGCCCGGCCAATCGACCTCCATCTCCATTAGCTTCATGATGCACGCAGGGATGGATGGTAAGCACAATTTCCGTGTCCACTTGCGGACGAATGATCCGGTGGAACCGGACAAGCAGCTGACGATTTTGTCGAACTGGGTACCTTAGTATGCTCGGCCAACGGCGCATCAACCTGTTGCACCGGATACCCTTCCTGAAAAATACGCTGAAGTCACGTGTTTTTCAGCCCGCCCTAATGCTCATCACGTTGTTTGTCTTTACGCTGGCGATCCTGAGCGGATTGTTCGGCACGCCAGCGGGCAGCCGCAACTTCGGGATCATCTTCGTCTGGATTGTATGGTGGGCGCTGCTCATCCTCCTCCTGGTACCATTCTTGGGGCGAACGTGGTGTACGATCTGTCCCATCCCGGCTCCGGGCGAGTGGCTACAGCGGCGGGGCATTGTCAACCGCACGCCGGGTCGCCTGCGGACACGGCGCTGGCGCTGGCCGCGTCGCCTCAAGAATATGTGGCTTCAGAACTTCGGGTTTTTGGGTGTGGCGATCTTCAGCGCTGTCATCCTGACCCGGCCAAACGTCAGCGCCTGGCTGCTGCTGACGTTCATGATGATTGGTGTGGTACTCAGCCTGCTGTACGAAAACCGCATCTTTTGCCGCTACGTGTGCCCCGTTGGCGGATTCATTGGCCTGTATTCACTCGTTGCGCCCATCGAACTGCGGGTGAGCGACCCGCAACTCTGTGCCACACATGCGACGAAGGATTGCATTACGGGTAATGAACGCGGTTACAGTTGCCCCTGGATGGTCTTTCCGGGCAATCTGGCGCGCAACAACTACTGCGGCATGTGCCTGGAATGCCTTAAGACCTGTCCCAAGAACAACGTCGTCATTAATCTGCGGCCCTTTGGCAGCGATCTGCTGGTCGCCAAAGAACGTCAGCTGGACGAAGCCTATAAAGCCTTTATCATGTTGGGCTGCGCGCTGCTGTATTCGGGAGTGCTGCTTGGCCCCTGGAGCTGGATCAAGCAGTGGGCCAACATGGATACCCTACCGCATTGGGGGCTGTATGCGATTGGATTCCTGGTCGTCAATCTTGTGGTGCTGCCCGGCCTTTTCTGGCTAACGACAGCCCTCGCTAGGCATTTAGTAGGTCAACCCGTCTCATTAGGTCGCTTGTTCGTCGATTTTGCTTATGCGCTGATCCCACTCGGCCTGGCGGCGTGGATCGCTTTCAGCTTCGGCTTTGTCCTGGTCAACGGCAGTTACGCGCTTGGCGTCCTCTCCGACCCATTTGGTTGGGACTGGAACCTGTTCGGCACAGCCAACGTACCCTGGACACCGCTCTGGCCGACGCTGATCCCGTTCCTGCAGGTGGGGGCGCTGATTGCCGGGCTGCTCTTCGCCATCCACATCGCCTATCGAATTGCCCGCCAGAACAGCAGCGGTCATCGCCAGGCATACCTAGCCATGTTACCGGTCAGCGGATTTATGACGGCGATAACCTTCGTGTTTTTGCGATTATACATAGGTTAGAGGCTCATGCGGCGAGAGCGGACTGCCCTGATTATCACCTTGCTCATTCTCGCGGGACTACCTGTGGCGATCCTGAGTTATCAGCGCTGGTTGCGACCTGCACTCTCACCGACGCGCGTAATCGACATCATTGCGGCTATACCCGAAGCGGGTGGCTTCCAGCCGAGTGCGTTCAAGGTGGAGGCGGGCGAAACCGTCACGCTGCGTTTCAGTTCGGTGGATGTGACGCATGGCATCGCCATTGGCCCAGGTTTGGGGATTGACCTGGGACACGTCGATCCGGGTCATGTCAAGGAAGTAACTCTGACATTTGACCGGGCGGGGACGTATACGTTTTACTGCAATACCTGGTGCAGCCCAAATCACTGGCGAATGCGCGGCGTTCTCGAAGTGAACGATCCCTCCGGTATCGCGCCTACCCCGCAGCGCGACCCGGTGATCGAAGCACTGAATGCAGAGGGTATCAATATCGATGCCGACCATACAAGCAGTGGTATGAGCGATATGGACGGACCGCCGATGCCGCCGCTAACTTTTGACTCGCGCCCTTCGGCCTTTCGGGGGTCAGAAATCTCCAGCCGATTCAATATTCCATCCAACTTAAACACGGCCACGTGGCGGCGCTCCCACACACCCGCGCAGGGATTGGAACTTCTCACCATTGCTAACCCCGCGATCTCCAAAGCTGCTGCAGCCGACGTGATCGCTTATCTATGGACCAGAAACGCCTCACGAGCGACATTGGCGAGTGCAGCTTCGCTATACGATAAGAATTGCGCAGCCTGTCATGGTCAAACAGGCGACGGCAAAGGCCCGATGGCGAACCTGACGGTGAAACCGCCCGCTGTCTTCTCCGATCCGTCACACATGTTCATCATGCGTGATGATGTATCGTATGCCAAGATTCGACGTGGCGGCATGGGCACAGATATGCCAAACTTCGGAACGGTTTTTACGCTCGAAGAGACCTGGGCACTCGTGGATTATTTGCGGACATTGGCTGTCGAGACTCAAAAGAACAAGTAACTTGCGTGCAGGACGTTGGCGCTTGCGCCATTACGCGAATGATTCACCGTCCGCCATTACTAAATTTGAACCTTTACTGCCGCGCGGTCTCGGAAAAGGCAGCCTATCGAGGGTGAGATCCATTAAGATTTGCAGCGGGAGTAGCCGCACAAAAGCGCTCTCAATAAGGGAATACATGGTTATTACTGATGCTGTACGTGGGCGACACCTCGATCTAGCAAATCATGGATGTGTTCATCATCA
This sequence comes from Chloroflexota bacterium, assembly GCA_021325095.1. Classification (GTDB taxonomy): domain Bacteria; phylum Chloroflexota; class Anaerolineae; order Aggregatilineales; family UBA2796; genus JAJPHV01. The sequence goes on along the minus strand of JAJPHV010000152.1, from coordinate 11,236 downwards.
AGAGAATAGAACACCTGCCGGCCCGCCTTGCGAGTGCGCACGATGCGCATGTGGCGTAGCAGGCGCAGTTGATGAGAGGTAGCTGATTCCGTCATCGCTACCAGTTTGGTCAATTCACCCACACTTAGCTCGCGGTGAGCGAGTGCCGAAATAATTCTCAAGCGATTGGGATCAGCCATCGCTGCGAAGATTTCCGCCAGGCGATTTGCCGTGTCAGTATCAATGACGAACGCGGAAGATACATCCAGATCAGGTCCCAGCATAGTCCAACGCCTGTAAAAACCATGAAAAGATGATCAGATATTAATTCTATCCGCTGTTTTTGTCAAAACTCCTTCGCCGTTTCCAATGCATATTTCGTCAGGCGACCTTGGTGAAGCATCTTCCAGAGATAAGCGCGCCTTTGCATTATAATTATAGCATGGAAGATCTAACGGCTCCCTCCCCTCAAATATCCGAAAGCCTGGCCCGAGCCTTTGGCGCGCTATGTTACCGCCAGTTTGTAGCGTTTCTGGTGTTCTGGCTGGCAGGAACGGCTCCTGTCCTCTGCCCTCAACACGGCGTGATGACTTGGCTTGATATGGAACAGCACACCGATCACACAGAGAACGGCGCTGAGGGACAGGGAACGGTATGCAGTCAAGGCAACCATAGCGCGCCCCCACGTTCATCAGCGTTGTGGGCTGCCTGTGGCCTCGTCCCGAGTTGGTTTTTCTTTTCATCTCTGGACGAGGGTCAACGACGACCTGCAACTGAGATCGTTTGGCCCCTCCAAATCCCTTTACCTCCTCCAGACCAGCCTCCCCGTACTGCATAACTGCACACGCCATCGGTACATGAAAAACCCCATATATCAACGGGCGGTGACGTAAGCCGCTGTGGTTTCAGTTTGTCGTTCTCGTTCGTTGGCAACTCCTCACAGCGGCTTTGAGGACGTGTATAACTTTTGCTATCAGGAAAGGAAACCCTTCAATGAACTGGCGCAAGTGGCTCATTCTCTTGACCTTCTGCGTGTCAGCTCTTATCTTGCTGCCGCTGGTAAACACTTCCGCTCACGAAGGTGGACCACACGTTCGATTCGTGCATCTTTCATTGGACCTCCCTGCTATTGACGTGTATGTAAATGGTCAGCTTGTTGTGAAAGCGCTGAAGTACAAAGATGTCACCGAGTATTTGTCTCTGGAAGGGGAGGACCAGGATTTTGCATTTGTCCCCGCGGGGGGCAAGCTGGCAGATGCGCTAACGGAAAAGCCCGTCTCGCTCACTTTTGCGGCGAGTGAAGGTCGCTTTTTCACCGTTATTGCCATCGGTTCTCCCAAAGACAAGACATTTGAACTGTTGAAACTTCCCGCAGATCGTGGGGGCGAAACAACCGGGACGGCAGAACCGCATGATGACGATCACGACGAAGACGCGACCCCTGCGGCTACACAGCCCAAACCGTGAGTTGATCTAGTCGATGGTTGTGGAGTGAACAAACGGCTCATCTCACCACCTCTCAGAATGGAGATTAACACAATGCGACGCATGTTGTTGGCGCTGCTTACCGGTCTCGTACTCATGCTCACTGGCTTTGCGTTGCCCAGTAAGGTTTTGGCGCACGAGCGCCGCACTATTGCGGGGAAATACGATGTCGAGGTGGGCTGGGATCAGGAACCAACATTGGTCGGTCAGGTGAATGCCGCTGCGATTGCGGTGTATAAAGCCGGGACGGAAACGCCTGTCAAAGGCGTCCAGAAGACACTGCGTGTTCAAATTGCTTTTGGCGGTAACGCGCCTAAAGAATTCCCGCTGGAAGCGGTGTATGGAAAGGATGGCTACTATGTCGCCGAACTTATCCCCACCCGCCCAGGCAGCTACCTCTTTACCTTTGTAGGCGACATCGAAGGCACGTCAGTTAATGAACAGTTCGAATCAGGACCGGGGCGATTCGAGGATGTCGCACCCATTGATGACCTTCAATTTCCACCTGTGACGGCAGCCAACGAGGTAAAAATCGCGCGTGACGAGGCAGCTACTGCCCGGACTCTGGCCGTGATCGGCATCGTTATGGGTGTCGTCGGTTTTGTGACGGCTGGCGGCGCGATTCTTTTGACTCAACGGCGTAAGTAGCGTAATCGAATGAGGACCGCATGAAACGATGGATACGAATCGATGAGCGGATGGGACAACGGTTACGTTGGACTGGCTTGCTTATTAGCCTGATCCTGTTAAGCAGCGGCATTACTCCAGCTCATGCCCATGCCAATCTGGTGCGTTCGGAACCCGAAGCCAATGCGGTCCTCGATACGCCGCCGACCCAAATTCGCCTCTGGTTTTCCGAAACGCCAGAACCAGGCTTCTCCCAAATTCAACTGCTAGATCGAAGCGGCGCGGTCATTCCTGGCGTGGGATCGCTTCAGGCTGATCCGTCGGATTCGAGGCTCTTATGGTTGCGTGTGCCGATTCTCACGCCCGGCATCTACACGGTCATATGGAAAGTGCTTTCAGCCGCCGATGGTCACGTCACGTCCGGGGGCTTCGCCTTTGTCGTCGGGCGAGATCAGCTTCCTGAAGGCGGCCTCAGGCCCGCGAGCGCTTCAGCATCCGGCAGTGGGCCGACACTTCCGGGTGTCGCTGTACGCTGGTTGTCTTATCTGGCCTTTGCCCTACTCACCGGCGGTTTCTCTTTTGCGCCTGTGATCTTCCAGCCAGCGCTTAACACGCTTGCTCGACGACACAAAACAGACAAAGGGTTCCGCCCTATCAGGGCCTCTGCCGCGCCGTTTTCTCATGCTTCCGGGCTGTTTGCTGTACTGGTAGGTGCCTGGTTCGTCTTGCTCCTCGTCACAATTGCCGGAGCTTTTATCCAGGCCGCCGCAACAGATGTCAATTGGTGGCGGCTGCTCATCGGCACACGTTACGGCCTGCTGTTCTGGGGACGACTCCTTTTGCTTATTCTCACAGGTGCATTGTTGGCGTTTCGGCAATCCCGTTGGTGGCGTCAAGAAAGACGGCATCGCTGGTGGCAGATCGGAACAGGGACAAGCAGCTTGCTGCTGCTCACGTTCAGCCTCAACAGTCATGCGGCAGCGATGGACCAGGCTCTGCTACCAGTGATCACGGATTGGCTGCATCTGATGGCGATGGGCCTGTGGCTGGGCGGATTAGTGACCCTCCTGTTGGCCTTGCGATGGCTTTCTATGACCGAAGGCGATAATGCGGCGCCAGCGGCTGGAGTCCTCATGAGTCGCTTCTCTCAAGTGGCAACCCTGTGTGTCACCATCATCGGTGTTACGGGGATCATTCAGGCTTTTCTACAGGTCGCTGACGTGTGGAATCTGATCGACACACAATACGGGCTAACGCTCCTGCTTAAACTCAGCCTGCTTATTCCAGTGCTCGGAATCGCGGCAGTCAACCTGCTGGTCATTCGGCGGCGGATGGCAGCGGCGGATGCACATACTGCCCGGCCCTGGCATCGACTCATCCGGCGAACCGTTGCGGGCGAAATCACCTTCCTTATCGCCATTCTTCTAGTTACCGGTCTTCTGACCAGCACGCCTCCTGCCCGTGAAGCTTTTGGCACGGGGATCGTGATGCGTGCGCAGGCTGCCGATCTCCGCCTCATCGTGGCAGCCAATCCGGGCATACCTGGATTGAACATCTTTGATGTATATCTGAGAGACCAGTTGGATCGGCCTATTGATGGCGTGGAGAAAGTTGTCCTGATATTCTCCATGCAAGAACATGATATGGGAAAAACAGAGGTTACTGCCGAGCGGGTTGAGGCAGGACATTACGTCGCGCAAGGTGGCTATACCTCGATGCTCGGTACATGGAATATCGATACGCTGGTGCGTCGAGCCGGGCAAGACGATGTTCGTGCGACGCTGACCATGCCACTTGTCGTTCTCTCCCCCCTTTCAAACAGTCCCGTAGTGGCCTCACCAGCGCGGGTACTCCTGGGCGTGCAGATCATCTTCGCCGGTATTCTCCTGTTTACCGGGGCACGGCGATTGGGGCGGATCAAACGCTGGGCAGGCTGGGCGGCGCGGTTAATAGCAGGTGGACTGATCGGTTTCGGTATTGCGGCCATCGCCAGCAGCTTTGTTACGGGCGTAAATACCGTCATGGCGAGACAAAATCCCTTTTTAGCAGATCCTGCATCAATGGCGCGCGGACAGGTCGTTTACCAGGCAAGATGCGCCATGTGTCATGGCTCGACCGGCCTGGGGGATGGCCCTGCGGGAGCGGCTCTGAATCCAAAGCCAGCCAATTTCCAGGTTCATATGAAGCAGGGGCACACCGATGGGGAATTGTTCGACTGGATTACCAACGGCTTTCCCGGTTCCGCCATGCCTGCCTTTGGCACGCAGCTTGGCGAACCGGACCGCTGGCACGTGATTAATTATATCCGCAGGTTCGGCGATGCAGGATTGGCGCAGACGCCTCTGCCCACGCTGTCAGCAAAATGAGCAGTAGTCTTCTCGCCAGGTGGCAAACTCATCGTGAGGTTGGGAGTAGACTACTTCACGAACCGGGCCATATTCACATCGTATCGTCGTTTGATGAATCTATTTGATTTATCAAGGAGAACCGGCTTATGTTAAAGCATTTAGCAATCCTGATCGCATTATTAGTTGGCCTTTGTATTAGCAGCTTTACTGTATCTGGTGACAGAGGAATTGCTCGTCGAAGCCCACAGTGTTCCTGAAAGACAGCCTATTACGGTGAGCTTCTTCGCTGGTTTTCTTTTACTGTTGATTATTTCCATGGTGACCGAAACTTGAAGTATCTTTTAGGAGCAGCCAGGGATCCCACACTGGGGTGACTCGGTATGATCGGTAACGCGCTGCAAGCCACGAAGCCCTCCGCGAACAGCGATTTTGTGGCTTTCCTCTCATAGTTCATAACAGTGTCCGGATCGTGGAGCAGATCATCTGGACTTGCGACATGCGCATATAACGGATACACTTCCGTCAACAACAACATGGAGTTGCAAGATGTGAGTTTTCGCTATGCTCAGAGTCATCCGTATGTCGAGTATTGGCGATTCTCACGAGCTTTGTTGAAGCTTGGACGAGGTAGATTAATTGGTGAACAGCTACATGTTTACTGCTCGAGTGTATACAGCAATGACATGATGCATGGGAGTTCACTTGTCTGCATAGATGAAAAGTCATTCATTGGTTTATAACCCTTCGAGCGTATTCCAAACACAAACGTTCTCGGTGGCTGCCTACCGTTTCTTAGCTGCGCTTGTGATCTTATGGTTAGCTGTCGGTATCCCGGCTGTTTGTCTTCAGCGCGGCAAGTTGCCCCTGATTGAGTTTCTACCTCATCTTGCACACACAGATGGATCACATTGTGAAGGGTCATCCTGCCGAGTCCGTCACGATAAGTCGTCAGAAGTGCCCGTTCTGATTGGTCAAGGGCTTGCTCAAACAAGTGATCCGCAATCCTTCATCAGCATAAAAATACCAGACACTCGAGTCAATTGGCCTCGCCAACTTTCAGTGCCTCCTCCTGAACAACCACCGAATATCTCCAAATATTCCTGATTTTTTCGCATCTAGCTCAATAATATCGAATCTTCCAAGTTGCACTCGCGGTATGGTGATCTTAGCCCAGATGCCAGACCGCACAACGAAGAAAGTTGCTGGGATGCTCCACAAGAGAGACATCTCGTCAAACGCTTCATCACACAGGAGCGAACGAACATCATGAGTCGTAAAGAACGAACCGTTTTTGTCGCGCTCATCGTCAACGTACTAGTGATCGTCTTTAAGTTTTGGCTGGCTGGCGCTTCAGGCAGTCTATCGCTACAGGCTAGTGCTGTCCACTCTATTTCCGATGCTGCCGTCGGTGTCTTTGTCCTGCTCGGTTTGCTTCTTGCCAGGTGGGGGACTACACGCAGCCAGGGGAAAGCATGGTTCAGTCAAATCGAAAACTGGCTGGCAGTTGGTGTCGCTTTAGCTATCTTTTACATCGGATTCGACATTATCCGCGAAGTGTTGACCGGAGAAACGCCTGATTTACGCAATACCGGACCAGTCGCACTCGCCTCGCTTATCACCATCCCTATTGCCTGGTTTTTGGCTCGTTACGAGCAATACGTAGGGAAACAGACAAACTCACTTGTACTGATCGCCGGCGGCTACCACGCACGAATGGACATTTTTACTTCCATTGTCGCTGTTGCAGGTCTGGCAGGAGCGTCTTTGGGCTTGCCGGCTCTGGATCGCACTGCGGCTGTGATTGTCGTTGTCTTCATCTTTTTCGCGGGATTCGAGATTCTGGCCTCAGCCTGGCGCGCGCTTACACAGCATACGGCACTGGATATGGGAGAGGCGCACACACATGACAGCATTCCCGTAATAGGCCGTCGGTGGCGTGTTTTCCTGCCAATGGCCGCAATCGCGTTGGTGGGTTTATATCTTCTGTCAGGGTTCTATACCGTTCAGCCTGGTGAGGTGGCAGTCGTTCGCCGCTTTGGGAACGTCGTTGATGGGGCTGTCGGCCCCGGTTTACATTACCGTTTGCCCTGGCCGATAGATCGCATAGATATGGTAGCTACCGATCAGCTTCGCCGTGTAGAAACTCCGGCAAGTTTGATGATCACCGGTGACGAAAACTTGATCTCGGTACGCCTCAGTTTGCAATACAGCGTCAAAGACCCTGCTGCTTTCCTGCTGAATGCTGCCAGCCCCGATGTCCTAGCCCAGCAGGCAAGCGCAACCGCCTTGCGGCAAATCGTGGCCCAGGAAGGGGTGGATGCGTTGCTCACCGTCGATAAGGCTGCTATTCAGAAACGTGCAGCAGCTCTAACACAGGAGATTCTCGATGCCTACAAATCTGGCCTGGCAGTCGCTGGCATGCAAGTCCTTGAAAGCAACCCACCACCTGAGGTAGCTGACGCTTTTCGAGATGTATCTAGTGCCCGTGAGGATAGGAACACGTTCATCAATGAAGCCCAGGCTTACATGAATGAGGTGCTGCCAGTGGCGCGTGGAGATGCCGCAGTCGCCATCCAATCTGCCAATGTTTACAGTATCGATAAGTTGGCTAAAGCGAACGGCGATGCGGCGCTGTTTAGCAATCAGCAAGCAGCTTACGCCAAAGCTCCTGAGGTCACCCGGATAAGGCTGTATCTGGAAGCCGCTGAAAAAGTCCTTATTGGCGCACGTAAGTTCATACTCGATCCGATCATTCGCCTGCAAACAACCGACCTATGGGTATCTGGCTCAGGTAAACCACAGCAGTTTCCGCCTCAGCCGTAAGCAGGCAGCGATTTATCCCATTACCGTGCTTCAATGACAATGTTTTAGGAGAGCATCGATATGAAAATCGTTCGCAACCTCATTATTGGCCTTGTCGTGCTTGGTTTTCTGGCAGCCAACCTTGTCTTCTTTCAAGTAGATGCTACCGAGGCGGCTATTGTTACTCAGTTCGGAGAACCCGTGCGGGTAATCACTACACCCGGCTTGTACATTAAGTCGCCTGATCCGATTCAGAGCGTGGTACGAATTAATACACAACTTCAGGTCTTCAACCTGCCTCAGACTGAACTGCTTACCGCAGATAAGAAGAACATTGTGCTGGAATCCTACGCGACCTGGAAAGTCACGGATGCGCTGACTTTCCTTAAAACGGTCCGTAATCCAACAGGCGCAGAAATACGCCTGGCAGATATTATCGCCTCCGAACTCGGTGTGGCGCTGGGTCAGGTGGAACTCAATCAGCTCGTCACCGTCGATGCCAAGCAGATGAAACTTCCCCAGACGCTCGCTACCGTTACCCAGCAGGTATCCAGTCGCAGTCAGCAATATGGTTTCGTCGTCAGCGATGTGCGTCTCAAGCAGCTTACGTTCCCGCAGGCGAATCTTTCCAGTGTTTTCCAGCGTATGAAAGCTGAACGTGAAGCTATCGCCCGCCAGTTCCGCTCCGAAGGCACGGAACAAGCCGCTAAGATTCGTGCCGACGCTGATGCTCAGAAAGCGAAAATTCTAGCGGATGCTAACCAGAAAGCGGCTGAAATTCGGGGTCAAGCCGATGCTCAGGCGATTTCAATCTATGCCGGGGCTTATCAGAAAGACCCGGAATTCTATCAATTTCTGCGCACGCTTCAGGCTTACGAGGCGTTCATTAATGAGAATACGACGCTGATCCTGCCTTCCGACTCAGCACTGCTCAAGTATCTCAACCCGGCCAACGCAGGCGCTAATCCCAACACAACCCCAGTTATAACGGGCACTCAGGCTCCAGATGGACAGGGGAAGTGATCATGGCTAATGTTCCTACTCCCCCTCCGACGCCTGAGCGTCCGCCTATGGATTGGCGTAAAGTCGCACAAAGTCTGATTCGCAGACTGCGCTCACTGATTGGCGATGGCGAGTCGCCTCTGGCTGATCTACGCGCCGCTACGGGTCGGATCAACACACGCCGTTTGGCCTGGATACTGCTTGGCCTGCTCATGCTGGTCTATCTGGGTTCCGGGGTTTATGTTGTCGCTCCTGGTGAGGCCGCCGTTGTCCGGCGATTTGGCGCGGTGGTTGAACCGGGCGCAGGCCCCGGGTTACACTACCGGTTACCCTGGCCGATTGACCGCGTGGACGTGATCAACGTCGGCCAGATCCGCCGCGAAACCGTCGGCATTACCGTACCAGAAGACCATGAACACCCTGAGCCGCCGGGTAAAATGCAAGCGTTGTCCGGTGATACGAACGTAATTGACATCGAAATCATTGTTCAGTATCAGGTCACTGACCCGGCACCCTATCTGGTCAACGTAAACTACGCGTCATACCGACTGATACGGGACGCGGTACGTGCGGGCATTACCTCGCTAGTGACTACCCAACCTGTCGATAACATTTTGACTGCTGAAAGGCAAGCGCTGCAACAGACGATCCGCACCGAAGCGCAGACCCGGCTGAACAGCTACAATGCTGGTCTCACCATTGTCAGTATCAGCCTCCAACGGGCCTTTCCGCCTGACGAGGTAGCTGCGGCGTTCACGGATGTCAACAGTGCCAAGGAGGACAAGTCGCGCGCTATCAACGAAGCTCAAGGCTATGCCAACAGCCTGATTCCACAAGCACGTGGACAGGCCAATCAAATTCTGGCCGATGCGCAGGCTTACAATTCAACCGTCCTTGGACGGGCCACGGGTGCGGCGCAAGCATTTGATGCCGTGCTGGCAGAGTACCAGAACAATTCAAAGATCTACGGCAAAGAGGTGACACGCTACCGGTTATATCTCGAAACACTGGATAAAATTCTGAAGCGTGCGCAGGTCTACGTTGTTGATAAAGCAGGCGGCGGTGCCATCAACCTGCGACTTTTCGGGAGTCCATCAGCAGCGGCAACACCTGGACCACTGGTCAATCCGCCTGCATCCACGCCGGTGCCGCGATAATGAGGTGTTATTATGGCTGAAGGTTGGAAACAGGTCTGGGATGATTTACGAAATGCGCTGCGTGGTGAACCGCAGCCCGAACCAGAAGAGAAGCCTACAGAGTCCAAAACGTCATTGGTAGCCCTTGAAGTTCCTGCGATCTCGGAGCCCAACGTTGTAAATACGTCGCTCGAAACTCCAATCGATGAAACTTATATTGAAAGCGTGCTACAGGGGTCAAGCGATGCGTCAACATTGGCAGCAGCTTCAGAAAACGAGACCTCGCACATCCTGCCTGAAGCGGCTTCTACTGAGTCTTCGGCGGAAACATTGTCTACACCTCCAATGACTGCCGAGGCCCCAATCGCCTTACCAGGAGTCGTAGCGGAAACTATCCCTCCACCGGTAAAACTGCTTCCACGTTGGCGCAAACAGCTATCAATGGTAGCTAACGTCTTGCTGATCGGCGCTCTGGTGATTGGTGGTCTCTGGTCGGCTGGTGGCAATCGCCTCTGGGCGCAATTAACCGCACCGAAGCCCCCTGCACCGGACGTAGTGGCAACGTATGATGGTGGACAGATCACGGTTGCTGACCTGGAAGCACATTTCAAAGTCCTGACACCAGAGGAATATCGTACCCAACTGCGTACACCAGAAAATTTGCGCTTTGTCGTGCGTGAAATGGTGACGGATATACTGGTTCGCGCTTGGGCAAGCAAGCGCCAACCGGACAAGGATCAAAACTTTACCCACACCATGCAGCATATCACCGAAAGCATCAATCTCGACTCGTTCAACGCACAGCTTCACGGTGGCGGTATCTCCGTATCCGAGACCGAGATTCAAGCGTACTACGAAGCCAACAAAGCCCAGTTTGGCAACCAACCTCTCAATACTGTTCGTGAGGAGATTCGCAAGGTACTGGTCGAGCAGAAAGAAAGTCAATATCTGAAGGACTATATAGCTCGCCTGAAGAGTAATGCCTCGATTACACGCGACTTTGCGCTGCTCGATGTGCCACCGCCTTCGGACGCCGATCTCCGAAACTACTACGAGGCTAACCAGAAAACATACGCATTACCTGCCCAGTTTACAGTGGATATGCTGACTTTTCCCGTAGGCAGTAACGAGTCGGCTGCACGGGCAGCGGCGGATAAAGCGCTGCTTCAACTGCGCTCGGGGACTGACTTCGCCAGCATCACGACCAAAGTCCCAGAGGCCCAGGTTACCACGAACAGCACTCTTGCAGAAGACAAATTGGAAACCGATTGGATAAAAGCCGTGAGTGCCCTTCAGCCGGGCGAGACTTCGGACATTTTCCGGGCAGGCAATACGCTCTACATCGTCCGGCTGATTAAGTCACAGGCCACCCGCGTCCAGTCCTTTGATGAGGTACGGCCCAAAGTGTTGGAGGCTGTGCAATCGCAGCGCACAGCAGCATGGATGAAAGATAATGGCGCGAAGACACTCTTTACCATCAAAGGCAAGCAATATAGCCTGGGACAGTTTTACAGCGAATACCAGGAGCTGCCACCTCAGGCTCAGGCGCAGTTTGCCGGGACAGAGGGTATGAAGAAGCTGGCCGAGGCGCTCATTGATCGGCTGGTACTGGTCGAAGACACTTACGACCAGCTACTTGATGTAAAGAACAAAGACCTGATCGACCAAACGCGCCTGGACTTCCTTAAACAGATGCTCGAACAGGAAGAGGTGGACGACAAACTGGAGATCACTGATGTTGAAATACAGCGGTAGAGAGGTGAGATTATCTCGCACCAGGGAGCAAGGAGGACGTGAGGTAGGATAGGGGTATGAACACAAAAACCCTAACCAACTCACGACCTCAACTGGAAACTT
>JAJPHV010000145.1 GCA_021325095.1 Chloroflexota bacterium | reverse complement strand
GAGCATTGCTATCCTGTTCTACGTACAATCTTCAAGGTCGAAAGACTCGCGTCTACCTTCGGGTAGACGGGCCTCAGTCAATAGGCCATACGCCTCGGATGCACAGACCATCGTGCAGCGCCAGGGGCAAGCCGCCGGCTTTAGCCGGGGGTAGTTGACGTGGGAAGACTCCTTAACGATGCGAGCGTCCGGCGGCGCTGCAACAGCGCGACGACGCCGAAAATCAGGATCGCGGCCAGCGCCAGGGCCAGGTCAAGCACCTGATCGGCGCGGCGGCCCAGCCAGATCGGGACGTACTCGGCGCGGAAGAAGCTGATCACACCCATGCCCAGGCTGTAGAGGCACAGCGCCAGCCACAGCCGCGCCCCGCCCAGCCGGCCAAGCAGCGTCAGGATGACCACGAGGACCAGGACGACGACTGCCAGCACGATCCCGATGGGGGGCAGGTTGAGGCGCGGCGCGACGATTCCGTAAATGTCGGGCGATTCGGTCACCAGCCACGACGGGTAATCGGCCAGCGTCCAGACTTCGACGCCGTAGCCAGCATTGGCGGAGGCGGAGGCTGCCCAGCCCGCCATCGCCCCGAAGGGCAGCGCCAGCGCAAACGCGTCCATCAGCGGCAGCAGCGGCACGTGCCGCACCAGCGCCACACTCGCCGCGCCGATCAGCCCGCCGATGACCGCGCCATGCCAGTCCAGGCCGCCCGAACTGAGCGCCGCGATCTGGTCGGTATGGGCGGAGAAGTAAGCCCAGTTCAGCCACACGTGGAACGCGCGTGCCCCGATCAGGCCGCCAACCACCCCTCCAACACAGGCGTCCAGCCAGGGCATCAGACGCTGCTGGCGAAAGTGCGCCATGCCGAGCGTGATGACGATGCCCGCTGTCACGCCGAGCGCGATCCAGGCCGTGAAAGCATGAATCTCGATTGGGCCGAACTGATAGACAATGGGATTCATGAACTACCCCTATAGTGTCTATTGTACACTAACATTGAGATGGGTCAAGCCAGCCCGCTCTATGTGACGCTTGGCAATGTCGCACGGGCACACTCTTGCAGTATACTACGGGACAACGTGGGTTACGCCCCTGAAATTGTTTTGAATGGAAAGGAGATTGCGCGCCGGTCATTGGGAATGGATTGGCGCGCTCGAAGCCATGTCAGCGTCAACCCAACAGGCACAAGGGGCCTATGATTACGTGATCGTCGGCTCCGGTTTCGGTGGCAGTGTTTCCGCCATGCGCCTGACAGAGAAGGGCTATCGTGTCCTGGTTGTGGAGCGTGGCAAGCGCTATCGAGACGAGGATTTTGCCAGAAGTAACTGGAATGTCTGGAAATATCTCTGGGCGCCCGCCCTGCGCTGTTTTGGCATCCTGCAGATCAGCCCGTTCCGCAACGTGCTGGTGCTGCACGGCTGCGGGGTGGGCGGTGGCAGCCTGGGCTACGCCAACGTTCTGATGGAGCCGGACGACAGACTCTTTGAAGCGCCCGCCTGGAAACATCTGGCCGACTGGAAGAGCATTCTCCGACCACACTACGACACCGCCTGCCGGATGCTCGGCGTCACCACCAACCCGCGCCTGTGGCCTGCTGATCACGTCCTGAAAGACATTGCGGCGGAACTGGGCCGCGAGGCGACTTTCCGGCCCACCCCGGTGGGCACGTTCTTCGGCGAGCCGGGCCAAGAAGGCCAGGAAGTGCCCGATCCGTATTTTGGCGGCGAGGGCCTGGCCCGCCGGGGTTGCATCTACTGTGGCGGCTGTATGGTCGGCTGCCGGCATAATGCGAAAAACACGCTGGTCAAAAACTACCTGTACTTTGCCGAAAAGTGGGGCGCGCAAGTCTGGCCGGAAACCGAAGTGCGCGATGTGCGCCCGCTCCCCGAAGGCCAGCCGGACGGGGCGCGCTACGAGATCGTCATGCGCAGTTCGACGGCCTTCCTGTTCAGGCCGGAAAGGCGCGTGCGGGCGCGCAACGTCGTCTTTTCCGCCGGGGCGCTCGGCACCATGCGCCTGCTGTTCCGCTGCCGCGACGTGACGCGCTCGCTGCCGCATATCTCAGCCCGCCTGGGCGACATGGTACGCACCAACAGCGAGGCCCTGCTCGGCACGGTCAATCGCGGCCTCAGCACCGACTATTCCAAAGGCATCGCCATTACTTCGATCTTCAGTGCCGACGACGTGACAACTGTCGAGCCGGTGCGTTACCCGGCTGGATCGTCGCTGCTGCGCTTCATGGCCGGGCCGCTGGTCGATCTGGGTAACAACATCCCTGTGCGCTTCCTCAAATCGGCGCGGGAAATCCTCTTGCATCCGGTAGACTTCATGAAAGTCCATCTCCTTCCCGGCTGGGCGCAGCGCACGACCATTTTGCTGGTCATGCAGACCGAGGACAATTGTATTCGACTGCGCCTGGGGCGGAGCCTGTTCACCCTGTTCCGCCGCAACCTGGTTTCCCTGCCGGATGAGGAAAAGAGCATCCCCACCCAAATCGACATCGGCCATCAGGTGACGCGCGCCTTTGCGCGGAAAACCAACGGCGTGCCGCTCGGCTCGATCAACGAGGGTTTGCTGAATATCCCGCTCACGGCCCACATCCTGGGGGGCTGTCCCTTGGGGCGCGACGCGCAGGAAGGCGTGGTCGATCTCGACTGCCAGCTTCACAACTATCCGGGCCTGTACGTGGTCGATGGCTCGATTGTGCCCGCCAATCCGGGCGTCAACCCCAGCCTGACCATCACCGCCCTGGCCGAATATGCCATGAGCCGCGTGCCGCCCAAACCGGGACACACGCCGCGAGTCCTGCTGTTCGCCAAAAGCGACGCCAATCCGGTCCGGTAGCGATTTGTGGCGATTCTCTGCTATGATCGGGCGCACAGGGATTGGAAAACACAGCGATTGAGAAACGGTTGAGCAAACGCGGCCCATGAGTACCCCGGTCAAACGCCCGCTGGCTCCCAGGGGGCAGGTCTCAAGTATGCAGATCGTCTTCGGCTCGATCCTGGCGATCAGCCTGCTGCTGGCGATCAATTTTAGCGGGCGCATCGCCGCCGGGCGGCGCATTGAGAGCGAGCGCGACAACCTGGAACAGGTGATCAGCACCTTGCAGGCCCAGGCCACTGCCCTGCGTGCCGAACTGAACTACGTCAACAGCGACGCCTTCGTGGAAAAATGGGCGCGCAAAGAGGGCAAGATGGTCAAGGGCGACGAGGTGCTGGTCATTCCTGTGCCCGGCCAGGCCACGCCCGAACCCGCGCCCACGCCCTTTGTCGCCGTCACCAACCAGCGCCCGGAAACGGAGAACTGGAAGCTGTGGTGGCAGTTGTTCTTTGACTCCCCGCCGCCGTCGTCCGACGGGAACTGATCGGGGGCTTAATCCTCCTGCCGCGCCACATCCAGACTGAACTGTTCAAGCGTGCGGTGCGCTGCGGCGACGAACGCCGCCAGCGGCAGCAGCGATACGACCAGCGCTGCCGCCGCCGTTTCCCAATCCAGCTCGCGCTCATAGACGAAGAACGTGCTCAACATGACCGGGATGGTTTGCACATGGTTCGCGGTCAACACGAACGGCATAAGCAGTTGGTTCCAGCTTAACACGAAGACGATCACCGCCGTCGCCGCAATGCCCGGCGCAGTGATCGGCAGTGCCACGCGCCAGATGATCTGGAATGTGCCCGCGCCGTCCAGACGGGCGGCCTCTTCGTGTTCCGGGGAAAGTTGCGCAAGGTAGCCATGCAGAACGTAGACCGCCAGCGGCGCGTAGAGCGCTGCCTCCGCCAGCGTGATCCCGACCAGGGTGTCGTACAGGTGCGCAAGCTGTAGCAGGTTCTTTTCGGGGATGACGTAGGCAATGACGGGCAGGCTGGCTAAGATCAGGAAAGATTGGAGCAGCAGCCGTTTCCCCATGAAATGCGACCTGGACAGGCTGTAGGCAGCCAGATACGCCACCGCGATTGCCAGCAGCGTGGTCAGTGACGAAATGGCGATGCTGGTTTCCAGTTGTCCCAGCAGGTTAGGAAAACCTGCCGCTTCCAGGTAATTTTCATCCGTCGGATGAAGCAGCCAGGTCGGTGGCGAAGTCGTGTTGTCCGGCACGATGCCGAACGAAGCCGCACTCGTCCACAGCAGCGGCATGTTCAGCAGCAGCACAGCGGCGGCCAGCAGCAACCCACGCCACGACACGTAATGCCGTCGTTTTTGACGGTGCTGTAATCGTGCGCGCAGAACCATCAGTCTGCCCCGCGCCGCGCCATGATCACATAGACCAGCCCGACCAGCAGCACTGCCGCCACAATGAACCAGCCGGACGTGGTTCCGGCGGCCCAGTTGAAGGCCACAAAAGCCTTCTGATAACTGTAAAAACCGGGCGTCGTCGTGGCAGAGCCGGGGCCGCCCCCCGTCAGCATCATGATATTCTCAAAGTTGCCCAACGCATCGCCGAGCAGCAGCAGGGTAATAGTCAGCATCAGCAGCCGCAACCGGGGCAGTGCCACGTGGCGAATCTGGCCCAGTACAGGCAACCCTTCCAGCCTGGCCTGATCCCATTGATCGGCAGGCACAGCCAGCAACCCCGGCAAGACCAGAAACATTACGAACGGCATCTTGCGCCAGATTTCGGTGACGATTGCCGTCGGCAGCGCCAGTTCAAAGGTCAGCAGGTAGGGCAGCGAAGGCAGGCCAAGCAGGGCCGGCCAGTAATTGATCATCCCGCTTTCCCGGTTGACCAGAAAATGCCACATGATCCCGGTAGCGACAGGGCTGACCACCCAGGGCAACAGGAGCAGAAAACGCACGATGCTCCGTCCCCGAAATGATTCCCGAAGCAGATAGGCCAGGCCAAAACCGCCGATCAGTTCCGCGCTCACGCTCGCAGTCGCAAAGACGGTGACGTTGCGGACAGCGGTCCGAAAAGTGTCGTCGTGAAGGATCGAAAGATAGTTGTCCAGCCCAACGAACCGCACCAACTGGCCGGGCTGGAACGGGGCGTAGTTGGTGAAGCTGGTGAGGAAACCAAACAGGGCGGGCAGCAACAAAAAGGGCACAAGCAGCAGGGCCAGCGGCACAAAGAGCAACATCCGCTGGCGGCGCGTGAGCATCGTTCAACTCGCTCGCGTCAAATCGCGCCTCCCCTCTCCACCAAAGTGGAGAGGGGTCGGGGGTGAGGCATTTCCTCAGTCCTTATCCTTTGACTGCACCAAGCGCCAGACCGCGCACAATGTAGCGCTGGACGAGCAGCGAGAGCACCACTGGCAGCGTGATGGCGATCAGCATCCGGGTGGACACAAAGCCAAAGACGATGCCCCGCACCGTATCTGACCCCGCCACCATCAACGGGTAAGGCTTGGCGTTCCGCAGGGCAAGCACGCTGGCGAACAGGAATTCATTCCACGAGAATGCGAAGCAGATGATGATGGCCGCCACCAGTGCCGGGGTAGCAATGGGCAGCGCCACCCGCCAGAACACCCCGAACTGGCTTGCGCCGTCTACCAGGGCTGCATCCTGCAAGTCGCTTGGAAAGTCGGCGAAGAAGTCGCGCATGATCAGCACGGCGAAGGGCAGCGTGAACGTGGCGTTGGCGATAATCAGCCCCAACACGTTGTCGATCAGCCCCAGCTGCTTGAACAAGAGCACGAACGGGATCACGGTGGCGATAGGCGGCAGGAAGCGCTGCGAGAGGAACCACGACACCAGGTTGCGGTTGCCAATGCCGTACTTGAAACGCCCCAGCCCCCACCCCGCCAGCGTGCCCAGGGCCGTCGCCACAATCGTCGCGCCAATCGCAATGGTCGCGCTGTTCGTCAGCGCCCGCATGGTCTCCTGGCCGCCTGATCCGAACTCAGCCTGCCAGTTGGCGAGGGTCGGCTCGTACTGAAGCCAGGGAATCAGCGTGCCGTCGTAGGAAGCGCGCTGTGTCTTGAACGAGGTGGTCAGCGCGTAAATAAAGGGGAACAGGGCGATCAGGGTCACGATAATAACCGCCAGCCAGATCAGCGCCCGGCCCAACGTGAGGCGTCTGGCTTCTACACGGCGCTGCGGTACCGCAGCAGCACTGGCGACAGTCGGTGAGGTTGTGCTTGCCATACGATACGATGCTCCCGCGCCAGCGCGCTACTCAAAGCGGGCGCGAACCCGCCAGAAATAGATCGAACTGATGATGATGCACAGGATAACAACCAGGTAAGCCATTGCCGAAGCATAACCCTGCTGGAACGGCGAACGCAGCCCTTGCAGATAGGCGTAAAACGAATAAGTCTGTGAGGCCTGACCTGGCCCGCCGCCCGTCAGCGTCAGCGGAACGTCCAGAATCTTGAAGGTCTCGACCAGGCGCAGCAGCGCCACCGTGCCCAGCGCAGGCGCAATCAGCGGGTAGGTGATGTGCCGGAAAGTACTCCAGGCGGAGCTGGTATCCAGCCGCGCGGCCTCGAACAATTCATCCGGGATACCCTGCATAGCCGCCAGCGCCACAATGAACACGAACGGCGTCCACTGCCAGGTATCGGTGATCAGCACAGCAAAGCGGGCCGGCCAGGGCGCCGTAATCCAGCTTACGGGTGTGCCGCCCAGAGAGGCGATGATATTGTTGATCGGCCCATGCTGCTCGTTGAAAATCACCACACCCATGTAGCCTACAGCGATAGGTGCGGCAAACAGCGGCATGGTCAGGATGGCGCGCAGTGCCTTGAGGCCCGGTATGTCGTGGTTGAACAACCAGGCGATGAACGTGCCAAAGACCATCGTCAGCGTGACACTGCCGATGGTCAACCAGGCGCTAAAGAGCGCGACTTCGCCTGCTTTCTGGTCAGAAAAGAGATTGATGTAGTTCTGAAAGCCGATGAATTCCGTTTCGCGGCCAAGCCTGGCGTTGGTCAGGCTCAGGTACAGCGAGTACAGCAGTGGAAACAGGGTAAAAACCAGGACCCAGATCACCCCTGGCATCAGAAAGAAATACTTGGCACGGCTTTTCATGACAAACGCCCGACTCCGTTCAAGCTCACACTACAAAGTCGGAGAGAGGAGGGTTCCTCCTCTCTCCACCACGTCGTGAACTACTTACTATAACCAATGGAATCCTGGTAGACCTTCAGCAACTTATCTGGCCCACCGGCATCTGCCGTGATCTTCTTCCAGTCGGCGGCGGTGTCGTCCAGGGCTTGCTTGGCCGACTTTTGACCGGTCATGGCCTCGGAGAGCCGTGTATCGAGCGCCGTCCAGTAGGCGGGTGTGCCAGGGATACGCAGATAGGTCTCGTAGATCGGCATCTTGCTCAGGTTGTCGGCATAAGCAGGAATGTAGATCTTGAAGTCGTCGGCGTTGAAGCCCACAGCGGTGTAGTCTTCAATCTTGGCGTTACCAGCCGGCGGGAACAGGTCGTAGTTGCAGCACGGGTCAATGCCTTGCCAGCCCGTCGTCGCGTCGAAGAAGTTGATCTTGGGGTTGGCGATCATCGCCATAAAGAAGTAGCTCAACTCCGGCTCTTTGCTGAAGGCCGACAGGGTCGGGTGCCACGTGCCGCCCACCGTGTTGCCCACGCAGTTCGGGTGTGCCGGATCCGTCACCATCTGCTTTTTGTCCGGGTCGTACCAGGTCTCGGAGCACGGGATCGGCGCTGCGCCCAGCTTGCCCTTGATCTTGGACTTATCCGGGTTCTGTGAAAGCGAACCCACGTCGCCCCAGGAGAAGGTGGCAATGGCATTGCCGTCAAAGAAGTTCTGCCACGCCTCGCCAAGCTCCCAACCAAACTGCGCCTTCTGGCCCGTCGCCGCCAGTTTTTGCAGGAATTCCAGCGCCGCCACCTGGCCGGGCTGGTTGATCAGCGGCTCAAACGTGTCGGGGTCGAACCAGTAAATGTTGTGGGTCTTGGTCACTTTCTTCGGGTTGGGGCCTGGGTCCGGGATGATGGAGAAGGGGGCCGAGAGCGACATGAAGTGGAACATGCCCTGGCCGCCCACCTTCAGGTGCAGGCTGATGCCGTCGCCGGGCTTACCGTTGCCGTTGTAGTCTTTGCCGTTAAAGTACGACGTAACCTTCAACAGTTGCTGCCAGGTCTTGGGCGGGTTGGGCAGGTCTTCGCCAGTGTCCTTCTTGTACTGTGCCTGCCACTTGGGGTCGCTCAAAATATCGCGGCGGTAATACAGCAACTGCGCATCGGAGTCCATCTGCGTGCCGTACTGCTTGCCGCCCCAGACATACAGCTGGTGAATGGAGTCGATGGTGTCTTTGGGATCCCACTGCGGGAAGCGCTTGTCGCCGATGAACTTGTCAATCGGCTGAATCCAGCCATTGGTGACGTAGTCGCCATAGAACCAGGAGCCGCTCACGATGACATCATAGGTGTGCTGCCCGGTCAGGAAGTCGGTTGGGATGGTCGTCTGAAGCTGGCCGAACGGGATTTCGGCAATCTCGAGTTTGGCCCCGGTGGCTGCCTCAAAGGCGGGCCGCCAGAAGTAGATCGTGCCTGAGATGCCGCCGGTAGCACCCTGCCCCAGCGTGGCGACGGTGATCGTCTTGCCATTGCCCAGCGCGTGACCGTCTGGGATATTGGCCGCCAGCAGCGCCTTCCATGCCGCGTCGCGCTCGGCCTTGATGACTTCGGGCGAGCTGGTCGGGAAAGCATTATCCGGGAACAGATCCAGGGCGGTCTTGCCAAAGAAAGTTTGATCCTGGGCGGAAGCCCGGTTGGTGACTGCAAACACGCTGGCACTGAGTGCCAGAACGAGGAAAAGTGACAGAAGGCGACGCTTAACCATTCTACATTCTCCTAAGTATATATCAGCAACAGATAGGGGTTGTAGCCGGGTGAATGTTTACACGATATGGGGAACCTCCTTCAATATGGCCTGGCCCTGACTCGTCCATCCCTCATCACCGAACCAGGAAGCTGTCTCGCGCTCAGGGATGTTTTCGCTCAATATCGGGACATTCAAACCGATCTCAGTCGGGATGGCGACAGTCGAGAAAGGGTATAGCTTGTCCCGATAATATAGCGCCTTAGAAGGGTTGTCAACCGCGCTGGCAGGCGTTGTTCATTGAATTCTTATTGAGTTGAAATCGTTTTCTGAATTGTATTATATAATGGTTTCAAACACTGTCAATAAGACCTGAAACCGATTACTGAAGACTTCGATGAATCTGCGCTTGAATTAGATTTATGGGGCGGTCTCATGGCTACCGTAACGATGAGAGACGTGGCCGAGTATGCGGGCGTCTCGATGGCAACTGTGTCACGGGTTGTGAATAACGACCCGAATGTGGCCCCCAAGCTGCGCGTGCGCGTCCTGGAGGCCGTGCAAGCGCTCGGCTACCATCCCAATCGGGCGGCGCGCCGTCTGCGCGGCAGCCCCGGCGATGTGCTGGGCCTGCTCATCTCGGACATGCAGAATCCGTTCTTTATCTCCGTCCTGGCGGGGGTCGAAGAGATGGCCTACGCCAACCAGATGAGTGTTCTCGTCTGCAACACTGGCGAGGATTCGGCACGGCAGCAGATGTACCTGAACGTGATGCTGGCCGAGCGCGTGGCCGGGCTGATCTTCGTGCCCACGCCCTCCACGACGGCCAGATCGCTGACCAGGGTGCTTGAGGCGGGCGTACCGCTCATTCTGCTGGACCGGCGCATTGAGGGCCTGGAAACCGATATGCTAACCGTCGATAACGTGCGCGGGGCCTATGCCGCCGTCAAGCACCTGATCGACCTGGGCTACACCCGGATCGCCATGATCGCCGGTTCCGCCGTCCTGTCCACCGGCAGCGAGCGCCAGCAGGGCTACCGCGATGCCCTGAATGCGGCGGGGCTGGGCGTCGATGAAACGCTCCTGAAGGTCGGCAACTCGCAGCGAGAGAGCGGCTACCGGCTGGCCCGCGAATTGATGCTTTCGCCACAGCCACCGCAGGCCATTTTTGTCGCCAATAACCTGATGACGATGGGCGCGCTGCAAGCCATCCACGAGCTAAAGCTCCGCATTCCCGAAGACGTGGCGCTGGTCGGCTTCGACGACATGCCCTGGTCTGGCGAGCTTTGCCCGCCGCTGACGGCGGTTTCACAGCCCACTTACGAACTGGGCCGCGAAGCAGTTCACCTGCTGCTGCGCCGCCTTGCAGAGCCGGATGCGCCGTTTCGCACGGTCACGTTGCAAACACGCCTGATCGTGCGCGAGTCCTGTGGCGCGCTCCTCCGACGTGAATGACCAATCGCCCTTGACAGCTTAGAACGTTTGTGCTATTATGCTGATCTTTCTACACGGCGGAGAACTTGCCGCTGGACTCTCGAAAGCAGAGCACGAGTGAGGTGCGGTGAAGGCATGTAAGTAGGGCACTTACGCCTGATCCAGTGCCTGAAAAACAGGTGATCAGGCCAAAGCGAATGGCTGCGCCAGTCGTCGCTGGCCCTCACGCATAGATGGCCTGCACGGTCGCTTCGACGGTTTTCGCATCGATCCGATCTTCGAGCAGGTAGTCGCGGCGCAACACCGTCATCAGCGTGCGCAGTTCAGCAATCGGCACGACGGGCTGCCGGGCCGAGAGCTGCACCTGTGGGCTGGTGAAGACCACCACCGCAAAAACGGGGACGCTGCTCAGGCCGCGCACGGCCAGGTATTCCCGCAGCGCGTACACGTCGGTCACACATTCGCGGGTCGGACTCATCCGCGACAGTACGAAGGTCTGGCCGCCTTTGCGTTCCAGCCAGTCCGAGCCTTCGTTGAGGAAAATGCCCGGCTTATCGACAATTCGGAAGACAAGCGCGCCGGGCGGCCCAACCAGCACGGCATCGATGTACCCCAGTTTGCGGCGGCTGACGTTGCGTATGAAGGTATAGCTGGCGTCCAATTCGCGGGCCAGTACTTCGGCGACGGCCAGCGCGGGCAAGTTTTCCTTGCGGTAGGTCAGGCCACGCACCAGGAACCCCGTCCCGGCCAGCAGGATGATAAAGCCCAGAAGCATCAAAATCCACCCCAGCGAACTGGACAGGAGCAGCAGCACGACCAGCCCGCACCCGCCAGCCACCAGGGCGACCATCAGCAAAAGCGCGCCGATGATCATCATATCACGACCACGACGCGCGACAATTCGTGTGGGGTTAAGATTCTGCATAGAACCTGGCTACTTCAATACAGGCGCAAAGGAACCAGAATAGCCCTGTCCCCGTCTGGTGCTGCTGGGCCGGGTTGAATTGTAGCCGGGCGTCTCCAGATTCGCAACAGCGCTGATTTCTAACGACTCTCAACGGCGCCTACTTGGTGGTGGAAGTAGGCGGAGCGGGCGGCGGCACAGGGGGCGTGATGGTTGGTGTGACCGGGGTTGTAGGTGCAGCCGGCTTGGGCGCGGGCTGAATCTGTTGTGGCGGCAAAGCGGCAGGCACGGTTGGCGCGGGCTGCGCGGCGGCCAGGGTCTTGCGCTTCTCGATGATCTGGTCGAGCGTCTTGCGTAGTTCCAGCATGGCAGGCAGCGGCTTATACATCAGGGCGTCTGCCTGGGCGCGCGCTTTCACCTGCTCCTCCTCTTCCGGGGTGAGGCGGTAGGCTGTAATCATCACAATGGCGATCTGCCCGAGGCGGGTGCTCTTGCGCAGCCGGGCGCCGACTTCTGGCCCGGTCACTTCAGGCAGGCGAATGTCGAGGATCGCCAGTTCGGGCAGTTCTCCGGCGACTATCCCTTTGTCAACATCTTCGATCCAGCTAACAGCCTCAGCACCATCGACAAAGGCAACGCCCTCGATCCCCCAGATTTCAAACATTGCCAGGAGGACATCGTAAATATCTGGTTCGTCTTCAACAACCATCCAGCTTGGCAAAGGGTTATCCTCGGAAAGCTACGTACCGGATGCCTGAAACCCCTTTAAGTTTAAGGCTAAATCGTGGAATCGCAAAGGCCGGAATTTCCCAATTTCGTTAAAAAACTGTCTGTTTCATTTAACAAAGGTTTTATTCCAGTATCGTCCCCCAGGGTGCGGTTATCTTTTGCGCTCTGCCCCCACACTGCGGTGGGGGCAGAGCGCGGCTGAGATGGCCCTACCTCCATTGCACCTGCATTCGGGCGAGTTTAACTGATCCCTAAGCCCAGACAAAGCCCGATCTATACAAGTTCAAGTTGTGCTAGAGCGCAAGCATTGGTAGTATGTGAGCAACCAAGAGTATTGCACGCCTTTGCATGAGTCGGCCCGCCGGGCTGGAGGTTATATTGACCT
>JAJPHV010000094.1 GCA_021325095.1 Chloroflexota bacterium | reverse complement strand
GGATTCTGCAAAGGGCGAAGACAGTATAGCACAGGTGTTCCAGGCTGTCAAGGACGAATCCGATCTATTGGCGCAATTATGCCCGGCGCTAAAGCACCGGACTGAATCAACAAAGCCCGCTGAAGCGGGCTAGATAGTACCAATCGCGCGGGACAACCCCTACTGCTTCTTGGAGCGTTTGCGCGCCGAGAAGGGCAGGATCAGCCCGGCTTTGCTGGCCTGATCGGGAGCGGGTGCAGGTTGCTGGGCATGGGGCATGGGGGTGACACGCGGCTGGCGCTGCGGTTGGCTGCGCCCGTCGTCGGCTGGCCCGGCCTGCATCCCGGCGACGGCCAGCGCCTGCACCGCTTCCTGGCGCAGTTCGTTCAGCCGATCCAGGGCCATGTTGTTGCCGCGCGCCGCCAGGTCTTCGGTCAGCATGTCCATCCACTGCACCAGTTCCGGGCCGAATTCGTGGGCGCGCTCGTTGAGCATCCGCTTGGCCTCGGCCACGTCCTGCTGCTGCATCAGTTGGTTGATGAACTGGATGGCGGGCGGGGCACTTTCCTGAAGGATCGCTACCACCTTGTCGAAGACCTGCTTCAAGCGGGCGGCGCTCGTCACGTCTTTCTTTTGCTCCGCGTTCTGGATGTTGGCGGAGAGCACCGCCAGGAACGTATCGTCGAGCAGTTCAATACGGGCGCGGATGGCCGAGTCCAGGTCGGGGCTGTTGACGATGGCGCGCAGCGTGTCGGTGGCCTGCTTGAGCACCGCCTCGTTCTGCTGATCGACCATGTTGGTCAGTTCCAGCAGCCGTTCGCGCACCGCCGTCAGGTGCGCCTTATGATCGCCTTTGGCCCGCTCGATGCGGTTGGTGAGCACCTGGAAAAACTGGTAATCCATCACCGGGCGGGCCAGCCCAACCAGGACTTGCAGCTTTTCGTCAGAATCTTCATCTGCCGCCAGTTCCAGCGTCAGATCAACGAAGTCTTCGTGGGTGGCATTCTCGCCCAGGCCGTTCAGGGCCTCGGCCACCTGCTGCATGGTTGCTTCCTGGGTGGCCGCCGTCTGCAACAACTGCTGGCCGACGGTGGACAGTTCGAGCAGCTTCTCGCGCACAGCCAGCACTTGTTCGGCCACGTCGCGCCGCCCGCTGGCAATGGCGGACTCGGCGGTGGCGGTCATCATGCTGAAAAACTCGGTGTCCAGTTCGGCGTCGTGCTGCGCTACCAGATCGGGCAGTTGATCGGGATCGGTTTGCAGGAAGGTCTCGATCAGGCGCATCTTGGTGCGCTGCGCCTCGATCATCTCTCTGGTGATGCCGTCGGCTTCCAGGATCATCTCGACCAGGCCCTGCATACTGAGCGCCGTCTTGGGCGTCAGCAAATAGCCCTTGCGCTGCTCCTGCGGCAGGCTGCGCATGACAGCATTGGTCAGGCTGCCAATCAAGCGTTCCTGCTCCTGCTGTGGCAGACCAAGTTCCATCGGGATGAAGGTGATGAGCAGGCTCTTGTTCGGGTCATGGTAAATGAGCGGCGTCGAGAGCAAGGACTGGTAGCCGCAGTGCGGGCAGGTGACGAGATTCGTGCGGCCTGACAGCAGGCGGGCTTTGGCCTGCGGGTCACGCCCCACGTCGATGATCTGCTCCAACATGGCCGCAAAGGGCTGGCGGCAGTTGGGGCAGGTGATTTGCGTTCCCATCGGTTGAACCATCAGAACTCCTTATCAAATTCCGGCGCAGCGGTCAATCCCTGGGCAGGGTAAAGCGGAAAGTTGAACCTTTGCCGGGCTGGCTTTCGACGGAAATGTGACCGCCATGCGCCTCAACGACGGCCCGTGCCAGATACAGGCCCAGGCCCGTCCCCTGCGTCTTGCGGCTCAGGGCGTCGTCCACGCGGTAAAAGCGTTCGAAGATGCGCTCCTGCTCATCCTGGGGCAGCCCGACCCCCTCATCTTTGACGGCGACAGTCACGCTCTGATCGTCATACGTGCCGCTGATGCGGACTTCACCGCCTTTGGGCGAATACTTAATGGCGTTGCTGACCAGGTTATCAATGACCTGCCGGAGCCGGGCTTCATCGCCCTGGATGGTCGGGAACGGATCGGGAAAGTCGAGGACGAGGGTGTGGATCGCCGACTGAGTCTGGAAGCGCTCGACGGAACGGGCGGCGACAGTTCGCAGGTTTACATCGCCGACATTGGTCAGGCGCATCCCGTCCGCTTGCAATTTGGAGGCCGCCAGCAGATTTTCGATCAGTTCGTTCAGCCGATCCGCTTCTTCCTCAATAACGGCCAGGCCGTTCTGAATGGTATCCCGATCCCATTCCGCATCTTCGCGGCGCAGCGTCCCGGCGTAGCCCTTGATGAGCGCCACCGGCGTTTTCAACTCGTGGGAGATGATCGAGACAAAGGTCGATTTCATCTCTTCCGACTGCCGGAAATGGGTGATGTCACGGACGTTGACGATAATGTTGCGAAGGTCGCCGTCGGGGTCGATCAGCGGCGCGTAGGTAATGCCCAGGCTGATCCTGGAGCCATCGGGTCGCCGTAGATCGCCTTCGACGTACAGGACATCCGGGGTGGCATCGGGCAGGCGTTCGTGCGGCCAGCCGTTGGACATGGCCTCGCCGAGCGGTTTGCCCTGGTCAACGTGCTCCCAGGTAATGATTTCGTCGTGATTGTGGCCGATGGCATCTTTGGGTTGCCAGCCACACATGCGCCCCAGGGCCTTGTTAAAGTGCAAGATGCGCCGCGAAGCATCCAGGATCATCACCCCGTCGGCGCTGTGGTCGAGGATCGCCATCAGGCGCTGCTGCTCCTGCATGACGCGCTGGTACATGCGGGCGTTGTGGACAGCAATCGCGGCCTGATCGGCGAAGCTCTGCAAGACGATCCGGTCATTGGTCGTCGATTGACCGCTGTAGGCGCGGAAGATGAAGATGACGCCGACCACCTCGCCGCGCATGACCATTGGCAGGGCGACGACCTGGCGCAGCCGGATGTCCAGCTTGCGCGCCACCAGGCGCATCTTACGATCTAGTTCGGCAATGTTGAAGCCTTCTTCCGCATCGTCGGTGATGCCTTCCAGGAGCGGCTTGAACAAGGCAATACGCTCTGGCTCGACGCCAATCGTGGCCCGCGCGCGGAACGTGTGATCATCCTCCTGGAGCGCGATCAGGCCGACGCTGCCCGCCAGCATCGCTACGGCAGCTTCCAGGATGAGGCGCAGCACCTCGTCAATATTGAGTTGCGAGGTGAGCGCACGAGATATTTCCAGCAGGTAGTCACGCTGCCGGACACGGTAGTCGGGCAAGAGCAGCATGGTGACATTGTAACATTTCAAGAGGATGGTTGGAAGACTCGCGCGGTTTTTCTTGCACGCTTCTAACAGGCGACAAGGCATCGGCGGCGGAAGCTCGCCCCTCCGCAGGCCCAGAACGCGCGATGTGCAGCGGTGAGGTTCTGGGCAATTATTGGCCGGGTGACGGTTGCGCGGGTAGGCCAATGCTGACCCGGATTTCGTTGGACTGCACCTGCCAGTTGGACTGCGCCGGGCCGATCCAGACGCCCTGATCCTTGAAGATGGGGGTTGGCGTCTGCGGCCCCACCGCCGGGAGTGTGCCCCGGTACTGGTTGCGGTACACGGCAGTGATTCGGTATTGCCCGGTGACCATCTGGGCGGAATTCAGGCGCGCTGGATCGAGTTCGATGCGCACGTTGCAGCGCTGGCGCGGGCCAAGCACGTGCAGTTGGTTCTGAGGGAACTGCTGGCGGATCGGAAAGGGTGGGCGCACGTTAGGCGGTTCGCCAATGGCTCGGCCATCGGCAGTCTGGATCGAGAACAGGATGCCTGCCTCCTGCTCGGTATAGCGGAAGACAAATTCGTCTGGGGGGAGAAACAGAGTCACTGGCGCCATGCCCTCGTTGATGAAACGCAGTTCCAGCACAAGCGACTGCCCCTGGTTTATCACCACGTCTGGCGGGGCAAGTTCCAGGTGCAGTACGTCAGGCGGCTGCTGCGCACTGAGCAGGGACTGATTGTTGCCGCTGATCTTGGGCGAGGCCAGGCTCTGGCAGCTTACGCCGCTGGCTGCGCCGGGCAGCCTTCCCCAGATGCCCGGCAGGGCGATGACCAGCAGGATCAATAATGCGGCCAGCGCGATGCCCTGCGTTACCGGGTCGAAGCTGCTGAACCGTTCGTAGTAGCGGCGGTAGCGGTCACGGAAGAACATCAGGACTCCTGTGGGGGAGGTTCCACCGCCAGAGATTGTAGCCAATTCTGGATGATCTGGCAGGTTTCGTCGGGCGAGGGCGACTCCAGCCAGCGCAGCGCGCCGTGCCTGCGAAACCAGGTGTACTGGCGGCGAACGAACGTCCGGGTGGCGCGCTTGATCTCGGTCACGGCTTCCTCAAGCGTCAATTCGCTGCGCAGATGTGCGCTCAACTGAGCGTAGCCCAGGCCGCTCATCGAGGGCAGCCGCCAATCGTAGCCGCATTCGTGCAGGGCGCGGACTTCATCCAGCAAGCCGTCGGCCATCATCTGATCGATACGCGCGTCGAGTCGGTGGTAGAGCCTGTCGCGGGGCATCGTCAGGCCCAGTTCGAGGACGCGATAGGGCGGCGGGGCTTTCTTGCGCTGCGTACTGAATGGCTGACCCGTCTCGATGCACACTTCGAGCGCCCGGATGGTGCGCCGCACGTTATGCGGATCCATGCGCGCCGCTGAGTCGGGATCGAGCGCGCGGAGGCGTTCAAAGAGCGCTTCCGCGCCGTGTGCGGCAGCGTAGGCTTCCAGTTCGGCTCGAAGCGCGGGGTTGGGGGCGACCTCCGGCGTTTGCCAGCCTTCCAGTACCGCCGTGATGTACTGACCTGTGCCGCCCACCAGGAAGGCGAGCTTGCCCCGGCGGTGAATGTCATCGATGGCCTCGTAGGCCAGGCGCTGGTATTCGGCCAACGTCAGGGTCTGATCGGGATCAACGATGCCGACCAGGTGGTGGGGCACAGCGGCCAATTCGTTCGGTGTGGGTTTGGCCGTGCCGATGTTCATCTGGCGGTAGATCTGGCGGCTGTCCGCGCTGACTATCTCGGCATTGAGTGGCTGCGCGACGGCAACAGCCAGCGCCGTTTTGCCGACGCCTGTCGGCCCGGCGATGACGACGACAGGCCGCTTACCAGCCAATGGCATTTTCGATGATCTCTACCGACTGGCTTCGCAGGCCGACGGCCACCACGTCGATGCGAAAGGCGGCGCTGTCCAGCCCGTGCGCTGCCAGGTAAGCGTAGGCCAGCCGCGCCAGCCGTTTCCGCTTGCCGACGGTGATACTTTCCAGCGCCGTGTCCGGGCCATCGGTGCGGGAGCGCACCTCGATGAACACGATCTCGCCGTGATGCTGCGCCACCAGGTCGAGTTCACCCGCCGGGCAGCGCCAGTTGCGATCCAGGATGGTGTATCCGGCGCGTGTCAGGGCCGCTGCCGCAATTGCTTCGCTGTGTGTGCCTGTCTTTCGTCTCGTCATGTGTCCCATCCCGCGAGGGTTGGTTTACGGGCTGCCTCTACCATGCTACAATGACTTTAACATTCAGGTTTGCCAACTGAGGAGCCGCCCATGTCCGTTGTAACGGTTCTTAAACAGGCCGACATTTTCTACGAGCTTACCACAACCCAGCTTGAACTGATCGGCTCGATCTGTGAAGAACGGCATTGCCAGACGGGCGACATTGTGTTTGCGGAGAACTCTGTGGGCGATGAACTGTACGTGATCGCCAACGGCGAAGTCGAGATTCAGGTCGATCCGGCGCTGGTCGGCGGCAAGCCAAGCGGAGGGCCACAGACGATTGCCACGCTGCGGCGTGGGCAGTCCTTCGGGGAGGTGGCGCTGGTGGACGAGGGCAATCGCTCGGCGTCGGCCCGCTGCGCGCAGCATGACACACATCTGATCGTCATCCCGCGCGACAAGCTGATGCTGCTGTGCGACACCTATCCGCAGCTTGGCTATCGTTTGATGCGCAACCTGGCCGCCGATCTGGCTATGAAGATTCGCAACACCGATCTGCAAGTGCGGGAGCAGCTTTACTGGACGCACGACGCGAATAAGGCGTGAGGCGAGCTGAATTGTATCTCAGGCTACTTTGATGATTACAGCCGTCCTCGACCAGGATGATCTATAAGTCCAGCTTTGCTCTGTTGCAAACATAGGCGGCTACCGCGAAACGGCCAGACAAGGATATCGAAGCCTAGCCTTTGACCACCGGCTGGCGGTTTTGCAGGCTGCGCCGGCGGGAGCGAATGTCGTCCCCGGCCTTGCGTTTGATGACCGAGTTGACCGTTTCAGTTTTCCAGCGC
>JAJPHV010000006.1 GCA_021325095.1 Chloroflexota bacterium | reverse complement strand
GGCAACGCCCGGATAGGCTGCCGCAAATTCATTCCACGTGATGCCAGTGTCCTCCTGAAACTCATGTGCATGGTCCTCGATTGCGGCGACAATCACGATGTTCACCACCAGCAAGGTACTCAGCAGGAACAGAATGACCCATGCATAGCGCTGATAGGCTTTTTCCTGCAACGGCTGTGCCATTTTCATCACAAGCTCCTCCTCATCAGAGTATGATCATCGCAGTCCAGATATTTCCCAGATTGAATGGAAGCTGCTGCCAGTGGTCGCCGTAATCAGCCGTGTGCCACACATCCCCATTGCTCAAGCCGGCATAGAGATGTCCAGGCGCTTCGGAGTCAGTCACCAGAGCGTAAGCCATGTAATCGAGTGGCTGTGGAAGTCCTCCACCGAGTCGCTCCCAACGGCTGTTACCACGCCTGCGAAAAAGAAAGGCATTGGCTTCGCCAGCAAAATGCCCACGCGGCATTTTGTTTAGCTGCGGGAAAACGGCATAGGGTGCCGCCGACGCATACCAGATACTCGGGTCTGCCGGGTCAGCAGCAACGGCCATGCCATACAGGCTCCAGCCCAACCCCCGCCGTGGCTGCCTCCACGTCAGGCCGCCATCAGCACTGACTGCGGCGGGCCACCCTCCGCCCGCCTGATATACCCAATTGCCATTCGTCTGGTGAAATCGCAGGCTGTGGCAGTCACGGCTTGTGCTCTTCAGATGTCCTTGCCAGGTCTGCCCGCCGTCAACACTGCGGAACGTACCGCCCAGCTCCACCCCGGCGATTACCAGATTGGGATCCGTGGGGGAAACGGCCAACCCCATGACATAGGGATCCCCCGGTTCCGCGGGTGTGAACCAGAACCAGCGTCGCAGCCTGCGGAAGGATTCCTGCTCGGTCCACGTCTGCCCGCCATTGCGGGTCACAAAGATGCCAGGCGGTTTTGTCCCGGCATAGATCACCTGCGAATCGGCGCGACAGATGGCGATGGATTTCACGATGCGTCCCTCCAACCCGGCAGACTGCCACGTTTTGCCCCCATCTTCAGACCGAAGCACCCCGCTGCCCCGGGTTCCAACGTAGAGGCGGTTGGGGTTGCACGGGTCCGCTGTCAGGTAGCAGACCTCCTGATCAAGGAGCAAGGTGTCGACGGCCCACTTTCCTTCTGTTATCGGCGTTGCACGCGCCAGTCCTTTTCCCCT
Organism: Chloroflexota bacterium; assembly: GCA_021325095.1. Classification (GTDB taxonomy): domain Bacteria; phylum Chloroflexota; class Anaerolineae; order Aggregatilineales; family UBA2796; genus JAJPHV01. The sequence goes on along the minus strand of JAJPHV010000006.1, from coordinate 3,689 downwards.
GGTGGCAATAAACGCCCGATCAACCATTGGATCCCTCCTTACCATCTCCCAACTATTGCAGCGCTGCCTTCAACCCGCTTTGAGCGTCAACAGATAAGCGATCAGGTCATCAATCTGCGCTTTGGAGAAAACCTGGCCCCAGTTCTTGGGCATGAGATCGCTGTACCCCTCCACGATGTAAGCGCTGGGCCGAACAATCGACTGGTGCAGGTATTCGATGGCGCTCATCCCTGGAATACGTGTTTGAGCCCGTTTGCCCACGTTCAGCAGCCCCGGCCCGACCAGGCGCTCCTCGGAATCGACGCGGTGGCAGGTAGCGCAGGCCATCCCGGCGGCGGGTTGGAACGTATTGAATAACTGCTTGCCGTTCGAAGCATTCGCAGACGCCGAGAGCAAACTCTGATTCGGCGTGGCTATCGGATCCGTGGGGGCCCGAACCGTTCCCGAAGTCGATGTTTCATCCAGATAAAGCGCGGCATTTGCGCGTATTGGCGGTCGCGCTGCCTTCCCGTCATAAGGCATTCCGCACGCCACGAGTAGGAAAGCAACAACGGGCAGCAACAGGCAATAACGGCCAGGAATTGGCTGGCGCTTATGCAAGGCGTCGTTCATGGTCTTCAACCTTGCTGAAGGATCTGGCGGACGCCGTCAGCGATCACTTCTGCGGGGGTGCCGTTGAAGTACACCCTGCGCAAAAAGCCTTGCTGATCGATCACATAGGAGGGTGATGTATGTTGAACAAAATAGTTGTTAGCGTCGATGTCTTCCTCTTGGTGATCTTTTCCGCTGTCGCCCTTATGCTGGCCGGCGGGAATACTGAAATACGCGCCATAGTCTGCCGCCATGCTGCTCAGTGCTGCCGGGTCACCGGTTAACCCGATGAAATCGGGGTCAAACTGGTTCAGGAAATCTTTCACGACTGCCGGTGTATCTCGCTGGCTATCGATGGTGACGAACACAAAACTCACGCGGTCGGCTGCTGTGCCCAGGAGCTTCTTCACCTGGGTTAAGTCGGCCAGGGTTGCCGGGCAAACATCGGGGCAGTGCGTGTAGCCGAAGAACAGGACGACCATACGCCCTCGCAGATCCCTCAGACTCATCGGTGCGCCCGCCTGATTGGTGAGGGCGAAATCGCGCACCTGGACGGGTGGATTGACCGCCGCGCCTCCGGAAGGCTGGTTTTCGGCGCCCGCTGCTGCGCCGACCTGGCCGGGTGAAGCGAAGACCCCCGTCCCCAGCCTCAGTCCGGCCACGAAAAGACCGACGAGAAACAGACTCGAAGCGGTAAAGGTCCACCAGCGAGAACGTCCGGGTTTGAGCCTGACTATCTTCATGCCTTATTCTCCACCGTGATGGGGCAGGCTCACCCCTGCCCCACGAAAGGTCGGAACTTGGTTGAGGGTCCTGTCACTTCGCCAGGACGACGACCACCCCGTTCATCCCGGCATGGGCGTTGCAGACATAGGGATAGACGCCCGGGTCGGCGAAGGTCAGAGTGAACGTGGGCAGCTGCCCCGGTACCGGCACCAGCATCCCGCTGGAAAACGTATCCCCATTCTTGATGGTGGTCCCGCTCTGCGTCATCGGCGCAAGCGCCGGACCAGCGGCCAGGATGGGCGGTTTTCCTTCCTGGGGGATAGGGCTGACCTCCTGGCCTCGCAGCGGTGGAATGCTCACCGTATGCGGTTCGACGGCGCTCTCGCCGAATTTCCAGGTCACGCTTTCGCCGGCCTTGATCACAGTCACGTAGGGGAAGAACTCAAGGATTGCGGCTCGCCCCACGTCCTGACCCATCTGCACGGTGGTTTTGCCATTGGTGGACGGCGTGATGTGGGTACCTTCGGCCTCCAGCTTGAGCGCTGCCTGGGAAGCCGCACCGCTGCTCGCGCCGAATTCAACTGCCGCCTGCACGGCGACCTCTGTCGGGCCGGGGATCGTCTCACTATCCTCTACGACTGTGAGGCTGCCGGCCATTCCCGGGTGGATATCACACAGGTAGGCGATGGACGTGCCGGGCTTCATATCGATCACCAGGGAGTAGGCGGGTGATGGCGGCGGTGACCCTGGCATGGGCAGTGCCAGGCCGCTTCCTGCTTCGCCACCCTGGTAGGCGGATCCACTCTTGGGACCGTAGGGAAAGGCAATCTGTGGGTTCATCTGCGGTAGCGGCTTGCCATTCACGTCCGGAGCGATAATTAGGTCGACGGGTTTGGTGGCCCCGATGTGGACATTGTGGAAACCGTTGATCACCCAGGTCACGGTGTCGCCGCGATGGACTTTGAGTGAGCCGGGAGCAAATTGCAGCAGCGCCGTGTTGGATATATTGGCCGCGCCGACTTGCACGACGTAGGTTTGCGCCGCAGCCGCTCGCGCCGAGCGGGCACCTGTCATGCCGACGAGCACCCCGAGCGTCAGGGTGCCGATAAACACGAGTGCAAGTCTGAAGCGTAACGGGAAAAGAAAACCTAACCGATGGATCGCCATACGCTGCTTAACCTTCATCTCCAATACCTCTCCTTTCACACAGTTGTATACTTTGCGGGACAAGACTAGGTCGAGAGGGTAGTACGTGCGGCGATGTGTTTTTCCGTACAGGCAGTGAACGAGAGTACGCGGCATCATCCCGGGACGATGCGGTCCGTTACCGAGGCGCCTTCCCCTATCACCATCAGGCGGAAAGCTGCGGTACCACACCAAGCTGCTGCAACATGCTCATCGTGTCGGCCTCTACCCAGTGTTCGGCAAACTTCCCATCCTCAATTCGCAAGATCTCAATAGAAGACCACGTGATGTGCTTGTCGGTGGGCGGAATACCCAGAAGTGTTCCACGATGAGTACCGTCGCCACTCATCCGATGGGCGACTTTGTCCCCTTCGGCAATCAGATCTTCGGACTTGATCTGCCCATCAGGGAAGGCGGCGAACTGGATCGTGAAAAACGCGCGAATACCCTCAATACCCGGTGGAAGCCCAATGGCCGGGGTGTGGTCGACATAGTCACGACTGAATAGCGTCAAAGCCGTATCCAAATCTCGGGCATTGATGAGATCTTCAAATCTACCTTCCCAGACTGCCCTTCATTAGCCTATGACAGCAGGCGTCCCGGTGTCATGAGCAGGCGTCACGTTCTGATCGGGAGAAAATCCCGGAATGGGTCGGGCATCTGTCCCGACCCATGATTGACCTCCCGGACAGACCGATCGGGCACAGCAGTTCCGTCAAAAACCGGAATGGGAACAACACAAGAGGCATGTATCCACAAAATACTTTGTCCGCTCTTAAGTATGGCCAGGAGAAAACTTCCTGTGGATCCGGCCCTGCCGAGGGTTGCGTTATCTCCGTCTTCAACTATGATTGTTCAATGGCGATGGGTGTCCTGCGCGCTATCACAAATTACTTCCGCATTTCCTGTCCTGCCCACGTCACTTTCACGCTCTCGGTCACGGCGTCACCCAAAGCCGACCTTCAGAAGCCCTTTGATAAAGCGTGAAGCAAGGTGATCGCCTCCTATAGCAGGTGCAAGCTGCTCTGTTGCAAACATAGGCGGCTCCGCGAAACGGCCAGACAAGGATATCGAAGCCCAAGCCTTTGACCACCGGCTGGCGGTTTTGCAGGCTGCGCCGGCGGGAGCGAATGTCGTCCCCGGCCTTGCGTTTGATGACCGAGTTGACCGTTTCAGTTTTCCAGCGC
>JAJPHV010000117.1 GCA_021325095.1 Chloroflexota bacterium | reverse complement strand
ATGGGAGTCCTCCAAATATCCTCTAAGCTGAAATGAACAGTTTCACTTATCTACGACAACGGTCAGGTCGCGCTTTCCCGACGATCACCCCCTTTCGCCGAGCCAATCCCCTCTCGTTTGTGGGCAGGGCCAGTACTCTGTCGAACGGTGAGAGCGGGGCGCAACACGAACTGTTGCGGCTGGATCGCCTCTCCCGTCAGTTGTTTGATCAGCAGTTCTGCGCCGATCCGCCCCATATCTGCTGCCGGGAAATCGAGCGTCGTCACCGCAAGCGTCGGCAGATGGGCGGAGCGGGGCGCAATCACACCAATAATCGAAAAGTCCTCTGGAATGTGCAGTCCAGCCTCCCACACCGCCTGAACTACCCCGCTCAGGTGGGCATCGAGCACCACGATGAAGGCGGTCAAGGCAGGCTGTTCCACCAGCAGCGCCCGCGCCACTTCATAGCCGTCCTGCGGAGTAGCCTGGCAGCCCCGAACGATGCCAGACAGCCCCAATGTTTTGACTGCCGACTGAAAACTCCGCAGAGAACGCACCGCCGGGCCATAGCCACTATCCACCAGCGCGGGGAAATGGCTGACAAGCCCGATGGTCTGGTGGCCTAGCCCGGCCAGATGGGCTACGGCCTGCTGCAATGCATCTTCAAAGTCCAGATCGACCAGGCTGATGCCATCGTTGTCTTCGCAGCGGCCAATCAGGCTGAATGGATAGCCCCGGACTTTCAGCGCTTCGACACGCACGTCGTGGAGCGATACCTCCATCAAGATCAGCCCTTCGACGAAGCCCTGCTGCAACATCTGCAAGATTTCCAGATCGTGGGCCGGGGCCGTCCACAGCAGCAAGTTGTAGCCCATCTGGCGGACGGTTTCCGCTGCGCTGGCGACAAAAGTGAATTGCGATTCCAGCAAGGTGGTGCTGTTGGATGGAGGTAGAAGCAGCGCCACGATCCGGCTGTGGCGGGTGGCGAGGCTGCGTGCCAGCGCGTGCGGCTGGTAGTCCAGGTCAGCCATCGCCTGGAAGATGCGCCGTTTGGTTTCTTCAGAGATGGGCCGCTTGCCGCTCAACGCATGAGACACCGTACTGAGCGCAACCCCGGCGCGTTTGGCAACGTCCGACATAGTCGCCATATCAGGCCTTCGCGGTAACTGTAACTAAACTTAAATGGGCGGGGGAACACCGATGGTTCCCGACAAATTGTTGAGTTTCTTAAGAAACGTCCAATCAAAGCGCTTTGATGCTATACTAGCATAGGAAATTGTGGCGTGTCAAGCGATTGCGCGGTGACAGGCTGCCGACTTAGTTTTTGGTATCCAAAGAAAGGCTGGGAAGATACCGTATTTATGCTTAGAGTCATTCAGGTCGGCATCGGGGGCATGGGCAACACCTGGCTAAAAACAGTGCTTGCCTCCAAAGAAGTGGCGTTCGCTGGCTTCGTCGAGATCAACCCGGCGATTGCAGCGCAGCAGGCCAGACAGTACGGCCTCGATCAATCCCTCATTTTTGATTCGCTCGACCAAGCGCTGACGGCTGTCCGGCCCGGCGGTGTGATCGACGTGACTCCGCCCCGCTTCCACAAGGAAGTCTCGCTCCGGGCATTGGACGCCGGGATTCCTGTCCTCTCGGAGAAGCCGCTCTCGGACAATATGGCCGATGCACAGGCCATCGTCCAGAAAGCCAACGAGACGGGCATTTTGCACATGGTCACCCAAAACTACCGCTACAGTGTGCCCGCCCAGACCCTCAAGCGGCTGCTGCAATCGGGTGAGATGGGTCGGGTCGGGTCGGTTACGGTGGAATTCTTCAAAGGGCCGCACTTTGGCGGGTTCCGTGACGAAATGGCCTACCCGCTGATCATCGACATGTCCATCCACCACTGGGATATGATGCGCTTCTTCCTGGAAAGCGAACCGGTCGTGATCTATGGGCAAAGCTGGAACCCACCCTGGAGCTGGTATCGGGGCGATGCTTCGGCGTCGGTCACGCTCGAACTGGCGAGCGGGGCCAGGGTCGCCTACAACGCGTCGTGGTGTTCCAGCGGGCACGAAACATCCTGGAACGGCACGTGGCGTTTTGAGTGCGAGAACGGGATCATCCTGTTCGAGAACGATCAGGTTTATGTTCAGCACAAGACGGCGGAGCATGAGAGTCGCGGCGGCTTCTGGCAGTATCGCAATGACGAGATGGCTCTGGTGGAGCCTGTGCAGCTGGAATACACCGCACAGGGCTACCTGCTGCACGAGTTTTACGAGGCGGTCACACTTGGCAAGCCAGCGGCGACGACCTGCCAGGACAACATCAAGTCGCTAGGCATCGTCTTCGACATTATCCAATCTTTCAAGACGGGCAGCCCCGTCAGGAGATCGGTATGAAACTGGGCGTTTTTGCGGTCATGTTCGGCGATATGCCCTTTGAGCAGGCGCTGGACTACATCAAGTCAGTGGGGGTACAGGCTGTCGAGATCGGTGTGGGCGGCTACGTCGGCGACGCGCACTGCAAGCCAGCGACTATCTTGAACGATTCACGGGCCGCCGCCGCGTTGAAAGAAGCCGTTGCCAGCCGGGGGCTGACGATCAGCGCCCTGAGCGCGCACGCCAACCCGCTGCACCCCGACCCGGCCATTGGCGAAGCGCACCGTGCGGCGGTCACCAACGCCATTCTCGCGGCAGAAAAGCTCGGCGTCGAGACCGTCGTCACGTTCTCCGGCTGTCCGGGCGGCGGGCCGGAAGATAAGCACCCGAACTGGATCACCTGCCCCTGGCCGCCCGACTTCAGCGCAACCGTCAAATGGCAGTGGGAAGCCGTGCTTATCCCCTACTGGCGCGAAACGGCCAGATTCGCCAGGGAACATGGGGTGCGGGTCGCCATCGAAATGCACCCCGGCTTCTGCGTCTACAACGCGGAGACCATGCTGGCTCTGCTCGACGCGGTGGGCAGCGATTGCCTGGGCACGAACTTTGACCCAAGCCATCTGTTCTGGCAGGGCGCAGACCCGGTGCACGTCATCCGCGCACTCGGCAAGTCGATCTTCCACTTTCACGCCAAAGATACCGTGATCGATCCGCTCAATGCCACCGTCAACGGCGTGCTCGACACCAAATCGTACACCGACGTCCCGCGCCGCAGTTGGATGTTCCGCACCGTCGGTTACGGCCACAGTGAGGAAGTGTGGCGCGGCATGATCAGCAACCTGCAACTGGTCGGCTACGAAGGCGCGCTGTCCATCGAGCACGAGGACGGCCTGATGTCGAAAAAGGAAGGCTTTGAGAAAGCGGTTGCCTTGCTAAAAAACATGCTCATCCAGGAGAAACCAGGCGTGGCCTACTGGGCGTAGGCGGGACGCTGTGCACCTTACCCTGCGCTCTGGATACAGGGCAACGCAAGAAGTCTTGATCTGCTGGTTCCCCCTCTCCGCGCAGCGGAGAGGGGGCAGATACCGTCTAGAAAGCGGGTGAGGTTCTAAAACCCCAACTCCTCGCGCTTCTTGCTGACCGGGTCGGTGTCCAGGTACTGCTTGACCTGCTCCCAAGTATAGAATGCCTCGCTGTCGTCCGCGATCAGCACCGGGCGCACGGGTGTGATGCGCGTACCGCGCGCCTTGTTTTCCGCTTTCAGCCCGACGAAGAACAGGCTGTCGGAGGGGACGTAGGCCAGCAGCCCCGGCGAGTGCGTATTGATCAGAACCTGCCGCAGCGGACGGTCATCCGGATCGTTATTGAGGTTGGTCGCCAACCCATGCAGCACGTCTACCATCTGCTTGAGACGGAACGGCTGGACGCCGTTTTCGGGTTCCTCAAAGCACAGCACGCCCCGGTGCTGCGGATCGTTTTTGAGGGCGGTCAGCGCCAGCAGGCGCAGCGTGCCGTCCGACAGCACACGCGAGGAAAACTTCTCCCCTTCTTTCGTCTCGATCTCGATCAGGAACTCGTCGTGGCCCGGCACGGGCTTCACGGTCAGGTTCTTCAGGTCGGGGATACTTCTGGTCATGTCGGCCAGTACCGCTGGCAGGAGGTCTTTGTTGTCGCGGGACATGCGGGCCAGCACCGCCGCCAGGTTGGAGCCATCGGGCAGCAGCGTCGTTGCGCTCTGACTGGGCGTGCGCGCCCGCAGGGCATACGGGTTCAACTGCAAAAAGCGCCAGTTGATCATCTCCTGCCGCACCGCGTGGATGGTCGGGTAGCGAACGGCGTCCGACGCACTGAGCACGGTGCGCTCGATCTGCCCGACGTTGACCGCCTCGCGCCCACCGCCCGGCGTGTCCTGATTGCGGAAGATCGTGGACTGCCCCTTGTCCTCGACGGTGGCGATATAGGGCGGGCGCTTCTCACGCACAATCCACCCTTTGCGCGTGCGGGTCGGGATATGATCTTTCACCCATTTGTCGTTGGCATCCGCAATCGGCAAAAGCCCTTCGCGCACCACGTATGCCCGTTCCACGCCGCCCTCGACCCGGCTTTCGATGTCCAGTTCGTAGCGCAGCCGGTTGGAGGCAACCGGGCGCGTCTTGCCGGAGCCATCGGCCACGGTCCGGGGAATGAGCATCTCGACGGCAAATGACATCAATTTGGCGCGGCTGCCGTCCAGGAAGTAGGTGAACAGTTCGTTCAGTTCGCCCCGGCTCTGGCGGAATGCCTCCTCGAGCGTGTTGTTGCCGGCCAGCGCCGCCAGCAGGCCAATCGCGTCAAAGAGATTCGTCTTGCCTACTCCGTTCGGGCCGATGAACACCTGGAACGGCAGCAGATCGGCCCCGAAGTTGTGAAAGGATTTGAAACCGTTGATTTCGATTCGCGTGATCATCGCGCTCGCCTCTATCTGTCGAACGTCCACACCCAGCCAGATGGATAGCGGCAGTTGGTGACAGTGGTATTGCCCTCGGCGTTGAACGTCTCCAATTCAAATTTGCCCCGCAGCCCCTTGCCCTTCTGCACCGTTTGTAGTTGTCCATTGACGTACAATGTGACCTGATCGCCAATGGCAATGACCGTCACGACGATCATGTCTTTTGGCTTGAACAGGGTCGATGCCTGGAAGTAGTTGATCAGGAACTGCTGGCCCTGCCGCTGAAGCAAAGCCACCTTATTATCGTTGGTCAGCAGCACGAAGCTGACTTCCTGATTCGACTTCTGCCAGAAGCCCATGCCACACGCGCTCTGGTCGCCCGCCGTCGTCCAGATTACCCGGAAGTTGAGGACGAAGTTCTGCGCTGCGGCGTTGCCGCCGACGGGCAGGAAGCGCAGCCCTGGCGTGCTGACGCGGGTGAAGGAGTTGAGCGGCAACTGGAACAGCAGCCTGCCACCCGGCGGCACGAGATTGGCGTCCCGCAGACGGCCAATCACGATGGGTGGATCGCCAGCCGGGTCGATCTGGGTAGGCGAAGCGTTGGCCGTCAGGGTCAACGTGAAGGAGCCGCTGGTCGTGCCTTTGGTGTCGCCGGCACGGGTTGCCACAACGATGTAGCGGCCATCGTCAGGCAGCGTCACGGCCAGCGTCACCGCGCTTTCCCCTTCCTTCGCCGTCGCTACTTTCAGCGCCTTGTTGCCACCCGATGGGATGACGGCTACGGAAGGGGTCAGGTCCCCTTCCGCCTCCATCGACAGCGCGATCTGCTCGCCCGCTGCGCCCTCGTAAGTGTAGAGGTAAAACACGTGCGCGTCGTCGATCTCGCCAGAAACTGGATCGCCGTCGCTGATCGGGCCTGCATTGATCACAACGTTGGGCGTGGCCGTCGGCGCAGCGCGGGTGGGCCGGCGGGTGGGTGTGCGAGTGGGCCTGCGTGTCGCCGTTGGTTCCTCAATCGTTGGTTCTTCAGTGGGGGTCTCTTCTTGTGTCACTTCGGTAGGGGTGCGGGTTGGCTGCCGGGTGCGCGTCGGACGCACCGTCGGCGTGTCGCTCGGTTCCAGATTCGACAGACCTTCGCTGGTTGGCTGCGCTGCGACAGCCTTCGTCGCGGTGGCCGTATCGGCGAGCGAAGCTGTCGGCGATCCTGTGGTCGGTTCCAGGCTGGCGGCTTCCTGCGTCGCCGGGGCAGTCAGCGTCGGACTCGGCGTGGGGCTGAATGGTGGTGTAGCTGCTTCAGTCGCCGCGAGGGTCGCTGCGGTGGTCGCAACCTCGCCGCTGGCCTTGACAGCGAGCGTGTAGTCGCCTGTGCTCGAGCCGCTGGCCTGCCCATAGCGCGTGGCAACAATGGTGTAATCACCGTCCTCCTGGAAAGTGAAATCGATACGGGCGTTGTGCTGTCCGCCGGAATCGTCATCCTTCGCCAGGGTGTTGCCCGTTGAGTCTTCCAGCCACAGGTACGGGTCGAGATTGCCCCCCTCCGCTGTCATCGTGATCGTTACGCTGTCGCCCTGCCTGGCCCTGAGACTGTAGCGCTGTTGGGAGGCCGTATTCGTCACTTTCCCCTGGACGGTATCGCCGATGGCGATGGGCGTTGCACGTTGTTGAGCGTGTACGCCCTGCGCAGCGAACACAGCCAGCGCCATTAACGACAGTAGAATAAGTGCGAACCATCGAAAGACTCGAATGTGGCGCATCATGATGCTCTGCCCCCTCTGAGTCAAAGAAGCACTCTATCGAACAAGTACCTCTAGCAATCTTAGAAGGATCGGCCCAGATACACAAATCGACAGGGCGGTAGTTGACTGGCCCGCCCTCCTCATAATTCTGTAATTTCTACAAACATAGCACTTGCTGAGTGCACAGGGCGCCCTGTCGCATGTATAATACTGGTGAGGGGTCGGCCAATTTAACGAAGGCGCGTGGTGGTGTAGCTCGATGAATGAAATTCCCTCGACGCTCGTCCTGATCGTCGATGATGATCCGGGCATACGTGCCCTTCTGCGGCGTGTCCTGAGTCAGGATGGCTATCTCATCGCAGAGGCTGAGGATGGTGAGCAAGCCCTGGAGCTGTGTGAGCGGCTCCAGCCTGCCATCATTCTTCTGGACATCATGCTGCCCCGTCTGGATGGCATTGAAGTATGCCGGACACTGCACGCCCAGGGCCGAACCGAAGATTGCGCTATCCTGATGATCACCAGCATGAGCGACGAACAATCAGTTGACCGGGCGTTCGAGCTGGGCGCGGTGGACTATATCCGAAAGCCCCTGAATCTGCCGGTACTGCGCCAGCGTGTCCGGCACCTGGCCGTCGGAAAACAAGCTCAGGAGGCTGTCAAAAAGGCACATGACGAGCTTGAGGAGCGAGTTGTCCAGCGCACGACTGAACTGAAAGCCGCTAACGAGGTGCTCCAGCACGAGATCGCTGAACGCCAGCGTGCCGAAGAGTCCGTCCGCTTGTATGCCGATGTGGTCAGGAATATGCCCATCAGCATATTGGTCTGGCAACTGGCAGAAGGGGACGATGCGCCCTTCTTCCGGTTGGTGGCTGCCAACCCGTCCGCCGAAAAGATTCTTGGCCTTCCCGCGGCGGAACTCATCGGCAAAACTATCAGCGAGACGTTGCCGGCGGGCCTGCACTCCGATTTGCCCGCCATCGCGGCGGAGGTGATACGCACCGGTCAGGCACGTGATCTCGGAGCCGTCCAGTATGGCGGCGAAGACGTACATACTTTCCTGGTCAGTGTGTTTGCGCTTCCGGATCGCTGTGTCGGCATCACCGCCGAGGACGTGACCACGCGCAGACGCATGGAGAACGCGCTGTACCGGAGCGAACAGCAATTGCGGCGCATTACCGACAACATGCTGGACATCATTTGCCAGACCGACGTAGACGGGAACATTCAGTTCGCCAGCCCTTCCTGTTGGGACGTGTTGGGCTACACCCCGGACAGTTTGCGCGGCCAGTCGATCTACGCAAGGGTGCACCCGGACGACCTGGCGATGGTCATTGACGCCATCCAGACGACAGGCCGTGTTGAATACCGTTACCAGCACGCCGACGGGCATTATTTGTGGCTGGAAACGTTGAGCAACTTTCTCTTTGAAGGAGATGCCGTCCCGCAGGGCATTATCTTTGCCAGCCGCGAAATCACCAAGCGCAAGCAGGCCGAATGGGAATTGAAGGAACTCAACCGCCTGAAAACGGAGTTCTTGACCACTGCTGCCCACGAGTTACGCACGCCGCTGACGTCGATTCGGGGCTTCAGCGAACTGCTGCTCGCTCGTGAATGGCCGCCTGACCGCCGGCAGCGTTACCTGCACATGATCCACGAGCAGGCCAACCACCTGGGCGTATTGATCGACGACCTGCTCGACATTTCGCGCCTGGAAGCCAAACGCGCCCTGACGCTGGCCCTGGAGCCGATCAATGTCTTCGATCTGGTGGAGCGTATCTTGCCGCCGATTGTCGAGGCTGCCCCCACCCACGAAGTCGAAATCGAAGGCTTGCAGGACTGTCCGCCCGTTCTGGCCGATCCCATGCGATTGGGGCAGGTCATCCAGAATCTGGTTGCCAATGCGGTCAAATACTCACCGAACGGTGGCAAAATCACGATTCGAGGGCGCATTGTCGATTCGTGCCTGGAATTCAGCATCCAGGATCGGGGCATCGGCATGACCGCCGAACAACGCGCCCACCTCTTCGAGAAATTCTATCGGGCCGACGGTTCTAATAATGCGGTACAAGGCACGGGCCTGGGCCTGTCCATCAGCAAACTGATTGTTGAACTGCATCACGGCCAGATCTGGGCCGAGAGTGAATACGGTATCGGCTCGACCTTCTTCTTCACCATTCCGCTGGCAGCCAGTCAAGATCAGCCCTCGCCCCACTGATACCTGTTCCTCAACCTTCCCGGCTCTTGACTCTGACGCCACGTCATACTTTAGAATGCTCCGGCAAGGAGAAATGATCATGAGCCGGAAACAGAAACCTGGATGGTATGACCTGCAGAAACAGAGACACTATGAGCGGATGGCCCGTTTGCAGTACGGACCGGAGATCGTCAACGAGTCCGTCAGGCGCTGGAACAGCTATCCTCTGGCCGAGCAGCAGGCGATCCTCTGGGAAGGGGGCCAGATTTACACCGATCTGGCTGCCGCCGTTGCTGCCGGGCAACCCGCACAGGCAGCCGAAGTTCAGGCCATCTTGGAACGCTGGCACGCACACTTGCGCCATTTCTACGAGCCAACGCTCGACATTCTGCGCGGCCTGGGGGAGCTTTACAGGTCTGATCCAGACTTCACAGCCTTCTTTCAGCAGTTTCATGCTGACTTGCCGGAGTACCTGCACGAGGCAATCGTCCAATACGTGGACGATCTGGAAACGACTGAACTTGAGCGCCTGCTGGCCGAGGACGATCTGAACGCAAGACGGTCAAGGCTATCCTGAGATTGGCGCGCAGCCCGCTTGTGGGGCGCTGTGACACGCGCCGACCCGATAGCGCCGCTTTGCATGAAGTTGCCCCTTCTCCTCAGGGTGGGAAAAGGGAAAGCGGGGAACGGCGATTGTTCGCATCGGTGGCGCCGTTCGGTTCCGTTTGGCGACTTTACCTTAACCGAAGACCCTTATATGCCCTATCAGAAGTCTAAATTCAGTGTCACAGAGAGACAGAAACCACAAAAGTGAGGTCAACGGGGTACGTGCCGCCGCTGCAACTCGGCAGCCACGTCGTCGGGCGAGAGGCCCATCTGCGCCATCAAGACCAGGCAGTGGTACGTCAGGTCAGCCAGTTCGCTGATCAGGCGCTCGTTGCCCTGGTGCTGCGCCGCGATGATCACCTCGATGGCTTCTTCGCCCACCTTCTTGGTGATCTCGTCGATTCCGGCGTCCAGCAGCTTGTTCGTGTAGGACCCGGCCTTCGGGTTGGCCTGCCGGTCTTTGATGGTTTGAAACACGCCGGAGAGCGTATCGGTCATGAGTCCAGTTCCTTGAGCGTGCGATAAAAGCAGGAGGTTGCGCCCGTATGGCAGGCCGGACCAGCCGGATCAACGCGCAGCAGCAGCGTATCAGCGTCGCAATCGACTCGCAGTTCGACGACGCGCATCACGTTGCCGGACGTTGCGCCTTTATGCCACAGTTCGCCCCGGCTGCGGCTCCAGAAGTGGGCTTCGCCCGTCTGCTCGGTTAGCCGCAGCGCGTCGGCATTCATCCAGGCCACCATCAACACCTGCTGTGTGGTCGCATCCTGGACAACGGCGGTGATCAGCCCGCGCTCGTCCCAACGCAGCTTGTCGCGCAGCGCGTCAGACGACAGCATCCGTCGACTCCACCGGCAGGCGCACCGGCACGCCGCGCTCGTGCAGGTAGCGTTTCAGGTCGCCGATGCTCAGATCGCGGTAATGGAACAGGCTGGCCGCCAGTGCGGCGTCGGCTTTGCCCGCCGTCAGCGCTTCGTAAAAGTGTTCAGGCGTGCCTGCGCCGCCTGACGCGATGACCGGGATATTCACCGCCTCTGCGACCATGCGCGTCAGTTCGACGTGATACCCGGCCCGTGTGCCATCCCGATCCATGCACGTCAGCAGGATCTCGCCCGCGCCCAGGCTCTCGACCTTGTGCGCCCACTCGATGGCATCCAGTCCTGTCGGGACGCGCCCGCCGTCGATGTGCACTTCCCAGTGCCCGTTGACCCACTTCGGGTCGATGGCGACGACGATGCACTGGCTGCCAAAGCGCATCGCACCCTCGGTGATCAGTTCGGGCATGCGCACGGCCCGGCTGTTCAACGACACCTTATCGGCTCCGGCCAGCAGCGTGGCGCGGATGTCGTCCACCGTGCGCAGGCCGCCGCCCACGCAGAAAGGGATAAAAATCGCGTCGGCCACACCACGCACCACGTCCAGCATCGTGTTGCGCTTCTCGTAGGAGGCCGTGATGTCCAGCAGAGTCAGTTCGTCTGCGCCCTCGCGGTCATAGACTGCCGCCTGTTCCACCGGGTCGCCCGCGTCGCGTAGATCGACGAAGTTGATGCCCTTGACAACGCGCCCTTCTTTAACGTCCAGGCAGGGAATGATTCGTTTAGCAAGCATTGCCTGTTCTCCTTACTGGTCACGCGACAGGCGGATCGCCTCCGCCAGGTCGACCAGACCTTCGTACAGCGCCGTGCCGAGGATCGCGCCAGCCACCGCGCCGCTCTCGTGCAGTGCCATAATATCCGACAGACTGCTGACGCCCCCCGACGCGATCACTTGCAGACCGGTCTGCCGTGCCAGTTCCACCGTCGCCTGCACGTTGACACCGGATAGTTCGCCATCCCGGCTCACATCGGTGTACAGCGCGTGCCGCGCGCCGCGCGCTGCCATTGCTCGGCCCAGGTCGGCGGGTGTCACGTCTGTCACTTGCTGCCAGCCGTGCGTCGTGACTTTGCCCTGTCGCGCATCCAGCCCGACGGCCAGCGCCTCCGCGCCCCAGCCCTCGATCACCGCGTCAATGATGTCCGGCTGCTCAATCGCCAGCGTGCCGATCACCACCCGCGCCACGCCCAGATCAAAGGCCCGCTGCACGTCGTCCAGGCTGCGCAGCCCGCCGCCGAACTGGATCGGCAGACCGCACCTGACCAGTCGTTTGACCACCCGCTCGTTGTCGTTGGCGATGGAGAACGCGCCGTCCAGATTGATGACATGCAGCCATTGCGCTCCCGCGGCGCGCCAGCGCTCCGCAACGGAGGCCGGATCGTCGCTGTATACCGTCTGCCGGGTGCGATCTCCCTGCCGCAGACGAACGACTTTGCCGCCCTGCAAATCCAGCGCGGGGTACAGGATCAAGCAGCCATCTCCATGAAATTCGCCAGGATTTTCAGCCCGGTGTACTGGCTCTTTTCGGGGTGGAACTGCGCGCCGTACACGTTGTTCTTGCCCACAATGGCCGGGAAGTCGATGCCGTATTCGGTGCTGGCAAGGATCATATCGGGCGTGGCGGTCTGCGCATAGTAACTATGCACAAAGTAGGCGTAGCTGCCCTGCGGCACTTCACGGATCAGCGGCGAGTCGGCCCGCCGATCCAGCCGGTTCCAGCCGATGTGCGGCACTTTCGGGCCGTCCACCGGGAAGCGCACAATCGTACCTTCCAGCAGGCCCAGGCCCTTGTGGTCGCCCATCTCTTGGCTGCGCTCGAAGAGCAGTTGCATGCCCAGGCAGATGCCCAGGATCGGCGTTCCCTGTCTGGCGCGCTCGCGCAGGGCTTCGACGAACCCGCGTGCCTCAAGCTGCTCCATCCCGGCGGCGAAAGCGCCCACCCCTGGCAGGATGATCCTATCCGCGCCGTCCAGATCAGCCGGGCAATGCGCGATGCTGGCCGTCGCGCCCAGGTGCTTGAGCGCATTCATGACACTGCGCAGGTTGGCGACACCGGAATCGATAACAGCAATCATCGGCTTCATCCCTTCCACTTGCGGTTGGACGGAGCAATTATTGCGCAAGCCGGTGACCTTAACAACTCGCATTACGCACAAATTCACCGCCCTGGGCTAAAGCCGCAGGGCTGAGATTACGAAGCCCCTGCGGGGCTAAATGCAGAATCGGCTTATGGTCCGATAATGTGGGGGCATTTAGCCTTCTTTAGCGGGTTTCGTGGATTCAGCCTGATGCTTTAGCGTCGGGCGTGTACGCAAATTCACCGCCCCAGAATGATCCGCACGCCCCGCTCCCACGTCCACCAGTTCCAGGCCCAGTTCACCAGGACGTTGGCCCGGTTGCGGAAGCCGATCAGGTACAGCAGGTGCAGCCCAAGCCAGGCCAGCCAGGCGATGAACCCGCTCAACTGAATGCGGTTGAAGACCCAGGCGACGGCAGCGCTTCGGCCAATGGTTGCCATGATGCCGCGATCCGAGTAGTGGAATGGCTTGAGCGGTTTGCCTTCGATCAGGGCCAGGATATTGGCCGCTGCCAGCCTGCCCATCTGCATGGCTACCGGGGCCAACTGCGGATAGGCCGCGCCCTTCTCATCGGCCAGGTAGGCCGCATCGCCGATCACGAATACGTTAGGATGGTTGGGCAATTGCAGCGTGGGCAGCACCCGCACCCGCCGCCCACGTGTCCGCTCGGCAATGCCATCCAGCCCGGCCAGCTCGGCGGCCTGCACACCCGCCGCCCAGATGATGGTGTGGGTCGGGATCACCGTGCCGTCTTTGAGCACCACCGCCTCGTCTGTGGCCTGTGCGACGGTTTTGTTCAACATCACCTCAACGCCGATGCGTTCCACCTGGCGCCTGGCGCTGCGTTGCAAAGGTTCCGGGAAGGGCGCAAGCAGCCGATCCGTCGCCTCGATCAGAATCACGCGCGCTTCCTTGCGCACGTCGAGTTTCGGGTAGTCCTTGCGGAGCACCTGCTGGAACAACTCACTGAGCGCGCCGGACAATTCCAGCCCGGTGGGGCCGCCGCCCACAATCACAAACGTCAGCAGCGCCGCGCGCCGCGCCTCGTCGGGCTCGCCCGCCGCCCGCTCGAACATGGACAGGACGTGATTGCGCAGGCGGATTGCTTCCTTGAGCGATTTCAGGCCGAAGGCGTGCGCCTGTACGTCTGCCAGGCCGAAAAAGCTCGTCACGCTGCCCGGTGCGAGGATCAGATAGTCGTACCTCTGAGGCTGCTCCGCCCCATCCTGCCGGACGTACACACACTGTTCTTCCGCATTGACCCTTGTGACTTCACCCATCAGATAGCTGACATTGCCGCCACGCCGGATAATGCTCCGCACCGGTGCGGCGATTTCCTCCGGTTCCAGGCCAGAGGTTGCCACCTGGTAGAGCAGCGGCGCAAAGGTGTGATAGTTGTTGCGGTCAATCACCAGCACATCGAGGGGCTTGCCCACCAACGCTTTGGCAGCGTATAGCCCGCCAAAGCCCGCGCCGACGACAACGACTCGGGGCCGTGACGTATTCATAGGCTATCCGGACTCCCTTTTAGCTGCCCAAAAGGGTGCTTTTGTTCTGCGCCTGGATAAGCTCGTCCGAGTTCGATTGCAGATCGTTGATCATGCTGTATGGTGCGTTGACTTGACGTGCGAAGTCGGGCAGTGTGTTGAACGCACCGCGAATGTCTTCGTGCTTCAACTGGTTCAGCCGGACCCCGGCGGCTTCCATCGCGGCGCGCATACTCGTGCAGTCTTTGCCATACAACGCTGACGCCAGCAGGATGCCTGGCCCGACGCGCTCCGCGTGCGATACACTGCTGTCGGCTTTGACGGCATTAGCAAACAGGTGTTCCAGGCCCTGCGAGACACGTCGGTGTCCAAGCTGGCTGTCCAGCTTGACTGTCATGCACAGCAAGTCAACCAGGGTGTGCAGCGCATCAATGTCGCCTTTGCCCATCGCTGCCGCGCTTTTGATGGCCTGTGCAGCCAGCGAAGCGCCGATGCCGGTTGCCCACTGCACCATGCGCGTTTCGGGCGTGGTTTGCCCCTTCTGGTCGGCGTAGGCCCAATCGCGCAGGGCCGTTACGATGGACAGCACATCGACGATGCCCGCCGCGCGCTGCGCAGGCGGCGCGGCCTGGAGGACGTTCAGGTCGATCACGACTTCCTGCGCCGGGCCGGTCACGACATCTGTCGTATGGTTGCTCTCGCGCACACTGGCCGTCCACGTGAAAGGCGCGTCACTGCTCATTGCGGTGGGAACAATGATCAGCGGCTTATGGTTGCGGCTGGCAACCAGTTTGGCTGCGTCAATCGTCAACCCCTCGCCCACGGCATAGATGACCTCTGCCTGTGAAGGCAAGTTGGCCGCCAGGTACTCGAAAAAGTCTTTGTCGTCGCGGTTGGGTTCGGCCTGAATGAGGATTGGCAGTTGAAAACGGCCATTCACGCCTGCCCAGGCTGCCGGGTGCGTGATCAGCGCGGTGGGCCGCGTTTCGTTGATGGTCTTCAGGTCACGGAACGTAATGCGAGGCAGGGGCCATACGTCCATAGGGCGCGTCTCCGGTGTATGCCGTTCATAGGATGCCACGTCAGCAACATCGACTGTGCAACACCGGGAAAGTGTAATGCGGATTGGCCGGAACGTCTAGTCCGGTAGGCAGAATAGGCAGGTTCATAACGAGTGTGGGTCGTAGAAGACTCGAACTTCTGACCTCGTCGATGTCAACGACGCGCTCTAACCAACTGAGCTAACGACCCGGATAGTGGCATTATAGACGACCCATCTGGGTTTTGCAAGAGTCAAGGTCGCCCACTTCGTAGAAACGGGAACCGCCGCGCGCCCGGCAGCGTCATATTCCTGTCAGTCTGTGATAAACTTGGCGATGAAGTATTCCCATACCGCTAGATCGACCTTTCCCGGAGCGCGATGATGCTGCATCCGTCCAATCTGTCAGGCCAGACTCTAGGCAACTACAGGCTCTACGAGTCGATTGGCGCTGGCGGCATGGCCGTCGTGTACCGGGCCGAGCAGCTTGTCGTGCACCGCATCGTCGCCATGAAAGTGCTGTCGGCCATGCTCTCGGACGACGACGAGTTCGTGACGCGCTTTCGCCGCGAAGCCGAAACGGCAGCCCGTCTCGAACACCCGCACATCGTCCCCGTCTACGATTTTGGCGCGCAGCAGGGGATTCTGTACGTCGTCATGCGCTACCTGCCGGGCGGGTCGCTTTCCCAGCGCCTGAAACGGCTCGGCATCCCGTCGCTGGCCGATACTGCCGACCTGCTCACGCAGATCGCCTCGGCGCTGGACTATGCGCATAAAAACGGCGTCATTCACCGTGACGTCAAGCCCGCCAACATCATGTTGGACGAGGAAGGCCGGGCCTACCTGGGGGACTTCGGCATTGCGCGCATATTGAACAGCGCGGCGGCCAGCGCCGTAACCACCGGGATCGGCACGCCCGCTTACATGGCCCCGGAGCAGTTCGTCGGGCAGGCCATAGACACCCGCACCGATATTTACTCGTTGGGCGTCATGCTCTACGTGCTGACCGTCGGCAAGCTGCCCTTTGAGGCCGATTCGCAGATGGGCGTGGCGTACCTGCACCTGAATACGCCGCCCATCGCGCCCACCGAAGTCAAACCGGAACTGCCGCCCGCCGTCTCCGATGTGATCCTGAAAGCGCTCGCCAAAGCGCCCGGCGAACGCTATGCAACGGCAGGCGCCCTCGCCGCTGCTTTCAGCGAAGCCGTCAATACGGGGCAGACCGAGCAGACCATCAGAACGCCCTATTTTGTCCGCCCGCTGCCTTCGGCAGAAGAAAAAGGCACGCTCAAACCGATCACGCCGCCCTCGCGCCCGTCTGCGCTGCCACCCGTGCAGCCCGCCTGGCAGCTTCCCGAAGCCAGCAGCCCGCTGCTCGATACGCAGCCGAGCAAGCCCGTCAAACGCCGCGTGCCCTTGCTGGCCGGGCTGCTGATCCTGCTGTGCCTGGGCGGGCTGGCGCTGCTGTTGGTGGCCGTGCCGCGCCTGTCTCAACTTATCGTGCGCAGCGCCACGCTGACCGTCGTGGCGGTGGCAGGTTCCCCAACGGCAGCCACCGGGCGCGGGACAACTACGCCCGTAACGACGACAACGGTTTCCCGAATTCCTCCCGACACAGGGACCCGCTCGCCGGCCACCGCGCCGCCGACGGCTCCCCCCATCACCGCCACCATGCCGTCCGCATCGATGCCCGCCCCGCCCGTCGCCACACCCATCGTAGGCACAACCCGCACTGACGAACACGGCGTCCAGCAGGTCTGGGTACCGGCAGGCTGTTTCATGATGGGCAGTGACCCGACCCAGGACCCCGGCGCGCAGCAGGACGAGATGCCACAGCACCAGGTGTGTATCAGCCGGGGCTTCTGGCTGGATCAGTACGAGGTGACGAATGCGGCCTACCAGCAGTTTATCGACAGCGGCGGTTACACGCACCAGGAATGGTGGTCTGACGCAGGCTGGGAGTGGATACAAAGCCAGAAAATTAGCGGGCCGCTGGTTGTCTTTGGCACAACCGGGGCGCAGCAGCCGCGCGTCGGCGTCTCGTGGTACGAGGCCGACGCCTATGCTCGCTGGCGCGGCGGACGGCTGCCCACCGAAGCGGAGTGGGAATACGCAGCGCGCGGCCCGGAGTCGCGCCTTTATCCCTGGGGCAATACCTATCAGGCCGGATACGCCAACATTGATGAGCAGTCCATTGGCGGGCAGCACAACCCGCACAGCGTGGACGTGGGCAGCTACGAAGCCGGGAAAAGCTGGGTCGGTGCGCTCGATATGAGTGGCAATGTTTGGGAGTGGACGCAGGACTGGTACGACGCCAATTACTACTTGCAGCGCATCCGCAATGACCCGACTGGCCCGCTGACCGGCACGACCAAAACGCTGCGCGGCGGCTCCTGGTTCAACGATCCCTCGTGTGCGCGGGCCGCCTGCCGCCGGGTCAAATTTCGCGGGCGAACGCCTGACAGCCGCGACGATGCCGTCGGCCTCCGCGTGCTGGTGCTGCCCGCCAACCCGGGGCCGACTCTCACTTCTGTCCCGCCAACGCCCACCATCGGCTCGGTATACGGGCAGTGCCCCGGCTACATGCCGTCGCGGTTGTCCGTCGGACGCTACGGGCGTGTGGCTCCGGGCGGCGCGGCCAATCGCCTCCGCGAGGAGCCAGGTGGCCGCATTCTCGGCCAGATTCCGCCGGAGGGCGTGTTCAGAGTGCTTGGCGGCCCGCGCTGCGCCTCCGATGGCATGGCCTGGTGGCGAGTCGATTACAACGGGCTGGTGGGCTGGACGGCGGAAGGCCAGAACGGCGAATACTGGCTCGAATTTTACATCCCGCCGACGCCCACGCCGGGGTAAGAACCAGCCGGGTGGCCGCGTCTTAATGCTGCGTGAACTTCCCTGGCGACTGCTACAATTTCTCACCGAACGGTGTATAATCTGCAATCAAATAGGGGCGTCTATGACGCCCCATTCTATGTGGGCGGATGTCGAGGAACCGATGAACGATATATTGTTGTGGATCATCTCGTTTGCTGTGGTGTTGACCCCACTGATCTTGATTCACGAATTTGGACACTTTATCGCCGCCCGGCTGGTCGGCGTGACGGTGCTGGAATTTGGGATCGGCTTCCCGCCGCGTGCGCTCAAACTCTTTGAGCAGGGCGGCACAGAATTTACCCTGAACTGGATTCCGCTCGGTGGTTTCGTCCGCCCGCTCGGTGAGGACTTCGTGAAGCCCATCAGCGAGGCCTCGACGGAGAAAGAGCGCGAAGCCTTTGAGAAACAGCAAGCCGAGATTGCGAAGCTGGGTAAGAAGCATATCAAGACCAAGAGCGTGGCCGAAGCTGGCCCCTGGCAGCGCATGTTCTTCATCTCGGCGGGCGCGGCCATGAACTTCCTGGGGGCGTTCGTCATCCTGGTGATTGCCGCCATGCTGGGCCGTCCCGCTCCGGCGGTGGTTGTCCTCGCCAGCGCGCCCAATTCGCCCGCCAAAGCCGCCAACATCATGACCGAGGACATCCTCCTGAGCATCAACGGCCAGGAGGTCAAAACGGCGGACGAGGCGAAGGCCATCCTCGAAGGCTCCGTCGATAAGCCGGTCACACTGACCCTCAAGCGCGGCAACAGCGACCAGACGCAGCAAATCACGCTGAACCCGACCACGACGCGCATTCAGGCGCAGGGCGTGATCATTCTGGACACCGCGAAGGACTCGCCGGCAGCGCAGGCTGGCCTGGAAAGTGGCGACATCGTGGTGCGGCTCGACAAGCGCAATGTCACAACGGTGGAAGGGCTGAAAAGCTACGTAGATGAACACGCCGGGCAAACTATAGCCTTGACCTACGAACGTAAGGGCGAACAGAAAACCGTCGAGATCACACCGCGCAAGAATCCTCCTGAAGGGCAGGGTGCGCTCGGCGTGACCATTGTGCAGATGAATTACGACCCGACCTTTGGCGTGGCGCTGGCGGACAGCACGGGCGGCAAAATCGAGAAGGCGACGCTGGGCGAAGCGATCAGCTACGGCGCACGCACGACGCTGGACATGATGGGGCGCGTCGCCAGTGCCCCGATCCTGATCATTCGCGGCCAGCTTTCCGCATCAGAGGCACGCCCGGT
The DNA here is from genome assembly GCA_021325095.1 of Chloroflexota bacterium. Lineage (GTDB taxonomy): Bacteria > Chloroflexota > Anaerolineae > Aggregatilineales > UBA2796 > JAJPHV01. The sequence goes on along the minus strand of JAJPHV010000117.1, from coordinate 6,947 downwards.
CAGCCCAGTAGGGATCGCGCAGATGAGCAGCGCGGTGCTGGTGCAGAGCGCCAACGCCGGGCAAGCCTTCCCGATCCTGAACTTCGCCGCGGTCATCAGTGTTGCGCTCGGCATCACCCAACTGCTGCCCATCCCTGGTCTGGATGGCGGGCGTATCCTGTTCGTGATTGTTGAGATTCTGCGCGGCAAGCCGATGAACCCGGAACGCGAAGGCATGGTGCACCTGATTGGCCTGATGTTGATGCTGGCGCTGGTCGCTATCCTGGTCGTGAATGACATTTTGCACCCGATTAGCATCCCGGGCCTGGGGAGATAGATAAGCCTCACCCTAAATCCCTCTCCACTTGGTGGAGAGGGACTTTCCAGAGCGTGAGGATTCCCCCTCAGCCACAGGGTGGAGAGGGGGTCAGGGGGTGAGGCCAACATAGTAAGGGGAGTTTTATGGCTACGAAGTTCGATGCAGTACTGGTCAATCTTCAGGACGTGGATCGCCCGCTGGCAGCGGAAACGATCTACGGCCTGTCCGATCTGAATACCGATGATTTGAAGCGTCTGGGCGCGGTCTGGGGGGGCATTCCGCTGGAACGACGCCGCTCGTTGATCCACCGGCTGGTCGAGGCCGCCGAAACGAACTTTGATATGGACTTCGGCGCAGTGACACGACTGGCGCTGACCGATCTGGACGACGAAGTGCGCGCCACCGCCGTCGAAGCGACCTGGACAGACGAGTCGCCCGATATGCTGCGGAGACTGATGGGGCTGGCTTCCGGCGACCGTGCCGAGGCGGTACGGGCCGCAGCAGTCAGTGCGCTGGGGCAGTTCATTCTGCTGGGCGAATTGGGCAAATACGATCCTATGCTGACCCGGCAGGCGGAGAATGTCGCGCTGAAGCTGTACCACAACGCGGCTGAAACGGTTGACGTGCGCCGGCGCGCGCTGGAAGCGATTGCCAACTGCGGGCGCGAGGGCGTCAGCGAAATGATCGAGGAGTCCTACCAGCATGGCGACGCCCGGATGCGCGCCAGCGCTCTGTTTGCCATGGGCCGCTCCTGCGATCCGAAATGGGCATCCGTCGTCCTGCGGGAACTCGAAAGCGGCGATCCGGAAATGCGCTACGAAGCGGCCCGTGCTGCCGGGGAACTCGAACTGCGCGAGTCGGTTCCACAGTTGGCCCGGCTGCTGGACGGCGAAGACCGGGAAGTGATGGAAATGGCTGTCTGGGCACTCGGCGAGATCGGCGGCAAGCAGGCCCAACAACTGCTCGACGATCTGATCGAGCGGGCCGAAAACGCGGGCGACGATGCGCTGGTCGAAGCCATCGAGGAAGCGATGGAAGCGGCCAACCTGGCCGGGCAAGACCTGGCATTCTAACGCTTGCCTGACGGACGGCGTGCGACAAAGCCTGGGGATGTTATAATCTCCCGGCTTTTATTTTGTAGCAGGTTTGTGCAGGGATGTTCCGCCGTGCGGCAGCTTCACGCAATCATTCATGGACGTGTCCAGGGCGTCAGTTTTCGCTACTACACGCAGGCCCAGGCGCAGCAGCTTAAACTGAAGGGATGGGTGCGCAACCTGTCTGATGGCACGGTTGAAACCGTGGCGGTGGGGCCACAGGAAGCGCTGGAAAAGTTCTTGCGCTGGCTGCATCATGGGCCATCCGGGGCCAGGGTCACCGGCGTTGATGTAGACTGGTCAGAGCCATCGCAGCGATTGACCGCGTTTGAAATCCGACATGACTCAGACTGAGAACGGGCAAAAGCGCCGCTGGTCTTACAACCCGCAGAACATAGCCTGGCTGGTGCTCATCACCAGTTTTGTGCTGTTTTGCGTGCTGTGCGCTGCGGGAACTTTCGGCGCGTACTGGTTCTTCTTCGAGTCGCCCACACCCATCAATGTCCGGCTGACGGTCAGCCGGGGGGCCGTGACGGTCATCTTGCCGGGCGGCACAAGCAGCGTCATGAACAACCCTGGCGAGAACCCCTACCCGATCCCGCTCAACAGCACTTTGCAAATCACGGACAGCATCTCGCAGGGCTATCTCACCTTTGAAGATGGTTATTCCAGGCAAAACCTGGTGACGGTGTTCCTGCTGCCCAACAGTACTTTCCGGTTGGACGAGGCAACGCGCCCACGTTTCGAGTGGAGCCAGCGCGGCTACGTGGTGCGTCTGGGCAACCTGTCCGGTCATTTTGCAGTGGACATCATGGACGGTTTGAACCGCCCCATCGTGCTGAATATGCAGGGGCCAGTAGGCGCGGTTCATCTGAGCGACAGCGGTTCGTACCGACTCGACGCCGTTGAGCAGTTCACCCGCCTGTACAGCGGCTCCGGGCGCGGTCTGATCGAGTTGAAGGGACGCGCCTGGCAGGTCAATCCGGGTTATCAGGCTGTGCTGGGGCAAGACCAGCCAGAACCGTCGATTGTGCCGAATCCGTTTGAAGACCTGATCGTCCAGAACATTCGCAGCGCCGAAAGCCCGGCGGTTACGACGAACAGCCTGGGCGAACCGAACGTTGACAAGGACAAGAGTATGCCGCTTGGCTGGGGCTGCACCAATCAGGCGGCGGTGGATCGCAATGAACCGGAAGGCTACTGGCAGCGGGCACGGCTGGACGGCCTGATCGTGCTCCAAATGGCACGCGGCGGGCCGACTGAGAAACTGATCAGCCATGCGGAGACTGGCTGTGAGTTTTACTTCACCCAGAACAGGCGCGGCACTGTGGGCCAGGACCTGACCGCTTACAAAGCGCTGACCATTCGCTTGAAGATGAAAATCGAGTTCCAGGACGTGTATACATGCGGCTTTCAGGGATCGGAATGCCCGGTCATGCTCGAAATTGAATACGTGCCCGCCGATAGCAAAGATGGCAGCACGCAGGTCTGGCGGCAGGGCTTCTATGCGATTCGCCCATCCTTCGATAGCAGCGTGCGTACCTGTGATACATGCCCGCATGACCACGAACAGATCAGCCCCAATGCCTGGTACATCTACGATTCAGGCGACCTGCTCAACCAGTTCCCCGAGGCCAAACGCCCGGTCTCCCTCGTCAAGGTGCGCGTCTATGCGTCGGGGCATCAATTCAACGCGGCGCTGGCAGAAATTGCCGTGCTTGGCGAAAAATGAGTTTGATCTTGAAACTGTGGGGCAGGCGGGCGCGTGATCTTCGCCACGCGCCCCGTTCATCAAGTGTGGAGAACTAACGCTTCAGCTTGCCCATCAAGTAAGCGCGGTATCCAAAATAAAGCGCGACGGAAAGAATGGCGGCGAGCACCGTAATAACGAGAATGTACGGCAGTAGCAAGTTGAGGGTGAGGCCCGACGCGCCAAGCGCATTGCCGGTGACTAACGCGAAAGCCAGCAATGCGACGAAGACCGTGACCGTAATGACGACGCCCCCGTAGCGGACGAGCCGTAAACCGCGCTGAACTTCTGCCTCTGTCATGATGACCTCCCCCATGATAAATCAAGTCGGGCACAGCGCATGAAGGCAAACAAGCGCTGCACCGATAACCAGGACGCACTAGCATCATAGCATCATTTTCAATGCAGGGGAAGTTGACTGCAACGGGTCGTGCGACAGCGCGCAGCCCTGAACCAGGCCACACAATCTCCCTCGCCACTTTGCGGAGAGGGAGACGAGGCGAGCTAGATGCACACTGGCGGTGAGTTGAGAACAAGGCCACTTCCTGGCCTTCCCCTCTCTCAGTCCTGCTCGCCCGGCTCGTCTGAGGCGTGCAGTGCCCGCCAGACCCGTTCCGGCGTAAACGGAATACGGTTGATCCAGACCCCTGTCGCGTCGTGGATGGCGCTGGCAATGGCCGGGGCGACTCCGTCTTTAGGAATCTCGGCGACGGCTTTCGCACCGAAGGGGCCAGTCGGCTCAAACGTTTCGACGAAGATGACGCGCGTTTCGGGCATTTCGTTGGCCTGATAGATTTTGTACTCGCCGAAGCGGGTTGCCAGCGGCACGCCGTTGTCGTCGTAGACCATCTCTTCGCAGTGCGCGTAGCCGAGCGCCTGCGTCATGCCACCCTCGACCTGCCCGGAGGCCGTGAGCGGGTTGATGGCGATGCCGCAGTCCACCGCCATGACCAGCTTCTTGACCGTGACCTGCCCCGTTTCCGTATCGACCTCCACTTCGGCATACTGTGCGCCGAACGGCGGCGGCGAGGCCAGCGACATGTGGCTGGCCGTCGCCATGATCTGGTGCTGATCGGCCTGGTGCAGCGAATAGAGCGCCACCTCGCCCAGCGTCACGGAGCGGCCATCTGCTGCCCAGACCCGCGAGTCGGCCAGCCGCAGCGACTCAAAATCCTCGACCTTGAGCATCTGGCCCGCGACTTTCTGGATTTGCCAGCGCACGCCCTCGGCAGCCTTCTTGACAGCCCCGCCGGAAATGTACGTCGTGCTGCTGGCGTAGGCGCCGGTGTCAAAAGGCGTGAAGTCCGTGTCGGACGAGTAGATCAGAATCTTGTCGAGCGTCGTACCCAGCGTCTCCGCCGCAATCTGCGCCAGTACGGTATCCGAGCCGGTTCCCAGGTCCGTCGCACCGATCATGACATTGAACGAGCCGTCGTCGTTGATCTTGATGCTGGCGGCGCCCATGTCCAGACCAGCGATAGCTGTGCCGTGCATACAGACCGCCATGCCCACACCGCGCTTGACTGGCCCCTTGCCGGGATTGCCGCGCTTGTTGTACCAGTCGATGGCCTGCGCGCCCAGGTCAACGCATTCGGCCAGCGCCGAGGTCTGCACCACCTGGGCGAAGCCTTCCCGCGCCTCGCCCAGTGCTTCGGCCAGCGGCAGCGGATCGCCCACCTTCACCCAGTTCCGAGACTTGAAGTCCAGCACGTCCATGCCCAGTTTCTCCGCGATCTGCTCCATGTGGACTTCGAGCGCAAACAGGGCCTGCGGCGCGCCGTAGCCGCGATACGCGCCCGGCGTCGGAATGTTGGTGTAGCACACCTGGCAGTCGAAGCGGCGGTAGGGCGCGTTGTATGTGGACAGGCCGCGCATCCCGGTGACGGTCTGTACCGTCAGGCCGTGCGTGCCATACGCGCCTGTGTTGCCCAGGACGTACAGTTCCATCCCGGTCAGCGTGCCGTCCTTCTTGACGCCCGTCTTGTAGCGCAGGATTTGCGGGTGTCGGGAACGCGCGCTGGTGAATTCCTGGGCGCGCGTGTATTCAAAACGCACCGGGCGGCCTGTTGCAATGGTCAGGTGCGCCGCCAGATCCTCAATCAGCATCTCCTGCTTGCCGCCGAAGCCACCGCCGATGCGCGGCTTGATCACGCGGATTCGGGCGACGGGCAGGCCGATCAGCGGCGCGACCATACGGCGCACATGGAAGGGAACCTGCGTACTGGTGCGGATAACCAGCCGTTCGTCCTCGTCCCAATAGCTGATCACGACGTGCGGCTCGATGGACGCCTGCTGCACCTGGTGGACGCGGTATTCGCCCTCGACAATCAGGTCGGCCTCGGCCCAGGCTTTTTCGGCGTCGCCGGTGCTGGCATGGACTTCACAGACGATGTTGCGGCTGGCATCGTGAATTTTCCAGGCGTCCGGCTCGTCGTGAATGACCGGCGCATTGCCACTGATCGCCTCTTCGGGGTCAAAGACGGCGGGCAGGACTTCGTATTCGACTTCGATGGCGTCAATAGCCTGCTGGGCCAGTTCGGGCGTTTCGGCAGCCACAATCGCCACCCGATCCCCGACGTGCCGCACCTTGTTGTCCAGACTCACCTGGTCGTAGGGCGGCGGGTTCGGGTAGGACTGCCCACCCGACGCATAGACGACGCGCGGAATATCCTCGTGGGTCAGCACCGCATGGACGCCGGGAATGGCTCGCGCCTTGCTGGCGTCGATGCGCTTGATGCGGGCGTGGGCGTGCGGGCTGGTCTTGAGCGCGCCGTACAACATGCCGCGCATTTCAAAATCGTCGGTAAAGACCGGGCGGCCCAGGGCCAGCTTGACCGCATCAACCTTCGGTTCCGGCTTGCCGACGACGCTGGTCGGCTCGACTTCGGTGGGCGTTAGCACCAGTGGCTGCACCCTGGTGCGGGTCTGAACGTCCGGCGTATCGTTGCTGGCGCTGTCGCCCGCGTTGTCCGACGGTGCAAACAGCCCCGGCGGCGCGGGAATGGCCCGATCATCGTTTTCTGCAATGGGCGGCACTTCTTCGCCGCGCAGAACCGCCGCTGCCCGCAGAATGGCCTGTACCGGCTTGACGTATCCGGTGCAGCGGCACAACACCCCGGCGATGTGCTCACGCACCTCGGCTTCAGACGGATCAGGATTCTGGTCGAGCAGCGCTTTGGCACACAGGATTTGGGCCGGGGTGCAGTAGCCGCACTGGATCGCACCCGTTTCCACGAAAGCCTGTTGAAGTGGATGCATTTCACGCTGCGTATGGGCCAGTGCTTCGAGCGTCGTGACCGAATGCCCGCCGATCTGCGCCGCCAGCACCAGACAGGAGGGCGTCGGTTTGCCATCGATCAAGACGGTGCAACTTCCACACTCACCCGTCTCGCAGCCGTGTTTGACGCTGTACAGCGCGTTGCGGCGAAGCGCGTGCAGGAGCAACTCATTGGGTTTGACACTGAGCGTACAGAATTCGCCATTCAGCGTAAAATCAACGTCCATTGGGGGTGGCTCACCTGGTAACGTAAATTGGTTGACTGCGCTTGAATTCTAAATCCGAGCGATCTTCTATGCAATCGGCAAACAGCCGAATTTGCCGTGCCGGGCACAGATGTTGGCCTCGCCCCCGGCCTTTCTGGAGTCGGGGGCTGCCAGAACGACGACTGCCTGCGGAAAGAGGGTAAGAGGTGAGGTTCTTACCGGAAAGCGCCGTAAAGCCCCTGCCTTTAGGCATGGGGATATAAGGCGCACCCTCTCTCTTGCATTATATAGGTTCATGTTGTATAATACTTTCATGAGCCAT
>JAJPHV010000082.1 GCA_021325095.1 Chloroflexota bacterium | reverse complement strand
TATGCTTATCATGGTTCTGCCTGTGAGCTTGGTTCTGTTTCACACCCTAACCTTGCCTCATTTGGCAGAACTTCTCAAGACCCTCGCCACTTATGGCTAATCACCAGGGAACTGACGGTAAGCCCTTTAACCTATGGCTGGAAATCGTCCAGGTTAATCCACTGCCCGTCTTTCTGGACGGCGATCTGCATGATCGGGTGAATCTCCCAGAGCGTACCGCGCGTCTTGCCCACGTCATCGGGGCGATCAGGATCGAGCACCAGCCAGCCGCTGACGCGCAGGCGTGCACCCGCGTCGGCGAGCGCTTTGAGCCTGTCGAGTGTCCAGCCGCCGTGATTGGCACGGACGCGCGGGGTGACGACAGCGACAAATGCCTTGCCGAGATCGCCCTTGCCTGCGGGGTTCGCCACAAGTGAAAGCTGGATATTCACGTCGCTGCCGGAATTGCAGTTCGAGGCATCCTGGCCCAGCTGCTGCGTCTGGGCGAGCGTCGCCTCCACGACGACGGGCAGCCCCTCCATCTGAGCTACATCATGCTGCGCGCCCGGCGGCCACTGGTCGTGGCTCTTGTGCTCAACGTCCTTCGGCCAGGTCAGCCCAAGCAAGCTGTCGAGCGTCATCGATTGGTACTGGCCTTCGTCGGTGCGGTTGCGGAGCCGATTGAGAGCCGGGTCGCCACCCTGACCTTCGGGCGGGCAGTTGTTGAACGCCCCGACCTGCGGCGGCTGCATGAAGGGTGAGGCAGGCTGTGTCGGGGCTGGCGCAGGTGTGCTGGTTGGGGCCTCCGTCGGCGTGAGGGACGGGGTAGCCGTCGGCGTCTGCGTTGGCGTGCGGGTGGGGGTGCGCGTCGGTCTACGGCGCGTGGGCGTGAGCGACGGTTTGAGGGTGGCCGTTGCCGTTGCAGGTTCAGTCGGCGCGGCGGTTGGGGCCTCCGTTGCCGCCTCGGTTGCGGCTTCAGTGGCGGGTTGAGTGGCAGGCTGTGTGGCGGCTTCGGTAGCAGCAGCCGTTGCCTGTGCCGGAGTGCTTTCCTGTGTCGCTGCTTCGGTGGCGGCAGCAGTGGCAGCTTGCGTGGGACTGGCCGGGACGTTGGTGAACAACTGCGCCGTCGTCAGCAACTGCGGCGAGGCAGGCGGCAGTGTTGACCAGGGCGTTGGGGTGGCCGTTGGCATGCTGGATGCTGTACTGGTCGGCGTGCGAGTCGGTGTAACGGTGCGGGACGCCGTACTGGTTGGCGTACTGGTCAGCGTGATGGTTGGCACGCTGGTCGGGGCCGTAGTGGCCGTAATCACCTTTTCGCCCGCTACAGTGCCTGTCGCTGTAGCAGGCTGTGGAGGAGCAGATGTGGGCGTGTCCGTCGGTGTAAGCGTCGGTGATGGCGTAACGGTAGACGTGCCGGTGAGGGTGGCAAGGCTTTGAACGACGGCAGCAGTGGTCGGAGATGGAGCCACTGGCGTCGGCGTGGTATCGGAAGGCAGAACCGCCAGCCGCGCCACCGCCCGATCCGCCAGATCGGCGGTGATCAGGCCGCTGTTCTCGGCCTGGCGCAGCACAAAAGCCGCCTTTGCCGCCAGTTGCTTGCGCTGTGCCGGGTCGCTCTGGGCGACGATAGCAACGTTAACGCTGTCCGCCATCTCGTTGAGGGTAGCTTCCTGGATGGCGACCTTGCGCGCCACCAGTGCCGGAATCTCGTCAATGCGCCGCTGCGCGATGTGCAGCAAAACGCCGGGGCGGGCGTCGGCGTTGGCAAAGAGCAGTTCGGCCTGTTCCACGCCCCGCTTCAACCCGTACAGGGCATCGCCTGGCACGGCGTTATCCGAGGCGCGTACCAGCCCGACGCCACTGAGCGTGAGCAGAATGGCGACCAGCCCAACGGCCAGCCACAGGCGGCGCAGCACCCAACGCGGCCCACTGGCCCGGCGGCCCGCCTGTGTCCGAAGCTGCGCGCGCAACTGCACCTGTAGGTGTTGCTGCGTGCGCTGGGTAAAGGCAGCGGACATTTGCGGGCGGGGCATGGCGCGGATGGCCGCTGCCATGCGCAGCAGATCGCCCAGTTCCTTGAATTCGGGGAACTGTTGCACGCAGGCGTCAATCGTGGCCTGACCGCTTTCGATTGCCCGCAGGCAGCGCGACAGAATCTCGTCGCGGTTGTAGGTTTCACCGTTATGGACAGGCATCGTCATCGTCGCAAGACCGCCCCATCATTTTCGCCTGACTGTATGGTTTGGCCCTCTCCTGTCGTCGATCCTCATCGGCAGCGCACTCTCTCAATAGCTATATCGTTGCAGCGAGAAAAAAGTCACAAAACCCCTCACGATGTTTGATCGGAACTCATGCCCTGCCGACTCAGTTCCAGATTCATGGCTTGCAGTGCCCGGCGCTGGATCATCTTGACCGCGCCGATGGACTTGCCGAGCACGTCAGCCGTCATCTGGATGTTGTAACCTTCGATAAACCTGAGCAGGATGACCTGTTGCTGATCCGAGGGCAGTTTGCGGATGGCCTCGCGGATGCGCTGCTGCTGGAAGTTGAGCATGAGATCGGCGTCGAGATCGGGATCAGCGCTGATCTCAACACTGTCGATGTCCTCTTCCTGCCCGGCCCGTTTGGCGCGGCGATAGTGATCGATAACCCGCGCGTGGGCGATGCGATACAGCCAGGCCAGCAGCGGAATCTGGCGATCCTGGTAGCGAACTAAACCTTCGACAACCCGCAGGAAAACCTCGGCGGTCAAGTCCTGAGCGACTTCCGTGCTGCCCACCCGATAGAGGATGTAGCGATAAATATCGTGGACATAGGCATTGTAGAGTTCAGCGAACGCTTGCTCGTTGCCGCGCTGCGCGTCGCGGATCAACTTCTGCTCTCGTTTGGGGTCCACTACTCGTCGCCGTTCGTCAGGGCAGTAGCTCTGCCGGGTACATGTTTGCTATTGTACCAGAATCCAGCGCCGGGGAACTAACGCCGGGCGCGCCTCCCTCCGGCCTGGCGGCGTTGGGCTTCTTCGTCGTAGATCAGTTCGCCGTCATCGGAGAGACGAGCAACCCGATCTCGCTTGGGCTTTTCATAGGCTTCCGGGCTGTCTTCAACCGCGTCGCGCAGGTTGCGCAGGGCCATCTCGCGGCGGATTTCACGTTCGACCAGCACGTCCATCGCCCGGGTTTCCATGTAGGTGACGATACCGTGAATGGCGACGCCCAGCCCCCAGCCCACCGTTGACAACAGGGGAATCAGCATCAGCCAGGGCAGGTGGAGAATGCCGGACAGCAGTCCAAACATCACCCACAAACCCAGGTTGACGACCCCATAGATCGCCAGGTGCATGTTGAATTCAACACGCTTCCTGACGCGCTTCTCGGCTCGGCGGCGCATTTCGTCGTAGCTCGCTTCATCGCTGGGCATGTCATTTCCCTCGGCTGGAAGTTATGGCCGCTAATCTTACCTCGTTTGAGGCTCTTCTTGCCGGATTTCTTTACGCACCCACCCCGATCCAGGTTGCACGATCAGGCCCTGCAGGAACCTTGAAAGCCAATCGGGTGTTGATCCGGACTCGAATCGCTCCTATAATGTAAAATGAAGATCACGGGTTCAGCCTTTCATACTCACAACTTATTGACTATCTGCAACAGCTCCGTTGTAGGATGTAGGAGTTTTTGAGATGCATAGAAGAGGGGAACGTGCGAAGATAAAGTTCGGTGACGATGCTCGATACGACGATATCCAGTGGTTTGCCTCAGTAGGACGGCGTGATTTACCGCCTGCAGAAGGGTATAAAGAGTATCTTGATGCACTGGTTGCTGCCCCACGGAAAGTGGACGTTATGCTGCGCGTGGATGGCACACCGGGGGCCATTCAAAGCGACGTGTTGGAGCGATTGGCGCAACACCCCAAAGTGGGCCGGATCATTATTTACGGCCTGCCGAAAGCGCAGCGCGCGCAGTTTGCGACACTGGCGGCTATGCTGGGGATCAGCATCCGGTTCTGCGACAACGAGGACGAAGCGCGCGTTCTGCTGAACAAGCGGCGTTCATGGATGATCTCCAACCTGATGCTGGATGCACCTGCTGTCAGTGCCAGGCAGCAATAGCCGAGCCACGTGCCCACGCTCCTGAAAAGTCTACCTCCTGGGTGGACTTTTTTGTTGCTTGTTGCCCCCGCCCCGACCTGGAAAAACAAACCAAACTCAACCTTGTACTTTCAGGAAGATTCAAATTGAGTTAACTTAAGATTTGTAATATGATGTTCACAACTTATTGAGAACCGGCGCTACGTGTCCGGGCTTAACTACACGGAGTCGCGCACAGCGCGGCTACCTTCATTTTTAGGAGGCTAGTCTATGCGGCGTCTTATCCTCGTCCTCGTCATCGTCTGCCTGGCGGCAGTGCCAATGGCTGTCTCGCACGCCCAGGGTTCCAACACCTACGTAGTCCAAGCCGGTGATACCCTCTTCCGAATTTCGACGCGCTTTGGCGTGTCGGTAGCGGCGCTTCAGCAGGCCAACGGCATTCCCAACGCCAACCTGATCTTCGTCGGGCAGGTGCTGGTGATTCCCGGCGGCGGCACGGCCCCGGCCCCGACGCCAGCGCCCGGCGCGACTCCGGCTCCCTCTACGGGCGGCACAGGCAGCTACACCGTCCAACCGGGCGATACCCTGAGCCGCATTGCTGCGCGTTTCGGCACCACGGTAGCCGCCATTGCAGCCGCCAACAATATCGTCAACGTCAATCTGATTTTTGTCGGGCAGGTGCTCAGTATCAGCGGCGCGCCTGTGCAGCAGCCGAGCGGCTCCAACCCGCCGGCGAGCGGCCCGCCGCCGCAAAACCTGTCGGGGTTTGAGCTGGGCGGGCAGGTTGCCAACCTGAATAGCAACACTCAGAGCGTGATGCGCAGCGCCAAGATGCGCTGGGTCAAGTTCCAGCTTTCGGCGGGTGACGGCAGCGGCCCTGGCCTGGTCAGCCTGGGGCACGGTGCAGGCTTCAAGGTGCTGCTCTCGGTGGTCGGCGACAAGAATGCTGTCACGAACGGCGACTACCAGAACAGCTACGCCGCCTACGTCGCCTCGCTGGCGCAGAGCGGCGCGGACGCGATTGAAGTCTGGAACGAGATGAACATTGACCGTGAATGGCCGACAGGCCAGATCAACCCGGCCAACTACGTGCCATTGCTGACCAAAGCCTACAACGCGATCAAGGCGGCCAACAGCAATACCATCGTGATCAGCGGCGCGCTGTCCCCGACGGGCGCGGAAGGGGCATTCGGCCTCTCGCGCGTGTGGAACGATGACCGCTACTACGCGGGCATGGCCTCCGCCGGAGTCGGGCGCGTGGCGGACTGCATCGGCGTCCACTACAACGAGGGCATCGTCAGCCCATTGCAGACTTCGGGCGACCCGCGCGGCGACAACTACCCGACGCGCTACTTCTCGACGATGCTGAACCGCGCGATTGGGCCGTTCCCCGGCAAGGCGGCGTGCTTCACGGAGCTAGGCTACCTCTCGCCGGAAGGCTACGGGCCACTGCCGGGCGGCTTCGCCTGGGCGCGTAACGTCTCCGTCGCCAACCAGGCGCAGTGGCTGGCACAGGCGGCGCAGCGTTCGATGGCCTCGGGGCGTGTCCGTCTGATGATCGTGTTCAACGTGGATTTCACCAACTACGGCGAAGACCCGCAGGCGGGTTATGCCATCATCCGGCCCGGCGGCGGCTGCCCGGCGTGCAGCCAGTTGGCAGCGGTAGTGCCGTGAGCAGACGGGGTTGACCTCACCCCCAACCCCCTCTCCACCCTGTGGAGAGGGGGCTTTTTGCAGCTTGATCTCTAGCCCTCCCCGTTCGCCGCTTCCAGCACTGCCGCTGCCGTTACCTCGTCCGTTGCCAGCGCCTTGACGTAGCCGCCGCGCAGCGCGCCCAGGATGCTGCGCGTCTTCTTCAGTCCGCAGGCTACGGCGATCACGTGCGGAATATGCTTCACGTCGGCCAGCGTCACGCTGATCACCCGGCGGTTGATGTCGTAGTCGGAGCCACCACGAATGTCGAAGTGCTGCCCGCACGTCTCGCCGACGACGCCCTGAGCGCGCAGTTCGGCCAGTTGTGCCTCGGTCAGATGCCCGGCGCGCAGGAAGCTCGAAGCGCCCATTTCCGTCGTGCCGATGCCGACTAGGGCTGCGTCCGCCCGGCGGGCACGGCGCAGCGTATCCGCGATCATGGGCTGTTCGATGATCACGTCGCGCGCTGCCTGGCTCTCGACAAAGAGCGGCGCGTGCAGGTAGTAATAGCGCCCACCCAGTTTCAGAGCAAGCTGGCGGGCCAGTTCCGGGCCATCGATCACCGAATCGACTGTGCCGACGCTGCCCAACATCTGCACCACGTCCACGTTCATGGACTGGCTCGTGGGGAAGGCGGTGACGGCGGCACTGACGCCCGTGCCCCAGGCGATGGCAGAGATGCTGTTGGGGCGCAGCACCTCCTTCAGATACTGCGCGGCCAACTGGCCCGCCGCCGCCAGGCTGTCGGCAGCGGTATGTGACCTGTTCCTGGCGACCATTGCGGCGTGGAGGCCGAAGCGTTCGCGGAATTCGCGTTCCAGCGCCGGGACCGTGCTGATCGGCTTGCGGACGTGGATTTCGACCAGCCCCTTTTGTTTGGCCTCTTTGAGCAGCCGCGAGATATTGGAACGCGAGATTTCCAGTCGATCCGCGATCTGTTGCTGGCTGTAGTCCTGTTCGTAGTAGAGCGAGGCGACCAGCACGAGCAGGTCTTCGCGGTTATCGATGGACACCCGTCCTCCCATTCGAGCCACGCGAGATGGGCAGTCTACGTATCCCGCTGCCCACGATAACGATCATCGATGGCGTTCATCTTTTCGACTTTGCGCGTCGAATTTCCCCCGGCAAAATCCGATTCGAGCCAGACTTCGACGATCTTCTTGGCGAGTTCGGGGCCGATGACGCGCGCGCCCATCGTGATCACCTGGGCATCGTTGCTTTTGCGGGCGCGCTCCGCCGAGTAGGTGTCGTGGCACAGCGCAGCCCGCACGCCCGGCACTTTGTTGGCAGTGATGCTCATGCCGATGCCCGTGCCACAGACCAGGATAGCGCGGTCTACCTCGCCCGACGCCACAGCGACAGCGGCCTGTTCGGCCACATCCGGGTAATCCACCGGGTCGGGGGTATGGACGCCAAAATCCTGCACGTCGATATTTCTGGCGGCCAGATAAGACCGGATTACGTCCATGAGCGGCAGTCCGGCCTCGTCACAACCTAGCGCAATACGCATCGTGTTCCAATCCCTTTCTGCATATGGACTCAACTATGAAGACTGTTCCGCTGGAGTCCGTACAGCCCTCATCGCTCAGTCCTCTCCATAAGTCAACTTGCTCAAGCGATCAACGTACTTCTTGAGGGCCGGGAACAGGTCACGGTAGACTTCGTTGTACAGACGATTGTAGACCGCCTGAGTGCGTTCGTCCGGCTCAAAACTGCGCTCGGTGGCGGTCATGGCATTGGCGGCCTCTACGGGGCTCGGATACCAGCCCACCGCCGCTGCGGCCATGATGCCCGCGCCCAGGCAGGTCGCCTCGGTAGTGCTGGCCCGCGTCACGCGCTTACCGCAGATGTCGGCGATGATCTGACACCACAGTGCGCTGCGCGACCCGCCGCCCATGACAATCAGTTCGTGGATCGGCGTGCCAATCGCGCGTTCCATGCCTTCGATTCCCAGGCGCTCCTCGAAGGCAATGCCTTCCAGGATGGCCCGGTAGAAATGCTCTCGGCGATGCGCGCCCGTCCAGCCGATGGTCACGCCCGTCGCGTGGGCATCCCAGTAGGGAGGCATGACGGCGTTCCAGTAGGGAACGAGCATCAGGCCGAGCGAGCCAGGCGGCAGTTTGCTGGCCGCTGCTTCGAGCAGTTCCTCCGCCGAGAGGGACAGGTTCACATTTCGCAAATCCGGGGCGAAGCGCTCCACCAGCCAGTTAATGATAAATGTCCCGCCGCCGAGCGCTACCTCGGTCACGTAGGCGCCTGGGATGGGCGAGCACAGGGTGCGGAAGGAGCGGTCAGCGACGTAGTGGTCGGCGTGCGCGCCGGAGACCATCGCCGTGCCCAGGTTCTGGTAAGCACGGCCCGGCCCGGTAATGTTTGCGCCCAACCCGGCGCACTGGCCGTCGCCCGCGCCCGCCACTACCGGCAGCCCGGCCAGCAAACCGGTCTGCCTGGCCGCCACCTCGGACAATGCCCCGATGATGGTTCCGGGCGGCGCAAGCTCGACGAACTTCGACGGGTCGAGGCCGACGGCGTGCATCAGATCGACAGCCCAGGTGCAATTGCGCATGTCGATCAGCCCCATCGGGTCGGCGCTGGCGACGCTGGTCACCCAACGTCCCGTCAGGCGATGGACGAGGAAAGCGTGAACGTCCACGTATTTGTAGGCACGCTGCATGACGTCCGGTTCGTGGTGGAGCAGCCAGAGCAGCTTGGGCAGCGATTGAATCTTGGACGGCCCTTTGCCCGTCAGGTCGTGAATGTGGGCATTGCCGACCAGTCGATCCAGCTCATCGACCTCGGCGCGCGCCCGTTCGTCCAGCCAGAGCGGAGCCTGGCGGAGCGGATCGCACTGCTCATCAACGGGCACGAACGTCTCGCGCTGGTGGGTGATGCACAGCGCGGCGATCCGTTCCGGGCCGACCTGCGCGGCCACGCTGCGTAACGTCTGGGCCAGGGTTGTCCACCAGTCTTCGGCGCGGTGCTCGTAAAAGGTCGGTTCGGGCGAAAGGACTTCGAGGGTGGCGCGTCCTTCGGCAGCCAGTTTGCCGTTGCGATCCCAGGCAATGGCTTTGCAGGAGGTGGTGCTGGTATCGACGCCGATCACGAGGTCTTTTTGGGGACTCAAAGGTTAATTCCTCAGTGATTGATGATTTATCTGAAACTGCTGATCCGTCTGGTTCTCACAAATGTGAACGCGCTGCAACTACGTGAACCCACTACCTGGACTATAGGGCGTTTTGCGGGCGGTGTCAAGCGGCTTGACAACCCTCTGTCGGCTCAATAGAATGGGACAGGAAAATGTGAAACGACTTCACATTTGTGAATCTCACCGTCAGGAATCCAATCCTATGAATACTCGGCTACCGGTGGACGCGATCCAGCGCTACCATGACCTGATTGAGTCGCTTGGCCCTGACTTCCTCAAAGAGATGTTGCAGACGATGCATACCATCCGGGCCTTCGAGGAACGCGCCGAGCAGTTGTACAGCCTGGGCAAGACACACGGCACGATGCACCTGTCCATCGGGCAGGAGGCGACGGCGGTAGGGGCCTGTAATGCGATGGAAGACGGTGACTACCTGCTGAACCACCACCGGGGACACGGGCACTGTCTGGCCTGGGGCAGTGACGTGAAGCGCATGATGGCCGAGTTTATCGGCAAGGAAACGGGCTACTGCCGGGGACGCGGCGGCAGTATGCACATTGCGGACGTGGAGGCCAACAACCTGGGCGCGAACGGCATTGTGGCGGGCGGTGTGCCGATTGCGGCAGGCGTCGGCCTGAGCATCAAGATGCGCAAAACGTCGCAGGTGTGCCTGGTCATTTTTGGCGACGGCGCGGCCAACGAGGGCGCGTTCCACGAATCGCTGAACATGGCGGCGATCTGGAAGCTGCCGGTGGTCTACCTGTGTGAGAATAACCAGTACGCCATGTCAATGCCTTACCAGAAGGCGTTCACGATAGAGAACATCAGCGAGCGGGCCAGCGCCTATAACATCCCCGGCGTGACGGTGGACGGCAACGACGTACTGGCGGTGTTTCAGGCGGTGAGCGAAGCAGCAGCGCGTGCCCGGCGCGGCGAGGGGCCGAGCCTGATCGAGGCCAAGACGTACCGCTACAAGGGCCACTCCAAAAGCGACAAGCAGGCATACCGGACGCGCGACGAAGTTAACCAGTGGATGGAAGAGCGCGATCCGATCATGCGCTATGCGGCACTGCTGACCACCGCCGGGGTGATTGACGAGACGGAGGCCAGCGCGATGCGCGAGACGGCGGTGGCGACCATTGATCGGGCTGTCGAGTTTGCGGAAGCCAGCCCCTGGCCCGACGTAGCGACGATCCTTGAGGGGGTGTATGCGTGAACTGACCTACGCCGAGGCGCTGCGCGAAGGGCTGCGCCAGGCCATGCAGGCCGACCCGTGCGTGTTTCTGATCGGCGAGGACATTGGCGTCTACGGCGGCGCGTTTGGCGTCACCGCCGGATTGATCGGCGAATTTGGCGCGGAACGAGTGATCGACACGCCGATCTCCGAGGCTGGGATCGCTGGCGCGTGCATCGGGGCGGCGCTGACCGGGATGCGCCCGGTGGGCGAAATCCAGTTCATGGATTTTGTGACGTTGAGCATGGAGCAGTTGGTTTTGCAGGCCGCCAAAGTGCGCTTCATGTTCGGCGGCAAAGCCAGCGTGCCGATGGTCATGCGAATGCCCGGCGGCTCGGGGACAGGCGCGGCGGCGCAGCACAGCGAAAGCCTGGAAAACTGGTTTGTTCACGTCCCCGGCCTCAAGGTAGTGATGCCGAGCAATGCCTACGATGCGAAGGGCCTGCTGCTGGCTTCGATTGACGACCCGAACCCGGTCATTTTTATTGAACACAAGCTGCTCTACAAGACCAAAGGTGACGTGCCCGAAGCGCCCTATCGCCTGCCTCTCAGCAAGACGCACGTGGCGCGGGCGGGCCGAGACGTGACCGTCGTGGCGACCTCGGTCATGGTCAGCCGGGCGCTGCAAGCCGCCGACGAACTGGCGAAGGAAGGGATCGAGTTGGAGGTGATCGATCCACGCACGCTGAAGCCGCTGGACGACGAGCCGATCATCGAGTCGGCCAGGAAGACGGGGCGCTTGCTGGTCGTCCACGAGGCGTGCGAGACGGGCGGCTTTGGCGGCGAGATCGTGGCGCGTGTGGCGGGCAGTGAAGCCTTCGACTATCTGGAAGCGCCGATCAAGCGATTGGCGGGGCTGGACATCCCGATCCCCTATAACCGTGACCTGGAATACCAGACCGTGCCGCAGGTCGAGTCGATCATCCGCGAGGCGCGCAAGTTGGCCCGCAACGAATATTAGAATGAGCGCCAAAGGACGATATACGGTTCTCCTTGAAGAGAGTTAAGAATGCCAGTTCCGATTATCCTGCCCAAGTTCGGTTTCACGCTGGAAACGGCGACCATCGTCCAATGGCTGAGGCGTGAGGGCGACACAGTGCGCGCGGGCGATCCGATCTGCGAGGTGACCACCGACAAGGTGAACATGGAGGTCGAAGCGCCCGAAGCCGGGACGCTGTACAACCTGCTGTACGAGGCGGGCACAGAAGTGCCGGTGACGCACGTGATCGCCTACCTGCTGCGGCCCGGCGAAGCCCGTCCTGAACGGCTGCCGAGCCTGTCCGCGCCAGAGCCAGCCGCCGGGCCCGAACCGGACGGCGCGCGTGGCGCCAGTGTGACGCCCATCGCCCGGCGGCTGGCCGAGGCGCAACACGTCGATCTGCGCGGGGTGCAGGGCAGCGGCCCCAACGGGCGGATCATGCGCCGTGATGTCGAGTTGGCGCGGGTAGCGGAAACGGGCAAGGTACGCGCCACGCCCGCTGCGCGCCGCCTGGCCCGCCAGCACGGGATCGACCTGAGCGCGATCAGCGGGAGCGGGCCGCGAGGCCGCATCCAGGGCACGGACGTACAGGCCGCGCTCCAGGCGCAGCCAGCCAGCGCGAAAGCTGCCGAAACGCCGCACGACGAGCGGCAGCTAACCGCGCCCGTCCAGCCCGGCGACATGCCCAAGATCGTCAAGCTGGCCGGGATGCGCCGCACCATTGCCACGCGCTTGCAGCACAGTTTCCAGACCGCGCCGCACATCTTCCTGGAAGTGCAAATAGACGCCAGCGGGATCGAGGCGCTGCGGGAGCGGCTGAGAGCGCGCAACGAAAGGTTGTCCGTCACGTCGATCCTGGTCAAAGCCTGTGCCTGGGCGCTGCTGCGGCATCCCTGGCTGAATGCGACCTTCGATAACGACGAGGTCTCGCTGTGGCCGACGGTGAACATCGGTGTGGCGGTGGCGCTGGACGAGGGGTTGGTCGTGCCAGTGATACATCACGTGGAACGGCTGTCGCTGCACGAGATTCAGGCGATCAGCGATGGGCTGGCGGAACGGGCGCGGAACAATATGCTGCACATCAACGACGTGATGGACGGCACGTTCACGATCAGCAACCTGGGCATGTATGGCATAGATCGCTTCACGGCGATCATCAACCCGCCGCAGGTAGCGATCCTGGCGGTGGGCCGCATTGCCAGGCAGTTCGTGCCAGATGAGCAAGATCGGCCCGTGCTGCGCCCGCTGATGAACCTGATGCTGTCCGCCGATCACCGGGTGGTGGATGGCGTGAATGCGGCCAACTTCCTGGCAGATTTGAAAGCCGCGCTGGAGGAGCCGTCGCTGCTGGCGTGGTAAAGCTGATCATCGCACGCTGACTCAGGCGAACGCGGTGCACCCATAATTCGCCCGTGCTCCCGCAGCATGTTATAACTGCACCTGCCGAAAGGCCGGGTCTATGGCCCGTTCAGGGCCGCCGTACAAGAAGGCAGGTGTACGATGAAAGGCTTTCGTGACTTCATCCTGCGCGGCAACGTCATCGATCTGGCGGTAGCCGTCGTGATCGGTGCCGCATTTGGCAATATCGTTTCGGCCTTCGTCAAAGATTTACTCACACCGCTGATTGCCGCCGTTGGCGGCCAACCGGACTTTAGTGGCATCTATTTCACCATCAACAACTCCAAATTTCTCATTGGAGACTTCATCAACTCACTGATCAGCTTCCTAATTATTGCCGTCGTCGTCTACTATCTGGTCGTCCTTCCCGTCAACCGGCTCATGGCGCGTTTCAAACCACGAGAGGCAGCACCCCCGGAAACGACGCGCGACTGCCCGTACTGCCTGAGCAAAATTCCAAAGGCCGCCAGCCGCTGCGCGTACTGCACCTCGGAAGTTGAAAAGGTCGCCTAGCGATTCAACCCGGATACGGGATCAACTCGATCTGCGGCAGAAAGCGCTCCACGTCGGCACGGCGACAATCCGCCGTGCCCGGTGTCAGCACCACCGCCGCCGCCGCCGCGAAGCCCAACCGCAGCCCTTCCTCGACGGGCTGTCCGCGATCCAGCGCCGCCGCCAGCCCGGCCAGCACGGCGTCGCCAGCGCCTGCCGCGTTGACGACCTGCCCCTTGAGCGCCGGGATGCGATACGCTCGGCCAGGCAGCACAGCCAGCCCGCCCTCACGGCCCAGCGTGATGACCGGGATCGTGCCGTATTGTTCCAGGACGGAGCAGCCCGCGCGGTAAGCGTCTTCGAGGGTTGTAATGGGGTGGCCTATCAGCGCGCCCAATTCGTCCCGGTTGGGTTTGATGAAGTTGGGGCGGGCTGTGAGGCCGACCTGTAGATTCCTGTCGCTGGCGTCAAAGACCACCGGGATATTTCGCTCACGCGCCAGCGTGATCAGATCGACGTACAGCGACGGCTCCACGCCGGCGGGCAGCGTTCCGCCCAGGACGACGCACGTCGCCTCGCCAAGCGCCGACTGGTAACGCTGGCGCAGCGCCGCTACGTGATTGGCATTCACGATCAGCGTAGACGTGGTGATAGTCGAGTGGGTGTGGTCGCTCTCGTCCACAATAACCGTGACCAGCCGCGACTCGCCCTCCACCTCAGTGAAATCCGTCGTGACGCCGCGCGCTCGCAGCAAGGCTTCCGATTTGCGGCCAACCGCACCTGCTGCAAAGCCGAGGGCCAGGCTCGGAATGCCAAGTTCGCCGAGTATCCACGAGGCGTCGGTGGGCTTGCCGCCCATGCTATAGACGACATCCCGCGCCCGCATGGTGTGGTTTTTCTCGAATTTGCTGACGAAGAGCACCTGATCGATAACCGTGTTGGGCGTAACCGTGACGATCATCGCGGCGGCTATTCCTTGTAGTTCCCGATGAGGTCTTCCATCCGCTTGAGGCTGGCCGCGACGGCTTCGCTGCCCGCCAGCATCTGGCTCATGATGATCAGATAGGCGTTGGTATCCATGCGCTCCACAGCGTCGTAGGCGGCGTTCAGGTCTTTGCCCATCAGGAACAGCCCATGCCAGGGCGCAATGGCCGCCGCCGCCTGGGTCTTGATGCGCGACTCGCGTCCGCGCATGGTTGCCGCGATGTTTTCGGCCAGCCTGGGGCTGTGGGCAGGGGCGAAGGGCACGCAGGGCGTTTCGCCAAATTTGCGGGTGGCTTCCAGGAAGGGCGGCAGCGGGCGTTCCAGCGCCGCAAAGACCAGCAAATTGCGGGAGTGGGCATGGATGACGGCGGTTCCCCACTCGCCAAACTCGCTGTGCAGCTTGAAGTGCACGTTCGATTCGCGGGAGATCTGCCCGGAGCCGAGCAGGATATTGCGGTCAAAGTCGGTGACAAGCACGTCTTCCGGCTCCAACTGCCACTGGCGCTGGCTGCCGCTGTAGCGCGGCGAGATGCAGATCAGGTTTTCTACACGGACGCTGATATTGCCGCCTGCCGCATCCGTCAGGTGGCGCTCGTAGAGCATTCTGCCGATCCTGGCGATGTGCGCACGGGCGGCCATGACGGCTTCGTCGGTGGGCGCGATGGTTCTGGTGAAGTTCATTTCAATGGCCCCTGTTTAATTGTTCATAATCCGGGGATTAGCTTACCACGACCTGGCGCATGTTGGGGGACATTGATCGTCAAGAAAACAGGCGGTGCAGCAGCGTTGAGCACCGCCTGTTTCACGGCTGACCGTGTGTCATGTCAGCCAGTGACGCTGCCGCTCCTGTTCTGCGAGCGCGGATTCAAGCGTTCAACGCCCCGCTGCCTGATCCACTCCCCAGAGGATGCCAGACCGGTTCCAATTACATAGAACAAGCGCCCGATCTGCCTGGACAGCCAGCCTGTTTTTTCCTGACGGGGGTTGGCGATTCCGGACTGAACGGGCCAGACTGAAAGCAGCCGATCATCCCTGAGCCGATCTTCATAGTCGTAGACCGGCGCTGCTGACCGCACCCTTGCCTCATGTTCCCTGTAAGCCAGCTTGCTCTCCATGTAGTCAAGCATGCCCACCTCCTTAGCACAACGTATCCCATTCGACGGTTCCGCAGCATGATTTCGAGCTTCGCGCGGCATTCACACTGCAAAAACCGCCGACCCATCAAACAATCCTTGACAGGCTTGTCAAACTGGAACAATGGCTAAGTATCGGGGAAAGCGAGCCGATCTCTACCTGGTGTGCAGGCCCAAATAACCGCTGTGGCGGTTGGGGAAGCCGGGAAAGAGACCCCCAAAGAGGGTGTAGTATACGACAGCCTGAACGATCTGTAAACGGGGAATTTTGCACAAGTTTGCCGCCGCGCATACTACCGGGCGCCGGGGCATTGTAAGCGCCTCACCCCTTCTCGTCAATCAATCGAAGCGGATGCGCGGGTCGAGCCAGGTGTACATGACATCGACCAGGATGTTGCCCAGGATCAGGAACGAGGAATACAGGATCGCCTCGCCCGTCAACAGGTTGTAGTCGCGCTCGGCCACCGAACTGATGAACGAGTCGCCCAGGCCCGGTATGGCAAAGATGTTCTCGACGAAAAACGACCCCAGGACGACGCCCGCCAGCAGCGGCCCGAAAACGGTTGCCACCGGGATCAGGGCGTTCTTGAGGGCGTGGATGTAAATCACGCTGCGCTCACGCAGCCCTTTGGCGCGGGCCGTGCGGATGTAGTCGTCCTGCATGACCTGAAGCAAGCTGGCGCGGGTCAGGCGGGCCAGCCCGGCGCTGACGCCCGTCCCCAAGGTGAACAGGGGCAGGATGACACGGCCCACGTAGTTCCAACTCAGCCAGTCCGGGTTGATCCACACGCGCGGATCGGGCGAGGGGAACCAGTGAAGCTGGTTGACAAAGATCAGGATAAGGATGGGGCCAAGCACAAAGGTGGGCACGGAAGCCAGCGCGACAGCCAGCAGCGTCGCTGAAAAATCGATCAGCGTATTGTGATAGAGGGCTGCCACCACGCCAAGCGGAATACCGAACAGGAACCCGACGATCACCGACAGGATGCCAAGCTGCGCTGAAACCGGGATGCGATCCGCGATGATTTCCAGAACCGGAATGCCGCGCGTCGTCCGCCCCAACGACAGCCCGAAGTCCAGGCGCAGCGCATTGTTGATGTATTCAAAGAACTGGCTGCGCGTCAGATCGGAGTACAGCACCGTGCGCACGCTGTCGCAGGGTACGGAGCGTTCGGTATCGCCCTGCTTGATGCGGATCGTGGTGGAGACGTGCTCCTCGACGAGGTGCAGCAGATACCAGCCGTTGCTGACGACGACTGCATCCGGATCGGTGGCCTGCTCGGGGGTCATGCCCCGTTGCAGTTTGTCGCAGTTGGGGAGTTTGTTGTAGGGCTGGCGGTACTCCATGCCGACATCAGGCGGCACACCGTCGTTGGGCAGGTTCAGGAACAGCGGTTTGTCCAGGCCATAGCGCGCCTCCCAGGCAGCCTTGAGTTCCGCCGGGAGCTGCTTGCTGCCGACGTTATCAAAAGGCCCGCCGGGCAGCAGCCGGACGAGCGTAAAGGTGACCAGCAGCGTCATGAACAGCACCGGAATACTGACCAGGATGCGCCGGATGATGAATTTGGTCATGCCAGCCATATGGTGTCTCCGCTACTCGGCAGGAACCAAGACGCTTTCGAGCGCATATCCGGTATCGTTGCCACAGGTCACCTGCACGTAAATATTTGTATCCGGCGCACTGGCGGTGGCGTCCGGGTTGAGCGTCAGCCCGCTGATCGGGACTTTCGTGCCGTCGGCACAGGGTGTCTCACTGGCAGGTTTGGAGGAGGTGTTTGGCTCCGAATACAGCACCGCCCCTTTGCCGTCCTTCGACTTGACGATGGCTTCCCCGGTTGGATTGAGCATGGTCAGCCAGTATTCGGGGACCCAGCCCGTTGAGGCCGCGCACTGGATGTTGTAATACAGGGTGGTGTCTTTGGGATCATCGACGTTGCGCGATACGTCCAGGACTTCCACCTGAGTATTCTGGAAACAGGTAGCAAGGGCTGCTGCCTGCGAACTGGGCATGGTGGGGCGGTTCGCCATCATGATCTGGAACGTCCAGCCAACCACGTAGGGTTTATCTTTGACTTTGAAGCGGGTCTGGATGCTGAGGGGCGTGGGGGTGGGCGACGGTACAGGTGTGGCGGTCAGTTTGATAAACAGTGTATCGTTGGAGGTGCAGGCCAGCGCTGCCAGGATCAATGTCAGCAAGACGAACCAGGGCGCGGTTCGTCTACAGCGAACCTCACCCCCCGGCCCCCTCTCCAACTGGAGAGGGGGAGTCAGGAGTGTTCTGGAAGTCCCTCTCCACCTGGTGGAGAGGGATTTAGGGTGAGGTAAACATTTAACTGGAATCATGTGCCACGCAGCCGGGGGTCGAGGGCGTCGCGCAGGCCGTCGCCCAGGAAGGTGAAAGCCAGCACCGTCAGCGAGAGCGCGCCGCCAGGCGCAACGATCAGGTGCGGCACGTACTGGAAGCCCGCATCGCGCGCCTCGCTGATCATCGCGCCCCAACTGGGCACGCCGGGACTGACGCCCAGACCCAACGCACTCAGGGCTGCCTCGGTGAAAATGTAGCCAGGCACGGACAGCGCCGCGACCACGATCAGCGGGCCGATGATGTTGGGCAAGACGTGGACGAAGATGATGCGGCGGTTGCGGGCGCCAATCGAGCGGGCGGCCTCGATGAATTCCTTCTCCTTCATGGAGAGAACCTGGCCGCGCGTCAGGCGCGCTTCCCCGATCCAGCTTAATAACCCAATGGCGATGAACAGGAAGAACAGCCCACCCATGCGCCGGTTTATGTCCACCACAAAGACGCCAATTGGCCCGATGACTCCTCGATAGGACGGATCGTCGCTGTAGGCGGCCAGCGCCTTAAAAAAGACCTGCAACAGGATGATGAGCACCAGGCCGGGAAGGCCGTACAGAAAGTCCACGATGCGCATCATCAGGTTATCGACCCAGCCGCCGTAGTAGCCGGAGATCAGGCCGTAGATAATGCCGACGGTGAAGCTGACAATCGTGCCCACCACGCCGACAATGAGCGAGATTTGCGAGCCGAACACGACCCGGCTCATGATGTCGCGCCCCAGGCCATCGGCGCCCGCCACAAAGCACCATTGCGGCTGGCCCGGCGGGTTGTCGATGGCGCAGGTCATGGGCGCGGGATACTTGGGCAGGCCCCGGTGCTGTTTGAGGGGGTCTTCGAGGAAGCCCACGCTGCGCCACAGCGGGGCGGTGAGGGCCATGAGGAACAGACCGATCACGAAAATCAGCGAGAGGACCGCAGCACGGTTGCGCTTAAACTGCGCCCAGGTATCGGCCAGGGGCGTCCGCACCTTGTCCTCAGCCTCGGCCAGCGAAACGGGTCTTGCATTTTGGGCAACAGCCATCTCAGCGCCTACCCCGGCAGCGTTTTGCCAGATAACACATCGGACGCCCGCAGCGTCCGATCCCCCTATTCGTTGAAAACTGCGGAAACGGATTTATTCAACCTCACCCCCGCCCCTCTCCGCTGCGCAAAGAGGGGAGTCGGAATCCGCCCTCCCGCCCTTCACTTCCCCCTCTCCACCTTGTGGAGAGGGGGGGCAGGGGGTGAGGCAAGGCTCCTACGCCACGCGGTGGCAGGATACCCAATGCCCCGGCAGCACCTCGCGCAGTTCCGGTTCCTCACGGAAGCAGACCTCGACGGCCACCGGACAGCGCGTATTGAAATTGCAGCCGACGGGCGGGTTGGCCGGGCTGGGCACGTCGCCCTTCAGGATGATGCGCTGCCGCTTCTGCTCGACTTCGGGGTCGGGAACGGGCACGGCGGACAGGAGCGCCTGCGTATAGGGGTGCAGCGGGTTGCCGTACAGTTCTTCGGCAGAGGCCAGTTCCACGATCTTGCCGAGGTACATGACGGCCACACGGTCACAGATGTGCCGCACCATGCTCAGGTCGTGTGCGATGAACAGGTAGGTTAGGCCATATTCCTGTTGCAAGTCTTGCAGCAGATTGACGACCTGGGCCTGGATCGACACGTCCAGCGCCGAGATCGGTTCGTCAGCGACGATCAGCGACGGGTTGAGGGCCAGCGCACGCGCAATGCCGATGCGCTGCCGCTGCCCGCCGGAAAACTCGTGTGGATAGCGGTTGACGTAATAGGGGTTCAGGCCCACGCGCTGCAACAGGTACTGAACGCGCTCCTGCTGCTCTTTGGCCGTGCCGACGTTGTGAACCTTTAATGGCTCCGCGACGATGCGTCCTACCGACATGCGGGGGTTCAACGAGGCGTAAGGGTCCTGGAAGATCATCTGCATCCGCTTGCGCATCTTGCGGAGCGCCTCGCCCTTCAATTGAACGAGGTCTACCCCTTCAAACTCGACGCTGCCTTCCGTCGGGCGGTACAGTTGCAGCACGGTGCGGCCCGTCGTGGACTTGCCGCAGCCGCTTTCGCCCACTAGCCCAAGCGTTTCGCCCTTATACACGTCGAAGTCCAGCCCATCGACGGCTTTGACCGCGCCGACCTGGCGCTGAAGGATGATCCCCGCCGTAATAGGGAAATACTTTTTCAGGCCACGCACACGCAGCAGTACCTCGCGGCCCTTGCTATCGGTCTTTGGCGCTTCTTTTACCTGGGTATTAACCACATCAGCCATGCTCTGAAATCCTTGTTCGAATATCGTACCAGCACGCCGAATAATGATCGGGATGGCCTTCGGGCACTGGCATCAGCGGCGGGTTTTCTTGCAGACATTTCTCCATGACGTAGGGGCAGCGCGGCGCAAACGGGCAAGAGACGGGCTGCTGGCGCATATCGGGCGGGCTGCCTTCGATGGAAGTCAGACGCGAACCCCGGCGGTCAATGCGGGGCAGCGCCCCTTTGAGGCCGACTGTATAGGGGTGGCGGGTGTCGTTGAAGATCTCCTTGACCGGGCCGCGCTCGACGATAAACCCGGCATACATGACCTGCACGGTGTCGGCCAGCCCGGCGACCACGCCCAGATCGTGCGTAATCCAGATGACTGCCATACCGATCTTGTCACGCAGGCGTTTGACCAGATCGAGGATCTGGGCCTGGATAGTCACATCGAGCGCAGTGGTCGGCTCGTCGGCGATCAGGAGCTGCGGGTTGCAGGACAGGGCCATTGCGATCATGGCCCGCTGGCGCATACCGCCCGAAAACTGATGCGGGTAGCTATCCAGGCGCTGCGCAGCCATCGGAATGCCAACCATCGCCAGCAGTTCTGCCGCGCGTTCGCGGGCCTGTTCGTTGTTCATGCCAAGATGGAGCCGGAGCGCCTCGGTGATCTGCCGTCCGATGGTCAGCACCGGGTTGAGGGACGTCATCGGGTCCTGGAAGATCATGGCGATCTCCGCCCCGCGCACCATACGCATTTGTTCGCGGGAGAGCTTGAGCAGATCGCGGCCCCGGAACATGACGGAGCCGGCCTCGATCTTGCCCGGCGGCTGAGGGATCAGCCCCATGATCGCCAGGGATTGCACACTCTTACCACTGCCACTTTCACCGACGATGCCCAGGGTTTCGCCCTCGTTGAGGGTATAGGAAATCCCATTGACCGCGTAGACCGTGCCTTCTTGTGTGTGGAACCGGGTTGTGAGGTCTTTGACCTCCATTAAGACGGCCAAAGGCGTAAACTCCTTCTTCTAGGAGAAGAATCGACTGACGGGGTTGGTTCAGACGAGATCAACAATTTAATCTACTTTTCTGAAGTTGCACTATTCTATTGCAGATCGCGTTCTGGCTGCAAGTATACGTCAGTTTACCCGCAACGCATCGCCCCAAAGGGTGATGTGTGTTATCGCACTGAGATACGCACGCAGGCATAAATACGGTAAGCTGATAGCATCACACCAATTGGGTGGGGCGAGGTGAGCCGTGCGCCGCAAATTGTATGCCATTTTATGCGTCATCGTGCTGTTGAGCTTGAACGCCGGTCTGGGCGGCAGTCCTGTTAAAGCGGCAGACCCTGTGCCGCGTTTCGAGAAGTCCGAGTGCCCATTCGACGTGCCAAAAGGCCGCACCGTCGAATGTGGCTACCTGGTCGTGCCCGAAAATCGTCACAAGCTGGACAGCAAGACTATCCGCATTGCAGTAGCGGTCTTCAAGGCAAAGACCAAAATGCTGATAACCGACGCCGTCATTTACCTGGAAGGCGGCCCCGGCGGACACTCGCTGGAAACGGCCAGGATCAGCTTCTCGAATGCTTTTGCGCCGTTTGCGGCCAAGCGCGATTTTATCATGTTTGACCAGCGCGGCGTCGGCTATTCGGAACCGTCGCTGGATTGCCCGGAGGTGACGAAAGCGGCCTACGAGGGCATGACCAAACGCATGACCGGTGAGGAGCGCATCGCCAACCGGCTGAAGGGTCTCCAAGCCTGCCGTGACCGGCTGGCGGAAGAAGGGATCGACCTGTCCGCTTACAACAGCCAGGAAAACGCTGCCGACGTAAACGACCTGCGCACCGTCTTGGGCTACAAGACCTTCGACCTGTACGGCATTTCCTACGGCACGCGGCTGGCCCTGACCGTGATGCGCGACTTCCCGAGCGGTATCCGCAGCGCGATCCTGGATTCGATTGTGCCGCTTCAGGTCGATCTGTATGCGGACATTCCGGCCAACGCGGATCGCGCCTTTAACGTCTTTTTCCAGGGCTGCCTGCGCAACCGCCAGTGCAACGCTGCTTACCCTCAACTGGATAAGGTGTTTTACGGGCTGGTTGCCAGGCTGAACCAGAAACCGGTCACGATCAGCGTCCGGCATCCTTTCACGGGCAAGAAATATAACCTGCTGATTGATGGCGACCTGATGATCGAGTTGCTGTACCACGCCCTGTACTCGTCGCGGGTGATCATCTATCTGCCCAAGATCATCAGCGACGCTTCAAAAGGCAACTACCAGTTGCTGCAAGAAGCGCTGGGCGGCAGCCTGGTGCAGCACGAATACGTCAGTGCCGGGATGTACTACTCGGTGCAGTGCGCGGAGGAAATCAGCTTCGACACGGTGGAGAATCTGCGGGCCGCCGACAAGCGCTTCCCGAAGCTGGGCAAAGCCTTCGACGTGGAAAGCTATTATCATGCGTGCCGGATATGGAACGTCGATCCCGCCCCAGAAATTGAGAACAAGGCGGTGGTGATCGACAGGGCTAAAAAGATTCCAACGCTGCTGCTGTCGGGCGAATACGACCCGATCACGCCACCCCGTTACGCGGGGCTGGTGGCACAGACCCTGCCGGGAAGCTGGCAATTCCAGTTCCCTGGCGTCGGGCATGGCGTCAGCGTGGGCGACGAGTGCCCATACCGGGTGGCGCTGGCCTTCTTTGACAAGCCGACGGTCAAGCCCGAAATCGGCTGCATGTCAACGATGAGCCAGCCGCAGTTCGTTACGCGGTAAGGTACACTTTGCGCGCTAACGGATAAGGAAGCAGCGAGGTTGACCAAACAACAGGCGCGTCTGGCGGCTTTACAAAACCAGGTGAAACGGCTGGACGCCCGGTTGAGCAAACTGAACCGGGCGAGCAATCGTTATTCGTGGGTGCGGCTGGGGGTCTTTGTGGGTGGTGCGACCCTGGCAATAGGCACGTACTATGCGGCGGGGACAGGGCTGTTCTGGCTGGTGGGTGCCGTCTCGGTGGTCGCCTTCGGTGGCGTCGTGCGTTACCACCGCCAGATTGACCGGACGATAGCCCGTTATACGATCTGGCGCGGTTTGAAGGCCACCGAAATCGCTCGCATCCGCCTCGACTGGCCGCACATCCCCAGGTCGAAGCGCATCGAACCGCAGCCCGACCACCCCTTTGAAACCGACCTGGACATTGCCGGAGAACGATCCGTACACCAGTTGATCGACACGGCGACTTCCTATGGGGGCAGCCAGCGGCTCCGAGCCTGGCTGACCAACCCGATGCCCGATCCGGCGCTGATTGTGCAGCGACAGGCGCTCGTTCGGGAATTGATTCCGGCTACGCCGTTCCGGGACAAGTTGAGCATGAATGCGCTGCTCGGCTCTGACAACCCGAATGAGCGGTGGGACGGAGACCGCCTGCTGGCCTGGTTCGAGCAGCATACAGCGGCTCGTTCGCTGCGCAGGCCGTTGAGCGTGCTGGCGGCGCTGGCCGCCGTGAATGCCGTCCTGTTTGTGCTGAACAGCGCGGCGCTCATTCCGGCGGTATGGATCGCCAGCTTTTTGCTGTACTGGGCGGTCACTTTCAGTACGCTGCGCAACACCGGGGACGTGTTCGAGGATGCGGCCTCACTGAACGATGCGCTGAACAAGCTGCGCGCGGTCTTCCGCTTTTTGGAAACGTATCCTTACACGAATCGGCCCGCGCTGCGCAAGGTGTGCGCGCCGTTCCTGGATGCCGCGCACCGCCCCTCGGTGCAGTTGCGGCGGCTGACGCAGATCATGGCGGCGGCAAGTGTGGCGCACAACCCGTTGTTCTGGCTGCTGTTCAACAGCCTTGTGCCCTGGGATGTCTTTTTTGCGCACCAGTTGAGCCGTGCCAAAGCCGACCTCAAGGCTTTCTTGCCCGTCTGGTTGGACGTGTGGTACGAGCTGGAAGCTTTGAGCGCCCTGGCGACCTTTGGTTGCCTGAACCCGCAATACACGTTCCCGGAAGTTGCTGATGGCAATGCTCCAGTTGTGTTCAAGGGGCAGATGCTCGGCCACCCGCTGATTCCGGCGGATCGGCGGGTGTGCAATGATTTTGGGCTGGATCGCCGGGGCGAGGTGGCGATCATCACCGGGTCGAACATGGCGGGCAAGAGCTCGTTCCTGCGGACGCTCGGCGTGAACCTGTGCCTGGCTTACGCGGGCGGCCCGGTCTGCGCGCAGCGCTTTGAAACGTCGCTGTTCCGGCTGTTCTCGTGTATTCGGGTTAACGACTCGGTCATCGACGGCTTTTCGTACTTTTACGCCGAGGTCAGGCGGCTGAGAGCGCTGCTGGATGCCCTCGAAGAGGAGCATGTCTACCCGCTGTTCTTCCTGATCGACGAGATATTTCGAGGCACGAACAACCGCGAACGGCTGGTGGGCAGCCGGGCCTACATCCGTGCTCTGGTCGGGCGGAACGGCACAGGCGTGATCGCCACACACGACCTGGAACTGGTGAAACTGGAACAGGACATTCCACAGATCAGGAACTTCCATTTCAGAGAGGAAGTCGTCGAGGGGCGGATGGTCTTTGATTACAAACTGCGGCCCGGCCCCTGCCCGACCACCAATGCGCTCAAGATTATGCAGATGGAAGGCTTGCCGGTAGACGTGCCGCAGCCGGTGGGTTGACCTCACCCCTGGCCCCTCTCCCACTGGAGAGGGGAATCGATTCGCAAGGTGGCCGGTAACTGGTTGGACGGAGCCAATAGCGGGTGTAAACTCAGGCCAAGCCAACGGACACCGCAGGGCCATTCAAGATGACCACCTTGCCGCTCGATGGCGGCGCCACGCCGCCCCATTCTACGCCGCTGCCAGAGGATGTGCAGCTTGTGCAGCGATTGCGCGATGGCGACGAGTCCGCCTTTGAACTGCTGCTGGAACGCTACCAGACGTCGATGGTGAACGTGGCCCTCATGTACGTGCGGGAGCGGGCCGTTGCCGAGGACGTTGTACAGGAAACGTGGGTCGGCGTGCTGCAAGGCTTGTCACGGTTCGAGGGGCGCTCATCGCTCAAGACCTGGATATTCAGTATCCTGGTGAACCGGGCCAAGACGCGGGCACAGCGCGAAGGCCGCTACGTGCCCATTTCCGAGTTTGGCAATCCCGATGCCGAATCGTCTGAACCTGCGGTCAGCGCGGAGCGCTTCAACCCGGGAGATCATCCCAGATGGCCGCATCACTGGACATCGGCTGCGATGCCTCGCAGTTGGGATGAAATCCCGGAAGAACACCTGCTGTCGCAGGAAACGCGCGACGTGATCCGGCGGGCAATCGAGAGCCTGCCACCCAACCAGCGGGAGGTCATCACGCTGCGCGACGTACAGGAATGGGCCTCAGACGAAGTCTGTAATGTCCTGGGCATCTCCGAGACTAATCAACGGGTACTGCTGCACCGCGCTCGCGCCAAAGTGCGCCAGGCGCTTGAGCAGTATCTACAAAGGCAAGACTGATCGATGGCGTCGAACGAATTGACCTGCAAAGAACTGGTCGAACTGGTAACTGACTACCTTGAGGGTGTGCTTCCGCCAGCGGAGCGCCGCCGTTTTGAAGAGCATCTGGCGGGCTGCCAGGGCTGCTGGAATTACCTCCAACAAATGCGCGCGACGATCCGCCTGACCGGGCAACTGACCGAAGAAGCGATTGAGCCACAGGCCAGAGAAGCGTTGCTACACGTTTTCCGCGCCTGGAAAAACAGCGGGAAAGTGTAATACAGGGCAGTGTCTAACGCTCGCCGGGGACGTAGGGCACGCCCAATGCAGCCGGGGCGTCCTCGCCATGCCTGCGCCGCAGCAGGACCACAATGGTCAGCACGTAGGGCAACATAAGCAGGAACTCATAGGGAAGCTGCGGGATGTTGAGGGCCTGAATGCGGAACTGCAACGCATCGGCGATCCCGAACAGCAGCGCGCCCAGAAAAGCCAACGCTGGCCGACGGCGTGAAAACACAACCAGCCCCACCGCGATCCAGCCCCGCCCGGCGGTGATGTTCTCTTTGAACAGTTGCAACTGGCCGACGGTCAAGACTGCTCCACCCAACCCGGCCAGCGCTGCGCCGATGACCGTCGCCACGTAGCGGACGCGGACGACGTTGACGCCCGACGTATCGGCGGCGGCAGGGTACTGGCCGACGGCGCGGACGTTGAGGCCCCAGGTGGTGCGGGTCAGCGCGAACCAGACGGCGATCAGCAGCGCGCCGCTCAGGTAAACGGCGACGTTCTGCTGAAAGAAAATCGGGCCAAGCAGGGGAATGCCGCTCAAACCGGGAAAGGCGATCTCCGGGAAGCCCTGGACGTGTGGGCCAAGCTGCCCGGCGAAAAGCTGGCGGTAAAAGTACGTGGTCAGGCCTTGACCCAGGATGACCAGGATCACGCTGCTGATGACCTGGTTGGCGCGCAGCGTCACGACCAGCACGGCCAGGATGAAGCCCATCAGCCCGCCCGCGATCAGGGCTGCCAGCACGGCCAGGAGGTGACTCGCCAGCAGTGCCGACTCGCCACCGGGCGCGTTTTGAAGGGCGTAGGCGACGGTGAACCCGGCCAAGCCGCCGCCGAGCATCACTCCTTCCAACCCCAGATTCAGCACACCGGCCCGCTCGGTGATGATCTCGCCCAGCGCGGCCAGGAAGATCGGAACCATCAGACGAATGCCCGCCACGAGCAGTGCAGTCAGGAAGGTCAGGCTCAGAATGTGATTCCAGGGCATAGTACGTCAGTACATCCTTTGACCTCACCCCCGGCCCCTCTCCAACTGGCGAGGGGAGCCAAGCGAAAATACAGTGCCCACCATTTTCCCCT
Source organism: Chloroflexota bacterium (assembly GCA_021325095.1). GTDB lineage: Bacteria > Chloroflexota > Anaerolineae > Aggregatilineales > UBA2796 > JAJPHV01. The sequence continues at coordinate 19,692 of JAJPHV010000082.1, read as the reverse complement.
CTCTGCACAGCGGAGAGCGGCAGGGGGTGAAGTAAACTAAACCGCTCTCAACCGCTGCGCCAGTGCATCCGCCGCCAGAATGAACAGCACGACGAGCGCCTGAATGACCGTCGCAATGGCTACCGGCACTTTGGCGGACACGCTCATCGCTTCCGCCCCGTTGTTCAGCATGGCGAAGAAGACCGCCGCAACCAGCACCCCTGCCGGGTGCAGCCGCCCCAGAAGCGCGACCAGAATCCCTGTGAAGCCGAAGTTACCGCTGATGCCATCCTTCAAGCGCCCGGTGAGCGCCGCCACCTGGATGATCCCTGCCAGCCCCGCCAGCGCGCCGCTGAAGAGCATGGCCGTCACGATCTGACGGCTGACCCGGATTCCAGCGTAGCGGGCCACGTTCGGGTTGGAACCCACTGCCCGCCAGCGAAAGCCGGTAGGCGTCTTGAACAGGAGCACGTAGACCACCGGTACGAGGATCAAGGCGATGGCGACGCCAATGTGCAGGCGGTTGGGCAGCGCAGGCAGCGGAACGATTTTGCCGCTCTGGGGCAGGTAGCTGGACGGGTCTTTGAGCGGCTCGCGGGCCATAAACAGCAGAAAATAATAGGCGACGTAGTTTAACATCAGCGTGCTGATGATCTCGTTGATGTTGCTGCGCACTTTAAGCAGCGCCGCCAGCCCAGCCCACAGCGCCCCGCCGATCAGGCCCGCGATCAACATCAGGGCAACCAGAAGCGGCAAAGGGACGTTGGGCAGCGCCAGCGACACGATCCCGCCGCACAGCGCGCCGATGGTATACTGCCCTTCCGCGCCGATGTTCCAGACCTGGCTGCGAAAAGCTACTGTCAGGCCCAGGCCGATGATCAGGAGCGGGGTCGCCAGCAGGGTTGTTTCGGTCAACTGGCGCGGGCCGCCCGCCGCGCCGCGAAAGAGCGCCGCATACGCAGCCAGCGGATCGACCCCGGCCAGCGCGATCAACAGCGCGCCTGCCAGCAGAGCCAGCACACCGCCCAGGATGGGCAGCAGCACTGCCCGCAGCCAGGCGGGCAGGCGCATCACCGGGCGTGTGATCAGTGTCGAAGCGTGGGTCACGCCTTGCGCCCTGCCATCAGCATACCGAGCGTTTCCGGGCTGGCCCGGTTCGCATCAAAGACGCCCATGCATTCCCCTTCGTAGAGCACCAGAATTCGATCTGCAAGGTTCAATATCTCATCCAACTCGGTGGAAATGAGCAAAATGGCCGCGCCGCGATCCCGCGCTTCGATCAGGCGGCGCTGTACGTATTCGGTTGCACCCACGTCCAGGCCGCGCGTCGGCTGCGCCACGACCAGCACGCGCGGCTGCCGATCCAGCGCTCGCGCCAGCACCAGCTTCTGGGCGTTGCCACCGCTCAGTTGCCCGGCGCGTGTGCTGATCGAGGGCGTGCGAATGTCGTACTGGCTGACCAGCGCCCTGGCCTGCCCGTCAATGGCCGATTGCCGCAAGAAGCCGCGCCGCGTGTAGGGCAGCCTGTCGAAGGCTTCCAGCGCCAGGTTGTCGGCCACGCTGAAATCGCGCAGCAGCGCCAGCCCGTAGCGATCCGAAGGAACATAGGCCAGACCAGCCTCGACGCGGGCACGCGGCAGCGCCGCCGTCATGTCTTGCCCGCAAAGCTGGATCAGGCCGCGCTTCACGGGGCGCAGCCCGGCCAGGGCCGTTTCGAGTTCGGCCTGCCCGTTGCCTTCGACCCCGGCCACGCCCAGAATTTCGCCGGCCCGCACCTCGAAACTCAGGCCGCGCAGCGCTGGCAGCTCGCGGTCATCGTCCACCCATAGATCGACGACGCGCAGCACCGGGTCGCGCGGCTGGGCGAGCGACTTGTCGATGCGAAATGTCACCTCGCGCCCGACCATCATCCGTGCCAGTTCCGCGGGCGTCACCTTGCCTGTCTCGACGGTGTTGACGGTGCGGCCATCGCGCATGACCGTGATCCGGTCTGTGCAGGCCATAACCTCTTTCAGCTTGTGGCTGATGAAAATGATGGTGTGGCCTCTGGCCGCCAGATTGCGCAGGATACTGAGCAGGTCGGAAACTTCCCGCGGCGTCAGGACGGCGGTGGGTTCGTCCAGAATGAGCGTCTTCGCCCCACGATACAGGGCCTTGAGGATTTCCACCCGCTGCTGCTGCCCGACTGAAAGCTGGCTGACCTGCGCGCCTGGCTCGACTTGCAGCCCGTAGCGGGCCGAGAGCGCTTCGATGCGCCTGTACACGTCGCGCTGCCGTTCCAGCAGCGGGTGGCGTGGCGAGGGCTGGCCCAGGATCAGGTTTTCTGCGACGGTGAAGGTTGGCACGAGCATGAAGTGCTGGTGCACCATGCCCAGGCCGTGCACAATGGCTTCGTGCGCTGAATGGAAGTGAACTGGCTGTCCGTCGAGGAGAATGTCGCCTGCGTCCCGGCTGTACAGGCCGTACAGGACGTTCATCAAGGTGGTTTTGCCCGCGCCGTTTTCGCCGAGCAAGGCCAGCACTTCACCCCGCTGCACGTCCAGATCGACGTGATCGTTGGCGAGCAGCGTACCGAAACGCTTGACGATGCCGCGCATCTGCACGGCCAGGGGTTGGTTGGGCATGGCAATGAGTTTACCTCACCCCTACCCTCGTGTCTCAGCGGAAAAGGCAGAGGTCTTTGCCCTGTTGCTCAAGCCGCAGGGCTGAGATTACGAAGCCTCTTCGAGGCTGTATTAGCCCCGCAGGGGCTTTGTAGATTCAGCCCGGTGCTTCAGCGCCGGGCATAGCTGTACCGAATTACTTGCTGGCCGTCGCGGCCATCGTCGCTTCGGCTGTCGGCGTGGCGGCCTCACCAACGAAGGGCACAACCAGTTTCTTGGCAGCGATGTCGGCTTTGGCCTTTTCAATCGCGTCCAGGGTGTCCTTGCCGATCTTATCGGTGAAGGCCGGGTTGAGGGCAATGTCCACTGCGCCGTCGGCCACGCCAAAATCATACCAGGCGTTGTCGAACTTGCCGGTCTCAACATCCTTCACGAACGCATTGAAAATCGGCGACATATTCCAGACGATGCTCATCGGCACGGCGTCGGGCGCGCGCTTGGACATATCGCCCACGTAGCCGATGGCGAAACCCTTGACCTGTTTGGCAGCTTCAATCGCGCCCAGAGCCGGGCCTTCGCCGCACGTCACCCAGGTATCGACGCCCGCCGTGTCGTGCTGGGCCAGGGCCGCCTCTTTGGCTTTCTGCACGTCACCCCAATCGCCGACCTGGCCGTGCACGAGCGCTGCTTTGGCGTTGATCGTCCTGGCCCCGGCCAGCAGCGCCTCGCCCATGGCGTGGCAGACCGGAATGTCGAAGCCGTACAGCCCGCCCAGGCTGCCCGTCGCCGACAGCTTCGCGGCGACGATCCCAGCCAGGTACGCGCCCTCGTAGAAGGGCTGGCTGTAGTCGCCGACATTCTTGGCGGTGTGCTTGATGCCGCCCGCCCAGATGAAGGCCACCTCGGGGTGGTCAGCGGCGACTTTAAAGACTGCATCCTGGAAGCTGAAGCTGTGGGCGATGATGGCGTTGTAGCCGTCATCGATGTACGACCGCATGACGCGCTCGGCGTCGGTATCGGCGACAGATTCTTTGAGCGTTACGTCGTAGCCTTTGTCTTTCAGCCCGTTCAGGGCGTTGACGGCGGCTTCGGCCCAGGAGCCGTCGTTTTGCGGGCCGATCAGGATCAGGGCCACGCGCACCTTCTTGAGGACGGGCGCCTCGGTGGCGGCGGCGGTCTGCGCGTAGGCGATGCCTGTGCGCAGCGACCCGCCCGAAGCAAGCAGCGAGAGAACAAGCAAGCTGGTTAATGCAGCCAGAAGCAAAGTCCGTCTTTGGGCTTTCATCGTTAATTCTCCTGCGGGTTGGGCAAGTTGACAGCGCGTATATTAACACAGGGCTATTGTATGGGGCCTGGTTAATCGTTATATTGGGCACAATGACGAAACTGGTGAACGACTCGCGGAGAATGCCATGTCCACAAAGCCTGTTGAGCGCCGCAGAATCAGGCCCTTCGACGCCCCATCGAACGAGGAAATCGAGCAGTATTATTCGGGAATGAGCCGCTTCTGGCATCCGGTCTTGCCGGTGGCAAGCCTGCCCGCCGGCCAGCCCTATGGGTTGGAACTACTGGGTGAGAAGATCGTGCTGGCACGGCTGGACGGCAAGGTGGTTGCCATGCAAGACCTGTGCCGTCACTTCCAGGCACAGCTTTCGCTGGGCGAAATCATGGCCGGGCCGGACGGCCAGCAGTGTTTGATGTGCAAGTATCATGGCTGGCAGTACGACAGCACCGGGCAGTGTGTTGGCATCCCGCAGCTATTGCCGGGGCGGGAGATTCCTGCCGAGGCGTGGGTTCCGACCTATCTGGTGCAGGAACGCTACGACCTGATCTGGGTGTGCCTGGACGAGCACCCGACGTTCGACATTCCTGAATTCCCCGAACTGTCCGACCCGGCATTCCGACCCGGCCCGCTGCGCGTCTACGAACCCTGGTCGTCCAGCGCGCCGCGCGCCATCATGGGTGCGCTGGACGACACGCATTTCCCCTGGGTACACGAACATACGTTGGGAGATCGCAGTCAGGTGGCTGCGCCCGATCACAAGGTCTGGCGCGAGGGGCGCTACCTGATGTCGCAGTACAGCATCTTGCAGCCGCGCAATGTAACGATTTCCCAAACGGATGGGAAGGCGGAACCGGCGCTGGACACCGTGACGTACACCAACTTCGTCGGCGTGCCGAACGTGATCCGGCTGCTCAAAGATAGTTCCGACGGCAAGCGCTACGCGATCTGGCTGGCGACCTACCCGATCCGCTACAACCTGACGCAGACCTTCTGGCGGGTGGCGCGCAACTACGACCTCGACCCGGCTCACGACCAGGTGTACGAGGATTTTGAGGACATCGTGCGCGCGCAGGACAAGCCCGTCGTGGAGAGCCAGCGACCCTGGCTGCTGCCGCCCTTCTGGACACACCTGGAAATGCCGCTGCGTCCGGCAGACCTGCCACTGATCGAATACCAGCGGTGGCTGGAAGAATTGGAGATCATGCTGACGGTGTGAGGAGATATGCCTCACCCCCGACCCCTCTCCACAAGGTGGAGAGGGGCGTCCACTCCGCTGAGTTCCTCCTCGCTGCTGGCGGAGAGGGGGTGAGGTTAATTCAAACTGTCGGTACATGAAACTCTCGTGGAGAGGGGGAAGCGGCAGGCAACGCCCCTATCTCTGTCTTCACGCATTTGTGCACATATGACAACTGGTAGCCCGGCCTGTGATATTTTGCACTAATTAGCGCCGCCTGTTACGCACTATGATCAGAATAAAGTGGGGACTCCTGTCCTCGCTATCCGACTCAGAGGCGAGGGAAGCGCATGGCGAAGGGCACGATCAGGATTGATCAGAGCCGCTGCAAGGGCTGTAACCTGTGTGCAACCGCATGTCCCAAAGACCTGATTCGCATCGCGCTCGATAGACTCAACACGGGTGGCTACCACCCTGCAATGCTGTTCGACCCTGGCAGCAACTGTACTGGCTGCGCACTTTGCGCTGTGATGTGTCCGGAGGTGTGCATTAGCGTTTACCGCGAAGCCCCGGTCAAGGGCCGAACGCCAGTACCGGCCTGACCACCAGGAAGGCTGATTGCATGACCAAAGAACTGCTCAAAGGCAATGTTGCTATTGCCGAGGCGGCGCTCCGCGCTGGCCTTGAAGCCTACTTCGGTTACCCGATTACCCCGCAAACCGAACTGCTCGAACATCTTTCGCGGCGCATGATCGAACTGGGGCGCGTTTTCCTTCAGGCCGAAAGCGAGATCGCGGCGATCCACATGGTGTACGGCGCGGCCTGCACTGGCGCACGAGTGATGACTTCCTCGTCCAGCCCTGGCTTCAGCCTGATGCAAGAGGGTCTATCGTACATGGCTGGGGCGGAAATCCCGTGTGTGATCGTGGACGTGATGCGCGGCGGGCCGGGCCTGGGCAATATCCTGCCCTCCCAGAGTGATTACTTCCAGGTGACACGCTCCGCCGGGCATGGCGATTTTCGGCCTATTGTGCTTGCGCCTGCCTCGGTGCAGGAAGCTATCGACTTCACCGGGCTGGCCTTCGACCTGGCCGAGAAGTATCGCCATATGGTGATTCTGGCCGCCGACGGGCTGATCGGGCAGATGATGGAACCGGCAGAACTGCCTGCCATGCGGGCGGTCAGGCGGGGCGAACGCCCGGCCTGGGCAACCACCGGGGCGATGGGCCGCGCCCGCAATATCATCTCCTCGATATACATGCAAGCCGAGGAGGAAGAAGGTTACAACCTTAAGATACAGAAGCGGCTGCGCCAGATCGCCCAGGCCGAGCAGCGCTGCGCAGAGCACATGACCGAAGGCGCGGTGTTGCTGGTGGTGGGCTACGGCACGGCGGGGCGGGTGGCCTACACCGCTGTCGAAGCAGCCCGCAAAGCCGGGATGAAGGTGGGCTTACTGCGCCCGCAGACGCTGTGGCCCTTCCCGGAGAGACGCCTGTCCGAACTGGCCGATAACGTTGAGGGCTGTCTGGTGGTCGAGATGAATGCCGGGCAAATGGTCGATGACGTGCGGCTGGCGATTGGCGGCCAGATTCCGGTCAGTTTTTACGGGCGTATGGGCGGTGTCGTGCCGATGCCGGAGGATGTGTTGACCACGATTGAAACCGAATACAGGCGGCTCGCACAGGCAGTTCCTTCCAATCGCTGGACGAAAGAGGCGCTATGTTGATGGCAGAACGTACAGCACAAACGGAAAGCGAAGACAGGGTGCCGGGCATGGAAGCGGTGTACGAACACCCCCGCACCCTGAACAAAGTGGTTACTCATTACTGCCCCGGCTGCACGCACGGCATCGGGCAGCGCCTGGTGGCCGAAGCTCTGGATGAACTGGGGCTGCGCGAACGGACGATCCTGGTGGCCTCGGTGGGTTGTTCGGTATTCGTCTACAACTACTTCGACGTGGACGCCGTGCAAGCGGCGCATGGCCGCGCCCCGGCGATGGCAACCGGGATCAAGCGCCTGGAACCTGATCGGATTGTGCTGACCTACCAGGGCGACGGCGACATGGCCTCCATTGGCCTGGCCGAGGTCGTCCACGCGGCAGTGCGGGGCGAAAAGATCACCACGATCTTTATCAACAACGCCATTTACGGCATGACGGGCGGGCAGATGGCCCCGACTTCGCTGCCGAAGCAGCAGACCACTTCCTCGCCCTTTGGCCGGGATGTCAGACTGACCGGCAACCCACTGCGCATGAGCGAACTGCTGGCCGGGCTGGACGGTTCCGCGTACATTGTGCGGCGCTCCCTGCACGACGCCAGGAACGTGCTCAAGGCGAAAAAGGCGGTGCTGACCGCGCTCAAGGTGCAGATGCACGGGTTGGGTTTCAGCATGGTGGAACTGCTCTCCAGCTGCCCGACCAACTGGGGCCTGTCGCCCGAAGAATCGCTGAAGTGGATCGAGAACGAGATGATTCCATACTTCCCGCTGGGCGATTACAAGGTGGCCGACGAAGTGGCCGCGCTGTAGCACAGGTGGACAGACGATGCAAGAAGAATTCTTGATTGCCGGGTTCGGGGGACAGGGTGTCATGTTCGCGGGGCAGCTTCTGGCCTATGCCGCGATGGGCGAGGGGCTGCACGTCACCTGGATTCCATCCTATGGGCCGGAGATGCGCGGTGGGACGGCCCACTGCTACGTCGTCATCAGCGACAGGCCGATTGGTTCGCCCGTCGTCCGGCGGCCCCGAGTCGTCATGGCCTTCAACAATCCGTCCTTTGAGAAGTACGAGTCGTATACCGCGCCGCAGGGCCTGCTGGCGTACAACGTCTCGCTGATCGAGGCCAACAGCGGGCGAGAGGACGTGATCAGGCTGCCTGTGCCGGCGACAGACCTGGCCGATGAAACGGGCGATCTGCGGCTGGCAAACGTGGTGATGCTGGGGGCGGTGCTGACGGCGCACCCTGTTCTGCCGGTGGCGGCCATCAGGCGCGCGCTGGACGAGCACATTCCCGCCCACCACCGCGATCTGCTGCCGAGAAACCTTGAGGCACTCGACAAAGGCGTAGCCTTTGCTGCCCGGCTTGGCGAGGCGGTAGCTCACCTGGGATAGCTGAACAAACTGCGCACAGGAGAGACAATGCTGACGGTTGCCGAGATTATGACGCCGAACCCGATCACCATCCGGCGCGATACACCCTTGAGCGCTGTGATCGGGCTGATGAAGTCGCACCGCTGCCGCCAGTTGCCCGTCGTGGATGAGGGGCGGCTGGTCGGGATCGTGACTGACCGCGACATACGGCTGGCGATGAACTCACCGCTGATCCTGCATGACCGATCCGACGATCAGACCCTGCTGGCCTTCACGACGGCAGAAGCCTGCATGACCTCCGACCCGATGACCGTCGAACCCGGCACACCAGCCGCACAGGCGGCGCTTGTGCTCAAAACGTATAAATTCGGCGCGCTGCCCGTCGTTCACGAGGGGCGGCTGGTGGGAATCGTCACCGTAAGCGACATTCTGGACAGCTACATAAGCCTGTTGAGCGCACAAGAGAAAGAGGTTTGCCCATAGCGTTTGAGGCTTGAATGACAACGGAGGAAAGCCATGAGCTATTGCAATATTCTCGTTCCTCTGGATGGTTCCGAACTGGCCGAATTGGCCTTGCAGCACATCGACCAGGTGGCGAAGCCAGGCGCTCAGATTCACCTGTTATCCGTCGCCGAGATGCTGATCGCCGAGATCGCTGAACAACCGACGGGGGCAGTAACCACACTGCTCAACGGTGTGTACTGGACAACCAGCCTGCCATACGAGCAGAGGCCACTGGTACAGAACGCTCACGACACGCAGGAGTTCAACCAGCGGTTCGACTACTTGCAGCGCACCAGCGAACGGCTGAGAGAGAAAGGCTACGAGGTCAAAATCGAGGTATTGCCGGGCGAGGTGGTCGAGACCATTGTGGAGACCGCCAGGAATGGCTGCGACTTGATCATCATGGCGACGCATGGTCGCACCGGACTGCGCCGCGTGCTGCTCGGCAGCGTCGCCGAGGGAGTGCTGCATCGCGCCCCGTGTCCCGTCCTGCTCATCTCGGCACGTCGAGGATGAGTTTTACGCAGTGTGGCTCAGGCCAGAGCACTGAGTCTGCGGAATCCATCGCAATGGGCCAGATACGCACACGAATAGCTGCAAGCCGATAAACGATGCCTTACTGCAAATGTGGAATGAGACCGTCTCCGGGACGGTCTTTTTGTTGTAGACGATCCGCTTCGTTTTTGCGATGACGGCACTCAGGGATTGCTCTATGCTTCTCGCAGAATAGCAAGGATGCGCAACGAATCCTTAGCAGGAGCGAGGGTGATGAATGCTTCAGATCGTCCGTGGGAATGGAGGCCGTCGGCATTTGCCAACGCCATGATAGCAACAATGCTGCAACTTCCGTTGGTGCATCGTTTGATGAGCAACCAGATTCTGCTGCTCAACTTCACCGGGCATAAGTCCGGCAAACGATACAGCGTACCCGTCGGTTATGTTCGTGAAGGCGCAAAGGTCACTATCTTGACCAAACGCATTCGTACATGGTGGCACAACTTTCAAGCAGCGGCCCCGGTTGAAGTACGCATCGAGGGAAAAGTCTATCAAGGCAACGCGAGGGTCGTGACAGACGTTTCGTCTGTCGCTCCACTCCTCACTGCATTAATGATCAAGTATCCCCACTATGCCCAATTCTACGGAGTCCGGCTTGTTTCTGGAGGCCGACCCGATGGGGAGGACATACGTCGCGTCGCTCCAAAGATTGTCGTGGTCGAAGTCGCGCTGGCAAGATAACGATGGCACTTTTCTGGCTCAAGTCCGCCCACAGTCTGGTCTTTGTCGTCGAGAGCAGCGCCATTCTCTATATTCTCTATAGCGGCCTGTTCAACGTGCGCGGCCCCTGGCTGGTCGTGGCCGTCGGGCTGGTGCTGGCTGAAATGGCCGTATACGTCGCCAACGGGATGCGCTGCCCACTCACCAGACTGGCGAAGCAGTGGGGCGACCCGACAGGCGATGACTACATTGCAGACCTCTTCTTGCCGGAAGGTTTCGCGCGGCTCGTGCCCCTCATCTGCGGCACGATGGCGATCATTGGACTGCTGGTCGTGGGATTGCGGCTGCTGGTCGGCTAAACAAAACCCTCTCCGCCGGAGTTTCACACTCCGACACCTGATATTGACCTCATCCCCTGCCCCCCTCTCCGCAAACAGAGAGGGGCCGGGGGTGAGGCGAAATGAGGCTGCTACAACGAGTGGAATGCCTCGTCAAAGCGCGCCAGCGCTTTTTGTGTTTTCTCCGGCGGCAGCGCATACGAGAAGCGAATCCAGTTCTTCCCGGCCTCCGAGAAGTGGATGCCGGGGATGACGGCCACGCCGTAATTCTCGCCCATGTAGCGCACGAACTCGTCGGAGTCGGCCATCCCACCGCGCGTGATCGGCTCGATGCAGTTGACAAAAGCGTAATAGCCGCCTTCGCCGATGATGGCGTTGTAGCCTTTGTCCTTGAAGAACTTGCGCGCGATCTCGCGGCTGGTGTTGGTCGGGCCGATGATGGACGCAGCCGCTTTGCCGAAGCCCATCTCGTAGGCGGCCATAGCGACAGCCTGCGAATAGAAGCTCGGCAGCACGCCGTGACTGGATCGGTTGGTGATGAACTTGACAACCTTCTCCGAAGCCACCAGATGCGCGCCGCGAATGTTGGACGCGCCGAGCGACTTGGTGAGGCCATCCAGGAAGATCAGACGGCTGCGCTCCTCCGGCGAGAAAGCCTTCAGCACCACATTGATGTCCGAGGGCGCGCCGCTGGTGATCCAGTGGTACATCCAGTCGAACAACACAAACGGGATGCCCAATTCAAGTGCTCTGTGGGCCAGTTCGATCTGGCGCTGCAAGGGCAGGCAGTTGCCCGTCGGGTTGTCGGGCGAGGTAATGATCACCCCGGCGATGCGCCGCGCACCGTGCCTTTCGCAAAACTCGACGCAGGCCGCCAGCGACTCTTCGGTATATTGCCAGGCTGTTTCCTCGTGGCCGGGCGCGAGCAATACGTTCTGACCGACGCCGTATGGCCCCCAGTTGTAGCTGACCCAGGGCACGCGCGACGTGAGCAGCACGTCGCCGATGCGTCCTGTGCCCAGTGTGACCATCGCCTGATAGGCTTTGACCAATCCATCACGTCCGCCGTCGGTTGCGATAATATTGGTGGGGCCATAGCCCGTTTCGGGCGCGAACTTCCAATACTGCTCGGCAGTCGCCTTGCGAAAGGCATCCGTTCCGTAGCCGAAATCGTAGCCCGTGCCATGCGCTTTGAGCATCGCGTTGGCACGATCCAGCAGTTCATGAGGGACACCAGGCAGGCTTGCGCCGCCGTCGCCCTGCGAGGCGTCGAAGGTTGGCGCGTCCTTGCCGAACTTGGCGCGGTAGCCGTCCAAAGACTTTTTGATGACGAACATCTTGGACTGCGGAATATCGACCTGGCGCGAGGGAAAGTCATTGACGGGAACCAGCGCCTCGTCAGGGACGACAAACACGGGGGAGTCCAGGGAAACAAGGGGTTTGGGCTGAGTGGTCACGCAAAGCTCCAATCTTTTGTATCAGGGTTTGTTGATTGTGGCGCTGTCAGGGCAGGCTGTCAATTGGCATTCGTAACAACGACAGCTATGATTTTTGGGCGGCGGATTACTCCGGCGGACGTGCTGCGGCACAGCGCGGAAGCGTTTTTCACGGCGCGGGTTCTGGCGCAGGATGGGGACTTGATATACCCTATCGCATGATCCGACAGCACAGCATAACGCCATGAGTCTTAGGTAGTCGAAGCCGGGGAAACCCGCTTTATTGTCCGCTTGCCAGTCCGGGCAATGGCTCAACCTGAATAACACAGAATAACACACAGGAGTACACCATAATGACACGTGTAGGCTACATCGGCCTGGGCCTGATGGGGTCGGCAATAGCCCGTAACTTGATGAAGGCAGGGTGCTCGCTGGTGGTGCACAACCGCAGCCAGCAAATCGTGGAGCAGCTTGTCAGCGAGGGCGCGACGGCAGCACATTCACCGAAGGAAGTGGCGCAACAGGTCGATTTTGTCTTCACCAACCTGCCCGACTCGCCGGACGTGGAAAAGGTCGTGCTCGGCCCGAACGGGATCAGCGAGGGCGCGCACGAGGGCCTAATCTACGTGGACAACAGCACCATCAAGCCGGAGACGGCCCGCCATATCGCGGCAGAACTGGCAAAGGTGGGCGTTGCCGCGCTGGATGCACCCGTCAGCGGCGGGCAGATCGGCGCGCAGCAGGGCACGCTGGTGATCATGGTCGGCGGCCCGCAAGAAGCCTTCGACAAAGCTGTGCCGCTGTTCAAAGCGATGGGTAAAAGCTGGCTGCTGGTAGGTGACAGCGGGGCGGGCCAGATCGCCAAAGCCGCCAACCAGATCATGGTCGGCGCGCAGATGGCCGCGATGGGCGAACTGATGGTCTTTGCGCAGAAGTGCGGCGTCGATCCGTTCAAGGTGGTGGAAGCCATCAAGGGCGGCGCGGCGCAGTGCTGGACGATGGACGTGAAGCCGCAGCGCCTGGCGCAGGGCATCCGCACGCCGGGCTTCAAAGCCTACATGCAGCTCAAAGACCTCAAGATCGTGCTGGATACGGGGGAAACTTACGCCGTGCCACTGCCCCTCAGTGAGATCACGACGGAACTCTTCCAGGCCATGATCGACATGGGCAACGGCGAACTGGACAACTCTGCCGTTCTCAGCGTTCTGGAACAAGAGGCGGGCGTGCGGGTCGGGCCAACCATCGTGACGCCGTAGGATCGGCGTTGAGGCTATTGACCTCACCCCCGGCCCCTCTCCGCTTCGCAGAGAGGGGAGTCAATACCCACTGTATCGCCCACCGGCGACTCCGCGCCAACTGACGAGAAGGCCGGGGGTGAGGTCAGGGTTTAGCGCATCAACTGACGCCACACAACGTCGAGCGCCTGCAAGGTGACGAGGTTGCGCACCGTGTAGCCGTATTTCAAGTTTGCTTCGTTGAACACGCCGCTATTCCCATCCGGCGGGACGGTCAGGTGGATCAAGTCGTTGTCGATGCCGTTGTTGGGCAGGCCGTCGAGCGCCGCTTGCAGGTTCATCACGGGTATGTTCTTCTCGTAGGCGATAGTCAGCACCACCTGGTTGATCTGGCGCGACTTGTCGCGCACGGCCAGGTCTTCGGGGAAGGTACTGAGCACGGGCAGAATGCCGTGATCCATCGTTTCTTTGACCACTTCACGCAGGAAGTAGTTGTATTCGCGGGGCGTCATGACCAGCACGTCGGCAGTGCCGAACATGATCAGGGCGATACCGGGTTTGTTCAATCGGTACTCACACAGCAGCGGGGACTCGCCCTTGTAGCACAGTTGCGGGTTGGCCCACTGCGGATCGAGCACGGCACTTGAGTTAAAGCCGTTGTGCGCGGCAGCGCTGTCCACCACCCACGAATTGATGATCCCCTCGCGCGGCGGCACAGAGAAGTGATCGATCACCGCCTGGAGATAACCATACTGGCCCAGGTCGTATTTCTTGAAGCCGAACGGCGTCAGGAATGCCCAGTGGTCGGTAATGCAGTCGCCCACTTTGGAAAAGACGGCGGGGTTGTTGCCGAGTGCTTTGCCCTTCTGCCGGATGATCTGCGCCTGCGCGCGCATCTTGGGGGTGATCTGCGGAATGATCGGTGCAGTCAGGTTCCGGTCCAGGACGACGGTGGGGATGGGGCCGGGGGTCGGGCCGGCGGGCGTTGGGCCGCCAGGCACGGCGGGCGCATCGGGGTTGCCCTGCCCTGGCTGAAGCAGCACGTCGCTGAACGGCAGACGGTATACGCTCACGCCGGTCTGAATCTTCAAGAACGACGTTTTGACCCAGCCACGCACGCCGCTGTCCACGACATGCACCAGCACCCACGATGTGTCTCTGTTGCGCGCTTCAAGCACCAGCGCCGTATTGGTGGTGAGTTTCGTGATCGTGTCGTATTTTGTGCCAGGGCCAACCCGCATATTGATCTCGGCAGTGGCCCAGGCGTTTGGCGTTTCCGCGCGCACCGTGGTCTGGCCCAGGATAGCCATCAGGGCAATCGACAGCAGGATCAGCAGGCTAAAAAAAGTAGATCGGCGGATCATAACAGTACCTCGTCGGATGTTTATCTCAAGAATTGCCCGGTGAAGGTGTAAACGTGCTGGCAGGCGGGCGCCTCATTTAAGGTCAGGACGCGCGTGATCGTCCAGGTGGTCTGGCTGGTAAAGACCAGCGTCAGCTTGATACGCCCAGGGCCGAGCGCTTCCGGCGCGGCGCCCGAATAGGCGTAGACGTTTTCCCGGACGCGAGCCATGTAGTACGGGTTCAATTCCTGGCCCTTGTACATCAGGCCGCTGCCCCTGGGCGTCAGCGCGACCAGCGACGGGCAGTAGTTGATCGGGGCGACGTTCGCGCAGTCGCCGACCAGCTTGTCGATGCCGGGCGTCACGTCCCAGATGGTCTGGGTGGTCGGCGCAAAGCCCTGGCCGCCTGAATCGCCTGCGCTGGCAGAATCGGTTCCACCCGTGTTGCCCGTGTCGGGCGGCGGGGCTGCGATCACGGGTGGAATGTCCGCTTTCGCCACCTGCTCGCACGCGCCCAGGCTGTGTACAGCGGCCTGGGCCACCCACGCCTGATCGCGGCCCTCAGCGTCGATCTTCCACCAGGGCGCGCCGTTAGCGTCGTTCGCCCAGCCTTTCACCGGGTAGCTGGAATTGGCGTCCATGAAAAACAGCGAGCCGCGTTCGTCACCGGGGCCAACCCGCACCGGGACCCGCCCTTTGCTGTCGGCGGGCAGGCCGACGGTGCAGGGCATCGCTTCGGGCAGTGCGTTGATCGGCGTGCCATCAATCACGGCAAACGGAAAGTCGGTTTTTGCGGTGGGCGCAGCGATGACGTTCAGGCCATCTTTCCCGCCCAGGCGGATGCGCACCCACTCACCGGCGTTGAGCGTCACGGAACTGCCAAGCGCGGTGATCGCAGCGCTCCCGGCGATGGCGGCGATTTCCAGGCGATCTTTGGGAGTGGCTCGCGCATACAGGATAGCCGAGGATAGTTCCACGTCCGCCCCGTTGATGGAGAGATGGGCCGTCTGGTCGGCTTTGTCGCCCGCCAGTTGCAGCAGCAACCCCGACGAGGCTTCGCCCTTGCAGGTGGCCGGGTTGCCCGTCGTCAGCGTGAAGGCTTGCATCGGATTTTTGTAAAGGAAATCGGCGTCGGTATCGGTTTCGTCCAGGACGGTCAGCGATTGCACGTCGCCCGTGACCTTGACCTGCGGCGCATAGGCCCAGCCGACGGCCTTTTCCAGCCGCACGCGCAGCCAGTCGCCCGCCGCATTGCGACCATCCGCGACAGCATTCTGATTGGGCAGCAGTTTGAGCGCCGCCGGGTAGCCCGGCCCGGCTCCGCCGCGCAGCAGCACCGTGTTGCCCTTGCTGACGACGGGCAGCGTGGGCAGATCGGTTGCGCGAACGTTGGAAGTCAGCGAGGCATCCCCGAACAAAACTGCCGTGATGCCTTTGCTGGTCGTGGGCAAGCCCGCCTGAATGTGCAGCGTTGCAATGCCCCATTTCCCGGCAGCGGGATCGGCTGCGGAGGTCGTCAGGCTGGCAATATCGGCAAGGTTAATGTGGTCGCCTCTGGCCTTGAATTCGCTGCTGGCAGACCCCGTAAACGTGGCTTTTGCCGTGTCGTAACCCAGACACACGCTGTTTGCGCCGCTGGCCTCTGCCGAGCTGCACGCCTGCTTGACCGCGCCGAGAACTGTTTCCGCCAGCGCTGCACACGTGCTGCCCGTCTCTCGTGCGTCCACCCGCTGCGATGTGAGCGGGAACACCCCCGCCGCCAGCACAAACAGGCAGAACAACACGATTCCCAAGCGAGTACGATGCATGATCGCCCTCCACCCATAGCCACCATTGGCGGACAACTATAGTCGGTGAAAGTTGAGTTTGCAACCTGCGTGCACCTGACCTCACCCCCTGCCTCTCTCTTAGGGACGCTTTGCAGACGCATAGGCTGCGCCCTTGAAAGCCGCGCCAGGAAACTGTACACTGACGCCCACTTTGGCCTGTTGTGCTGCTTATTGAGGAACTGATGAGACGTTCCAGCATCCTGATTGTTCTGACCGGGCTGATCGGCCTGCTGATCCTGTCCGCCTGTGGTCAGCAAGACAGCCCCGTGAAGGCTGTCGAAGCGTACCTGAACGCGCGCGTCGCCAGCGATGCGCCCAGGCTGATCGCCCTATCCTGCAAGGAGTGGGAAGGCCACGCCAGGGACGAAGCCGCGTCGTTTCAGTCGATGAACGCCAAACTGGACAGCATGAGTTGTTCGCCCAAGAGCGACGATGGACAGTCCAGCGTCGTGGCCTGCCAGGGCAAGATCGTGACGACCTATGCCGGGGAAACCCGCAACTGGGACCTGGCGGCGCGGAGCTTCAAGCTGGTCAAGGAGGACGGCCAGTGGAAGATGTGCGGCTACCAGTGAGTTGCGGGAAATAAGCTCGCCAGCCTGTCGCGTTCCTCGCCGCTCAGTTGGATGTCCAGAGCTTCCCGCACCGGCGTGAAATGCTCCGGCTTGCGCGGGCCGATGATCGGCGCGGTCACGTCCGGGCTGCTCATCACCCAGGCCAGCGCCAGCCCCGCCATGCTCACGCCGCGCTGCTCGGCCTCTAGCTTGAACTGATGCAGGGCCGCAAAGGTGGCCTCGTTCCAATGCTGAAGGTACGGTTCGGGGCGCAGCGTCATGCGCGAGCCTTCGGGATAGGCATCGGTCAGGCGGTACTTGCCGGTCAGCAGGCCGCCCGCCAGCGGGCTGAACGGCGTGTAGCCCAGGCCCTGGTCGCGGCACAGCGGGAACATCTCGCGCTCGTCGGCCCGATCCAGCAGGCTGTATGAGTTCTGCACCCATTCAAAGCGGTGCAGGTTGAGCCTGTCGCTGATCCACAGCGCTTTGATCATCAACCAGGCGGGCATGTTGGAGGCGCCAATGTAGCGCACTTTGCCCTGGTGGATCAGGTCGTCCAGGGCGCGCAGCGTCTCGTCGAGGGGCGTGGTGGGGTCTGGCTCGTGGATGAGGTACATATCCAGATGATCGACGCCCAGGCGCGACAGGCTGGCCTCGATCTGCCGCATGACATGGTAACGCGACAGGCCCCAGTCGTTCGGGCCATCGCCGACGGGGTTAAAAACTTTGGAACTGAGCACCAGTTGATCGCGGACACGCGAACCCTTGCTACGCAGCCACTTGCCGATGTACGTTTCGCTGCGCCCGCCGCCGTAGGCATCCGCCGTATCGAAGAAGTTGATGCCCATGTCCCAGGCCACGTCCATCAGGGCCAGCGCCTGTTCTTCCATCTCGCCTTTGCCGAAAAAGGCGGGGGCGCTGCCGATCCCGCCGAAGTTGCCGCAGCCGAGGCCCACCGCCGAAATCTTGAGGCCGGTTCGTCCGAGTTTTTTGTAATGCACTGTTTAGCTTCCCGCTGTAAAATGCTGCCGATCAGCAGTCTACGGAACTTTCCAGAAATTTCAGTTTTAAATATATAATACCTATAATATCCTCTGGAATTACCAGCCGCTAACGGGGGTTGGCAGTACGACTGGTAGTTACCTCGGTAGAGAAGGGACAGTCTATGACGGACGTTCAAGAAGAACAAGACCTCAAGCAGAATGTCGAGAATCACGGCGGAATCACCGTCATTCGCGGCGGTGGGTTCCAGCGCGGCTGGAACGGCATCCACTACAAGCAGGGGCTTTCCGGCAAAAACGTCGGCTCGAAGGCGCTGTCGATCAATGTGGCGACAGTTCCGGTGGGCGGCGTGGCGAAAGCGCACATCCACGACGGCTTTGAGGTGATGCTGTATATTGTGGAGGGCCGCGTCCGCCACGAGTTTGGCCCTGGCCTGAAAAATTCCATCGAGAATGAAGCCGGTGACTTCATTTACATTGAGCCGGGCGTCCCGCACGAGGTTTTCAACATCGGGGACGTGCCAGTGGTCGCCTTCGTCGCCCGTTCCGCCGCCGACGAGTGGGACAAGATCATTCCCTATGATCGGAACAGCCAGAAGTAATCTATTTCACTAAGGAGCAAAAAAAGTATGCGCAGGTTTACCCGTATCCTCACCGGTCTATTGTTGATTCTGCCTGTTCTTAACGTGTTCAATGCCCAGGCGCAGGACAAAGTGCCCACCGTCCCGGTCAAAATCGGCGTGATGGGGCCGTTCACAGGGCCAGCCGCATCCATCGGCCAGGAACAGTTGAACTGGGCCAAACTCGCCGTCGAGGACTTCAACAAGGCGTCGGGCTGGAAGGCCGAGCTGGTCGAAGGCGACACGGAGCTTGACCCGTCCAAAGCGGTGACGGTGGCAACGTCGCTCATTGCCGATAAAGACATTTACGGCGTAGTCGGGCCGGCGGGCAGCCAGGAAGTGGAAGCCACCGCGCCCAAGTTCAAGGAAGCGCGTCTGGTTCACGTTTCGCCCTCCGCCACGCGCACCACGCTGACCACCAGCGGCTTTGACACGTTCTTCCGCGTCGTGCCCACCGACGCCGCGCAGGGACCGACGGACGCTAACTTCCTCGCCAAGCAGTTGAAGGCAACCAAGCTGTTCATCATCGACGACCAGACCTCGTACTCCACCGGGCTGGCCGATTCGGCGGAGAAAGCCTTCAAAGATGCGGGCGGCTCCATTGTGGGCCATGAGTCCGTGACGCAGAAAGACGTGGACTTCTCGGCGCTGGTCACGAAGATTAAGGGCAGCGGCGCGGACGCCATTTTCTTCCCCGGCCAGATTGCTTCTCAGGGCGCACTGCTCGGCAAGCAGTTGCAGGAGCAGGGTGTCAAGATCATTCTGTTCGGCGCGGATGGTTTCTTCTCGACGGATGACTTCATCAAGGGCGCAGCGGGCGCTACCGAGGGCGCATATGTGTCGTCCTTCGCCCCGGACATCACCGGGATCGAGTCCTCCGCCGACGTGGTGAAGCGCTACACCGAAAAGAACGGTTCCTTCGGCACGTTCGGCCCACCCACCTACGCGGCCACGACGGTGGTGCTGGAAGCGATGAAACGCGCTTTTGAGGGGGGCAAGCTGACCCGCGAAGCCGTGCGCGACGAGGTTGCCAAGACCAACCAGAAGCTGAGTATCCTGGGCGGCCCGCTGGCCTTCGACAAGAACGGCGACGTGCAGGGCGCGCAATTCTACATCTTCCAGGTCAAGGGAGACAAGTTCGTGCTGGTTCCCAACCCTGCGTCGGGCGAGATGGCGGCCACGATGGCAGCCACAGCAGCGAAGTAGTGCCTATCGGTTCCTTAGACTGAGTTGGTTAACCTCATCCCCCGGCCCCCTCTCCAACTGGAGAGGGGGAATTGGTTAGTGAGGGGTTGGGGGCGAGATCAACAATCAAGACTTACATTCCTTTTCGTGATCACTCCCCCGGATTCATCCGGGGGCTTCTCAGGCTACGCTCGCCCCAACGGGCCACGTTAGCGCCTGACCGCCCGATCCGGGCGGACTGAACGCCAGTTTCAGGATATTCCGGGCGGCATTCAAGTCCCGGTCAAGTTCAAGCAGACAGTTAGG
>JAJPHV010000131.1 GCA_021325095.1 Chloroflexota bacterium | reverse complement strand
TTTCCGTCTCACCCGTTCCTGCCGACCTTGATCCTGCGCCTTAGCCGTATCGAACCGTGCCGACTCTTCCGCCAGCCGCCGATCAATCTCCGCTTTGTGGTCGTAGTAGAATGACCACGCCGCGTAAACCTCCGCCGGGGTCAGGTTGTAGTTCTCGCAGATACGCTCGACGGGCCATTCGGGATCGTTGATGAATAGCGACAGAAAATCGACGGTAACACCCTTCCCCACGATCCGATACTTGTCGGAGTTGGGTTTCCGCTCGATGTAGTTAATAGGCACAATCACATGCTCGGCCAATTTTATGCTCTCCAAATCTGGTTATACAGGTCAGTTTCATAGTTTGCAGCTTCGTGCAGAAACAGAATTTCTCTCACAACCGTGCCGATGTCTTTGCATCCCTCGCTCATCTTGAAGTAGACAATCCCGGCATGTTCGCGGGGCACAGTCTGCCACTGGGCGTGATACCTTTCAAAATCTGCATCGCAAGTCACCATGACGAGTCGGTTGGTTGAGGCATATTCAAGATGACTTTCATCATCCGCATCAGACATGCCCACGTCGCCACAGTGAATAATAGCAACACCTTTGTGCCGCAACTGGCGTACAGCTTCGATTGCAATATGCACGTCGGTGTAGAATCTTGGTGTTGACATCAAGCGTAATTCTACATGGGAAGTGTCTAGCCGTTCAAATCCGCTGTTATCGTTATAGTGAACATGAAATTTGCTCTATGTCTTCCTATTGGGTTCGTCGGTGAGTGACTGCGCCGCGCTAATAAGCGTGGGTGTGGTATGATCGTGTCAAGTAGACTACGAGTGCGGAAACGAATATGATGAGCGATGTTGAGATCACGCTCAAACTCCCCGAAGAACTGGTAAGGAAGTCAAGCGGCGCGAAGCGGCAAAGCGCTTGCTTGAAATAGGGGAAAAACTGAGCGCATTACCCAATGACATGAAATCCACCGGCGAGGCGATCAACGCGACGCGGCGTGCCTATTGGGATGCGAAATCCCAGGACAAATGATCAGCGCCGTCTCACCCGTTCCCGCCGCTCCCCATCCTGCGCCTTAGCCGCGTCGAATCGCGCCGACTCTTCTGCCAGCCGCCGATCAATCCCCTCCAGATGGTCTCTGAACGCTGAGTCCTCATGGCTCAGTCCTACATCGTCTGCCAGGCGGGAGGCTGCCAACGTCAGGCCGACGAACAGCCAGAACATCAGGCCCGCGCCGTTGAAGTCGATATTGAAATAGTAGTGGTCGAAGATACCGCTGACCATCGCGCCGACCATGCCCGCCGTGAAGCCCAACCACACGTTGAACAGGTCGGGCCTGCACACCAGTCGCCGCCAGCGCACCAGCCCGTACCGGAACACTTCGGCCATCGCCAGCAGGAACAGCGTCAGGCCCACCAACCCTGTGCCGCCCGCGATCTTCAAATAGAGCATGGAGACACCCAGGTAAATGTCTCGATCCGGCGTGCCTGTGAAGCCCACGCCGATGATCGGGTAGCGCCCGATCAGGATCAGCGCATCCTTATACTCACCGAGCCGCATTTGCGTGGAGAGGTCTTGCGCCGTTAGCCCGTCACGGAAGCTGTCGATGTAAGACTGTGTGAAGGGCAAAAAGAGCGCCAGCACCACCGCCAGCACCATGACGCCCAGCAGCCAGCGGTAGCGCAGCACGGCCACAAACGCCGCCGCTGCCGCCAGCGCGATCACCGCCCCACGCGACTGGGTGAGCACCAGCGTGGCCCCGATGGGCGCAAACAGGAGCAGCGCCAGCCAGCGCCTTCCGGTGACGGGCCGTTCGGCCAAGATTTGCGTGCCAGTCAGCGCGCCGACCAGCAGCAGGAAACCGCCGTAAGCATTCGGATCAACCCACGTGCCAATGGCTCGCTCGGCCAGTTCGGGGTTGTCATCTCGATAACGGATCACACCGCCAGAAGGATACCCGAAGCGGCTCAACGAGTTCAGTATACGCTCGGCGGTAGCGTCGTTGATCAACACCAGGATCAGCCCGATCAGAGCCTGCACTGCCCCGACCAGGATGAACACCAACGCAATCCGGCGCAGGGTGCGCACATCGCGGGCCACATCCACAATCACGATCCCGGTGATCATGGTCAGGATCAGTTCGACAAATTTGCGCAGGACACTCGGCGTGGGCGGTGCATTGACCAACCCGGCCACGAAACTGAAGAGCGTGAACAGGATGAACACGGCGATCAGGGCGTGCGCCGGGACGAGCCGGAAGCCTTCGCGCTGCCCGGTCATCCACTGGAACAGGTACACCAGCAGGAAGCTGCCGAGCGCGATGTCGATAAAGGTCGGAACGAGCGCCACCTTGACCGGGAGTGTGGCGAAGGGCAGCAACGCCACCGTGCCGATTGTGACGTAGAGCGCCGCTTGCAGATCGGTCAGGATGTACAGCCCGGCGGCCACGCCCACAATCGCGCCGAAGGCGACCACCGGCCCGCCCACCACCAACAGCAGGCCAATGATCCCGGCGCTGGTTCCCAGGAACAGCCCGATCAGCGCCGCGGTAAGGCGGCGATCAGTGTTGAGCCGGGTCTGGATTTGCTCTGCGGACAGCCAGCGCAATGCTGATTCCTCCCGCCAGGATAAGCGTCAGGATCGAGATCAACGCTCCAAGTGCGTAGGACTGCGGTTGAAAGCGCAATTGTACCGTGTGATCGCCTGCGGGCACGACCAGTGCCGTCAGCGCCGTGTCCGCACGGAGCAAGGGCGTGGGCTGCCCGTCAAGCGTGGCCTGCCAGCCGGGATAGTAGACCAATGACAGGCACAGGATAGCCGCCGAGGATGATTTTGTCTGAACGCTGATCGCCTCCGGCGCGAAGCTGATCAGGTCGGCCTGCCCGCCCTGCGGGGT
Organism: Chloroflexota bacterium; assembly: GCA_021325095.1. Taxonomy (GTDB): domain Bacteria; phylum Chloroflexota; class Anaerolineae; order Aggregatilineales; family UBA2796; genus JAJPHV01. Next base: position 144,674 of record JAJPHV010000131.1, on the reverse strand, counting down.
TTCGCCAGGCAAGGCTACGCCCGGCTCGGCGGGCAAGATCACTGTGTTGCGTGCGTCGTAGCTCGGATCGCTGAAGATGCCCAGCGCGGCGCTGTCGTCTGGCTCGATCCAGGTGCGGTAGACCAGGCGCGCAAACGGGCGGGGATTGTCCAGACGGTGCAGGTTAACCGGCCCCTGCGGATCGTCGCCCTTCGCCACGATGGTGCTTGGCACGGTCAGCGCGGATCGATCCGTCGGCACGTAGCGCACGGCCAGTGCTTCCCAGGCGCGTTCCGGCGGCAGCTTCAGCAGGCGATCCACGCTCGCCAGGCGCAGCGGGCTTGTCCCCTGGATGTCCATCACACCGTACAACGTGCCGTAATTTTCGCGCACCGTGCGCGTGCCATCGACACGGTAGACGCCAGGATCGGCCAGGATGGCTTGCACCAGAGCAGGCATTTTGAGGCGCTCGGCGGGCGGTTTCGACTCAAGGTTCGGGTTAGTGCGTCCGAAGCTGAACAACTCGAAGACGACCAACGCGATCAGGGCAGCGGGGCGCCAGAGAACCTCACCCCCCGCCTCCTTGCCAGCTGGCGAGGGGGAGTCGGTTGGTGAAGCGTCGGGTTCGGATCGACGAGTCAAAGGTATCAGTAGCACAGCGTTGAGGACGGCAATGAGCAGGCTGAACGTGACCAGCCCGACGCGCTTCCCATCTGCGCCCGGCGTGGTCAGCCAGTTGACGAATAAAGCTGCGTCGAGGGCAAAAGTGACCAGGACGATCAGGATCAACAGGCGCCGAAAGAGGCCGCTCTCACCCCCTCCCTGCTTGCGGAGAGAGGGCCAGGGGGTGAGATTCGCCGCGCCCAACCCTGCCAGGAGCGACGCGGCGATGGCGATCACGTAGGCGGCGCGCTCCTGCCCGCGAAACAGGCTGAAACCTGGCACAAGATTGTAGAACAGATCGTAGACAATCGTGTTGTGGCCGAAGCTCAGGGCCAGCGCCACTGCCGCTACAACTAGCCAGAAGATCGCGCCCTCCACGCGCCGCCAGATGGCGTAGATTGCCAGCGCCAGCCCCACAACGCCAAAGTACAGCGGCGACCACAGGCTGAGGAAGCCGGGAAAGATCATCTGCGCTACGTCGTAGAACGGGAAGCCGTTGCCCATCGCATCGAAGTTGAGGGCAGTGCGTGCCGTGAGCTGCGTGTACTCCCAGCCTGGGATCAACTGCACCGCCGCCAGCCCCGCGCCGATCAGTCCGAAGATCGCGGCTCCGCCGGCGAAAGCCGTCCAGGGGCGGCGCTGCTTGATCACACGGTAGCCGAGATAGGCCAGCGATACGTAGCCCAGGAACAGCGACGTTTGAGGATGTCCGGCCAGCAGCGAGAGCGCCAGGGCCAGCCCGGCGACGGCGAACCAGGGCCAGGCCATTCTTTCGTAGCGCGCTGCCTCGTGAAGGCCAAGCAGCGCCAGAGGGAGCCACACCCCCGCCTCCATGACTGCCAGTTGTAACTGCGGGTAGCCGGTCAGGTAGCCGCCATAGGCGAAGGTAATGCCCGCCACCAGCCCACCCGTCACGCCGTGCGGATTGCCCAGGCACAGCCGCCGGATCAGGGCATACATCAGCAGCGACGCAATCAGCGCGTGGGCGACCATTTCCTTTTGCAGGGCATCGTACATACGCTGCGGCGTCGATCCGCCGCTGGCATTCAAGAGGGCAATGGTCAACAATCGTGGTGGGTAAAAGACGGCGGCCTGTGTGTCGGCCAGGAAGGGATGTCCGCCATTGTTATACGGGTTCCAGAGCGGCACTTCGCCATGTGCCAGCCGGGCCGCCTGGTAATGAGCGAACGAGACGAACTGCCCGGAGAAGTCACCTTCAACAAGCGACTGCTGGTTGGCCGGGTTGGGCGTGAGCAGCCGCCAGTAGAACAGCCAGCACAGCAGCGCCAGCAGTACCAGGCTGGCGAGATCGGCGGAGCGGAGAAGGCGCAGTTTCAAGTCCACGCCTCAGCCGTGACCGTTCTGGCATCCTGGATGCTGCCCGTATTGACCGGTTCCAAAACTCGCATCCTTCCGCTACTCGATGATGATCGGAGTTTGCAAGACAAGCGAATCGCCACCCGCATCGACGGGCAGACGGCTGCCGTCTCCGGCACGATACAGGCCGACAACGATCCGGTATTGACCGGGCGCTGTGTCGGCGGGTACAGTCAGCGCGTGCGGGTCTTCAAAAGGCTGGTTCACGGCCCAGGCCGAAGTCGGGTAGTGGCCGTAATAGGGCTGCCCGTCACCCGGCGCGATCATCTTGCCAGCCGGCGTTTCCAGGTGGACAAACACCGTGAAATCCTCGTAGACCTGCGACAGCGCTTCCCAATTCAGGTTGACCTGGATATTTTCGCCCGCCCGGAGCGTGCCGCTGGCCGGGTACAGCGTATAGCCGTTGAACCCCAACGCGCCGCTGAAAACGGCCCGCTGCACGGTGGCAGGTTGCGGCGGCGGATCGGCTGAAATGACCGTCCCGCCGCGCAAGATCAGAGCATCTAGCGGCTTGCCTTCAACCGTCACCGGCTTGAGCCGTTCTTGCGTCTTCAAGTCCCACCACCCGAACTCGATCATGGGCTGCATCGGCGCTTCCGCTGTCAAGTCAATCGGCAGTGGATAGGTATCGGCGTAGATGCGGCCAGCCTGCCAACTGCTCGTGGTCAGGTTGCCACGCCCCGGATACGAGTCGATTTTACCCACCTCGCGCCCGGTGCGGTCATAGGCGGTCAGGTACAGGCTCAGGTTGCGCGTATCCGGCTGACCCTCGTAATAAACGGTGATTTGCAGCGGCTGGCCTGGCCGGATCGGAGCCGGATCGACCTGGAAGCCCACCACGTCGATTTTATCGAAGTGGACTTCGATGGGTACAGCGCCGTCAGGCAGGCGCGCGACAGTCGGCGGCGGCGCATAGCGCGGGATGATCGTCAGGAACGGACTGAGCGCCGCGACAACAAACATGACCAGAGCGGGCGCGAAGGCGAGCACCTCACCCCCCAACCCCCTCTCCACCCTGTGGAGAGGGGGAGTCAAAAGGCGGGGCATGCCCCCCCGGTTCCCCCTCTCTGCTTGCGGAGAGGGGGTGAGGGGGTGAGGTAAATACTTCCCGACCACCACCGCAACCCCGCGCCCAACTGCCATCCAACCAAGCGCGGTCAGTGTGGCGATGGCGGCGATGGATGGCAGCAGCAGGCGGCCCTGCGTGCCCGGCGTCATGCGCGTCCAGTTGATCAGGCTGACAAAGGTCACGGCGAATTGCAGGCCCAGGATGCCAACCGGCAACAGAAAATCGAAGCGTCGCGCCCGCAGTTCGCCCACTGCCCAGCCGATCCCGCCCACCAGGGCCAGCCCGGTCAGGATGTCCATCAGCGACAGGAACCACTCCGGCCCGATCACGTTCAGCCAGCCGAAGAGCGCCCAGAAGCTGATGCGCAGCCCCTGCATTTCGTTCAACATCACGCTCAGGGTGTACTCGTTCTTGCGGGGCTTGATGATCTGGATCATGACGTTCAGCCCGGTCAGGTCACCGTACAGTTGCAGGTTGCGCACGTACCACCAGGCGGCCAGGAGCGCGAAGGCTGCCACAGACAGCGCCAGCGCAGTCACAACTTGCCGCAAGGTCATATGGCGTTTCACAAGCAGACAGGTCAGCAGCGCGCCGTACACCGCGTACAGCGTCAGGCCGCTGATCTTGCTCAGGCTGGCAAGCGCCAGCGCCACCGCCAGCAGCGCGCCACGTCGAAGGGTGAACCCTTCCTGGATGATCGCCAGCATCAGCCACATCGAGAGGACAGCCAGCAGGGTCACCATGCTGTCGTTGTTGACGCTGCCGTTCATAAAGAGGAACATCGGGTTGAAGGCGGTGAAAGCCATCGCCAGCCGCGCCACGCCCGGCCAATTCGGGACCGCCAACCGCGCCGTGCGATACACGCCATACAGCGTCACCGCGCCAAGCGCCACGCTGAACAACCGGACAAGGTGGAAGCGCAACGGGATGCCCTGCCAGGGAAAGGCGTCGTAATCGGTGTGCAGAAAGAAGTTGTTGTTGATCGCCGTCACGCCGATGCCGACCCGCGCGTGCGGATTGATCTTCAACGGCTCCGGCACGTAATCGGCGGGAATGAGCCGAGCGACCAGCGACGCCGCCAGATAGTACAGCGGTGGCTGGCTGCCTTCCTGATACCAGGGTGTGCGCACCGCCGGGTCCTGGTAGGGCAGGTCGCCAAAGTGCACGACGCGCTGGATGTAGGCGAAATGGAAGTTCTCATCCGGCGACTCGAACATGGGCACAACAGCGCTGTACAACGCCGCCAGGACAACGTAAACGATCAGCATGATGGCGGAGAAGGAGAGACGGCGCATCTAGAAGACTTCCGATGGCGGGGCGGGTGTGATCCTCACCCGGCTCAGGGACACAAAATCGTCGGCCTCGCCGCCGTCGGGCGTGATGACGCGCAGGCGCTGGAAGTTGTTATTGGCGGTCATCCGGTACATCCCGGCCACGATCTGCCACATCCCCGGCGGCGCGTCGTCATGGATGGTGAAGGTGTGCTCGTCCTTGACAATCTCACCTGGTTTCCAGGTCGTCGTCGGGCGAGTCCAGGCGGCGGGCATGGCATCGTCACCGCCAAAAACACGGGTCGTGTTCGGCTCCAGAATCTGCGTAAAGACGCGGTAATCGGTGGTCAGCAGGTGCATGGCCCGCCAGTAGAGCGTGATCGTCACCTTCTGGCCGGGGTACATCACCAGACTGGACACGTCGTAGCCGACCAGTTCCGCCTCGCCGCCGAAGTTAACGCTCATCGGGTTCGGCATGCCGAGGCTCGAGTCGCGGGGCAGGAGTTGGACAGTGCCGAGGTAGGCGCGGTTGTCTGCGGTCACGTTTGGGCCTGTGGCAATCATGCGCTCAGAAGTCGGTGAATTGAGATCGTAAAAACCCAGGTAGGCGCGGAGCGTTTGAGGCGCATACGCATAAGCAGGGATATAGATCGAAAAGTGATTGTACCAGAAATCCTCTGACAGTTGGCTTGTAGCTTGCAGTCCCTGTCTTGGGTAGACATCGCGTTGTGCGATAACTACGCCACCATCGTTTTCCAGATGGATGAATATGCTCCAATCCCGCTGCACCCGGCCTGTTGCCACAAAGGGTAAATCGAAACTGAGGAATTCGCCTACCCTCACCTGGCGGACATTCAGACCTGCGTTAGCAATCAGCTTGATTGATGGCTCTTTTTGATCTGGCTCTTTGAAGGCCACTGTCGTGGGCGAAAAAAAAGATGTCCGGCCCTCGGTGTTGTGGGACAGAGTGCGGCTGACTTGCCCAACATCATAGGTGCTGGATAGGGCAGACAAGGCAAGAACCGCCATCACAACAAACCATAAGGTCGTAGTAGCCGCTAATCGCCACCTGATGAGCGGCAAAGGCCGCCCCAACCGCCACAGCCCCACGGCCATCCACATGCTGATTGGCGCAATGGCGCTGAACATGAGCCGCCCCTGCGAGGCCCACGTCGCGCTCGTCCAGCGCAGCAGGGACACAAACAGCACCACGATCCAGATCACGGTCACGGCGCGGCCCAGCAGGAGAGCGCTATCAACCTCACCCCCTGCCCCCCTCTCCAACTGAAGAGAACCGATTGGCGAGGTGTCACGCCCCTTCTCCCCTCTCCACCTTGTGGAGAGGGGCCGGGGGTGAGGTAAAACCCCGATCACCAGCCCCACCGTCGCCAGGGCTGCAATCGCGTTGAAGATCGTGTACACCGGGTCGGGCAGCGGCACGTTGACGCCGCCGAAGAAGCCCCAGTAGCTCATCAGGAAGGTATGGCGTTCGCTCCAGAGCTGCGGCAGGTTGGCCGGGATGGTGCGCGGCCCGACGATCCTGATAAACATATTCAGCCCGGTTACGTCGCCGTATAACTGCGCGTTGCGGACGTACCACCAGCCCGCGATCAGCACGGTCAGCGCCCCGGTGATGAGCGCGCCGCGCACGAAGGGCCGCCAGTTTTGGACGCGATAGGCATTGATCGCCAGCGCCAGCGCGATCAGCGGCAGCAGGAAGCCAATGTTGAACTTGGCGAGCATCCCTGCCCCGGCCAGCGCGCCGATCAGCGCCAGTTCACGGGTGGAGGGTGTATCGGTTCGTTTCAGCAGCCGCACGATGATGACCAGCAGCACGCTCGCCAGCGCGTTCGACAGATTGTCGTTGTTGACGCTACCACTGATGAACAGGAACATCGGGTTGAAGGCGGTGAAGGCGGCGGCGGCCAGCGCCAGCCAGCGCGGTTCAGGGAACAATTCGCGGGTCAGGCGGTAGGTCATGCAGACCGTCGCCGCGCCTAGCGCCACCGAAAGCAGCCGTACCAGATGCACGGCCAGCACCGTCCCGCGCCAGGGAAACGACTCTACCGCCGGATCGTGGACGATCATGTTCACGTTGCCGTCCGGCACGACCACGCCAATATCGGCGTGGGGATTGATGCGTCGAACCTTGTCCAGGTCGGAGGTGTCGATCCAGAAGGTGAGCGCCGCGCCGAGCATGTAGTACAGCGGCGGCTGGCTGCCCTCCTGTCGCCAGGCCGTCGAAAGGGCGGGGTCTTGCACAGGCAGTGCCAGCGCGTGATCGGCCAGATACTTGACCATCGGGTAGTGCCAGAGTTCGTCCGACGCCTCGAAGATCGGCGTGATGACGCTGTAAAGGCTGCCGAGGACGAGATAGGCGACGAGCAGCACGAGCAGCGGTTTGTTGACCTCACCCCCAACCCCTCTCCACCCTGTGGAGAGGGGGGCCAATCCGCCGGATCGCGCCAATCGGTTCCCCCTCTCCGAATTCGGAGAGGGGGGCAGGGGGTGCGGTGAACTTCTTCCTATCAACGCCAATCCGAACGATCTCCGATGATTTCTCGATAAAAGTCCGCCGTCTGTGCCGCGATCCGATCCCAGGTGAACTCCTGCGAGAGCGCCTTCGCTTTCGTGCCCAAACGCTGGCGCAGCGCACTCTTCACGCTTAATTCGCGGATGGCGGCGGCCAGCGCTTCGGGCGTTTCGGGCGGGATGAGCCGGACGTTCACGCCGTCCTGCACCTCCGGCAACTCGACGGCGGGCCGCGTCGTGACAATCGCACAGCCGTGCGCCAGGGCTGCCATGAAGCTCCCGCGCCGCAGCGAAACGCCATCGTTATACGGCAGCGCCACCAGATCGCACGCCAGCAGATGCGCGCTCACCTGCGAATCGTCGGCAAAGCCCGTCCATTGTACCCGCGATTGCAGGTTTAGCTGTGCAATCAGACTGTCGATCTGATCGGCATAGGCCGCATTCGTCGGGTCGCTGCTGCCTGTGCGCCCGCCGATCATCAGTAGCCGCACATCAACGCCCTGATCAACTGCTATAGCAACCCCCCTGAGCAGTGTATCGACGCCCTTGCTGGCGTTCATGAATCCGAAATAGCCGACCAGGATCGCGCCCTGACGAACGCTCAGTTTGTCTCGCCATGCGGCGCGATCATAACCCGCTGGCGGCTCAACACGGATATTCGAGCCAATCGGGATACGGCACAGGCGTTTGATCCTACCCGCTGCTTGCAACTGCTGCTCATCCTGGCGATTGGTGGCGATCACCCCGTCAGAAGTGCGGGCCAGCGCCAGCAGCGCCCGGAACCGAAGCAGCCCCGCCTTCGGAAACAGATATGGCACCAGCAGATCGTGAAAAGTCGTGACGACAGGTATACGCCTTGTTCCCCCTCGCCAGTTGGAGAGGGGGGCAGGGGGTGAGGTCAACACGGGGAGCCAGTGCACCAGCGGGGCCATCTGGAAGGCGGCAGCCTCGTACTGGATATTGATCACGTCGAGGTAGTGGGCGCGTGCCCAACGCCGCGCATCAACCAGGCTGGTGATATTCCAGTCGCCAATGCCCTGCACCTGAATACCGGATTCGTCGCTGCCCGCCGCCCGCCGATCTGTCAAGATATACAGTCCGTGACCCTGCTGGACGAGCGCCGCCGCCAGTTCGCGGCTGAACGCGCCCACGCCGCCCTGCATGGGTGGGTACTCCCCGGTGATCAGTCCGATGCGCATGGTGGATGGAGAGAATGCCTAGTTTCCATTGAAAGCCAGCGAACGGATCACTTTCCAGTACAGGCGTGCCCGTTCCTGGCGCAGGGCGCGCTTGTGGCCGAGCAATCCTTTTGCCGACTCGATGAGCCACTGCTCGATATAGCTGGCAACCAGGAAGGCGCGCAGTGCAACCGCCGCCAGTGGGCCGTGAAACTTGCGGAAATAGTGGATTTTGCTGGATTGGAAGTAGATGTGCGCCATAGCCGACACCTGCTCGGTGCTTTTGCCGCCGTGATGGATGATCGCGGCGTCACCCAGGTACACCACGCGCCACCCGGCATTGCGAACCCGCTTGCACCAGTCCATTTCCTCGCTGAACATAACGTACTGCTCGTCCAGCCCGCCGATCTGCGCGTAGGCTTTGCGCCGCATCATCAGCGCCGACCCCTGTACCCAATCCACGTCGGCAATATCACCATCCGCGATGTCACGCGCGTAGTAGCGATCCAGCACTGCGCGCGGCGCAATGGGTTGCAGCCACGTGCTCTCGAACAGTGCGGTGGCGAAGGTGGGGAAGCGGCGGCGCGTGGACTGCGTTGAACCGTCGCTGTTCAGCGTGCGCGGGCCAACTACACCCACGTCGGGGTGGTCGTCCAGGTAACGCACCATGCGCGGCAGAGCGTCCCCCACGACTTCGGTGTCGGGATTGAGCAGCATCAGGTAGCGGCCTTGCGCCGCCCACAGCCCCAGGTTGTTGCCGCGCGTGAAGCCGATGTTGGTGGATTGCGGCAGGAACTTAACCCACTGATAGCGCTCACGCACCATCTCGACTGTGCCATCGCTGCTGTATGAATCGACGACGATGACTTCGATGTCAAGATCGCCCGCATGAGCCGCGATGCTGTCCAGGCAGGCAGCCAGGAACTCGCGCACGTTCCAACTGACGATGATCACGGACAGGTCGGCCATGCTACCCTTGTCCCCGCAATTGTTCTGACACAATCGCTCTATGGGAACTGTCCTCGACAAGTGTTGCAACTACCTTGTGAGATTCTACCTCCAAAGGGACAGTCATCCGAAATCTGAGCACAGGCAGGGCCAAACGCCCGCAGGTTGATCCGATCAATCCTGCTCAAAAAGGCACAGGCTTCGAGGCTTTCGACGCGGGGTGCAGCAAGCAGTCAGCCCAGGCGGTAAGCCTGTTTCGCCAGATCGTAAGCGCAGCTATGCATCATGGACGATGCATCCTCTTCATCGATGATGCTGCGCACGGTCAATCCCGCCAGCCAGTCCGCAGCGGCGCGCCGCCACAGATCGTGGCGGGCCGGAATGGAGGGAAAAGCGCGCGTGTCGTCATTGAACCCTGCGGTGTTGTACAGGCCAGCCGTCTCGATAACCTGGTCAAAATAGCGGCGCAACCCGTTGAAACTATCGTGGAACCACCAGGGCGGCCCCAGGCGCAGCGCGGGATAGTACCCGGCCAGGGGGGCCAGTTCGCGCGAATAGGTGGACTCATCCAGCGTAAACAGGATCAGCGTCAGGCGTGGGTTGGAGCCGAAGCGTTCGAGCAGTGGGCGCAGGTTGTGGGTAAAGTCCGTGCTGATCGGAATATCCGCGCCAGTGTTCGGGCCGAAACGCCGGAACCCCTCTGTGTTGTAATCCCGCAGCGCCCCGACGTGAAGCTGCATAACCAGCCCATCCTCGACGCTCATCCGCGCCATCTGGATCAGCATGTGCGCCGTGAACCGTTCCGCGTCGCCAGGATCGAGGGCGTTTTGGAGGGCGCGTGCAAAGACCTGCTCGGCGTCCCGATCCGATAACTCGTCGGTGTAGGGTGTCAGGGCAGCGTGGTCGGTAGCCGTCGCGCCAAGCGACTTGAAGTGGGCGCGCTGCGCTTCCAGCGCCTGGATAAAGTGGCGGTAGCTATCGACGGTAATGCCACTGGCTTCGCTGAGAGCATCAATGTGGCTACGCCAGTTGAGTGTATCCAGATTGATCACGGCGTCCGGGCGGAAGGTGGGCAGGATGCGTGCTTGCCAGCCCGACTCTCGAATAGCGCGGTGAGACTCCAGGCGGCTGGTCGCCGGGTCTGTGGTGCACAGCACTTCGATGTTGAATCGCTCGTACAGGGCACGCGGGCGGAAGGCGGGCGAAACCAGGCATTCGGCGATCTGCTCGTAAACCGCCTGTGCTGTGTCGCCGTTCAGCTTCTCCTTGACGCCAAAGACGCCTTCAAGCTCGTGCGTCAGCCACATGCCAGTAGGTGTGCCGCGAAACAGATAGAAGTGCTCGGCGAAAATTTGCCATACCCGTCGATGATCGGTCTCGACAGCCACCTTGTCGAGGCGTGGAATGCCCAGACTTTCCAGTGGAATGCCCTGTGAATACAGCATCCGGTAAACGTAGTGGTCGGGAATGATCAGCAGGTCGGCGGGCGTCCCGAAGGAGTAATCGGGATCGGCGAACATTTTGGGATCGACGTGGCCGTGCGGGCAGATCAGCGGCAGGGCCTTCACGCCCTCGTAAAGCTGCTGTGCGATCCGCTTTTGGGCAGGGTCGGGGCTGAAGTAACGGTCTTCGGGTAATCCCATGTGAGGTTTACCTTACCTGTTGGGCAGGCGAAGAATGTCGTCTGCGGTGGGCGGCCTAACGATTCTTGATGCTCATCACAAACTGCGTCGGCTTGACGAAGATCAACGCGATGACCACCAGCGTCATTGTACTGAGCATGTACACGACAGCCATGGCGTTCACCAACTGGTGGGCACGAATACCTGCGCCGCTTGCGTCGCCATACAGCGCGACGGCCAGCGTTTGCGAACTGCCTGTCGTCGCCACCAGGTAGGTTAGCTCGAAAGCCGCAAAGGTTCTGACCAGGGCAAGCACACCCGCCGCCAGCAGGCCGGGGACGATCAGCGGCAGAACGATGCGCCGGAACGTGCGAAAGCGCCCCGATCCTAACATGCGGCTGGCTGCTTCCATCGCCGGATCAACCTGCTCAATGAACGGCGTCAGGATGAAGATCACGAAGGGCGTGATCGGAATCAGGTTGATGAGCACGATGCCCACCAGTGAGCCGCCCAGCCCCAGCCGGATCAGCAGAGTCGCCAGCGGAATGCCATAGACGAGCGGCGGGATGAGCATCGGCAGCAGGAACAGGCCATACAGAGCGCCTTTGAGGCGAAACTGCTTGCGGGCCAGGACGTAGGCTGCCGGAAAACCAATCGCCAGCGCAATCAGGGTCGTGGCGATGGCGACAAAGAACGTGTTTTCCAGCAACTGTGTCATGTTGTGATCCTGGGCCAGGTCGCTGTACCACTGTGTCGTAAAGGCTGGTGGCAGCAGCGTCTTGAACCAGCTTTGCGCAAAGGAGTCGATGATGACCGTGCTGACCATTGCGATCAGGTTCACGATGAACAGCCCGATGGCCCCGTAAAACAGTATCTTGCCTGTCAGTCCGCTCAAAGAGACTCTGGGTCTGGTGGCCGCTGCGGGTGCGGCGTAAGTCTTTGCCGAGGTTGCCATCGTTACGCCCCCTTTCCTGCGCCCAGCACACTGGCCCGCGCCATCCGGTTGCGCAGCCACAAGACGGTGATCACGACCAGGAACTCGATGATGCCCATCGTGAAAGCGATGGCCGTCCCGTAAGCTGGATTGTTCTGTTCATACGCTGCCCGGAACGCCACGATGGACAGAACTTTGGTCAGGTCGTCGGGTCGCCCCACCAGCACTGCCGACGGGAAGACGGTGAAGTTGGCGACAAAATTGAGACAGAAGGCAATGGCGACGCCGGGCAGAATGAGCGGCCAGATGACGCGCCAGAAAGTTCGCCACGCACTTGCGCCAAGCATCCGGCTGGCCCGTTCCAGATCGGGATTAATGCCCGACATATAACCCAGGATCATCAGAAACACAAACGGGAAATTCTGGATAAAGAGCGCGATCTCAACGCCGATCCAGTTGTGAACCAGCGCCAGGGGCTGCTTGATCAGCCCGATGGCTTGCAGCGCCTGGTTAAACCAGCCCTGCCTGCCATAATACATCAGCATCGACTGCGCAACCATGACATTTCCGAGCGTGAGCGGCAGAATCAGCAGGGTCGTGATGAACCGCTCAAATCGGATGCCGCGCCGCATGTAATAGGCCAGCGGGATGCTGATCACAATCGAGAACAGGGTGACGGGCAGCGCCACCTGGAAAGTGATGCCAATGGCGTCGGACTGTGTGGGATCGTTGAAGAATTGCAGGTAATTGCTGAGGGTCAGTTCCCCTTCGGCTTTCAAGCCCGTGTGCAGACTCAGGTTCAGCCCAAACAGGAACGGCAGGATAAACATTGCCACGACGAAGAGCAACGCGGGCAGACTAAGCAGCAAGGCTTCCCAACTGATTCGCGGCTGGCGTCGCACATTGACCATCGCGCCCTCCCTATTGCCAGGCTGGCTCTCGATAGCGGGTCTTGACTCGGACGGCTGGTGGGGTATCGTCCATCGGGAAAAGCAGTAGCCGGTTCGGGCGGATGCCGAAGCTGAGCGGGCGCTCCAACTCGATAGGATGCTGGCCCCACACCAGGAGTTGCGTCTCTTCCTTACCCTCCAACCGCACCAGAATCTCGTAGGCTTTCCCAACAAAGTCCACCAGATGAACCGTGCCGCGCATCTGGTTCGTATCCGGCAACGGTTCGGCCAGCAGCTCGTCGGGACGTGAGACGGCCACGACTCGCTCGCCGGGCTGCCAGTTAGCGCTCCCTGCATAGGTCGAAGTGGCCCGGAGCGTGACACCTGTTTCCGTCTGGACGCGCCATTCGTCCCCGTCGCGCTCGACGATCTGGACAGGGAGCCGGTTCGAGTAGCCCATAAAATCGGCCACATACAAACTGTTTGGGCAGTCATAGATGGCCTGCGGCGTGCCAACCTGCTCGATGCGCCCGGCGCGCATCACCACGACCACGTCCGAGAGCGACATGGCCTCCGATTGATCGTGCGTGACGTAGATCGTTGTCAGGCCAAGCTGCCGGTGCATATTCTTGATCTCAATCCGCATTTCGTTGCGGAGCTTGGTATCCAGGTTGGAAAGCGGTTCGTCCAGCAGCAAGAGATTGGGTTCGAGAGCAATCGTGCGCGCAATCGCCAAGCGCTGCTGCTGGCCGCCGCTCAGTTGCGCGGGGAAGCGGTGGCCGAATTCCTCAATGTCGAGATGCACAAGGTCAAGCGCCCAACGCACCCGGCGCTCGATTTCCGCTCTGGGCATCGGGCGGTTTTCCAGGCCGTAGCTCACGTTCCTGATGACGTTCAGGTGTGGGAACAGGGCGTAATTCTGGAAAACCATCCCGATCCCGCGCTTTTCGGCAGGGATGTGGTGAATAGGTTGGCCGTTCAGGATAATGGCCCCCGCAGTCAGGTCGAGCAGCCCGGCGATGCAGTTGAGCGCCGTCGATTTGCCACAGCCGCTCGGCCCCAACAGCGAAACGAACGTGCCGCCCGCAATTTCCAGGTTAAAGTCAACCAGCGCCTTCGCCGTGCCGAAAGCACGTGTCATCCCCTGCAACTCTAGTTTCTTAATTTTTTCCATCGCCGATCCCCGATACGTACTCGAAGGACTACATTTAGTGGCGGCGTATCCGGCCTCGCTGTCCTGGATGAGCCGGATACAGCCGCACAAAGTCTTGCAGCCGAGGCTGCTTATTTGGCGGGCGTCGCCGTCGGCGGCACGGGCGTTGGGGCGGCCTTGACCTTGTTCTGGCCGACTTCCTTATCCCACCTGGCAAAGGCTTTGACCAGATTATCGGCAGTCAAGGGCAGCACCACTTTGACGTTCTTTGCCATGTCGTCGTACTCGGGGCGTCCAAAATCCTTGATCGCCTTCTGGCTGTCAGCCGGGGCCATCGATATATCGACGCCTTTGACCGCCGGGCCAGGATAGAAGTAACCCTTGTCGAAGGCGATGGCTTGTTGATCGGGTTTGAGCATCCAGGCCATCAGGTCGAGCACGACGGCCAGCCGGTCATTGTCCAGGCCCTTTGGAATCAACACGAATTGTGCGTCGCTGACGAAGGTGGTTCCGTCGAGCAAGGCCGTCTTGTAGTCTGGTGGCATGTTGCCCAGGACGCGCGGGTTGATGTCCCAGCCCATCGTGCTGACCATCATGGCCCGTGTACCGTTGGCGAGTTCGGCGATCACGTCGCCCGTGCGCGAAGGATAGTACTCAATGCCCGCATCGATCTCCTTCAAGAAGGCCCAGGTCTTTTCCCAACCGTTTTCCGGGTCCTGTGGGTCTTTGTCGCCGAGCAGGTACGGCAGCCCCATCAGGAAGGTGCGGCCTGGCCCAGAGTTGGCCGGACGCGCATAGATGAACTTATTGGGGTTATTCTTGATCCAGGTCTTCAGCTCGTCGATGGTCTTGGGCGGCGTCTCGACCTGCGAAGGATCGTACTCGATCAATGGGCCGCTTGGCGTGTAGACCACGCAGATCGCATAGCCCTGCGCCAGGTCGTTGTAGGCCTTTGCGCCGGGCAGGTAGTTATCGTCGAGCTTGGGGAATTTCTCACTGAAGTCGGGCAGGATTTTCATCCAGTTGCCCTGCGCTATGCCCGATGCCACGCCGTCATAACCGCTCAGGACGAGCGCTGTGTCGATCTTGCCGCCATCGATCTGGGCCTTGATCCGCCCCGGCAGATTGGGCGCTGTGTCGGTGATGTATTCGACGCTGGAAACCTTGTCCGGGTTGGCCTTGACATAGTTGTCGATCATGGCCCCGGTTAGCTGTTTTTGCCCCGCCACATCGATGATCTGCAACGTGACCGGCTTGGACGGAAACGGTGGAATTTTGCTCGACTGTGCTCGTGTCGTGATTCCGCTGCTTACCAGCACCGACGCGAACACGGTGAGAACCGCCAGACTGCCGACTACCGTAAGTCTCAATAAACGCTGCATTCTTGCTGCTCCTTACCTAAACAAAATGTCGTAACTATCCGGTGAAGCCAGACGATCAGCCGATTGACACCTCCTTTCCCACTTTGAATTCGCAGATTAACCCCTGGCGCCACAGGATTCACGTATTCGCAGCTTAAAACCCAGTGTAATGCACTGGGGATCGAGCGGTTTCTTGGCTTTAAGTGACTCCACAACCATACGTGCTGCAATCCGTCCGGCTTCAGCGATGGGCATTTCCAGTGTCGTCAGCGCCGGAATGGTATACGCGGCAAAGGGCGGGTCGCCGATGGTAACGACTGCCAGATCGTCGGGGACTTGCAGCCCGGCATCGTGCAGTGCCTTAAGCGCCCCAACGGCCATCATGTCGCTCGCCACGAAGCAGGCGGTGGGCGGCCCAGAACGCTTCTTGATCCTGGATGCGAGTTTGAGGCCCGCCTGGTAGCCTCCCTCAAACGTGTAGTGCCCGTCTAGAATCCAATGTTCCGAGATCGGCAGCCCGTGTTCTTCGAGTGTGGAGCGCCAGCCCTGATAGCGCCCGAAGGCACTTTGCCGTCTGATCAGTGGGTCGTTGCTGAGGGGGCCGGTAATGGTGGCGATGCGAGTGTGGCCCAGGCTGATAAGATGTTCGGTTGCCATTCGCCCGGCTGAATCTTCGTCCAGCCTGATCTGGCTTATTTCATTGGAGTTGAGGTCACGGTTGATGACAACAAACGGGATACCTGCGTCGCGCAACTGCAACAGATGATCCACCGGGAAGCGCATCGAGAGCGACATGATGATGAAGCCATCCACCTGCTGCGCCCGCATGGTCTCGATAGCATTGACTTCACTGGTGGCGTCGCCCGCGCTCGCCAGGAGGATGTGGTAACCTTCCGGCTGGAGGACTTCTTCAACTCCCTCCGTTACAGGAATAAACAAAGCATTTTGGAGTTCGGTGATGATCAGCCCAATCGTAGCGGTCTGGCGCTTTACCATGCTGCGGGCAATCGCGTTGGGACGATAGTTCAACTCCCGCGCTGCTGTCAGGATCAGGTCGCGGGTTGCCGGGCTGACGTGATCGTTATGTCCGTTCAACACGTAGGAAACGGTGCTGACGCCCACGCCTGCCCGTTTAGCCACGTCCCGGATCGTAACTGTCTTGTGTCGCATTGTTTTGCTGAATAACATTTAGGTGAAACGTTTCCGTGAAACGTTTCACCTAAAGTACAACACATTTATCCTTCTGTCAAGCAGGTTATCACAAAGACATCACTGACAGCCTCTTGACGTTTTGTAGGGCGTTTGTACTTCCGAGCCTTCAACGTAAACCTTCAGCCTACTCTTTGCGGCGCTGAACTTGAGTTGTGCCCATCGATTTTCTTGACAGAGGCTCGGACTCGGCTATACTGTTACTAGGAAACGTTACAATAACGTTACAAGTAACGTCACCAGAAGTAACGTGCCACCATCGCAGAAAGAATATTCCAGGATATAAGAAGGGCCAGATTTTGACATGCCGAGCGGATTTGGCGGCACAGCCGTCAATGAGCCAGGCAGTCCGCAAACTGAGCGGTCAACCATTGGACTGATGACGGCCCACCGTCCACACTGTCACCATTTTCCTAGCCGGCTTCCCGTCGCGGCCACTGTGCTCATGTCGCAGGCGTATGAGGCCGTCGTCAGAGCGCCACGTCTGGTTAATTTAATAAGGCAAGGGGCACGACAATGATTTTGAAACGGTTCATTCTTGTAATGGGTATTATGCTGATGGCCGGAACAACCGTAACCACTGCCCAGGATGCTACCCGCTCGATGCGCGATCTGGCCGACCTGAACCGAATCCACATCGGCGCGGCAGTCTACGCGAGCCACCTGAATGATCCGGTTCACGCCGAGACTCTGGCCCGCGAATTCAACATGCTTACGCCGGAAAACGAGGCCAAAGCCTGCGAAGTCCAGAATCAACTGGGGGAGTTCGATTTTCGTAAGTTCGACAGATTGATGGCCTTTGCCGAACAACACGCGATGACCGTCCGGGGCCATACGCTGGTCTGGCATCAGTGCGTACCGTCCTGGTTGCAGAATGCGAAGTTCAGCCGCGACGAAGCGATCAAATTGCTACGCGATCACATCCTGACGGTGGTGGGGCGCTACAAAGGGCGCATCCCAATCTGGGACGTGGTCAACGAGGCGGTGGCTGACGGCGGCTCCGGGCTGCGTGAGACGCCCTGGAAGAGCCTGATCGGGGACGATTACGTCGAACTCGCTTTCCGCTTTGCCCACGAAGCCGACCCGAAGGCGCTCCTGTTCTACAACGACTATGGGGCCGAACCCCTGAATGCCAAGTCGGACGCTGTTTATGCGCTGGTCAAAGATTTGGTGAAGCGCGGCGTCCCCATCCATGGGGTTGGGCTGCAAATGCACATTTCCGTAGGCGACGTGGGGCCTGGCAAGGCTATCGATCCGAAGGCCCTGGCCGAGAATATGCAGCGCCTGGGCGAACTGGGCTTGCAAGTCCAGATCACCGAGATGGATGTCAAGTTCGCGGGCAAGCCCACCGAAGACATCTTGAGGCGGCAGGCGGGTGACTTCCGCCAGGTGCTGGAGACCTGCCTGAACGTCAAATATTGCACCGCTTTTATCACCTGGGGCGTCACGGATCGGTTCTCGTGGCTGCGCAGCCCGCAATTCTTCAGTAATCCGGATGTCGAACCGCTACTTTTCGATTCCGATTACAAGCCAAAGCCTGCTTATTTTGCGGTGGTCGATTTGCTGGCTCGGCGGGCCGGAGAACCGCCACTACTCAGCGACGACCAGGTAGCCGCGATGGTGCAGGATCGCCCGGCGGCTGCCGTCACTCTCCCCAAGCCGACCAAGACCGATCCGGCCCAGCTTTCCCCGGACAGCGTTCCAGGCCTGGCGTACTATGCGCCCTTCCCCGTCTCGATCAAGCTGGATGGCGATCTTTCTGACTGGAAGAATGTGCCGCGTGTGACGGTTGACAAAGGCCCGATGCTCCCGGCCAATTCCGATACGAAGCTGACCTTTGCCGCTGCTGCCGACAAAACCAATCTGTATTTCATGGCCGATGTCCAGGATAGCAAGGTCGTCTACGGTACGCACGACCCCGCCAGCGAATGGTACAAAGAAGATTCTGTTGAGTTTTACATCAATGCCACTGGCGATCTGACGTTGACCTCGTATAAAAAAGGCGTGGCCCAGATCGGTATCCTGGCGGCGAATATTACCCACCCGCACAAACCGATCCTCGGCGGAGCTAACAGCGCCGACTCGAAGGTGAGCGTCGTGGCCGTTAAGACCGACAGCGGCTATCGGATTGAGGCTGCGGTCCCGCTGATCACAGAGGTTTGGAAGATCGAACCCAGACACCTGGGCCTGCTGGGTTTCCAGGCACACCTGAACGGCTCGTCTGGCGCAGACCGGGATACCAAGCTGATCTGGTCGGCTGCCGATACGCAGGATCAGTCCTGGCAGAACCCCAGTCTGTTCGGCCAACTGATTTTCTGGGACGTTGCGACCAGGTGACAGGTTGCCTGGAACCTCAACACCTTTCACCTGGCTGATTTGAGCGTCCGGCGCTTTGTCTTATTGCTGGCCGAACACAGATTTCAAGGCCAGATCGATCTTGATCGCGCAGTCCTGTCGCACAGTCCGCGAACCGCTTGCAGCAGCCCACCACATCCAATCATATTCAATTCCGGTTGGTTATAGGGTAAAATGATAGGTGTCTGATGATGTGATCACTGAGCCGGGACAGGACGATGACAAAAAGCACCTACTATGTGGACAAATCCGATTCTACGTCGATCCAGGCGATTATCGACGCCGTCGATGCGGGCGGGACGGATTATGAGGAGGCGATCCTGGCCGCGCTCACGCTGCATGATCGCTCGTTTGTATTAAACATGGATCATGTGGGGCTGGTGCAGACCACGCCGCTGCAAGACCCCTTCACCTTTGACATGGAAACGGATGAGCTGATCCTGTACACAGACGACCCCGCGACCCTGGTGGATGCCATTATCGAAATGGCAATGTACTTGCGTGGCTTCAATACGCTCATCGGCGTTGAGGACGACTGGAAGACCCAGTTGGCAATTGGCGCGTGGCGCTACGTGCGCAACAACCTCAAGGCGCAGCTTTATCTGATGCCGCCCGCCGAAAAGCAGTGGAGCGCCAGCCTGGAACCGGAGACTGTCGAACACTTCAACCTGATCTCGTTTGCTACGGTGGTCTTCCTGGCAGGCTGCCCGAACCTCGACGTGGTGTTCCCCGAAGGAACCAGCCCGCTGGTGGAAGCAGCCTACCATCGCCTTGTGCGGATGCTGCAAACTGTGGCCTACAACGTGGGCATCAACGATTTCCGCACCTTCAACCGCCGCCTGGGGCGTGCCGTATCGTGGATTGAGGAAACGTTGATGCCGAAGGACGCCACGCCCTTCGACAACCTGTTTGGCGATAACGCGGACGAGCTTGACGATCAGCTCTTCGACGAAGGGCCGGACGGGTGGGTGTAGGCCCCACCTAGCCTAAAATGCGCCTGACCTCGGCGGCAACAGCCAGGCCGAGCTTTTGATGCTCGCCCGGCTCGAAATGAATGCCGTCCAGGTCGCTGGATACGATCACCTTTGAGGTGTCGAAGAATTCGCAGCCCAGTTCTTCGGCCACTCGCCGGTAATGCTCGGCCAGGCGCTTAGAGCGCGGCACGGCGTCCTCAAACATGTCGGCATATTTGCTCAATTTGCCGACAGGCGGTGGGCACATGAGCAGTGCTTTGGGGGCGCTCTTGTTGTAGCCACATTCGCTTTGCTGAATCATTTTGATCAACACCCCTGCGCCCGCCGCGATGTCATAGGGTGACAGCGAAAAGCGCTTCTTCAGGTCGTTCGTGCCGAGCATGACGATCACCAGGTCGAGCGGTTTGTGGGTGTTCAGGCAGGGAATCAGATACTCTTTGCCATTTTTGTAGCCTTCGATGGGGTCATCCCAGACAGTGGTGCGCCCGTTCAGCCCCTCTTCGATCACCAGGTAGCCATCGCCTAGCGCGTTGCGCAGGACGCCCGGCCAGCGCACGTCGCGGGCCAGCCGATTATCTTCGATGGCCGGGTCTGCCCCCCAGGTATTAGAATCGCCGTAGCACAAAATAGTTTTCATGGTGGTATCCCTTGAAGAAGTCAGGAGACTGCCACCATTGTAGTCCACAACTTTCAGGCGACCCACATATCGTAGGTATATAGCAGTGCCAGCACACCCATCAGCAAAATGCTTGCCAGCGTCCACGCCCGGTCAAAGGCTTCGTGCTTTCCCAGGCGGCTCAGAAAGATGAAGAGGGATGGCACAGCCAGCACGTAGCGGCTCATGCTCTGGGCCACGCCGCTGGTAACAGAAACAATGACAACGAGCAGGCCAAAGAGCGCCACACCGGGGTAACGGCGCAGCGTCGCCAGGCACGCGACCAGCGCCAGGAATACCGTCCCGAACTCGATCAGGTAGTAGACCGCTGCCTGCGAGCCGTTTTGTCCCTGTAGACTCCTCAGCGCTTCCTGCCAGGCCGTGATCGACTTGCCGATCTGCAAGAGGCCGCGCGAGAAAAAGCTGGCTTCAACGGCGTTGAACTGCGTGCCAAGCAACTGCTGCCAGATCAGGAAGGCAGCCAGCGGAGCCAGCGTCAGCAGTCCATGCCAGATTACATGACGGGATGTCAGCGTTCCGCTCTGTCGTACTTCCACGATCCAGGCGAGGCCCAGTGGGACAAACAACAGCACGCCAACGGCACGTGTCCAGGCCGCCAGCGCCGCCAGCGCCGCTGCCAGCGCGAAACGCCGACATTTTAGCGCTGCCAGACAGCCAAAGGCCAGTCCAACAAACAACCCCTCGGTATAGACCTGTGCCAGGAAAAAGCCCGTCGGGAAGATAAGCAGATAGTACGCCGTGCGGATACTGCCCGATTCGTCCATGTCTGAACGTACCAGATAGTACAGGGCAACCATTGCACCCAGCGTTCCAAGCAGTGAGATCAGCACGCCCGCCAGCGTCGAGGTAGCGACAGACGTAAGGCCCAGCAGCGACAACGGGGCCATGACCACGCGCATTGCCATCGGGTACAGGGGGAAAAAGGCATAATTGAGGGGCAACCGGCTCCCGTCGCGCGTCCTGACCGTCCGGCTGGCGGGATCATCGTAGCCTGCTATCGAGATAGAGATGTAATACTCGGAATCCCAGGAGACCTGCGTATTCAGGAAGGGATCGAGCAGGTAGGGTTTGTTGTCCTGGCTGTGCAGGCCCGTTTCGTTGGGCGTCCAGTTCAGCGCATAATCGGGCCGCCTGGGCTGGAGCCGCCCCGGAATGAGCGCCTGGTAGGTGAACAGGATAATGGCCCAGGCCAGCCAGATCAGGATCAGAGTGACCAGCCATTGTCGGTCCCGCAACTTTGAAGACATAAATCGCTAACCTTCCAAGTCCCACCCAAATGGGAGCGCTCCCAATCAATACGTTGCTCAATTGTATTTTGTTCCACAATAAGATTCAAATGCGGCGGATGCGCCGGACTGTGCTTTGAAAATCACTCAAGTCTAGCTGTGCTCCGGCTTTCATCCACGCCTGCCCTGAACGCGAGCCAGGAAAGCCCTCAACTTCGTACAGCGCATCGGGGTCGAGGCCATCCAGGTAGATGAGCGGCAGTTGCGCCGGGTCGGGGATAAAGGTGCGGAAGGCAAACAGCACGCCCTCGGCGCGATCCTTGCTGACATATTGCAGGGCGGACAGGGCATGGTCGCGTGGGGAACGCAGGCGGTATAGATCGCCAAGCTGGACAATGTGCCGGATGTCTTTGTAGCGTGCGATCCATTTGGCGGCTTCGGCCCGCTGCGCTTCCGTCCAGCGCAGCAGGTGGCCGCCCACGCCGAGGGAGCCACACATGCTGACGTGGAAGCGAAATTCGAGCGAAAGCTGGTTGTTGAGCGCATCTGTGACCCAGGCTTCCATTGTGTTGGCCGGGAAGATGTGCGAGAAACCGTCCTGAATGAACAGGCGAGCCGTCGCGCCGGTGTTGTCGCTGACCCAGATTTGATCGGCGACCCGCAGAATACCCAGGTCGGCCCGCCCGCCACCACCGGAGCAGCTTTGCCAGATCACGTCGGGATGGCGGGTGCGCAGCGTTTCCCACACCCGATACAGCCCGTAGACGTAGCGTACCCACAGCTCGCGGGGGTCGCCTGGGGCATCGGGCCAACCCGGTTCGCTGACATTCCGGTTCATGTCCCATTTGATGAAGGCGATATTGTGATCGGACAGTAGTTTGTCGATCTGCCCGATGATGTAGTCCTGCACGTCGGTTCGGGCGAAGTTGAGGATCAGTTGGTTGCGCGATTCGGTGCGGGGGCGAGTCGGGAAGTGGATCACCCAGTCGGGATGCTGGCGGTACAGATCACTATCGGGGTTGACCATCTCCGGCTCGATCCACAGGCCGAAGTCCATGCCAAGCGCGTTGACCTTCTCGATCAGCGGTGTCAGCCCCCGGGGGAACTTGCGGGCGTCGGGCCACCAGTCACCCAGCCCGGCGTTATCCATCTCGCGGCCATGAAACCAGCCGTCATCCATGACGAACAGTTCGACGCCCATCTGCGCCGCGATCTCAGCCAATCGCGCCTGCGACTCCTCGTCCACGTCGAAGAACGTGGCTTCCCAGGAGTTGTAAAGCACCTTATGAATGGTGTGCCCGTGAGGGAGCACGGTGTCGCGGATGAAGTCGTGCAGACGGCGACTGGCGTCGCCGAAGCCGTCCGCAGTGTAGCCCGCGTAGCTGGCGGGGGTCGAGAAATGATCGCCTGGTGCCAGCCGCCAGGCGAAGTCCCAATCGTTCACGCCGAGGCTGATCCGCGTCGAGCTGAAGTCGGTCACTTCGGCAGAGAGCTTCCAGTTGCCGCTCCAGGCCAGCACGCCGAACCAGACTTCGCCCTGACGCTCGTCGGCAGTGCCCCGATCTATCGCAAACCAGGGGTTACTGTGGTGGCTGGTGGTCAGGCGGCGGCTCTCCAACGTTTTGATGCCAGGAACGAGCGGCTCTCGCTGCAAGCGCATTTCGTCGGCCCAGCGCCCTGAGACGTGAGTGAAGCGATACGTGTCTCCCCGGGGCAAATGCCACTGCGCCGACCAGACGCGCTCAAGCGTTATGGGTGTCTCTCCATCATTCGTAATGGTGGCGGCGCGCTCGATCAGATCATACGCCTCGTGGACGCGATAATGGAGCGTCACGCGCAGCGGATAAACGTCGTCGCACAGATGAATGTCCAGTGCGTTGCCCTCGCGCAGGTCGGCGGAGTCGAAGTGCAGCGCCAGGTCGCGCGTTCCATCGGCAAAACTGACCTTGAGACAAGGATCGATATACTTCAAGCCACCATAGGCCGGATATTCCTCCGGCGTCAGGTGCGCTGCGCCGTTGAAAGATACCCAGGGCATAGGATCGGGCGCGGGCGGATAATCCTCCGGGCGGGGCAGGCGCGCGCCCCAATAGCGATGGGCCAGCAAGCCCGCCGCGTTCAGCCCCAGGGCATAGCCGGTTGACTGCGTTTCCAGAATCCAACCCTGTTCAGTTGCGTGAATGGGCATGGGATACCACCTTATCCTGGCACGACTGCACCTCGCAGCGCCGCAACGCGGACAGCATGATTGTACATACGATCACGAAGGTGGCACAGAACTGCGGAGAAATTGTATTAACCCCACCCCCGGCCCTTCTCCGCTCCGCAGAGAAGGGAGCGCGACTACCGGGGCGGGGTATGAAGCCAAATACGGAGAGGGAAGATTAGTGGCGTGCTTCCCACTCACGCATGAGTTCCTGTAAGAATTCGCGCACGTCAGGATCGACCACGTCGCCTATCGCGTCATAATAGTGGCCGTCCACCTCGATGCGCACACCCAGATCGTGCGACGGGCGGAAGTGGATGCTGCGTTTGGCAAACTCTGGCGTGGTGGATAGCTTGAACTGCAAGAAATCCTCGACAGCATTGGCAATGCCGCTCGGCTGCTCCGGCTGCGTTGGCCCGGTCTGGCCGAGGGCTTGCTTGGCTACCTGCTTGAGCATGTGCGGCCTGGGCGGTTGTTCCGGTTCCGCGCTCAGGAGGCCCATCCGCGACTTCATACCACCCGCCGAGTTGGAAGGTGGCGGCACAACAGCCGACTCGTTTGCGCCCGTTATCCGCGCGGGCGCGTTGTTGACGATGGCCCACAGTTCGCGCACCACAGCCACGAAACGCCGCGACAGATCAGGATTCTGGATGTCGTTCATTGTCCGGTAGCGCTGGTCGCCCATCTGGATGATCAGGCTGCCATCGCTCAGGTCGCGCCACACACGCATCACTTCGACGGCATCGCCGAGGTTGACGTTCCTGGACTCCTGACTGCTGCTGTCTGTGGTTGCCGGGGCCATGGGTGTCTCCTCTACTGGTACGACGGCGGCTACCCAATCGGCGGTTTCCGCCGGAGCCGTAACTGATTCTTCGGGAATAACGTTGGTTGCCACCTCAGCCGGTTCCTGCTCGGCCAGCAGCGGCCCGGTGAGCATGTCGAGGTCAGGCTCAGGCAGGCTGCGCAGTTCCGCCGGAACCGTCCATTCGGCAGGCGGCAGGGGCCTTTCCGGCAGTTCGCCGCGCAGGAAGTTGCCGAGCGGCATACTGTTGGACTTGCCCGCCTGTGGGGCCGCTGCGCCTGCAACCGCCGCTGCTTCCTCACGACGCTTACGGCGGCGAGCAGCCGCGCGCCTGAAAATGATGACGATCAGCGCGACGTAGATCGCACCAATGCCAATCAGAAACAGCAGAATGCTGGTTACAAAAGGCAGCCGAAGGAAATCGGACAGATCCGAACCTGACATCGCCACAATCCTTTGCGTGTACGCCGTATGGCGCTGGCACGTCCTCTTGCACTAAGTATCGGATGGCTGACTAGGTTTGGCAAGTGGGACAAAAGTGTGTGCCGCGCTGCCCGACCCGAATGGTCATGATCGGGCCGCCGCACACAGGGCATGGCTGATCGTCGCCGCGCTCGCGGTAGGCGCGCAGATGATTCTGCGACTGGCCCCGGCTGCCGTCCGGCTTGCGATACCAGTTGATGCTGGCCCCTTCGTAGCGCACGCCATCGGCTAACGCCTGCCGAATGCCCATATACAGCCGTGCAACCTCGTCGTCGTTCAGGCTGTCGGCGTGGCGCTGCGGGTGGAGCCGCGCGATGTGCAGTGCTTCGTCCGCGTAGATGTTGCCGACTCCGGCAATGAACGCCTGGTTGAGCAGCAGGCTTTTCAATACCCCTTTACGGCCCTTCAGCCGTTTGCGGAATATGTCCAGCGTGAAATCGTCTTCCAGCGGTTCGGGGCCGAGATCGGGCAGCACGTCCTCTGGCTCGCTGCACAGGTACACGCGCCCGAAACGGCGCGAGTCCGAGAAGCGCAGCTCCTGGCCGTTGTCCAGCGGGAAGCGCACCCGCACCCATCGATCAAAAGGGTTTGGCTCGTCGGCGGGCAGTACGTAGAGATGCCCGGTCATTTTGAGATGGATGATCAGTGTATCGGCGCTGAGACGAAACAGCAGATACTTGGCGCGGCGGTTGATCGCTTCGACGCGCTGGCCCGCAATCCGCTGCCCGATCAGCACGGGATCAAGGTTCACCTGGCGGCCCGGATCGGTGGGAAACACCGCACCGGTGATCGTCCGCCCGATCAGTGGCTGGCGCAGGCTCCGCACGACGGTTTCAACTTCGGGTAACTCCGGCATGACTCTTCCAGTATCCAAACGTCCATTCCAGGCAGAGTTTAACCTGGAACGGGCAGTTGAGCGCGGATTCTGACGGCGTTTTAACAATGCGGGCCTCATCGTTTTGCCCTGTAATGCACGTCGCTTTGTTCGCGGAGGCGCTGCGCGGCCTGTTCCGGGGTGATGTCGCGCTGCGGCGTGCCAAGCAGTTCGTAGCCGACCATAAATTTGCGCACGGTGGCCGAGCGCAGCAGCGGCGGGTAAAAGTGGGCGTGCAAATGCCAGTGTGACCACTCGCCCTGGCTGACGGGGCGCGGATGGAAGCCCATCGAATAGGGGAACGAGACGCTGAACAAGTTGTCGTAGCGCACGGTCACGTTGCGCAGCGCGTCGGCAAGCCCGTTGCGTTCGTCGTCGCTCAGGTCGGCCATTGCGCTGATGTGCCGCTTACTGATCAGCATCGTCTCGAAGGGCCACACCGCCCAGAACGGGACGAGCACCATGAAGCTGTCATTCTGGTATACGATCCGTTCGCCAAGCGCCTGTTCCTGGGCCAGATAGTCGCTCAGAAGCGAGACGCCGTGCTGCTGCCAGTATTCGCGCTGCGTGTCATCTTCGAGCGCGACCTGCTGTGGCAGATGTTCGCTGGCCCAGATCTGGCCGTGCGGATGCGGGTTCGACGCGCCCATCATCGCGCCCCGATTCTCGAAGACCTGCACGTAGCCGATAAACGGTCTCTGGCCGATGTCGGCGTACTGTTCCACCCAGGCATCGACCACGTGACGAATGGTCGGCGTATCCATCTCGGCCAGTGTCAGGTCGTGGCGAGGTGTGAAGCATACGACGCGCGCCAGGCCGCGCTCGCTCTGCGCGCGCAGGAGCGGGTTGGGCTGGTAGTCGTCCGAAGGAATGTCTGGCAGCAGCGCCGGGAAATCGTTGTCGAAAACGTAGGTGGACTCGTACTGCGGATTGTGCTGACCATTGGCGCGGATGTTGCCGGGACACAGATAGCATGTCGGATCGTAGATAGGACGATCATCCCGCGGGGGCGTTTCAGTCTGCCCTTGCCAGGGGCGCTTCGCGCGGTGCGGCGACACCAGAATCCATTCGCGGGTGAGCGGGTTGTAGCGGCGGTGTGGGTGTTCGTCGAGGACTAAGGCCATGCGTTTCCCTCCGGTGACAGCCTCAATCTTAACATTTACACAACGAAAAGCACGCTATAATGTCGGCAGGCCGGAATTCGCGCGGAGTTACACATGAAATTGGTGGTCGCCATCATCCAGGATCGAGACACAGACCCCACGCTCCAGGCGCTGACCGGGCGCGGAATCGTCGTGACGCGCATCGCCACCTCTGGCGGTTTTCTCGTCGAGGGCAATACGACGCTCCTGATCGGTACGGACGAGTCCAAAGTCCCTGTAGTGACCGAAATACTGCGCAAAACCTGCCAGCGCCGCAAGCTGTTTGTGCCGATGGCTGCGGGGATTACCGACACAGCCTACGGATTGCAAAACCAGATTGAGGTTGAAGTGGGCGGGGCGACAATGTTCGTGTTTGACGTGGAGCATTTTGAGCAGGTGTAGGGGGATTGACCTCACCCCCTAACCCCCTCTCCAACTGGAGAGGGGGAACGGTTCAATCCAGTAATCCTCAGTGCCGCCCGTTTGAGGAGGGCACGAGTTTCTCTACGACCTGTACTTTCTGCATCTGATCGCCGGACTTCCAGCGGATGCGCGGCACAATCGCATCCTCGATGATCCGGTCTTTGAACTGCGTCACGCGGTTGATCATACTTTCCACCAGCGTGTCGGAGAGCAGGTGAGGCTTCAACCCCAAGTCGAGCAAGGCCGTGTGTTTGGCGTTGTAATAGTGTTCTTCCATCTCGATACGCGGGTTTTCGTAATGGGCGATTTCGACGGTGTAACCGAGCGCGGTGGCCGCCTTCTGGACCGCATAGGCCAGTTCGGTGACGGAGAACTGTTCGGTGAACTGGTTGAAGACGCGCATTTTGCCTGCCGGGGGCGGGTTCAGTGTGGTCAGTTCAACGCATTGTAGCGTGTCGCGGATGTCCAGATAGCCGCGTGTCTGGTTGCCTTTGCCGTACAGCGTCAGTGGAATACCTGCGACAGCCTGTACACAGAAGCGATTGAGCGCCGTTCCGAATGCTTCGTCGTAGTCGAAGCGCGTCAGCAGACGATCATCCAGCCTGGTTTCGTCCGTTTCGATGCCATAGACGACGCCCTGGTTGAGATCGGTAGCACGCAGGCCCCAGATGCGGCAGGCAAAATGGATATTGTGGCTGTCATGAACTTTGGTCAGGTGGTACATCGAGCCGGGCTGCTTGGGGAAGGGCAGGGTATCTTTGCGCCCGTTGTGTTCGATCTCGATGTAGCCTTCCTCGATGTCGATGTTGGGAGTGCCGTACTCGCCCATCGTGCCCAGCTTGACGAGGTGGGCATTCGGCGCATAATCGCGCATGGCGAACAGCACGTGCAGCGTGCCGACGACGTTGTTCTGGTGGGTTTGCACAGCATGGTGTACGTCGATCATCGAGTAGGGCGCACTGGGGATTTCGCCATAGTGGATGACCGTTTCCGGCTGGAAGTCCTTGAAGACGCGCTCGACAAAAGCCCACTCTTGCAGGTCGCCGATGTACGTCGCCATGTTTTGACCCGTCAGCGACTGCCAGACCCGCACCCGCTCGTGCAGGGACAGGATCGGTGTCAGGCTGTCCGTGCCGCGTTCCAGGTGCATCCGGCGTCGCAGGAAATTATCCACGACGGCGACCTCGTGACCGCGCCGCGAAAAGTACATAGCGGTGCTCCAACCGAGATAGCCGTCACCACCGAGAATCAAAACTCGCATTGCTCAAGCTCCGTCTGGGGATACCCGAACTTCGCAACAAAGCAAAACACCGCCAGCCGACTGGCGTTACTGGGATGCTGGATCGCCTCGTAGGTTGCTTTGAAGTACATTAATGCTGACGATAGTGTAACCTGCTTGTGTTAAGAAGTCGCAAAACTGATGAACAAGGTTCTGATCACGGGCGCAAGCGGCGACCTGGGCCGTGTCCTGAGCCAGCGGGCTGTCGCCGCCGGGTACGACGTGACGTCGGTTTACCTTTCGCGCCCAGAACGGGTCGTGGCGGGCCAGCCACTTCGCCTCGATCTGTGCGATGGCGAGGCCGTCAGGACGGCGCTGGAACGCCTTGAGCCAGACGTGATCATCCACACGGCTGTCGTGCAGAATATCCCTGATCCGCGCCAGCCAATCGTGAGCGCAGCGCGCAACCTGGATAGGCTGCGGAGTCGCCATACCCGGCTGGTCGTCGTCTCGTCGGACATGGTTTTCGACGGCACGCAAGCCCCGTACCGCGAGGACGCGCCCGTGTCGCCCGTGTCGCTGTACGGCGAGGCCAAAGCCCAGGCGGAGCAGTTTGGTGACTGCGTGGTCAGAACAAGCCTGATCTACGATTTTGCACCGGGCAACCGTCAGGTCGATTGGCTGCTGGAACGGATCGGGCGTGGCGAGCGCTGCCGCCTGTTTGTGGACGAATTTCGCAGTCCCATCTGGGCGGCCAACCTGGCGGATGCGCTGCTCGAACTGGCAACACAGCCCATCGGCGGCATTCTTAATGTGGCCGGGCCGGAGTGTATGAGCCGCCTCGAACTCGGTAGAGCCTTGCTGGAAGCGCTCGGCTACGATCCGAAATTGCACATCGAACCGACCTCGCAGGCCGGGACAGGCCGCCCGCCTGACCTGACCCTGGATGTTGGCAAGGCACGGGCGCTCCTCACCACGCCGCTTCTGACTTTCGCAGGAGCCAGGCTGCAAGCGGGCATAGATCGCAAAGTGAGGTAAACTATCTATCAGCTCACTTAACGCAGGAATTGACCATGACCACCGAAGGCAGTGCCGAAACCTTTCTCCAGGCTGTGAATCAGGCCGCCAGCAATACCGAGCGTCTGGAGCTGACGCTGGGCCAGTTGGTCCAATCGCTCAAAAAGCGCGGGTTACAGTTTTCTGTGGACTTTGGTGCGCAGATTCAGGCGGTGCGCAACGATCTGAGTGTTGCTCAGAGAAGCGCGCGCTCGGTGAGCGCCCAACTTAAGCAGATGCAAAAGCTGGTCGATACGTCGGCCCTGCTCACGTCGTCGCTCGAACTGGACGAAGTGCTGGAAGAAGTGATGGATACGATCATCGGCCTGACGGGGGCGCAGCGTGCGTATCTGGTGCTGCGGGAAAAAGACAGCACAGAACTGGTTGTCCGCGCGGCGCGCAACTGGGATGGCGCGAATATCGAGAAAGACGAAGCCGAATTCAGCCAGGGGATTATCAACACAGCCATGGCCCAGGGTAAGCCAATCCTGACTTCCAACGCCCAACTGGACACACGCTTCCAGGGCATGGAAAGCGTGGCCGGGCTTACCCTGCGCTCGATTGTGTGCATCCCGCTCACGCTTCGTGGGCAGTGCATTGGCGTGTTATACGCCGACAACCGGATGCAAGAAGGTCTCTTCCAGGATAACGTCGTCCCGATGCTGACTGCGTTTGGCAATCAGGCGGCCATTGCCATCGAGAACGCCCGGCTCTTTGCACAGGTCAAGTCCGATCTGGAAAAGGCGCAGCGGCAGGTGCAGTCGCTGCGCATCCAGATCGATCAGCAGCAGGCGGACAGCCAGATCGAGGAGATTGTGGGCAGCGAGTTGTTCAAGAAGCTGGCGCGGCGCGACGACAGCGCAGGCAGCAGTCTCAAGCCGGTTTCGGCCTCACCACAGAGCGGAGGGGAGACCGGCGCCTAAGGCACACCATGCCGGCTTTCTTGCATGGCAGTTGGTGTCTTCTGTACAATTGGTGCTGATCCCGACCCAGAGAACTGTGCGAAACACATGACGTCGTCGTTATAGGAACAGCTATGTCCAAGATCATTTCCATCCACTCATTCCGGGGCGGAACGGGCAAATCCAACATTACGGCCAGCATGGCCGCCCTGCTGGCCTCGGCGGGTCGGCGGGTCGGCGTCATCGACACCGATATTCAGTCGCCCGGCATTCACGTCTTGCTCGGCTTGAAAGAGACTGAAGTCAAGCATTCGCTCAACGAATACCTGTGGGGCAAATGCGCGATTGAGGAAGCGGCCCATGATGTGACGGACAGCGTCGTACACGCCGTTGACGGCAAGGTAGAAGGCCAGCCGCTTGACATTTCGAAGGGGCGCATCTTCCTGATCCCTTCGAGTATGAAAGCGGGCGAGATTGCGCGCGTACTGCGCGAGGGCTGCGACGTGGACGTGCTGCGGGATGGTATCCGCAACCTGGTCGATGTCCTTAAGCTGGACGTGCTGCTCATCGATACCCATCCTGGCTTGAACGAGGAAACGCTGCTCTCCATTGCCACTTCGGACGGGTTGATCGTGGTGATGCGCCCCGACCAGCAGGATTTCCAGGGTACGCGGGTCGCGGTGGAAGTGGCCCGCAAACTCGGAATCGAAAAGATGGTGATAGTCGTCAACAAAACGTCCAACATCTTCGATCCGGCGGCGGTCAAAGAAGAAGTAGCCAACATCTATAAAACGGAAGTGGCTGCCGTACTGCCGCACGCGGACGAAGTGATGAACCTGGGCAGCGCCAGCGTCTTTGCGATGCGCTATCCCAACCATCCGATTACGGCAGCGATCAAGCACACTGCGGATATGCTGCTGGCCTGATTGCTGCTCGACAGAGAGCTACGAAAAGCGCTCGATCAGCCTGTCAATCGTATCCTCGGCGCGCAGCGCAGTGGCCGCGCCATGTCCTCGCACGCTGATCGCCGCCACCGCCGTACCGATTTGTGCCGCTTCTGCAACGCTTCTTCCTCGCAGGAGTGCCGCCAGGAAGCCGCCGTCGAAGGCGTCTCCCGCGCCAATGGTATCGGCAATCTCATTTTCCGGGACGCGCTGCGCGGGTTGCTCAATGCGCTGGTCGGCATGGTAGATGAGCGCGCCCTGCTCGCCGCGCTTGACGACCACGATCTGCGGCCCGGCCTGGCGCAGCAAACGGCCCGCTTCGTCCAGACTTTCCAGGTCGGTGATGTTCTGGGCTTCGTCCTGGTCAACGAGCAGCACGTCAACGTAGGGCAGTAAGCGTTCGATGCCGGGCAGCCAGCGCCCTTCGAGGGGCCAGAGCGGGAACTGCGGATCGAGACTGGTCATCTGGCCGCGCTGTTTGGCGTCCCGCAGCATATTCGGGATGTCGTCGTCCCACATCGACGGGTAATGCAGATAGCCCGCGATGTGGATCAGCCGTGCCGAGGCCAGGTAGCCCAGATCGGCTGTGTCAAGCGGCGCGGGCCAGGGCTGGTGTGAGGAACGGCGGCCCGTTAGCGGGCGCTTCTTGCTGCCGAAGAGCAGTATATAGATGGCGATCTGTGAGATTTCGCCAGGCACGACGCGCACCCGCGACAGATCGATTCCCAGCTTCGCCATTTCGTAACGAAGGGCACTGCCAAGCGCATCGTCAGCAGTGACCGTCAGCAGCCCGGTTTGCAGCCCCAGTTTCTGGAAGACCTGCGCCGGGTAGCCCGCCGATCCGGCGGCGTTCAGAGTCACGTCGGACAGGCCGAACCAGTTGCGGATTTCCTCGATCTGGTGGGGCGCATCGCCGGAGAGGATCAGATCGACATTGACCGGGCCGATCACGGCGACATCGAGCGACAAGGGATTAACTCCTGGCATGTGCGCCCGGCGCTGAAGCACCGGGCTGAAGCGACGAAGCCCGCTTCAGCGGGCTACAAAGCCACCCGCCTGACCTCAAATTCTGAAAATCCACTAGTGCTCAGTGCGTGCCAGGCGGGAAGAGCATGTTCCAGACCCGCGCATACTTTGGGATGTTGCTGCGCTGGCAATCCGGGTTGATGTCGCCCAGTTCGACGGCTGTCCAGTAAGGCAGAAGCTGGCCGGGCAGGATCGCCAGCAGGCCGTACAGGATTTCGTCGTCGGTGGGCAGGCGGATCACGTCATCGACCAGGGCTGCGATCCGGTCATCGTTCTCGCTGACGACTGCCAGCGACGGCGACTTGATGATCTGCGTGGCGCGGGCGATGTCCACCAGGGCCGGGTAGGCGTCGCAGGGCGGCGCAAGCAGAATCGTGAAAATGTGCTCGTCGGTCAGGCCGAGCGCGCCATGAATGTGGCGGGCCGGGCACATGGCTTTGGTTGGGATGTGCGACATCTCGTCGTACTTGAGGGCGAATTCCTCCGCCGTGCCCAGGTTCGCGCCGCTGCCGACGACCAGATTGGCGGTGGCACGTTTGCTGCGCCGGGCGATGGAATGGCAGCGTGCATCGACTTCGGCGAACATGGCGGCGAACTTATCCGGGATTTCCAGCAGTTGCGTGCGCAGTGCCTTGTAGTCGAACTTGCCCGGCTGCAAGCGCTCCCCAAGCGCCAGCGCCAGCAGCATTGACACGCCGAGCCGCGTGGTGTAGTGGAAGGTGTCGGAGCCGCCCGTGTCGAACCCGCCGGAGCAGACCAGCGTGTCTTCGCACTTCTGGGTGATCGGGCTGCCCGCCACCGAGGTGACCGCCAGGGTGTAAGCACCCATCTCACGGGCTTTGGCGGCGGCGCGGTTCGAGTCCACTGTGCTGCCGCTGCCGGAGAAGGCAATAAAGACTGTTTCCGGCATGTTGAAGACGCGATCCGTCGTCAGGAATTCGAGCGCGTCCACGTCTGCCGCTTCCATACCTGCCCAGCGCCAGAAAGCCCCGGCAGCGGTCTGCATCACGAACTGCGACGTGCCCAGCCCCGTGCCAATCACGCGGCGCAGTTTGCGGCTGACGATCTTGTCGGCGATGGCCTGTACCACGTCGATGTTGTTGCGCAACGTGTCACGCAGCGCTTGCGGTTGGATGCTGATGTCGCCGTACAGGTTGAAGGGGTGCTCGGTGCGCGGCTGCGTGCCGAGCGCCTTGTACATGATGGGGTATTCGCCTGTCGCCTCGATCAGGCGATCCATGTCGCCTTCCCATCCCCACGTTTTGATGCGTTTGCCGGTCTCGCGCGAATAGTCGCTCATGGAATGTGGCTCCTCCTGTCCGGTGATTGAACTATGCCTGTCCGAGCGCATAGCGTAAAACCTGTTCTGCGGTGGCCGTAGGGCCGTCCAGCGTCGCAGCCAGCCGCCCCCGGTGCATGACCAGGATGCGGTGCGACAGCCCCAGAATCTCCGGCATTTCGGCAGAGACAAAGATCACCGCCGCGCCTTTCCGGGTAAGCTGCGTTACCAGCTCGTAAATCTCGAACTTGACGCCCACGTCGATACCCTGGGTCGCACCCATCAGGATCAGGATGTCGCCACCCGTCGCCAGCCCTTTGCCAAGCGCGACCTTCTGCTGGTTGCCACCGCTCAGTTTGGCGACAACCTGATCGAGCGTGGGCGTCTTGATCTGCAAGCGCTGTACCTGCTGGCGGGCCAGATCGTCCTCGGCGTGGCGTGAGAGAACGCCGAACGTCCTGGACAACCTGGGCAGCATCGCCAACGCCAAGTTGCGCCGCACCGAAAGCGTCTGGATGATGCCTTCGGTCTTGCGATCTTCGGGCAGGAAGATCACGCCCTGGGCCATCATCGCGGCGGGCGAAGGCCGCACAGCCTGACCGCGCACGAGCAGCGTGCCGCTATCGAGCGGGTGCGCGCCGAACAGTGCCTTGCCCAGTTCGACCTGCCCGCTGCCGCCCACGCCCGTCAGCCCCAGCACTTCGCCCGCGTGCAGCGTGAAGCTCACGTCCTCGAAAGCGTCCCGCGAGGAGAGGTTCCGCGCCTCAAAGACGGGCGCGCCTATGGTGGGGTTGCGCGGTGGAAACACGGTATCCAGGCTGCGCCCAATCATGTCCGCGATCAGCGAATCGGGCGTGACCGCCGAGAGCGGTGCGGTGCGGATGTGCCTGCCGTCGCGCAGGATGGTCACGCTGTCGGCCAGTTGGAAGACCTCTTCGAGGCGGTGTGACACGTAAATGATCGTGA
Organism: Chloroflexota bacterium; assembly: GCA_021325095.1. GTDB lineage: Bacteria > Chloroflexota > Anaerolineae > Aggregatilineales > UBA2796 > JAJPHV01. The sequence continues at coordinate 109,935 of JAJPHV010000131.1, read as the reverse complement.
CGCCCTGCGCTTTCAGGCTGCGGATCACGGCGAACAGCGCGTCGGTTTCCTCGCGGTTGAGCGCGGCAGTCGGCTCGTCCATGATCAGCAGATCGCTGCGCCGGACGAGCGCCCGCGCGATCTCCAAGAGTTGTTTCTCGCTGACCTTCAGGCGCTCGGCCCGCACATCGAGCGGGATGTGCGGCGCGTGCAGTTCGTCCAGGATGGCGCGCACCTGCCGCCGCATGGCCGGGCGATCCAGCACGCCGAGCGGCTTCGGCCCGATGACGGGTTCCGCGCCAAGCAGCACGTTCGACAGCACGTCACGGTCAGGTAGCAGGTTGGCTTCCTGGTAGATGGTGCTGACGCCGCGCCGGGTGGCATCCGGCGGTGTATGCGGACGGTAGGGCTGGCCGTCCAGCAGCATCTCGCCGGAGTCGGCAGGCTGCGCGCCCGCCAGGATTTTGATCAGGGTGCTTTTGCCCGCGCCGTTCTCGCCAAGCAGGGCGTGAAGCTGGCCGCGCTGCACCTCGAATGAGACATTATCGAGGGCCTGCACGCCCAGGAAGGCTTTGCTGACGCTGTGCAGGGTGAGCTTGGGCAACATCATAGGCTATAGCCCTGGGCTAAAGCCGCAGGACTGAAACTACAAAGCCCCTGCGGGGCTGCAATCCAGTTTAATTCCGCGTGTAGCCCCGAAGGGGCTTCGTAATCTAAGCCCGGTGCTTTAGCGCCGGGCGTCGGGGTGAGGTTCCGCATCTTCACCTCGCCGCCGCGCGAAGCCGATCCAGCGAGAGGGCCACGATCAGGATCGCGCCGCTGACGATGCGCTGCGCGTCGGTGCTGGCCCCAAGCTGGATCAGGCCGTTGGTGATCGTGGCGAGGAAAATGGCGGCAATCAGGGTATTCAGGATTCTGCCGCGTCCCCCACTCAGGCTGACGCCGCCCAGGACTACCGCCGTCAGGATCGGGAAGAGCAGGTCAGTTCCCATGCCTGCCCGCGCCGATCCCTGCCGGGAGGCGGCCAGTAACCCGCCGAAGCCCGCCAGCAAACCCGCGATCACGAACGTCCAAAGCTTGACGCGATCCACGTTCACGCCGGAGAGGTACGCCGCACGCTCGTTGCTGCCCGCCGCGTAGATGTGCGCGCCGAAGGTCGTGCGGTTCAGGATGAACCAGAACACGGCGTAAAAAACAAACATGAGCACGACCAGCACCGGAACCGGGCCAATGAAGCCGCTTGCCAGGAAGTCGATCTGTTGCAGGGCATCGCCGTAGAGCGTTTTGCCGCCCGTCAGTGTCAGGCCAATGCCGTCGATGATGCTCATCATGCCGAGCGTGGCGATGACGGCGTTGATCTTGACGCGCGTCACCAGCAGCCCGTTCGCCAGCCCGATCAGCCCGCCGATCAGGATGCCGACGATGGCCGCCGGAAATGCAGACAGAAAGAGGATCGTCTCGCTGCCGGGCAGCCGGATACCGTTGACCATCGTCCAGACCAGGCCGACGGCGGAGATGCCAAGCACCGACGCCAGCGAGATGTCGATACCGCCGAGCAGGATGACCATCGTCTCGCCGATGGCGACAATGCCGATGATGGCCGACTGGCGCAGCACGAGCGTCAGGTTGTTGACCGTGAGGAAGGTCGGCGTGGCGACGCTCAGGTAGACGCACCACAGCACGAAGATGATGATGAAGCCGTTCTCGCCAACGAAGTCGATCACCCGACGGCGATCAAAGGTCGGGCGGGCAGGGGCGGCGGGCTTTTCGGTGTCGGTCGCGGTGGTCATTGCGGTTCGCCTGTGAACTCCAGGACAAAAACGGCAGCATCTTCGCCTGCAAGTTCATTCCAAAAGCCGTGCTGATTAATTAATCGTGACCATCTATAGTGTTCCAATTCGAAAGCATCTGTTGAATCTACGCGGCGCAAAGAGCGTTGTGAGAAATCTGTCGGAACAGCGCTGCTGCTTTCTTTGTATAAGACAAGATACATTGTCCGTTCAGTGCGTGAATCGCCGAGCACGCCTGTTTCCAAATTACCCATCACAATATGCAATGTGCCACTGCTTTGCCACGAGTGAAAGCACATGGGTTCCGACCATTCGACAGGTTCTAAGCATTTCGGCAGTGTGTTACGGAGCGCCGCGCTGATGGCCGCATATGGGTACGTGCTGCCCAATTGGTACTTGGGTAAAAATGCGTTGCCTGGTTCAGCCCAATCACAGGGCTGCCAGCAAGCAAAGAAAGACTTCGAGGTTTCGTCTTTTTCTCGCGCCACCAGCGGCCCTACTTCTGAGTCCAATGCTGCCAGGATTCCGTCGTTTGCAGCCTCAATTGGCCGGAATGTCGGCAAATGAACAATTTCTTTCACCCACCCTGTGAGATGATAAAATCCCGCAGGCTGCAACTCCCCCGTCACCTTTGCACCCGCCCGCGCCAGCAGTGCTGGATCGATCAGATCGGCGCGCCCAACCAGCAGCGTCGGCTTGTCCGTCTTGAGCAGGAGATCGCGCACTTTATCGTTTAGCTGGCCCGGCACCTGCACGATCAGCCCGTCCGCCTTGTCGATCACGTCCGGCAGCCACTCGATGCGCGTCGCGCCCAGGCACGGCACGCCCCACTTCATGAGCAGCCCGACCTGATCTTCGATCCACTCGCTGGCGTTCCAGTCGGGGTGATGGTGCATCAGCCAGTCCATCATTGGGCGGTTGTAGACCATCAGCGGCCCGTAGACGTGTTCGAGTTTGGCGGCGGATTCCTGCGCCATGTCCAGGTGCGTGCGCAGATAGGTCACGTCGTCCTCGCTGAGTATCTGGCCCTTGCGGTTGTTGGCCCACGAAATGTACGAGCCGTCCGTCGTTTTGGGGCCGTCAGGCGTGATGGCGGCGGCGTGGTTAAAGGCCCAGATGCCCCAGCGCAGCTTGCCGGGAACCTGGTGCAGCGTGTCCCAGGGTTCCCAACCGTCCCACGTTTCGATCAGGTTGTAGTGGCGGCAGGGCGCTATTCCCTTCGCCTTGCGCTGCATGTTGGCGGCCTCGATCATGACGCGGTGCGACATCAGGTTGGCAAGCTGGAACGTCCAGCCCTTCCAGAGTTGATGCCACCAGTCCTGCCACGCTCCGCCCCAGGTCTGGTCGATCCAGCAGTCAATCGCGCCGTCGGCGACCAGCGCTTCCAAGTCAACGCAGCCGACGCGCCACTCGGCCACCGCGCTGATCCCGCTCGAATAGCCGATCAGGTAGGTGTCCGGGTTGCCTGTTTTGCAGGCGCGGTACAGGTCGATCACGGCCTGCGTCCACTGCTGCCACACGGCGGGGTCGGCGGGCGCGCTGGCTCCATACGGCCCGTAGCGGGTGTAGACCATCGGCCCGGTCATGCCGTCGCGCAGGTGCAGCGCATCCACGCCCAGAAAGCGCGACAGGCTGCCCCACTGCGCGCCGAAGAAATCGGGGAAATAGGTATCGTCCTGCAAACCGCCTGGCCGCGTGGCATAGGGGTACGAATCGGCGTGCAGGCGGTTGATCGGCCACAGGTCGGGCATTCCGATGATGGTCTTTGGCTCACCATAGAGTTCGGGATGGCGGGCATACCAATCGCTGTCGAAGTCGTAAATCTTCACGTCGGGCGGCCAGACGACATGCGCCCAACCGACGAACAATACACCCAACTTCAAATCGGGCAGACCGATCCGCGCCGCGCCCACCCGGATGCGCGCAAACAGATCGCGCAGGTCGGCATAGGATCGCTCTGCCCACTGTGCTGTGCGGCGGCTGCGCAGCGGCAGCTTTTGATCGGCGTGGCCCGTCCATTCGGTGACGAGATCGATCAGCCAGCCGACGTTGAAGCACAATCCATGCATCCCGTCTGTGCTGCGCCAGAGCGGGGCCAGCCGCGTCAGCAGCATGTCGATCTGCGGGTCGAGATCGCGGGCCGGGTCGAACCAGATCACGTCCATTTCGATCCAGCGGTCATGGTGGAGAGTCACGGGTGGGTCGCTCACTTATGCCCGGCGCTAAAGCACCGGGCTGAGATTACGAAGCCCCTTGGGGGCTGGAAAGCCATATTGGTCGAAGTTTCTCGGGCTTTGTTGATTCAGCCCGACAACAAATCGTCGGGCGTAGCCGTGTCCGCACGATAATTATCACTTCGCTGCCGTCGCCGCCATCGTCGCTGCCATCGTTGCGCCGGGCGTCGCGGCAGCCATTTCCTTTTCCAGCGACTCCTTCGTTACCAGCGTCACCGGAACGGCAATATTCTGCGGGATTTTGCTCTTGGCAAGGACCTTGACGGCGGCCTCGGCGACCATCACGCCCGTGATGTCGGGCGAGGTGTCCACCGTGCCCCGGAAGAAGTAGCCCTTCAGGATGTTTTCTTTGGCCTGTTTCTCAGCGTCGATACCGACCACAATCACGTCGCCGGGTTTCTTGCCCGCGCCTTCCAGGGCTTTCACCGCGCCCAGTGCCCCTGCATCATTGATCGACACAATCACGTTGATGTCGGGCGTCTTTTGTAAGGCATTCTCCATGCTCTTCAGGCCGTTGTCGGGCGTGCCACCCAGGAAACGGCCCACAATGGTTGCGTCCGGGGCTTCCTTCTTCAGCGCCTTCTCAATGTTGTCGGCGCGGGTGACGACGTTCGGCAGATCGGGGAAGTCCAGGATGGCAACTTTGGCCTTGCCGCCCAGTTCTTTCGTAATCAGTTGGCCCGCGTACTCTCCGGCAGCGTAGCCCAGATCAGCGTCCTCGACGGAGATGGTGATCCCGCCGATGTCGGCAGCGTTGCGCCCGGCGAACTGGATGATCTGCACGCCGGCGGCGGCGGCGTCCTTGAGCGCCTTGTCAACGGCTTTCGGATCGAACTCGCAGATCACCAGGACCTTGGCGCCGCGCGCCACGAAGCTCTCGATGGCGCTGATCTGCCGATCCGCCTTGACCTGGGAGTCGAAGACTTCACCTTTCAGGCCGAACTTTTCAAGCTGTGCTGCCGCGCCGTTGGCGACGGCGCTGTGATATTCAGTTTCCAGCGTGCAGGCCAGGATGCCCACCACCGAGTTGCCGAGCGCAGTCTTGGCAGCGGCGATCTCGTCGTCGGTGACTTTCAAGTCGTCGGCAGTGCCGAGCGTTCCTTGTGCTGAAATCGGATGGGAAAGGAGCGACAGTAAAACGCAAATGACAATCATGAGAGGGGTGATTTTACGCATGACAAAATCTCCTTGTGTGAAAAGAAAAATCACTGGTTGTCCATATTCAGCACAGCGCGGGCAGTGTGTTCGTCGGTGATGACGACGTTGAGCCACCGTCCGAGCAGGGCGCCGCGCAGCGGTAATGCCTTCTCAACACCGCCGACCACACCGATGCTCAGATTGGCCCGCTTCAGGTCAGACAGGGCGATGCCGACAATTCGATTGCTAAACGGGGTCGGAACCTCGTGGCCGCGCGCATCGTAGAAACGCGCGCAGATGTCCCCGACGACGTGCTGCGCCCGCAACCGTTCAATGTCGGCGTGCGAAATCAGCCCGGTGCGGGTATAGACCTGCTCGCGTTCAAGTGAACCCACACTGACCAGGTAAATATCGGCGAACCTGGCCCGTTCCAGCGACTCACGAATGCTGATGTTGGCCGCTTCCCATTCGGCTGCGGTTCCCGATCCCAGGATGGCGGGCGCATTGACGTAATAGACGTGCGCGCCGAAAGCGTCCGCTGCGGCACGGGCCAGCGTGTTGAAGTCGATGTTCAGCGCCTCGTGGCCCAGGTTGCCCATCGCCTGCACAATGGAAAGGCTGGGCACGGGGTGGGATTTTAACGCTTCAATCGCGCTGCGCACCGTGCGCCCGTAACCGATACACAGGCATTGGCCGGGGTGCACAACCTGCCTCAAATACGTGGCACAGGCCATGCCCACCATCCGTCGGGCGACTTCCGCATCCTGGCTGAACACGGGCACAACAACGGCTGCCTTGAGCATCGGGAAACGCAGCCGCAACTGTTCGGCCAGGTCGTCCACCCGTGCGGTGGGATCGACGATGCGAAACTGCACGATCCCCAGTTCGCGTGCTTCACTCAGGTAACGTGATACCTGGGAACGCGAAATGGGCAGGGTACGCGCGATCTCTTCCTGGGTAAGCCCCTGCTCGTAATAGGCACGCGCCAGACTGACCAGCAGACTCAGGCGTTGTTCTTCGGGCTGCATAATTTAACTTCGCGCCTGCACAACTGTGCATACACTTTTTCTCGGAGCGTTTTGCAAACTATATACTGATTCAAAGGATCGTGTCAAGCGCCCTGGACGCTGATCGGTCTTCAATCGCTCCTCAGCCCCAGGTCCGGGTGGTGGCGGGCGAATGAGATTCTCGCCCGCTTCTCGGTGTGCTGAACACCCTCCTCGGATTTGTTTGCCAGCCGCTTTTTCTGGCTGGCCGGAATCTGCCGGTTGGCGGCTAACCGGGTGCTCTCGTCAGCTCGTGTAAGCCTATCGCGGCCTGAGTTTCTCGGGAGGCGCTGTAACTCAGGTCGCTACTCTCCCCGCACGAAACCGCTGATCAACTGCGGTGCGGCGGTATCGAAGCCCACCACGTCGAGCATCCCGGCGTCGTCCGGCGAGGCAATGGAAAAGCCGTTGGAGACCATGCCGACCACCACCAGCCGGGCCGGGATGTTCATTGTCTCGCGGTAGCGCTGTAGCGCCTGCACCGGATGGATGTCGCCGTACCAGGTCTCGCTGTCCGTGTAGATGACAAACGCATCGGCCTGCACCTTGTTGTCGAGCGCCCAGCGCATGGGCAGCGCGCAGTCTGTACCACCCATCGGAATGCGACGCAGCGCGTCGGCCACGTCGTCCAGGCGCTGGCGCGGCGAGATATTGCAGCGCACCATCTGGTGCGAAAAGGCCACGACAGCGTAGTCATGTTCCGTCGCCGCCGTGATGAGCGCCATCGCCGCGCTGCCGATCCGTGCCGTCAGGCCGGGGATGCCCGCGATGCGGCTGTCGTCCATCGACCCGGACACATCCAGCGCCAGCACGATCCGCTTGCCACAGGGCACGATGTTGCCGAAAGCCGCATAGAAGGCAGCGTCCAGCGCGTCGATGACCTTTGTGACGGGCTGCCATTCGCCGCTGCCGCGCATTCCATGCCCCTGCTTGTAGGTCAGCAGCGCCGCCAGCACCGCAATCGGGTGGACGCGCGCCCGGCGCAGTTGCTCGCCGTCGGCGATGGCCTTCGTCACGAAGTTCACGACACCGCGATTGCGATCCGCCAGCAGCCCGATCTTCGACATGTTGCCCAGGTTGCGCAGCATGGCCGTCAGGCCCATGTGCGGCAGCATCGTCTCCCACACATCCGGATCAGTCAGCCATTCGGTGGGCAGCGCTTCACGCGGCAGGCGGTAGTCGCGGATCAGCCGGATAATCTCGCGCTTTGGGGCGGTTTTGGCGCGCTCGTAGGCCCAGATGATCTGCCCGGCCTTGACCGGGTGCGGTTCCTCGCCGACGCCGGGCCAACCCCTGACGATCCAGTGGAAGACCAGGTTGTGCTCGTTGCTCGGCGCGACAGGATGCGCCAGCCGGAGCAGGTCGCGGTGCGACCAGCCGTCGCGCTGCTGGTACTTGACCGCCTGGTAGGCAATGTCCTCAGCGGAAGCGTTGACGTACCAGTTGGCGATTGTCCGGCGTAGACCCCGTCCCCAACCTCGCAGAGAATTGACGTACTCAGCATAATGAAAGAGGTGCGTCCCGATTCGGCAGACCTGCGGCAGCGCCTCGCTGGCGGCGTGCCGCGTCTCGGCATCGCCAAGCGCGCTGGCAAGGGCCAGGGCCAGGATCGCCGGGTCATTCCTGGGGGCACGCCCCGCATCACTGATCTCGACAATGCGCCGCACGGTGCGCAGGCCATCGTTTTGCAGACAGCGCAGCACCGCATCGGTATTCTGGATGGTCAGTTGGCGTTCGGTGGCGTAGTACGATCCGCTCTCGCTGCCCAGGATCAGGAAGCGATCCAGGCGCGTCCAGTCGTCCACTGCGAAGCTGTAGCCGCCCGCCGAGTTGGGCACCTGCTGGCTTTCAGGAATCGGCTGATGCTGCGGAGTTGCCTTGCGATTGGTCAGATATTTTACATACTTCATGACACCGCCCTCCGGCTCTGTGGGGCAAAAACAGTACGACAACGCCTGTGAGCAGGCAGCAAAAAACAGCAGGCAAGGAGGGCATTGGGATCAAACCCCTCGAAGCGTTGGCTCCTACGGGTCTAAGGACTCGAACCTTGTGGGCCAGATAACCCAGATGCTTCGGCCCGCTGTTTGTCTTGCTCCGATCAAAGAGCGGACAAGGGACACGGTGGGGACTGTCCTCTCGTACTGGTAACCCAACCGCTTCGGCCCGCTCCCATTGACCTATAATGATTCAGGGTCACGGATAAGTGTGTGAGCATGGGATGTGAACCTTATCAGGGTAACCCATGCCCTCCGACCCGTGACTGGTGCGCATTGTACAGGAGATTTTTAGGGTGTCAAGAGCCAATAATAGATTTATAAAGTTCTTTATGGTTTTCTACAGGTCAAAACCGTTCGCGCGGGGGAACCGGCGGAGATAAGAAAAATCCCTCCCCACAGGGTGGCGAGGGATTAGGGTGAGGCCAATCTCATCCGCAGCTACAGCGCGGATAAAGCTCAGGCGAAATGAGCTAGGCCGTGCTGCCCGTCGAACCGCTGAGGCCAAGCCGCTTCTTGCGCTCCTCAAGCTGTGCGTCGATGGTTCCTTTTTCCAGCACGTCGTCCATCTGGCCTTGCAGCCGCGAACTGGACATCTCCAACTCCGCGTCTTCCCGATCCAGCCGTGCGCGGATGGCGTCACCAATACGCCGCACGTCGTCGTCGCCGACGCCCGCCAGATCGTTCAGGCTGCGGATCGTCTTGACCGTCGCCGATTTGGCCTCGGCCAGTTCCATCAGCGCTTGCAGGTGTTCCCGCTCCTGCTTGATGGTGGTCAGCTTGGCTTCCAGCTTGATCTTGGCGTCGAGCATCTTCTGGTATTCGGCCTGCTGCTGCTGCCACTGCTCGTAATATTCCTGGGCAAGCTGCTGTTTGGTGTTCAGGTCGGCCTGGGCAGCGGCAGCCAGATCAGCTTTGCCGCGCGTCAGCAGCGTATCGATGTCCCGATCTAATTTCTCGGCAGTGGCCGAAATCTCTTCGTACTTGCGCTTAAGGGTCTTGACCGAGCCGCCTACCGTCACCGTAGCATCTTCCAGGTTTTCCAGGTTTTTCTCGGCCTGCCGGACGTACTCGTCCATGACCTTGACCGAGTTGGCCTGCAAGGCCGCGTCCACCATCGCGTGCATATTTGCCGAGATCAACGTGTTTATTTTGTCCAGAATCGATTGGGCCATTGGCCAGAACTCCCTTCATTGTTCACGAGCTTCAAGAAGTGGCGCGTACTATGCTGTAGACTGTAACACATTTATCCTCAAGACGCTGACAGCAGACCGACAGGCCACCGACAGCTTTTTGGATGAGCCGAGGCCACTTCAATTATTGACCGTTGGCAGCCGAATGACAAATTGGCTACCTTCCCCAAACTGGCTGTAGACCTCCACAGTGCCATGATGTAGATCGACAATGCGCTTGACAATCGGCAGGCCCGCGCCGGGGCCTTGATCTTCGTACTTTTCGCGGTCTATCTGGTAAAAGACCTCCCAGATCGATTCGAGTTCGTGTTCGGGGATGCCCCGCCCCTGATCGCTGACCAGGATACAAACGGAGTCGCCGTCGCTATAAGCGCTTACGGTGACGACACATCCGTCTTTATCGCTGAACTTGATGCCATTGTCAACCAGCCGGGCGACTGCATCCCGTAAATAGTCATTGTCCACGACGATGGCAGGCAAAGGGCTGGATGGATGGTCAACACGCAATTCGACACCCTTCTCTGCCGCAGGGTTCTGTTCCAGGGCGACGGCGGCGTTGAGAATGGCGGTCAGGTCGGTGGTCTTTCGTCTGCGCCATTGAAAGGTCTTTTCCGCCTCACCCGTTTCCAGTTCCACCAGGAGGATGAAGCTCTCGACGAGACGACGGAGTCGATCCGCGCCGGCGTTGACGCCGCGCAAGAAGTTCATGATCTCCTCATAGCTCAACTGGCTGGCATCGCGGTTCAGCATGTCGGCGTAGGCCACCACGTAGGTCAGCGGGGTTCGGAACTCGTGGTTAAGGATCGTCAAAATGCTGCGCTTGATGTCGGCGATGTGCGATTGCTGAATCTGCTGCAACTCTTTGTGACGGCGCAGCTTGGCGTCGACGGCAATCAACAGGTCTTCGGTGTCGAAAGGCTTGGTCACGTACTCGTCTGCGCCCATCGATTTCCCGGCGCGCACGTCGCTGGTATCGGCTTTGGCGGTCAGGAAAATGAACGGAATCGCCAGCCAGCGCGATTCATTACGTACCGCCTCGAAGAATTCATAGCCGTTCATGCTCGGCATCATGATGTCCGAGACGATCAGGTCTGGCGGAGTCGGAAGCGAATGCAGAACCTCCAGGGCATCCTGGCCGTTGGTAGCAGTCAGAACGCGGTAATCCTGAATTTCCAGGATATCCCGGATGCTCTCCATCAGATTCCTGTCATCCTCAACCACAAGTATGAGTGCTTTGTTCATGATGTACGTCCCGCAATGCAAGCAGCCTTAACCGGAATGGTTACACGAATCATAGTGTTTATCAAATTATACGCCAGTATTGAGAGAAAATTGTTAGGGTTTAACGATGTTTGCGAGCCAGCCTGAGCTGCTGTTCGGCCTCGCGGAGATGGTCGGCAAGGATCTGGTAGTCGGGCACACTGGAAGGCGGCGCCACCCCGCGCAGCGTATCGACGGCGGCCTGGAGCCAGTCAACGGCCTCTTTATAGTTTTGCTGAAGTCGCAAGCTCGTGCCCAGGCGGGTCTGTGCCGCGCCCAGCCAGATCATCGATTGTGTATTGCCGTAAAACTGCGCGAGCGGCAAGATGTGCGAAAGCAACTCGTAAGCGTCCTGTGCCTGGTCACTTTCTAACCAGGCGCTGGCCGTTTCGTTGTAGCAGGCCAGCAGGGTCTCCTGGTGGTCGTCCAGATCACCGGGCGAAAGTTCAAAGACAATCATGGCTGCTTCGGCACTTGCCATCATCTGCCCTACATCGGCATGGGCCAGGGCCAACCCGACATAGGCATGGGCAACACGGTAGGCCGACGGCGACTTGTGCCATTCGCCCTCCGGGTATTCGGGGAATGCCAGTTGGGTGGCTTGCTCAAAGAGCGGGATAGCACGCCGCGACTCGCCGAGCGACAGCCAGACGCTTGCCAGTGCCACGAAGGCCGGGCCAAAGGTTGAATCCTGGCGGATGGCGGCGTGAAAGGCTTCCACGGCCTCGCCCTCGTAGCCCTTGACGAGCATGAGCAGGCGGCCCAGATTGAAACTCGTCAGTGCCGAGGGACGCGCCAGACCAAAGAGTTCGACGTAGTGCCAGAACTCTGGCGGGCGGGCCAGCGAGTCTACGATCCGTCCATAGTACGTGGCAAAGACGAGATCGGGGTCCGCCTCAATGGCGTGGATCATGGCCCGCGTATAGCGCGGTGTATCACCCTGCACCCGGTAGCGCTGGGCCAACGTCATCTGGGCGAAAGGCAGCGACGACTTGCGGGCGACAGCCTGCTCGAGCAGGTCGTAACCGGAACTGTCGCCCAGCGCCAGCAGCGTTTCGCCGCGCTCGGCCATCACCTCTGCCGCATCGAAATCGCGCACCCAGGGCACGTCCAGCCGCAGCATCGCCTGTTTTGGCTCGTTCAGCAGATCACGCAGCGTCCGGATCAGGTACAGTTCGGCAGCCAGTTCGGGCGGCAGCACGGCGCTTTCGTTCTGGCGCTTCTTGCGGGCCGCGGCCCGCAGTGCCTCCAGAAATTCGCCCGCCGTCTGGAAGCGCTCGGCAGGATTCTTGCGCAGGGCAATCAAAAGCGGCTCGTCAAAGGTATCAGGAACGCGGGGGTTACGCTGGCTGGGCGCGATTGGTTCTGCGGCCATGATCTGCTCGATGATCGTATCATCGTCATCCGCTGGTGGCAGGTAGTAGGTGCCAGTCAATGCCTCGTACAGAACCGTCGCCAGGGAATAGATATCCGACTGCGGGCCAAGCTCCTCGCCTGCTGCCTGTTCCGGCGACATATACAGCAGGGTACCGGACTGTGGCCCTGCCGAACTGCGCCGCCTGTCCAGATGCGAGATGTGCGCCAGCCCGAAATCTGCCAACTTGAATTCGCCCGATTGCGTACACAGAATGTTTTCCGGCTTAATGTCACGGTGGATCACACCCCGCGCGTGTAGAAAGTCCAGGGCATGGCATACCGCCGTCGCCAGCTTCAGAATAGTGCCCTGCGTCAGAAAGCCATTCTCATTGATCAGGTCACGTACCCTGCCGCCGTCCAGGTATTCCATGATCAGGAACAGCGAACCGTGCTGTCGCTTGAAAGTATAAATGGCAACGATATTGGGGTGATTCAGGCTGGCCGCGAGTTTGGCCTCCTGAATGAAGCGCTGCTCTGTCCCGGACTCCGCGAAGACATCCGGGTTCAACTGCTTGACAGCGACGAGCCGCTCCAACGTGGTGTCCTCTGCCTTGTAGACCACACTGAATCCCCCCTCGCCAAGCACGTCAAGGATGCGAAACTCGTCGAGCGGATCGCCAGGTTGAAGGAACATGGTGCGCTGCGGCTTCAAGGCCAGGAATAGGTCCGAGCTTATCCATTTTCGGGTTAAGTTTACAGGGTTAAGTATATTCAGAGTTTGGATTTGGCGTTAAGATTCAAACCAAATGTGTCCTCATCGATTTACTTATCCAAACCAGCGTAAATAAAAAGCGGCGGCCCGCCGACCACCGCTTTTGTGGAAGTTGTCAAGAGGTCAACGTTTGTTGCCGCTCTTAGCCGCAATGCTGATCCGCTTCGGCTTGGCGGTCTCGTGCTTGGGCAGCGTCAGCGTCAGCACGCCGTTTTCGAATTCAGCCGTCGCTTTATCCGCATTCACTTCCGCTGGTAGTGGAATGGTGCGGTTGAAGCTGCTCATCCGGCGTTCTCTGACGTGATACTGGCCCTCCTGCTTCTCGCTCTCCTGCTTGTACTCGCCCCGCAGCGAGAGGACATTGCCCTCGACTCGCACATCGACGTTCTCAGGATTGAAGCCAGGGATCTCGGCCTTGACCACCACATTGTCGTCGTTCTCAACCATGTCAATACTGGGCATGGTCATCATGCCACCATTGCGCGGCATGATAAATGCCTCGTCAAACAGGCGATCAAGGGCCTCGCTCAAAGTCATCGCATTGCGGAAGGGACTCCAACGCATCAGGCTACTCATTTCCTGTACCTCCGTTTTGCGTTTACGTAAAATTCCCTACATTCCTTATTTGTAGTTCTACCCGCGTAACATCAGAAATACGTCAGCACTAAATTAGATTGACCTTAGAAATTGGTGAGGAGGCCGGGTGCTTACGGGTGTGCCTGCGCCCTGAGAAAGGCGGACAGGCACACGCCGTTGCCGTCCAGGTAGTTCTGGGCAAAGAGGGCCGCCGCATACTCTTTGCCCACGTAGCGGATGTGCCAGGGCTCGTATTGGTAGCCCGTCAGCGCCTCGACATTGCGCGGATACGAGATCGCAAACCCGAAGCGGTAGCCCTCATCCTCCAGAAATTTCCACAGGGCGATGTTCCGACTGTCCTCACGGTCAAATGGCGCGCAGCCATCGCAGTTCAGATCGACGGCTGTCCCCAGTTGATGCTCGGAGAAGCCCGGCAGTGCCGAGTAGCGGCTGGCATTGTCGAAAGCCCGATCCAGGTTGTGGGTACGGCTGAGTTCCTGCCGGAACCATGCGGCGAAGGTCCTGGCCTGATCCTCGTAAGAGCGGTAGGCGGATGTGATGCGTGGCGCGAGCTTACGCTGGCGTGCTTCGGCAAACAAATCGGTCAGTGCTATTGCCGCTTCCGGCACAAGCGATCCGCCCCCTGTGAGCAGAACTGGCATGACGGGCGGCACGTAGCTGGCCGGGAGACGGTGGCTCTTGTCCACAGCGGCATAGGTGCAATCGGCGCAGGTTAATTCTTCGGCAGGGATGTAGGCTGCCAGGGCAGCACACAGATAACGCGAGTCGATGGACACTCGCGGGGGTGAGTTGGGCGCGGTCAGGCGCTGCACAACAAGCACTGACAGCACCAGCAAGATCGAGACGATAAGAACGCGTCGACGCATGGATCAGGATTTTTTGTGGTTTGTGCGGAAGAGAGCCGTTACCGCAGGCGAGTCAGCGGCGAGTTTAACGGAGGAACCCGCGAATAACAACGCTGACAAGCAACAACAAAACAAACGGTTGTTAGGTATTGTCCGCAACATGATATAATAGATTGCAACCATAGGTCAGTCATGAAACGAGTTGTGATGCAGGCTGTTGGCTCAACCGATCCTGGTACGCTGCTTTTGACAGAACATGCCCGGCTGTCCGCCGAAGATCGTGTCCTCGTCTTGTCGGCTGGCGACCCGGCGCTGATCCTGAACGCAGGCCGCCGGACGGCATCTGTTGCTGTCTACGACATCAGCTATCGTGCCATTCAGCGCGCGCAGGAACAGGTGATGGCACGCCTGTCTGACGCGCCGATCACGTTCAGCGACGGCGTTTTCCCCGATGCCGAGGACGGTTTCGACGTGGCGCTGATGGCCGTGCCCAAAGGCCGCGATTTCGCCCGCGCTCAATTGTGGAGCGCGCTCAAAGCGTTGCGTCCCGGCGGGCGGCTCTATATTGCCGGGCCAACCCGGGGCGGTGCAAAGAGCGTCCTGGATGATGCGGCGGTGCTGTTCGGGCACAGCGTGACGCTCAATACCAAACGCCGTTACCGGGTTGGCGTAGCGGTGCGGCCAGAACGGAGCGAGGCGCTCGCCTATCCCACTGAGTGGGGTGCTGATCCCACGTTCGTGCAGCGGCGCGTCTTCGAGACGCCTCGTGGCCCGATTCCGGTGGCGACCATGCCCGGCATCTTCAGTTGGGAACGCCTAGACGACGGCACAGCATTCTTAATGGAACATGTGGCCTTTGAACCCGGACAGGACGTGCTCGACGTAGGTTCTGGCAGCGGCGTCCTGGGCATTGCCGCCGCACTCAGTGACCATGCTTCCGGGCGCGTGACCCTGACCGACGATAATTTGCTGGCAGTGCGCTGCGCCCGAGCCAGCGTTGCGATCAATGCTCTGTCGAACGTGAGCGTGCAGCCGGGCGATGTGTACAGCGGCCTGGGCGGCCA
Source organism: Chloroflexota bacterium (assembly GCA_021325095.1). Lineage (GTDB taxonomy): Bacteria > Chloroflexota > Anaerolineae > Aggregatilineales > UBA2796 > JAJPHV01. The sequence goes on along the minus strand of JAJPHV010000131.1, from coordinate 94,668 downwards.
GCGGTTCGACCTGATTATTTCCAACCCGCCCTTCCACAAAACGTTCGACGTGAATACGAACGTGGCGCATCGCATCATGCGCGAGGCGAAAGACCATTTACGCCCCGGCGGGCGGCTGGTGATCGTTGCCAATGCTTTTCTCAAATACGAGGACGTGATGGCCGCTCATTTGCCAAAGGCGCGCGTCCTGGCCCGCAACAATCGCTACATCGTGATCGAAGGGAGGCGCGGATAACGGCTCGGATTCGATTCGGAACCGATAGGAGGAACAGGAATGGCGCTGACTCCAACCGAAGCGACGGCCCCCTCACCCTCGGCTTCGCTTTCGCCGGAAACACTGCTTGAAATGTACTGGACGATGCTGCTGGCGCGCCGCGTGGACGAACGCAGTTGGGTGATGCACCGGCAGGGCAAGATCGCTTTCCATATCAGCGGTATGGGCCACGAAGCCTGCCAGGTGGGCGCGGCCTTCGCCATCAACCGGGGCGTGGATTACGTCCATCCCTACTACCGCGATCTGGCGCTGGTGTTGGCGCTGGGCGTGACCCCACGCGATTTCATGATCAGTCTGTTCGGCAAGGAAGGCGAGTACAGCAGCGGTGGTCGCCAGATGCCAAGCCATTGGAGCAGCAAGCAGTTCAACATCCTCTCGTCGTCCAGCCCCGTGGCGACGCAGGTTCCACAGGCCGCAGGGCTGGCCTTCGCCATCAAATATAAGTGGGAGAATGGCCTCGTTGACCCTGCCGACGAGACGCAGCCCCGGCTGGCGCTGACCTGCCTGGGCGAAGGCTCGACCAGCCAGGGCGAATGGCACGAGGGCATGAACTGGGCGGGTGTCCACGACCTGCCGTTTATCTGCCTGGTGCAGAACAACATCTACGCCATTTCCGTCCCGATTGACCAGCAGATGGCGATCAATAACGTGGCGGATCGCGCTCCGGCCTACGGCGTGTATGGCGTCGTGGTGGATGGCAACGACGTTCTGGCCGTGTACGACGTGGTCAAGGCAGCTGCCGAACGCGCCTACCGGGGCGAGGGTGCAACGCTGGTTGAGGCCAAAACTTACCGGGTCACGCCGCATTCCTCCGACGACGATGATCGCAGCTACCGCCCGCGCGAAGAAGTCGAGGAGTGGAAACACAAAGACCCGATCCAGCGCTTTGCGCGGATGCTGATGGCACGCGGTGTCCTGACTGCCGAGAAGCAAGCGGAATATGAAGCCCGCGCCCGCCAGATCGTGGACGAGGCGCAGCGCGACGCGGAGCAACTGCCCTTCCCTGCCGAAGAAAGCGCCTTTCGCGGCGTGTATGCGGAGTAGCGGCCATGCCAGAAATGACACTGATCGACGCGATCCGTGAGGCGATGGACGAGGAACTGGCTCGCGATCCGCGCGTGTTCATCACGGGTGAGGACGTGGGACGGCGTGGCGGCGTATTCCGCGCCACGATGGGCCTGTTCGAGAAGTACGGCCCGACACGCATCATCGATTCGCCGCTGGCGGAACTGTCCATCGTCGCCATCGGCATCGGCGCGGCGATGGCTGACCTGCGCCCGATCTGCGAGATTCAGTTCGCGGACTTCATTCACCCGGCCTTCAACCAGATCGTCAATGAGGCCGCCAAGATGTATTACCGCTCCAACGGGCAGTGGAACGTGCCCCTGACCATCCGTGCCCCTTACGGCGGCGGGATCGGCGGCGGCCTGTACCACAGCCAGAGTGTGGAGGCGTTCTTCACGCACGTGCCGGGCCTCAAGGTTGTGATCCCGTCCACGCCCTACGACGCCAAAGGGCTGCTCAAGAGCGCCATTCACGACCCGAACCCGGTGCTGTTCTTTGAGCCCAAAAAGGGCTACCGCAGCATCAAGGGCGAAGTGCCGGCGGAGGATTACAGCGTGCCCCTCGGCCCGGCCAACGTGCGGCGCAGCGGAGCCGACCTGTCGGTCTACAGCTACGGCATGATGGCCCACTACTGCATGGAGGCAGCCGATCAGGTTGCCCGTGAGGACGGCATTTCGTGCGAGGTTGTGGATTTGCGGACGCTGCTGCCCGTCGATAAGGTGACGATCCTGGAGTCCTTCAAGAAGACGGGCAAGGCGCTGATCGTCCACGAGGACAACCTGACGATGGGCTACGGCGCGGAGGTGGCCGCCGTCCTGAGCGACGAGGGCTTCGAGTACATGGACGGGCCGATCCGCCGTCTGGCCGGGCCAGACGTGCCCGCTGTGCCGTTCAGCCACCCGCTGCAAGAGGCATTCATGCCCAACGTGAACAAGATCGTGCGGGCCATTCGTGATCTGGCGGCGTATTAGATGTCTGTGCACCTCGAAGTTGTCCGGCACGACGCTTTGAGCGAGTTTGAACTGGCTGCTATTGTCCAGCTATGTACACAGGCATTCGGCGAGCCGTTCGACGAGATAATTCGGCTGCATACCGGCGGCGCCCACGTCCTGGGAACGCTCGACGGTGTGCTGGTCAGCCATGCGAGTTGGGTTCCGCGACTGCTGCAACCGGATGGCCTGCCGATGCTCCAGACCGCTTACGTGGAAGAGGTGGCGACCCATCCTGCCTACCAGAAGCGCGGCTTTGGTTCAGCCGTCATGCGGCGCCTGGCCGAAGAAATCCAGGGTTTTGAGTTAGGCGCACTGGCAACCGGGCACATCAGATTCTATGAGCGGCTGGGGTGGGAGGTGTGGCGCGGCAAAACAGCCATCCGAACGCCGAAGGGCATCATCGAAACGCCAAACGAGACGGTCATGATCTTGCGGCTGCCGTCCACACCAGCACTGGATACGAGTGGGCTAATTACCGCCGAATGGCGCGAGGGCGAACTCTGGTAGATGAGGAGCAGTTATGCCGACGAAAGTGATCATGCCCCAACTGGGCGAGAGCGTGGTCGAGGGAACGGTCAGCAAGTGGCTGAAAAAGGTCGGTGATCCGGTTTCGGAGTTTGACCCGCTGCTCGAAGTCAGTACGGACAAGGTGGACACGGAAGTGCCCGCGCCTGCCAGCGGCGTATTGCTACAAATCTACGTCCCCGAAGGGACAACGGTGGAGCGCGGCGTGCTGTTGGCGATGATCGGGCAGCCGGGCGAGGCCGTGCCCGACGCACCCGGCGTGGCGGGCGAACAGGCCACCGAACCGCAGCCCGTGGTTGCCACAGAAAGCAATGGCGATGGCGGCGATTCCAGTCGGGCAAGCCAGCGCTACAGTCCTGTCGTGGCGCGCATGGCCTCCGAACACCACATCGATCTGACGCAGATCAAGGGAACCGGGCTTGGCGGGCGCGTCACCAAGAAGGACGTAGAGGCGTACCTGAAGACGCGCGAGGCAGCCCCGGCGGAACCTGTCCAGCCTGTCCAGATGGAGGAAACCCCGGCCTGGGAGCAGCCCGTCACGGGTGACCTGTTCAAGCCAACCACCGAGATATTCGAGAAAGCCTCCGCACAGCCATCCGCTCCTGCGGCGCAGCCCGCCGGGGCGAAGCAGCCCGGCGAACTCGTGCCGCTCAACACCATGCGCAAGTTGATCGCGGAACACATGGTGCGCAGCAAGCTGCACACCGCGCCGCACGTGACCACCGTGTTTGAGGTCGATATGGCACGGGTGATGGCCCACTGGCAGGCCAACATGGAGCCGCTGGCAAAACAGGGCGTCAAGCTGACCCTGACCGCCTATTTTGTCAGCGCATTGGTGGCGGCGGCGCAGGCACAGCCGACGCTCAACAGCCAGTGGACGGACGACGGGCTGTTCATTCATCACACGGTGAACGTTGGAATGGCAGTGGCGCTGGCCGATGGACTGATCGTGCCGGTCATCAAGCATGCGCAAGACCTGAGCCTGATCGGGATCGCCCGGCAGGTCAGCGACCTTGCCAGCCGCGCCCGCAGCAAGGCGCTCCGGCCCGACGAGGTGACGGGCGGCACGATCACCCTGACCAATCACGGCGTGTCGGGCAGCCTGCTGGCGACGCCGATCATCAACCAGCCGCAGTCGGCGATTGTTGGTGTCGGCGTGGTGCAAAAGCGGGTGGTGGTGCTGGAACAGGACGGTGCGGATGTTATCGCGGTACGTCCCATGATGTACGTGACGCTGACCTTTGATCACCGCGTCGCGGACGGTGCGATGGCGGATGCCTTCCTGGCGACGTTCAAGAAGACTCTGGAACACTGGGCGTGAGGCCCGGAGAAGGAACTATACGGCGATGAAAGACGATGCCATCGAGCACATTCGAGCGATCTGCCTCGCGCTGCCGGACAGCGTCGAACAGAATGAGGGCAGCGTCGGCAAGCCCGTTTTCAAAGTCCGCAACAAAATCTTTGCCATGCAGCACCCGATGAAAGGTCGTCCATCGGTGTGGTGTAAGTCCACGCTCGGCTTTCAGGAAATGCTGGTGCGTTCCGAACCCGAACGTTATTTCGTGCCCCCCTACGTCGGGCGGCACGGCTGGATCGGCGCGTGGCTGGACGTCGAGGTCGATTGGGATTTCGTCGCGCATCTGATCGAGGAAAGCTACCACATGACCGCCCCAAAAGGAAAGCGCAAGAAGGCAGGCACAAGCTCACGCAGATAGGCGCTGGCGTCACCGGAATTCTCAACCGTCCTCTGGCCCCTGCACCGGAATTTTCACCGCGCCGCTGCTGTCTGCGGGCTGGGCCGGTGGCACGTTGTCAACCACCGGCACTTCGAGCGTGTCATCCTTCTTGGCATCCACCGGGATCACCGAGGCAGGCATGGGCGGTGCAGTTGGCCCGGCAGTTACAGGCGGTTCGGGCAGTGCAGCGGGTGTTGGTTCCGCAACCGGCGCAGGCGGTTCGGGCGTCGGGTCTTCGATCAGCTGCCATTCGGGGCCAACCTCAACCGCGTGGCCGGAGGGGAAGCGCACTGTCGTTCCCCCAGCGCTGCGCATCACTTCAACGCCCTGCTGTGTGACTTTGACGGGGTTGGGCAGAGCAAAAACGCCGCCCGCCCACACCCGGCGCGCACTCACGATCCGCAGGCCGATCAGGGCCATCACCAGTTGCAAGGGCACGATTCCGGCCAGTTCGTCCAGGTCGCCCAGGCCCTCGCCCGTCTCGCTGTTGTAAGCCTCGCGGAAACCATGATCGCGTTTGAGTGCCTTCACCTGCGCATCCAGCAGGCGGCTGAAGAGCGTCGCCGCCTCGTGGGTGTAGCCGTACTGCAACAGACCCTCGATGATCAGCGTGTTCCACAACAGCCATACACCGCCACTGCCACCGTCGTTGTTCGCCGCGAAATTCGGATCGTCAGCGGGGCAGATGGGCATCCCGTAGGCGCGCCAGTATCGGGCCGGGTCGACGATAAGCTGCACCAGTCGTTCGGCGCGGGCCTTGCCGGGCGCGCCTGCCCACAGCGGCAACAGCATGGGCTGCGTATGGCGCGTCAGGTCTACCGTGTCGATCTCGACTGAGTAGACGCGGCTGACCCCCTCGAACTTGACGTAATTGACCTGCGAGTAGACGTGTTCGCTGACTGCCGCGCCCATGCCGTAATACCAGGCAAAAGCCGCCGTCGAAATGATCTCGGAGACGTGATTGCCGCGTTCGTTGATGCCTTCAATCGTCGCGGAGACACGCGGCGCATGTTCTTTGCCGCCCACCACCCGCAGGATCAGGCGGTTGGGTGGGTCGAGCGTCGGGCGGGCATCGAACGGCTCGTCCCCCTTGCCCCGGAAGAGCTTCACGCCTGTCACCGTTCGATCCGAATCGCGGTCACGGTTCAGGTAGCTGCCCGCCGCCTCGTTCCACAGCGCATCAAGCTGCTTTTGCAGCATATCCAGACGCGCACGAATGGCCGGGATCACTGCCGAGTCTTGCAGCGCCTCGGCCATTTTGATCAGGCTGCGCCCTTCGCCGACCAGCAGCGCGCCCAGGTCGGGCGTTTCAGCCTTGCTGATGTCGGCATTCTGTGCCCAGCGGCGAAAGCGCGCAAAGGCCGGGTTATCGGCATAACCACTCTGCGTGGTGTTCGTCCATTCCGGCAAGCCGTCGCCGTCTCGATCCATGTCGCGCTGGAACCAACGCTCGAAGAACTGATGCAGGCTCGGGAACACTTCGGCAAGAAACGCTTTGTCCTCGGTTATTTCCGCCACGCGCCAGGCGGTGGACGCCAGCAGCGGCGCACTGAGCAGGTTGGCGCGTTGACCGCCCAGGCCCGGTTTGAAGTCGATCCAGCCGTCGTTCTGGCGCACGGCCAGCATGTTGCGCAGCGCGCCACGCGCCAGGTCGGGCGAAAGCAATGCCGTCGCGGGAATGACCAGATAGCCGAGCGCCGCCGTTTGCCCGCTCCACTGCCAGCCGTGATCCGCTCCGGTTCCGCGTGGGCTGAAGCCACGCGACGGGATGCGCGCGCTGACAAAAGAGGGGTTGGGTAAGTGGCTGGTCGGGCCAATGTAACTGCGCAGCAAGACTTGCGCGCTCAGGGCGATGACGGCATCCCAGTCGGCGTTGCCCGTCTCGATCACAGGCAAGGACGCATTGGCTTTCTCGATGGCGCTCAGGGCGCTTTCCCAGTTGGTCTGGTACAGCCACTGGAAGGCGGTGCGAAGGCTGTCGTTCAGGTCGGCTTTGCCGGCGTGAACCCATCGCACAGTAGCCCATCCATTGGCCGGGACGGTCAGCGGTGCTGACAACTTCGGGCTGACATGCTCACCGGGATGGGTCACAGAACGAGTTACAGAGGCGGCGGCATATTCCATCATCAGCACGGGGTTCAAGTTGCCGACCTTGCCCAGATGCAGCGCCTCGTTGCCGTCGTCCAGGCCAAGCAAGTTCATATCGACTACCGCGCCCTCGCGCACGACCTGTGCAAACAGGTCAAAGCGTAACGTTACCGGCGTCGGAGCCGCATTTTCTAGGGTGAAGCGCCCGCCGACTGCCTGCGAATCCATGACCCACAGTTCGGCGGTCAGCGCCAGCGTATCGAGCAGGCGCGCGGTGATTTTGGCATAGTTAGGCGCAAAGGCACGCAGCACGGGCCGCGCGGCGAGCGCATTCGTCTCGTAGAGTGGGCGACTGTCCACCACCCACATCGGCACGAGACGGGCCAGCCCGGCCCGTCCCCCGTAGCGCGTCTGGATGACCATTCCCGGCTCGTCCGGCCCGCCAAAGGCGATCTCCCAGGATTGATCATCCGTGTAGTCGGTGCGATCCAGCCGCACGTCAGCGGCGAAGCGCATTGCGAGTGGACTCTCGGCGGTCAGTTGCCAGTCGCGCATGGTTTCTCCCACACTGTTGATCACGGTAAGGACGATTGCCGCTACCAGCTCAGGTCACCGGAAGACATTTCCTCGGCGGGCGGCAGCTCGGTTCCGGGCATCCAGAAACCGCCCAACCAGGTGATAAGCTGGCTCACGCCCTCGGGCGTCAGGCGGCACGCGCCGTCGAAGCGGCCCGGCCCAAAGGCGTATAGCCTGGCAAAATTTTCGCGTACCACGAAGATCAGGTAATCGCTCTCCCAACGCTGGCGCGTCCAGAGGAAGGCGATGCCGTCCTGCCGCTTCATCAGTTCGAGAAAGCGCTTGCGATGCGGCTCGGCGATTGCACCCAGCGTGAAGCGCACGGCGATCATGCCCTGCAACAGAAAGCTGATGTCGAGCGCCCCTGAATTGCCGTGCAGTTCGATGGTCATGCTCGCCGAACTGTCCTGGCTCACAAACTGGGCCATGCCGTGCCGCGCCTGCTTGCCCGGTTCGGGTATGAAGGTCGCCGACGACAGCAGCGGCGAGGACGGGTAGCGCCGGGCCAGTTCCACGTCCAGGTCAATCCGCCCCGTAAAGAACTGCTGTAACAGATAGGGCGCGCTGCTCTGGATGGAGCGCTGATGGCCGCTTTCGCTCAGTTCGAGCGCCATACGCTGTCGATCTTCGTTGGTGATACGTGCCGTGAATTCGCGGGTCAGCCGCACCAGCTCTTCGACAGGAATTCCATCCACAAAACCCGGCTCGTCACTGGGGGGGTGCGGCTTGGCGATGGGTGGTTCGCCCGCGTTGGTGTTGTTGGAGACATCAGGCCGGTTCGACATGAGCGCTCCGCTACGCTTGCCCGGAAAACCTCCCTGATTATAAACCAGCCCATATCCGGTGCGAAACGATCCGGCGTCTGTCGATTGTGGTAAACTTGCCGCAAGTAGGCACACCGCTGGCGGGGGTTAGAGATGGGCAGCCATATTAACCTGAAGGTCCTCATCCTGGATACCGACTTTTACGCACTGCAATCTCTGAACAGCTATCTGGCCTGGGATCGGCGGACGCGCGTCGTGGCGATGGCAAGCACGATGGCGCAGGCGTTCGACTACATCCGGCGGGTTTCGGAGCCTGAACTGCCCGACGTGGTGCTGCTGGAACCCGAAGCTTTTCCCGATCCCGAAGCGCTGCGGACGGCGGTGCGCCAATTCCGAGAAGCAATCAAAGATGTGATGGTCATCTGTATGGCGCGAAAAGCCGACCTGCCCTATGTGTTTGCTGCTGTCGAGGCCGGGGTGCGCGGCTACCTGCTGCGCAGCGAAGTTCGCTTGTACCTTGCCAGCGCCATTTGCTACGCCCTGGATCGGGAATTGTTAGTGACACAGAACATCCACAACCTGGCGACACCTGCCCAACCGAGGCTCTTCAACGCGGACGTGCTGCCGCCGGAGCGCGAGTACCCGGAGATGACCGAGCGCATCCGGCAGGCGTTGTGGCTGTGCGTGGTGGAGGGAATGCCCGCGCAGCTTGCCGCCGACGAGATGGGCATCAGCCCGCACACCATCCGCAGCTACATCAAGGAGGGCTACCGCATCCTGGAAGCCCATGATGACACGAACTATCCCGAAGAAATGGGGCCGCTAGAACGAGCGTTCATGCGCTTCACAGCGCTCAAGGATAAGGACGAGGACGAAAAGAAGCAATCATAGGCTTATTTGCTCGTAAGGCGCACGGGGTAAGGGTAAGAATGCACCCTACAACCGCGTCTGTAGCGAAAATACACACTCGCGCCATCGCGCCCGACCAACCGCTTCCTATTGTTTCAGAGGCAATCATGCAAAAACCATATCAGTCCGGCGTGTCTACGCCGACCATCCACCCGGCAACGGACGTGGGCACGGTGACGCTAAAGGTCGCCGACTTGCAGCGTTCGCTGGCATTCTACACCCGACTCATCGGCCTGCAACCCCTTCAGCAGGATGAGCGCACGGCGGTACTGGGTGCGGGCCAGCGGCCTATCCTGAAACTGGAAGCCGTGCCGGGCGCGAAGCCACTGGCCCGCAACACCACCGGACTGTACCATGCAGCCATCTTGCTGCCGGATCGGCACGCGCTGGCGGTCAAGGTCGCGCAACTCTCCGCTATTGGCTACCCGCTCGGCCACTCCGATCACCTGGTCAGCGAAGCGTTCTACCTGGACGATCCTGATCGCAACGGCCTGGAACTGTACCGGGATCGTCCGCGCAGTGAGTGGACGTGGATCGGCAAGCAGGTGCAAATGGCACTCGACCCCATCGACTTCGACAGCCTGTTCGCGGAGATTCCAGAAGGGGACCCCGCGCTTCAAAACCCCGCCCTGCCGGCAGGCACGAAACTGGGCCACATGCATCTGCGCGTTGGCGACATCGACGAGGCGGAGCAGTTCTATCATGGGGTGTTGGGCTTTGACGTGGTTGCCAAAATGCAAGGTGCGCTGTTCGTGTCGGCGGGCGGCTACCACCACCACCTGGGCATGAACACCTGGGAGAGTCGTGGGGCCAAACCCCCGGTGGAGCCTTCGGCTGGCCTCCGAGAGTTCAGCATTGCGCTTCCAGACGAGGCTGAACTGGATCGCCTGACGCAGCAAATCGAGGCGGCGGGCGTCGCCGTGACGCACCACAACGGACAGGCCGAAGTGCGCGACCCCTGGCAGAATCAAATCAAGCTGATCTTGAAAGAGCAGCTTGAAGGGAAGTAAACCTGCTTGTGGGTTAAAGGCGTCGGTGGGAATCGAACCCACGAATAAGGGTTTTGCAGACCCTCGCCTTACCACTTGGCAACGACGCCGAACAGGGCAGAGTCTACACGACAGATGGCCCTATGTCAACGGCGTCTTGCCGTGAACTCAGCGTCATTCATCTCAGCGATGGGCACTGCACCACAGCCGCGAATGTCTTAGCGGCCAGCGGCAATCCGCTGCGCAGCATACTGCCAAAGCAAGGCCAGCAGTTCGGTTGACAGAGCGTACCAATCCCCGTATACTCCCCAACGGTGATTGACGTTTACGCGCCGGCATTCCTACCCACCCAGGAGGCAGCGTTATGCAAAGCAGCGGCAGCTTCCGGCTCATCGTGCGCCGCGGCCCTCAGCCCAATCAAATCTACGAACTCAACAAAGACATCATTACGTTGGGGCGTGATATTACCAACGACATTGTGATCAATGACCCGGAGGTTAGCCGCCACCACTGCCGAATGACGCGCGGCGGCGGTGGATACACGCTGGAAGATCTCGGTTCTACCAACGGCACGTTCGTGAATGGGCAGCGCCTGACCGGAGCGCGTCCCCTTGCCGGGGGAGACATGGTGGGCCTGGGTGAGACGGTCACGCTCGGTTACGAATCGACCATTCCCGCACCGGAACCCGGCCAACAGGCAACCATGATGGGCGCCTCGGCACAGCCCGCACCCTACCAGGCACCCGCCTACCAGCCGCCACCGCCCTCGTATCAGCAGCCGCAGTACTCGCCACCGCCCCCGCCCCCTCAATATCAGTATCAGGAGCCTGCGCCGACCAGTGGTGGGTTGGGGCGCTGGTTCTTCCTGGGCTGCGGTTGCCTGATCGTGCTGTGCATTGTGCTGGCTGTGGTAGCTGTGCTGATCATCGATTCGCAAAACCTGTGGTGTCGCCTACCCATCTTGCGCGACGTGATCCGGATCATCGGAAGTTGCCCTGCCACCTGATCCTACGTCACTTCTCATGTTTCGTCGGAAGCTGCCTGGCGGCCAGTCATCCTGTTTAGCAGGGACATGATTGGCCGCTGCCGATCCGGTAGTGCGCGTTTTGCCTGAAGGCAATTTGGACTATGCTTAAGGCATTACCTGAATCCGAAAGGAGCGAAGGGCAACTGTGGAACCTTCAATGCTAGTTCAAAACGGGATCGCAGCTTACAAAGTGGGCAATAAAGAGGAAGCTGTCCGCCTTCTGGGCCAGGCGCTTCGAGAGAACCCAAACGACGAAACAGCCTGGCTGTACCTGGGCGCGGCGCTGGACGACGTAGACCGAAAACGCCAGGCTTTTGAACGTGTGTTACAGATCAACCCTGACAACGAAAAAGCGAAAAACGCCCTGGCTCGCCTCAACGCCTCTGAGCCGTCCTCCGCACCTGCCGGATCAGGTACGACGGGCGGCAGCAGTGACACCCCCAAGCGCAAAATGCCAATGGATTCCGGTGAGGGATTTGCGCTGCCGGTTGAGATCGAAGGCGCACCGGCCCGGTTGACTATCCCCTACATCATCGAAACGGCCCAGCGGCGTATCAATCAGGCCGTCCAGATTTATACCAACCGTGACTTTGAGTTGATCGTCAACGAAGCGGCGGGCGCGACGATGTGGGATTCGGTGTTCATCGCCGGATTGGGCGCGGTAGCGCTCGGCGCGGCGGAATTGGTGGGCCGGCTGATCGGTTGGCCGCTCGGTGGGTTCTTCGGCGGCGTCAGCGGCTTGATCTGGCCGTTCCTGGCTGCCATCATCACGATCATCGCCACCGGGGTCGGCTTTGCGACGGCGGTCTATGCCTCACGCTGGTATCTGCAAAACCAGAACATCAACGTATCGCTGCCGCAGCACAGTATGTACTACGCGCTGGTCTTCCTGCCGCTGACGTTGGTGAGTGCAGTCACGACGTTTCTGGCGAATGCGCTTGGCCTGCTGATCCTGTGCCTGGCGCCCATCTTTTTGATCGTGGGCATTGCGTTGTTGGTTTACAACTGGTTCTTGCTGAAAGGGGCCTTTGACCGCGTCTACGGCACGGAGAACAACCGGGGCCTGATCACAGCCGCCGTCGCCGTCATCGGTGGCTGGGTTGGCTCGGGCGTGGTGCATCTCATCCTCAACCCCATCTTCCGTATCCCCACGTAGATCAAGCCCCGCTCTGGCATCATCCGTGACCTCTCCCTCTCTCCGAATTCGGAGAGAGGGACGCGAGCGTTGGGCACGAGTCACAGGCAGCGTGCCCTGCACCTATCCCGCATTTCCGTTCCGCTGCCCAAGCGACAACCTGCGCACGGGCGTATCCAGGAACGCCCCCAACCCGAAGCGCTCGATCAGCATATCCCGGCGCTTCACACACGTCTGGCGATCCAGGTTGTAGACACGGGCCAGCAGGTCAAAGGTGTCGCGCGGCGGCAGATGATACCATGATACCATCGCTGAGGGCGCTGCCCGAAAGTTATTGCAGAATACCGGCAAATTGCGGAGATATTTCGCCTGCCGAATGTTTTATAATTGAAATCAAAACTTAGATCGGAGGAGTTGGCTGCTCATGCTGAGAAGACTTCCACGTGCGCTGTTTATTCCTGACCGGTTTGCCTATCCGATCCTGTCGGCGTTGATCGTTCTGGTACTCCTGCTCATCTTCGCCAACAGCCCCGATGGGCTGACGGTGGCCGATCTGGGCATCCTGATTGGCGTGATCGCCGTGTTGGCGCTGGTGTGGTGGCGTTTCCATGCCCGGCCAACCCGCAACGTGCCGATCAACGCGACGGCACTGCTGCGGGCTATCAAGCATTCGCACAAGCCGGCGCTGATTGCCTTCGAGAGCGAATACTGCCCGAAATGTATGGTGCTTGGCAGGCAGCTTTCACGCCTGAACGACATGCAGTTGCAGAATATGACCATTTACCACCTCAGCGTGAACAAAGAACCGGGACGTGCGCTGTTCCGGCAGTTCGATTGCCGCATCACCCCGACCTATGCGCTGGTGGATGCCAAAGGCAATCTGATCGAGGAATGGCCGCTGATTCTGCCCATTGACCGCGTGATCTATTCGGTCACGCGCCAGCAAACCACGTGAGCCGCTTTCGCTTCTGGTGGCGCTATTTTCGCGGCCAGATGCCCTGGGACACCGGGCAGACGCCGCCGGAGATCGTGGCGCTGGCCGACGAGCTGCCGCCGGGTCGCGCGCTGGACCTGGGCTGTGGGACGGGAACCAGTGCGCGCTACCTGGCGTCGCGCGGCTGGCAGGTGACGGGCATTGACTTCATCCCGGCGGCCATTCGCCGGGCACGCAAACTGGCGCGAGAAGCCAATCTCTCGGTTGATTTTCGCGTGGGTGACGTGACCCGGCTGAACGGGCTGAATGGGCCGTTCGATCTGGCCTTTGACATCGGCTGCTTTCACAACCTTTCGCCCGCACAGCAGCAGGCTTATGCCGCAGGATTGGCGCGGCTGACGCGGCCCGGCGCAACCTTCGCGCTGTATGCCTTCGCGCCGCGTGAACTGCACGGGCGGCGGGCTGGCGTGACGCCGGAAGAGGTGGCGCGCACCTTTGCCCCGCACTTTGTAGTGGAGCGCGTGGTGCAGGGCACGGATACCGGGCGCGGGCTGGCCTCGGCGTGGTACTGGCTGCGGCGGGTTTGACCTCACCCCCTCTCCAACTGGCGAGGGGAACCGGATGGCGCTTGTGTTGGATTACTCCCCTCTCCGCGAGCAGAGAGGGGTCAGGGTGAGATTTTACGCCGTTCCTTCGGCTTTGCCCATCCACTGCATGGGCTGGCCTGTGCCGCCGCGCCGGAGCATGACGATCTCGGCCATGATGCTCAGGGCGATCTCCTGCGGCGTTTCCGCATTCAGTTCCAGGCCAATGGGCGCGCGGACGCGGCTCAACTGCTCGGCGGTGAAGCCGCGTTCTTCCAGTGCCTTGACGGTTAGCGACCAGCGGCGGCGGCTGCCGATCAGCCCCAGGTAGGGCACGTTGGCTTTGAGCAGCGGCGGGAACAGATCGAGATCGACGGGCAGGCCGCGCGTCACGCAGGCGACGTAGGTCTGCGGCCCCAGCTCGATGTGCTGCGCCACTTCGGACGGTTTGGCAACGACGTAGCCATCCATGTTCGGAATATACTGCGGGTTGCAGTAGTCGGGGCGATCATCGCTGACGATCACACGATAGTTCATCCACTTGCCGAGTTCGGCCAGCGCCCTGCCGACGTGCCCGCAGCCGATGACGACCAGCGTGGGCCGAATTTGCAGCGGCTCGATGAAAATATCCGCCGTGCCACCGCATACGCCCGGATCGCCCGCCTCAAGGTTGTTGAGCGTGTATGTGCCGATCCGCGTCTGCCCGTCGGCGATGGCCGCCTGTGCCTCCTTGACGACGCGCGCTTCGAGCGCCCCGCCACCCACCGTTCCGACGATGCGGCCATCGGCGTAGACCAGCATCTTGCTCCCGGCGTGGCGCGGCATCGATCCCTGAGTGCGGATCACGGTGGCAAGCGCGGCGGGCAGGCTTTGTTCTTGCGCTTCCAGCAGCGCGCGGTAGATATCCTTTTCGTCCATGTAGGTTCCTTCGTGGATCGAGAACACGCCTGTTGACCTCTCTAATCCTGCGCAAGTAAGTCGCGCGCTGTTTTCTCTACCTCTTCGAGCGAAGCGCCTAATTTCTCGATAATTTGGGCGGCGACGCCTTGTTTGTTCCGCACCAGGCCAAGCAGTAGAAACTCAAGACGCAAGTGAAAGCCCTTTTCTGAAAGGTACGCCGCCTGTACTGCCAGCCCCAGGCTCGTGATGAGTTGTGGCGAATATTCCATATCCTTGAGCGCGTTGATAACGTTGTCTTTCTCAATACCAAGCGAACGGATGGCTTCAAACCACTGTGGGTACGAGAGCAATGCAATCAACAGATGGGCCGTACCGACGTAGTTGTGTTCGAGCCGCCTGGCTTCACCTTCTGCCATCGTCAGCCATATTCGCCAATCCGCAGGAGCAGGCGTTCTGCCCGCTGCCGCGCGAACGTCTGGAACTGGGGGCATCTGAAATGGTGGTGTTTCCTGCAAGACACGGCGCGTCTGGCGGCGGATTTCTTCGGGCGACACGGTCAGCCGCTTGAGTACGTCGATGGCGACCCCTTCGCTCAGACGAGACAGTCCAAGCAGCAGGTGTTCCGTGCCGATGTAGTGGTGTCCCAGGCGTCGCGCCTCGTCAACGGCCAGTTCCAGCACTTTCTTCGTATCCGAAGAGAGTTCGAGATGTGCATCACTTCCTCTATCACTGGCGCGGGTCATCTTTGTTACTAGTTCTTCAACTCGCTGCTGATCAAGGCCGAGGTCGCGCAGCACCCGCGCTCCGATGCCGTCGTCTTCGCGCATCAGTCCGACAAGCAGGTGTTCCGGGCCAATGTAAGAATGTTCCTTTTCGGTAGCTGCCACTTGCGCAAACGACAGAGTGCGGCGGGCGCGCTCCGTGAAACGTTCCATCTGGCTGGGCATGGGCTCAATTCTCAACACTCACGGGCATATGGCGGAATCGTAACACATTCTGCGCCAACGATCTCACCCGATGTTCAGTTCGTCCATAATGGCCGGGCGTGTGCCGATCATTGCAGGCGAATGCGCGGGTTGAGGTAGGAGTACACCACATCCGCCAGCAGATTGGCCGAGGCGAAGGCCGTCACGGAGATCATCGTCACTGCCTGAATGAGCGGCAGATCACGGTTGCCGATGGCGTAGATCAGCAAGCGGCCCAGGCCCGGATAGGAGAACACGTTCTCGATGACCACCAGCCCGCCGATCAGCCAGCCCAGGCTGATGGCGATGACGGTGATGGTGGGCAGCAAGGCGTTGCGCAGTACGTGCTTAAAGATGACCTGCCAGTGGGGCAATCCCTTGAGCGTGGCCGTCCGCACGTAATTGCGGCGCATCTCGCCGATCACGCCGATGCGCGTCAGCCGCCCGATGTAGGCCAGCATCACCACCGCAACGGTAATGGCGGGCATGATCAACTGTGGCAGCACCTCCCCGAACGAGGCGTCCGACGCTACCGCCGAACTGGCCGGGAGCAGCCGCCAGCGCAGCGCCACGACGTTGATCAACACGATCCCGACCACAAATTCGGGCAGGCCGACCAGAATCAGGGAGCCGACGGAGATGATCACGTCAATGGGCTTGTTCTCGTTCAGCCCGGCGATCACGCCGAGCAGGATGGCAGGCGGCACAGAGAAGAGGACGGCGACCAGTGCCAGCCGCAGCGAATTGCGCAGGCGCTCCAACACCACCGGCTGAATCGCCGTGCGCAGCGAATACGATCTGCCCCAGTCGCCCTGAACGAAGCGCGTCAGCCAGTTCACGTACTGGTTGAGGAGCGGCTGATCCAGCCCCAGTTCGTGGCGCAGCGCCACGCGGGCCTCTTCCGTCGCGTCCCGGCCCAGGATCACCCCGGCCACATCGCCCGGCAGCAGGTTGGTGGCGACGAAGATCAGAATGGACGTGATCCACAGGGTAAGCAGGAAAAACAGGAAGCGGCGTGCAACGTAGGGCATCATACAGCCTCACCCCCTGCCCCCTCTCTCCACAGGGTGGAGAGAGGGAATTTCGGCACGGTGCGGGACGTTGGTCGGGTCGTTCTGCGCTGCCCGCAGTTCGTCCACCGGGATGTGGCAGCGGTACTGCCGCCCGTGCTCGTCGGTACGCCAGGGCGGTTCCTGCTCGACGCAAATCTGGCCCAGGAAGCGTGGGCAGCGGGTGTGGAAGCGACAGCCGCTGGGAATGTTCACCGCACTCGGTACGTCGCCTTCCAGGTGAATGCGCTCTCGCTGCGCGTCGGGGTCAGGAACCGGGATCGAAGAAAGCAGCGCCTCGGTATAGGGATGGTGGGGCGGCTCAAAGAAGCCTTTGGCGCTGCCGACCTCGACCAGTTGGCCCAGGTATATGACGGCGATGATGTCCGCCAGGTAGCCGACCACCGCCAGATCGTGCGAGATAAACAGGTAGGCGGTCTGGCGTTCGTGCTGAAGCTCGGCCAGCAGGTTCAGGATCGACGCCTGCACGGAGACGTCCAGCGACGACACCGGCTCGTCGCACACGATCAGTTCCGGCTGCGCGGCAAAGGCGCGGGCAATGGCGACTCGCTGCTTCTCGCCGCCGCTCAACTCGTTCGGGTAGCGGCTGGCGTAGTCACGGGGCAGGTGAACGGCATCCAGCAGCGCGCCCACATTCGATTCGGCAACGGCCTTACTTTGCCCCGCCAGCCTCATCAGCGGGCGGCGCAACGTCTCGCCGATGGTGTGGTAGGGATTCAGCGATTCTTCGGGGTGCTGGAAGACCATTTGCAACTGGCGCAGCACCTCGCGGTTGCGCTGGCCGGGGCGCCCGTGCAGTTCCACGCCCAGCAGTTCGATCTTGCCGGAGGTGGTATCGACCAGCCCGATCACGCTGCGTGCCAGCGACGTTTTGCCGCTGCCGCTCTCGCCGACCAGCCCGACGGTATAGCCGCGCGGCACGTCGAGCGATACGTCATCCACCGCTTTGACTGTCCCGTCACCGCGAAAGAGCCGGTTCAACAGCCCGCCGGACTCGAACTGGACGCGCAGATTCTCGATGGTCAGCAGCGGGGCCGGGGCACGCTTACCGTTGCGGCCATTGCCCGGAATGGCGGCCTCGACCTGTCCGTCTTCTAGGCGCAGCGACCCGTCGGCGATCTCGCGCCAGCGGTGGCATTTGACGCAGTGACCGGGCGCGGCTTCTTCAAGCGGCGGCTTGACGCGGTGGCAGATTTCGAGAGCCACCGGGCAGCGCGGCGCGAAGACGCAGGCGGGCGGCGCATTGCGCAGCGACGGAATCTGGCCGGGAATGGCCCGCAGCCGGATGTCGCGTTTGCCCTGGCCGATGCGCGGCACACATTCCAGCAGGCTGAGGGTATACGGGTGCAACGAGTGATGGAACAACTCGCTGACGGGGGCGTCTTCCATCAGTTCGCTGGCGTAGAGCACGGCCACACGATCACACATGCGCGCCACCACGCCCAGGTTATGCGTGACGAACAATGTGGCCGATTGGTTCTTGTGCAGCAATTCGTCAAACAGATCGAGGATAGCGGCCTCGGTGGTCACGTCCAGGCTGGTCGTCGGCTCGTCCAGCACTAACAGGCGCGGCGACGTACTGAGCGCCATCGCAATGACCACGCGCTGTTGCATTCCGCCGCTGAGTTGGTGCGGGTAGCGCCGCGCTACCTCTTCGGCGTCGGCAATGCGCACCTGCGAGAGTGCCTGGATAGCCCGCTGCCACGCCTGGCGCTGCGAGAGGCCCTCGTGCCGCCGGCTGATCTCGGCGATCTGCTCGCCGACGCGCAGCGAAGGGTTCAGCGACGAGAGCGGGTCCTGGGGAACCATGCTCATCTTGCTGCCCCATACGTCGCGCATCTGGGGGGGCGTCTTTGACAGCAAGTTATCGCCATCCAGCCGGATCGTGCCGCTGCGCACTGCGCCGTTTGCGCCCAAGTAGCGCATGATGGCCTGCACCAGCGTGCTTTTGCCGGAGCCAGACTCGCCCACCAGCCCGTAAGTCTGGCCGGGCAGAACGTCCAGCGACACGTCACGCACCGCATCCAGCCACTCGTTTTGCAGGTGGTAGCTGACCACCAGATTCTCGACGGACAGGATCGGGCTGCTCAAGGCGTAGACCCCGAATACTGCAACAGGCGGCGCAGGCCGTCGGTCATCAGGTTGATGCTGACGACCAGGACGACAATGGCCGCTGCCGGGTAGAACATAATCCAGGGCGCGAGGACGTACCAGTCACGTGCCTCGTTGACCATCAGGCCCCAATCGGGTTCGGGGCGGGCCACACCCAGGCCCAGGAAGCCGAGCGAGGCCACCAGGAAGATGGCGTAGGAAAAGCGCAGTGATCCTTCGACGGCCAGCGCGGGCATGACCGCCGGGAGAATCTCGTGGAACAGGATGTAGCCGCGCGATTCGCCCTGCACTTCCGCCGCCTCGACATAAGCTCTGGTTTTCACGTCGAGCACCACGCTGCGCACGACGCGCGTCACAATGGGCACGTACAGGATCACGGTGGCGATCAGCACCGTCGTCCGCGACGCGCCGAGCGATCCGAGCAGGAGCAGCGCCAGCAGGAAGGCCGGCAGGGCCAGCAGACTGTCGAAGATGCGCATCGCCAGTTCGTCGATCAGCCCGCCTGCATAGCCGATCACCAGTCCGAGCAGCAGCCCGATGCCGACAGCCAGCAACGTGGCGCTGCCCGTCAGCGCCAACATATTGCGCGCGCCGTAGATGACACGACTCAGGATGTCTCGCCCGAAGTTGTCCGTGCCGAAGGGGTGTTTGAGCGTGGCCGTTTGCAGACGCTCCTCGAAACTCTGCGCGATAGGATCGTAGGGTGTGAGCAGCGGGCCGACCAGCGCCAGCAGGATGAACAGCAGGAAGCCAATCCCGCCGATGACGGACAGCGGCGCTTCACGCCACACCTGCCGCAGCGCCCGCCAGCGCCGCGCCAGCGGGCGAGGGTGCGAAAGCGAGACAGGCGGAATGACGGGTGGATCGGTGAGCATGTTGACCTCACCCCCTGACCCCCTCTCCAACTGGAGAGGGGGAACCGGTAATTGACTTTGCTCTGTGGAGGGCAATAGAGATTCGTTGAATAACCTGTTCTGGTGCGGTCAATATTTCCGAATTCGTGAATCGAAGCACCTTGTTTCCCAGGCTTTCTAGAAATTCCTGACGTATTGCATCTTCCTCGACAGAGTATTCGTGAATTGGGCCATCGACTTCGATGACTAATTTGGCCTGCAAGCAATAAAAGTCCACCATGAACTTATCTATCGAATACTGGCGGCGGAATTTGGCGTTAGCAACCTGTCGGTTGCGGAGCCGTTGCCACAACCAATTCTCCGCAGGTGTTGGCTCGCTGCGCTTCTGTCTTGCCAGTGGCTTCAACTTTTCCCAAAGCTGACCGGACGTTTGCCACGTTGGTTCCTCTGGTGACTTATTGCTTCGCTTGGTCATAACCCACACTATATCCTATTCAACTCCCCCTCTCCAGTTGGAGAGGGGGCCGGGGGGTGAGGTCAACTACCCCTTGAACGTCACCTCACGGAAGTCAGTGCGGCCTGCAAAGGGTTGGAAGCCCTTCTCGAAGTTGAACTTCTTGCTGGCCGCGCCCACAATCGGGAAGAAGTACGGGATGATCAGCGGGCCATGATCGGCCAGGATGCGCTGGATTTCCTTGTAGGCGGCGACGCGCTCTTCCATTTTCAAGGACGTACCCGCGATGTCGATCTGCTTGTCCAGTTCGGGGTCGCTGATGTGCGTCTCGTTCCACTTGCCGCCTGTCTTGAGCGAGAAGTCGAGATACTGCTGTGGCGTGGGACGCGCGGCCCAACCGGTGATGCCGAGCGGCACTTCCAGCCAGCCGTTGTCGCTGTAGTAAGTGCTCTCGTCTTCGAGCTTGATGTTGACGGTGATGCCCGCTTTGGCCCACTGATCCTTGATCACGGTGGCGAAGTCCGGGCGGCCACCCGTGTTCGGCACGTGCAGGTCGAATTCCAGGCCGTTCGGGTAGCCCGCGTCGGCGAGCAGTTTCTTTGCGCCCTCAGGATCGTAAGGAGGCAGCGGCGAATTGGGGTCAAAGTATTCCTTGAAGTACGGGCCAATCGGCGCGTCGCGGCCCACTGCGCCCAGACCAAGCTGTACCACCTCGTTGATCTTGGCGCGATCCGTTGCCATCTTGAGCGCTTTGATCACCTTCGGATCGTTGCCGGGCTTCTGGTCAACGCGGATGCGCAGCACGTCGTGGCCGCTGGTCGGGTAGTTGACGGTTTGCAGGTTAGGATCATCCTTGAGCGCCACGAAGCGGGCATTCGGCATCCGCAGCACCACGTCGATCTGCCCGCCGCTGAGGGCCGCCAACTGGGCGTCGCTCGCCATGTAGAGATGTTCCATGCCCGCCAGTTTCGGCAGTCCTGGAATCCAGTAGTTCTCATTGGCGACGAAGGTAGCGCGGTCTTCCGGCTGGAACTTGTCGAGCTTGAAGGGGCCAGTGCCGATAAAGGTCGTGTTGGGGTCTTTTGTCCCGGCCTGAAGCACCAGCGCGTGACTGTCCGCAATGTTATACAGGAAATCGGGCTGCGTGGTGGATAGCGTAAAGGTCACGGTGGTGTCATCCACAGCCTTGATGTCCGTGACGTTCGCGTACAGCGATGCGGCTGGCGAACCCACATCCTTGCTGCTCAGGCGCTTGAACGTCCAGACCACGTCCTCGGCGGTCATGGCCTTGCCGTCGTGGAACTTGACACCTTTCGCCAGGTTGAACGTGTACTGTTTGCCATCGTCGCTCACCTTCCAGGATTGGGCCAGGCGCGGCGACAATTCGGCGGTGGGCGTCGGGTCGATCAGGTAATCGTAGATGGCGTTGCAGAAGGATATTTCCGAGTCGGTTTGAATAAAGGCCGGGTCCAGTTTCTTGGTTACTTCCCAACCGACCCTGATCACGCCGGACCGCGCCTGCGCGGACTGCCGGCGGCCTGTACCGGGCAGTGCCATCAGCGCCTGCTGCCCGTGTGGCCTGACGGCGGGCGGCATCAGCGCCAGACCTACCCCGGCCCCGGCCATCTTCAAAAACTGGCGACGGTTCACGCCTTTACGCTGCTTGCTCATACGACCATCTCTCCTCTATGTTTTCCTTCGACTGAATGCTGCATCCAGTGATCGGTTGCCCCGGCAAAATGTGGCTGGCTGGTGGCCCACACAAAAGCTGACTAAACCGGGTCAATTCAAACCATCCTCCTTTCCTGTACTGAGCCGGGGAAACAAAAGAGCCAACCCGGGCGGCTGGCTCTCGGTGTTGAATGCAGTGCGACAATCTTTACCAGAGCACCAGACGTCCGGGATAGGTCAATAGCATACACACGCACAGATGATGTGCCCTGGTCTGGCGCGCCGAATACGATGCCCGAGAATGGAACATGCGAACAAGTGTACCACTCGCCCCTAAAGATGGCAAGCAGGCTGTGCGGGCAGTTTGCACAACTCAGGTAGTGGGGCATGGCAGGCGTTCCTCCCGGACAGATCGCGCAGATCGTGCCAAGTGATGATCGGATATTTCTCCAAGTTTCTCCCCTCTCCGCGAAGTGGAATGGGGCCGATTGCGCAGTGAAGCGGCCAGTGTCGCCGTTCGCGGTGGGCCTGTCGATCAGGACTTCGCGTCACGTTCGCGCTTTCTTTTTCCCGCCTCATCCCGACCCACCTTCTGCACGATCTGTCCCCTCAGCGGGCCAAACGTTACATATCATGGGGGCGTCTGTAGTAAGCCCTCGCCGGTTCTGAGATGACATGGACAGGTGATCTTTGGATGGCATCACGACTTTCTTTTCGCTGTGCGCCTTCAGCCCCAATTCGATCACGTCCATGATCTCCTGCAAGGGCAGAGCGAGCGCGTCAATATCCTCTTTGGAAAGAAACAGGATCTCCGGGCCAGACGGCATGAATTCCTCTGCAAGGGTGTGTGAGTTGGCGCTGATGGGCGGTTGGCGAAGCTGGTGGTGATTGGCGAGATATTTCAGATAGTCATCAGCATAATATACAATCTCTTGCAGCGATTCCCAAAATGCAAAGCCAACCGGAGAGTCCGTTGTGAGCGACGCGATCAATATCCAGGAGCTATCCACGCCCGATCTGCTGGCCCAGATGGGCTACGATCTGTACGATAGGCTGGCGGCGGAAGTCGAGGCGAAAGTCCACGAATGCCTGCGGCGCGGCATGAGTGCCTACGACGTGATGACGCAGGGCCTTGTGGCCGGGATGGACGTGGTCGGTGTGGATTTCCGCGACGGGATTCTGTTTGTGCCAGAAGTGCTGATGGCCGCCAAAGCCATGAAGGCCGGCAGGCGATCTTGCAGCCGATCCTGGCGAACACGGGCGCGCCCAAAATCGGCAAGATGGTGATCGGCACGGTGAAGGGCGACATCCACGACATCGGCAAGAATCTGGTCGCCATGATGCTAGAAAGGGCAGGCTTCGAGGTCGAAACTGCCAAGAAATTCATCGCCGTCAAACGCGGAATAAACCTGACCCCCTCTCCAACTGGCGAGGGGGCAACGGTGGGCCAGGATGCTCCTCTTCACGCTGGTTGAGGGGGATTGGGGGGTGAGGCCAATCTAGCTTTTGGTTTCCTCTTTTTCGTCCTTGACCTCGATGACGGTTCTGGTGGCCTCTTTGGCGGCATCCGTCGGGTCTTCATAGCGCTCGATCACGATCTTCACCTGTGCGACCAGTGCTGCAATTGCACCTATGGCAGCCAGGAACGGTGCGAAGACAGCGACGCCCGTGCCCGCCACGACACCCAGCGTTAGCGGTACTTCAAGCAGTGTCCGCCCACTGCCGTCCTTGATGATCAGGCGGCGAATGTTGCCTTCCTGAATAAGCGCATTCAGGCGCTCGATGAGCTGGTTGCCCGCGACATTGATTTCCTCGTAGAAGCTGCGCGGATTGTCCTGTGGATTCTTGTCAGCCATTGCACTATCCTTCCTTTTCGTTTTCCCTTCACGATCCACTATTACGCACAACTGCCCAGGAAGTTGCGCGCATGGTAAAGACAGGCCGCTGCATCGATACCACCAGCGGACGGATCAACGCCCGGCCAGGGCCAGATCGCATCCTGGCGACGCCGGGCGGGGAGAGACTTTTGAGCCGCGCCGACTCCCCTCTCCATCCGATGGCTGAGGGGGCTGGAGGTGAGGCCAATCCTCACATGTCGTACACGAAGTATTCGAGTTGCAGCGTCGTGCCTGCGTAACCACTGACACGCAGTGCGCCGCGCTTGCCCTCGGCGGTGTAGATGCCGATAACCGCTCCAGGAACCAGATCAGCCTGAGCAATGCCCACAGCGTTGTTGATCTTGTCCGGCGAGAGGAAGTCCCAGTAGATTTGCGCCATCTGCACGCCCGGCAGCAGACCGAGTTTGGCCCCATTGAGTGGTACCAGCTTGGTTCCGTCGTAGCTCACGTCCGGCGTCCCACCCTGGAAGTCCACGCTGTTACCGGGCGGAATGTTGACGTTGCCCTGGGCGATGCGGTTGCGATCCACCCGGTACGAGAACTCCGGTTTGTTGTTGGCTTCTCCGTTCGGCCCTTCGTTCACCTGATTGTTCAGGTCAAGCACGATGGCAATGGTGAAGATGCCTGTGCCGTTGACCGTGTTGGTCAGGTTCACCTGCGTCTGCTGGCCCGCCGGCAGGCCCGGCACCACCACTGCTGTGTAGACTTCGCCAGGCTTGAAGCTGGTGGCGACAGCGAATTCGCCTGCATCCGCATTGCCGTTGTTCTTGACGACCACCGAGAGCGTGAGTGGCACGCCCGGCTGCGGCACGGGTGGGTTCATGGTGGCACTGACCATGATCAGATCGGCGAAAGGCTGCGGGCTGGGCGTGAACGTGGCGGGCGGTGTTGGCGTTGGGACGGGCGTGGGCGGCGGCGCAATGATGGGCAGATCGCGGATGTTGCCGAAGAGGTCAGTGAAGAAGCTGGCCGAAACCCAACCCTGCTGGGCACGGAAGTTGATCACATACCAGGTGAAATCGGTGTTGGCCCCGACAAACTGGACCCGTTCACCGCGCCGCAGCTGGCCGATCACCGGGTAAATCTGGCCGGGACCGGTGCGCACGTTGACGTTGGCCCGGACAGTTCCGCCGATACCCGCCGGAACTTCCGTCGGGACGAGGGTGGGCGTCGGCGGCTTGGGGGTGGCTGTAGGCGGCGTTTCGACCAGTTGCAGTCGCCCGGTCTCGTCATAACGGGCCAGCACAGTCGGCGCACCAAAGCGGTTGGTGACGATCACGTAGGTCGATGCGCTCAGTTCGCCGTTGCCGAGCTTCGGATTGAAGCTGCCCTGCACCGAGTCGGCTTTGGGGAAGGCCAGCAGTCGGGTTCGCAGCGCATTGGGCGCAAAACCAGCATCCTTGATGCCGAGGATGAGCGCGACGGCCACATCGTAGGCCGCCGCACTGAGCGCGGTGGGCACTGCGCCGAAGGTTGCTACGTAGTCGCGGGTAAACTCCGAACTGTCAGCCGAATTCCACGAGTAAGGCCAGGTGGTCACGCCATAGAGGCCGGTACGCAGTTGCGGCGGAATGTTGCGGATGAAGTCGGGGGTGTCGGTCACGGGTGTGGCGAACGTTCCGGCGTAGTTGGCGGCCTTGAGCGCCAGGAAGAGTTGGGCAAGCTGCGCCGGATCGCCATAAGCGAGAATGGCGTCGGGCTGGCTATCCATCAGGACCTTTGCCGAGTCCGTCACTGCACCGTTCTCGACCTGGATGACAGGCGGCGCAGGCGGCTTCCCGGCTCTGGTCAGCGTGGTCACGACCTCGCTAACTGGCCCGGCTACACCCGGATTGCCCTGGAAGATAGCGAACTTGTTCTTGCCCAGGTCTTTGATCATCACGTCGGCCAGCGCTGCCGCCTGCCGGTTGCTGGCGGCGCGTGTTCGGAAGACCTGCCCACCCGTCTTGACCGCTGTGCTCGTCGCGCCGACAAACACGGGAACCCCCGCGCCCGCCAGCGCCGCGCTGCTGCCAGCGGCCAACTGCTCGTCGTCTGGCCCGAAGATGGCGACGACATTGCTGCCCTTAAGCTGAGTGATGGCCGCACTCACATCATCCGCCGTCTTGGCGTCGGCGGCCAGCACCGAAAAGTTGAACGCCGCACCGCCAGGGCCGCTGATTGGCCCTTTGCCGGTCAGACGTTCCACGGCGAGTGAAACACCCTGCGCGGTAGGCCCGTCGATGGGGCCGATCACGCCGATGTTGAGCATCTGTGGGGTTTGTCGCAGCGTTGAGGCTAAAGCGAAGGGCGACATGGTTGCCAACAGGGCGACAGTCAACAGAACTGCGATGAGTGCGAAGCGCTTTCGTAACATCGTCCATCCTCCTGGTTTACCCGGATCAGCAAACCTTACAACCGACCTCGGATCCCGCGAAGCACCTCCCCAAGCTATAAGTTATATCGCTACTTCCGGCCAAAAGTCACAAAGTTCTCAGCGGACGCCAATCCCTGTAAAAAAGCCGTTGCGCCTCGGTGTGAGCCGGGTTTCGCGTTACAATCCTGAGCATGGATAAACGGACAGCGGATCGGCTGAACGAGATCAACCGGGCGTTTTACCGCACCACCGCCGGGCACTTTGACGAGTCGCGGCAGCGAGCCTGGCCGGGCTGGGAGCGGCTGACGACCTATCTGCGGGCACCGCTCCGGGTGCTGGACGTGGGCTGTGGCAATGGGCGCTTCGGACGCTTCCTGGCACAGCGCTTTGGCCGTTCGGCCCTGCGCTATCAGGGCCTGGACAACAACCCGGAATTGCTGGCTCGCGCACGGCAGGCGCTGTCCGGCGTTAATGCGGTGCTGGAAGAACGGGATGTGATCGCGCAGCCGCCCGACAGCGGCTCATTCGACCTGGTGGTGGCCTTCGGGGTGCTGCACCATGTGCCGGGCCAGCGCCAGCGCCAGGACTTCGTGCGGCGGCTGGCGGGGTGCGTCGGGCCGGGGGGCGTGCTGGCCTTTGCCTGCTGGCGCTTCTACGAGTACGAGCGCTTCCGGCGGCGCATTGTGCCCTGGCCGGAGGGCTTCGCCGTCGAGCCGAACGACTTTATGCTGGACTGGCGAGGCGGCCAGCGCGCGCTGCGTTACTGCCACTACGTTGACGACGCCGAACACGCCGCCCTCATCGCCGCGACGGGCCTGACCGTGCTCGACGACTACCGCGCGGATGGCGAATCGGGCGACCTCAACCGCTACACGGTGCTGCGCAGAACCTTACCAGCCTGAATCGTAGCCAGCCCGCCGATGACGACATCGGGCGGCCCGGGGACTGGTTCAAGGGTATCGGAGTGGTCAGGGTTTTGAAGTGCGGTCAGGTGGGAAAGCGAGGGGGAGTGTGAACACAGGACGGCGGCCTGGTTCGAGGAACAACGCGGGTGAGTCAAGCGAGGGGCGCAGAGGTTCTTTTTCGATACATCTCATCAACTTCCGCCCGCCATCGGCTCGATCCGAGTTGACCTGTATAGCGGGAAGAAACCATCATCTCGAAGACACAATCCTCGACTTTTCAGCCAGGCTTGCCTCTGTTCTACTGCCAATCTGTAGAAGTCAGGAAGAAGAATATGTTTCCAGACCTTGAATTTGTGTCGCCGATCCGAGAATCCAGTCTTGAACAGGTACAGGCTGTCCTCGCGGGAACCCACGCCACCGCCCAAATGAAATACTTTCGCACGTCTGGCGTTGCCCCACAATCGCACTGAATCCATAAGCAATTTGCTGGCGGCGAATTGCATTCGGTCTGAGGCGGAACCGCCCAAATGATATTGAATGATGTCGCCCACCTTCGTGAATAAACCTGCGGCCAAAACTCCACTACCTAGCTTGACCACAAATAGATTTAAGCAGTCACCCAACGCAACACGAAGTGAGTCGAAATATTCTCGGCTGAAAGCATAATCTTCAGTTGCTTTGACACGTTTCATAGTCGCGTCATACAATCTCAAGAAGTCACTATAGTGTTCCCACATTTCGTCATTGTAAGCAATGATTCCCAGTTTTTTCGCCTTGTTGATGTCACGACGGTGGTTTTCACGGTAATTCCGGTACTGTTTGTCCTCTGTTGCCGTTAAGTCAATAGACACAGTCTGTCCGATCTCGGCAATCTGGCCGCTTCCCAGACCCGCTTCGTTTTCTAAGAGGGGATGCAACCTGGAAAAGACAGATACTACGCGAAACTCGCGCAGGACGTCTTCTAGGGCATGACCAAAGTTCGCTACGAAATGTCGGTCCCGCCAGTCATGATTTGTGATAGGGCCAGCATACCCATAGACGGATGTCGCGTCGTAAAAGTCCACTAGTGGACCTTCAATGCCTTCCAGTCGGGTGAGTGATCGCCTGAGTAGTGGGTAAGCAGCGAAATGTTCCCCATCTCGGAATACAATGAGAATTCCCTCATCGCCGCTGATTTGTTGATGCAAATAGTGATAGCCCGCTGTGTGATAGAAATCATATTGGCCGCATCGTGTCAAGATGCTATTCCACCGTGTAGAGTCTGTACAAGGGATGATCTCGACTGTGTCAGTCATTGTGCTCCAAGATAACTCACGCCAGTATGTGAACTGGGTTATGAATTGAAACACGCTGTTATCATCAATAATGTTTATGATCTATACGACTTCGGAGTCGCATCAGGATGCTGTCCAAATCACCTCGAAGTCGGATACTGCTGGCAATAACCCTGCTGCCCCTAATTCGTGATCTTGTCACGCCATCTGGTGATCCGACGCAAAAGAGCCTGCGCTGGCTATCCAACGAACGCAACGCTACTAATGCGGATAAGTCTTCCAAAATATCCGATGTAGTACTTCGGAAGTACATCGTGCCCAGTCGGCCTATCATGTAATTATGTGCCGGTGTGAGAAGAACGAACTCGGAGAATCCGTAGATTTCATGGACTGCATTGGCCTGTGGCATCCTGGACACCACCCACCAGTCAACTTTGTCGGAGGGCAGGTCCGAGAGGGAAATGTCAACCCAGAGTTGATTACTGATCGGAGTCAGCCCCAATGCAAAGTACCATTCTTTTGCCTTTTGATTGTCAGCAAACACGTCAAGTTCCAAGATACCCTGATTCATATCTCGAACTTGACACAGTCCTTCATATAAAAGCAGCCGCCCCGTACCCTTACTTTGTGCATAAGGCACAACATATATATTGTTGAGGAATAGCTTCTCAGCATCTCGCCTAATTTCGGCAAATCCTGTAACCTTTTCTCCTTCCGCTGCGACTATATACACGCTATCTGCCCGACTTTGCTGGCAATGAATGGTATCGAGCACGTACTTGTGGTATCCAGCACAATTGAACGTCGTATACGGTAGCAACTGCTCTGGAACACCGCTCCGGATTATTTCTACGATTGGATCACTGTCGAGAGCAGAGGCCAGACGGAAAACGGGCATCTCAGGCGTTCCTACCTGCCATACGCTCCTGATCGAGATCGGGCATAAGACTCCGGGGATCAACGACGACGTTTTCCCGCTTCAGTATGGAAACGACTGTCCGGATTATTATCTGAATATCTAAACGGAGTGAGCAGTGCTCAACATACCAGACATCCATAGCAAGCCGCTCATCCCAACGAGCTAAATTGCGACCATTAATCTGTGCCCAACCTGTAATGCCCGGTTTTACAGAATGCCGCAAATGTTCACGCTCCGTATAGTAGGGCAAATATTCCGTGAGCAGCGGGCGCGGCCCGACCAGGCTCATCTCGCCGCGCAGGACGTTGATCAGTTCCGGCAGTTCGTCCAGGCTGGTGCGGCGCAGAAAACGCCCCAGGCGCGTCAGGCGCTCGGCGTCGGGCAGCAGATGGCCGTCGGCACCGCGCGCATCGGTCATGGTGCGGAACTTGAGCAGGGTGAACGGCTGGCCGTGCAGTCCGGGCCGCTGCTGGCGATAAAATACCGGGGAACCCAAACGCATTCGTATTGCCAGCGCAATCAGGAGCATCGGAAGCGCACATATCGCTAGTCCTAGCATCGCCCCGGCAACATCCAATAGGCGTTTAACTCGGTGATACCCTATCAACATTCAATCCCATTGTTTTCATGATCTGGGCGTTCACTTTACGCACATCGTATTTATCCACAGCGATTTCTCGGCTGCGCTTTCCCATAGAAGCGATTAACTCCGGCTGGCAGATGAATTTCTCCAGGGCATTCACCAGCGCCGACACATTCCGGACGGGTACCAGATAACCGTTTTCCCCGTCGATGACTGTCTCGCGGCAGCCCGGCGTATCCGTCGTGACAATTGGTCTGCCCGTCGCCATCGCTTCGAGTACTGTGCGTGGTGTTCCCTCACGATAGGAGGGTAACACATACACACTCGCTTCTCGCATGTATGGGCGCACATCATCCGTCGAACCGAGATATTCGATGTATCCCTCCTGCTGCCATTGCTCCAACTGAGATCGAGTAATGCCAGCAGGATTATTTTCATCAAACCATCCCAATAAACGAAATACAGCACCCGGATACTTTTTCTTTAAGATCGCTGCCGCTTCTGCATATTCGACGATGCCCTTGTCTTTTAGCAGCCGTGCAACCAGCAAGAACATTGGGTACTCGTGCGCTGGCGGTGGCGTTTCAGCAAAGTGATCCAGATCGACACCGGAACCGTTCACGACTATCGCTTGTTCGCCCGTAACCAATCCCAACCGGACAAAAAGTGCCCTGTCATCGACGTTCTGGAAAAACACAGCCGTATTCGATGGGAGCGCAAGACGGTACAGCAGCCTGATCAATCCATTGAGCACCCGGCGTTTCAGGCGTCCACCAGCACCGCTCACCGGCTCAACGAAAGCGAATCCCAAACCGGTGATCATCGAGAAATAGCGCGGAACGCCCGCCAGGCGAGCCGCCAGGGAACCATAAATTACGGGTTTGATCGTATATCCCAGTGCTATGTCCGGCTTAAACTGGCGAAACAGGCGGTAAAGACTCAACACTGTTCTCGCATCGTGCAGGGGATTGACACCGTTCCGCGAAAGGCTGATGGAGTGATACGTTACACCCATCGCTAGAAGGGCCTGGCATACACCCTCATCCACCCCCGGCGCGCACGCCAACACGTCGTGTCCCGCATTGAGCATCGCCGAAAGCAGAGGCCCACGAAAGATGACCAGCGACGGGGCATAACTGGCAATCACAGCAATCTTCATCTGCTGGTGGCCTTCAACCACGCTTCCGTCGCATCCCGGACATATTCATAGAACTGAATGCGGCGCTCTCGAAGCAGGTTTTCGTGGTATTCTCTGGCTTTTGCCAGATTCCGCGCAGACATTCATATTGGCTCCCCATCCAAATATATGCGCTGCCACAGTTCCAAATTCAGTAACAGCCAGAGGTGAGTATCCCAGACATGACGCCCGTTGAGATGTTCTTTCCAAAGGCGCTCAATCATGGTCATGTTGAGCATATTTCGCCTGCGCGTGCGTTCATCAAACAACACTTCGAACGCAAAAGCCTTAAGTTCATCCCGAAACCAATGATCTATCGGCACGGAGAAGCCATGTTTGGGTTTCCGTAAGACCTCGCTTGGGACTAGGTCCCGAACGGCCTTTTTGAAAACTCTTTTCATCGTTCGGCCTCTGATCTTTAATCGCCCCGGAATCTGGAAGGCCAGTTCCACCAGTCGATGATCGAGAAACGGTAGCCTCCCCTCCAAACTGCACGCCATCGTCACCTTATCGACCTTTTCCATATACGTATCGGGCAGCCAGGTTTTCAAATCAATATACATCAAGCGATTGAGATGGTCATTGGCTGTTCCATCCGGGAGAGCAACATACCGAGTCGAGTAAACCTCCGCCGGGTCATAGCCTGCCAGTGTGCCGAGCAACTCGGGCAAAAATAACTCGGCTTGCATCTCTGGCGTGAAGTATGTCAGCCAGGCAGCGTAGCGGCGAGCCGGGTCAACTATCTGGAGGGCGCTCACCGTCCGCTTGATCCGTCTCAGGCGCGGCATCGCATCTGCAATCGAAGGAATCAAGTGTCGGGTCACTGCTTCAGGTAGATGCTGATAGGGTGCGGCCAACCGATCAGCGGCATAACGCCGGTAGCCTCCGAACAGCTCATCGCCACCGTCACCAGCCAGAACTACCTTGACGTGCTGGCGAGTGAACTGGCTGAGTAGGTAGAGTGGAAACCCCGCTGCATCGCCAAACGGCTCGTCATAGTGATATACCAGCGTGCGCAGCGTTCGAACCAGATCGGAATGCTGGACAAGAAGTTCGTGATGGTCCGTCCCGAAGTGATCGGCTACTCGCCGTGCATCCGGCAGTTCGTTGTAGGCCCCGCCAATGGTGAAACCAAGCGAAAAAGTCTTTACTGGCCCGGTTGCATAGCGCGCCATCAACCCTACGATGACGCTTGAATCCACACCGCCGCTCAGAAATGCCCCTACCGGGACATCTGCGATCAGGCGACGGCGGACGGAGTCTTCCAGCAACTCTCTGATGCAGCGCGCATATTCCGCTTCTGTGAGCGTCTGCCCCGTATCAACCTGTGGTTCGTCCCCAACATCCCAATATTGCTTGACTTCAAGTTGTCGGTCACGCACCACGATATAGTGGCCTGGCAGCAGCTTCTTGATATCGCTGTAAATCGTCTGAGGGGCCACGGCATGGCCGAAGGACAGGTAGTTCACAAGACCTCTGGAACTGAGCGCCCTGGGAATCTCGGACACAGCGAAAAGTGCCTTAATCTCGGAAGCAAACACGAATTGCTGTGCGTCGTGATAATAATAGAGAGGTTTTTCACCTATTCTGTCTCGTGCAAGAATCAAGCTCTCTGTGCGGCTATCCCAGATCGCAAATGCGAACATGCCGTTAAGTCGCTTGAGGCAGTCCATTCCCCATTCCTCGTAGGCGTGCAGAATCACTTCCGTATCACAATGCGTGCGAAACTGGTGTCCCTTCGCTTCCAACTGTGGCCGCAGGTCAAGGAAGTTGTAAATTTCGCCATTGAAGACGATGCAGACAGCTTTATCTTCGCTCCAGATAGGCTGTTGCCCATTAGCCAGGTCGATAATGCTGAGACGGCAGGATCCAAGACTGACATGATTGCCATACCAGGCATTCGTTTCGTCCGGCCCGCGGTGCTTTATGCACGTGAGCGCACCACTCAGACGGTCAGGAACAATATCCTCCGCCTTGCCAGATAGTCGCCCTACAATGCCGCACAAAGCACATACTCCTTAGCAGATATTAGCTGCATCTTCTGGAACTGCCTGACTGCTTTTCGCGCCGCTTGCCCATTGCAGCAGCGACAGCAGCCGAGGAGCCGTTACCTGCGTACAATATTGTCGCTCGACTTTTGCGCGACCAGCCTGCCCCATGCGTTTTCTGAGATCAACGTCAGTGCGCAATATGTTTAGCGCCCTCACCCATTCTTCTTGGGACGAAGCGAGAAAGCCATTGACTCCATCTTCGACAATCTGGCGATTGACGCCAACAGGCGACGCTATTACTGGCTTGCCACAGGCCATGTACTGTATCAGTTTGTACCCGCATTTTCCCCGCTCCCAGGCATTATCCACAAGTGGCATTATGCCCACGTCAAAGGTTCGAATATCGTCCACTTCAGTATCTTCAGCCCACTCACGAACTTCCGCAGATAACTCCGGCGGGACTGCCGACTTAGCGGTTACAATCACCAGCCTTGCCTGACCTCCAGCACAAACCCGCGCCAGGGCAGGCTGTACAGATCGAAGGTACTGCAGGCCAAATGGTAAGCCAACCCATCCTATGCGGAAATCGCGTCCATCAGGCGATTTTGCAGCGGGCGGTATAGGGTAACGTTCCAGATCAATAACCGTAGGCAAGAGTTCAACAGAACGTGCCCCGACCTGGCGCGCGCGTTCGAGTAGATAGTCGTTTCCAACAATCACGAGGGATGCATACCGCATTACTCGGTCTATTTTGTGACCAAGGAGTGTTTGAACTAGCTGTCGGCGATGCTGATCGTAGCGGTGAAAGACGGCATCGTCGTAATCAACAACATAGGGGACCTTCGAGGTTGCCAATAGGCCTTCTGCCCAGGCGGGTAGCCAGGGGAACAGTTCGTTCTGGATCCAGATCAGATCATAATCACGGCTCCTCAGCAACTGGATTCCCCGCCTGACATAGGCGGCTAGTATGTCAGCAATTTTTGGGCGTTTTTGAAGGTAGAGAGCTTGCAGATAATTGTTGTCGAGGAGGTGGGCAACAGTGACTTGGACACCTTGTTCGTTCAAATATGGAATGTATTGATACGTCCTGAGTCGGCTGCTTGCCCCCAGTGTGCCGAAACGGCTCAACAGTAGGACTTTCATTGGTGCTACTTCATCGATCTTCGGTTTTGAGCCAATGATGAATGTACATTCAGTGGCACGTGAACAAACCTGGAAAGAAAGTATAGGAGAATCATGAACTCCCAGAATGGAGTGCTCACAAATCGGTTCGTACTTACTGATAACAGCAGGCCGTGACTTACCAAAGCGGTCCCAACGACATTTCCCAAAGTAGGATTACGACGCATACGCATGTAAAGGTATGTTGCGAGAAAACCCATGAGCAAAGGGTAGATGATTACTCCGACAACGCCGAAATCGGAGTACGCACTGTTCAAGTAAGTATAAGTATTGAAAGGAAATGGAATATTAACAAAAATCCCTACTTCTGAGGGCAGCGGAATGTCCAAGCGGAGCAATTTGGTCAGGATCTTGAAGAAGGGGAGCAGTGAGAAAGTACCCCAGGTAAATTCATTGGTTCGTAAGACATACTGATCAAAAGCGGGTATGTTCCCAGTGAGGTACACATAGCTGGATACCAGTGGACTCTCAATTGGCCTGCTGGACAAATACGGAATATTGAATCCCCCTGCAAGGGTAATTGCGAATTCTGTCTTCCCAAGCCTCGTTCCCTGAAAGATGAAGTAGGCCAGCGATGCAACAGTTGCAACAATAACAATAATAATCCCGTTGCGACGCGAAGGCTGCTTGCTTATACTCCGCTGGACATAGATCAGGGTTAGGACGGACCAAATCGCAACCAAAACAAAAGAGCCACGCTCAACAGACGTTAATAGCGACACGAGGGCGACGAAGAACACCAAAATCATATCCACACGGACTCGTTTTTGTAATGAAGTCGTATAGAATACGACAAGCACACAAACCAGCCAATTCAGATACCACAAGAACTTACCCCAAAAGAACGCACTAATAAAGGAGGGCTGATCTTGGGAAGTTCTTATCAAACCAGGGTTTTCCCACAAATTTGATATACCAAAAGTATCATCGATAACCTTAAAGTAGATGAACTGCCCAATTCCGCCGAGTATAAAGAGGACATAGATTGAATATCGTAATCTGCCTTCGCTTAAACTTCGTCGCCAGTATGATCGATCTGACACGTGGCTCTGTAGCCAATGTCGAGTAAGTATGAGCGAATGAACTGTACCCATATAGAAGCCGAATGTACCGAGCATGAATAGAAACCATGCTGTAGAACTTACCGGACTGTAAGAGATTATGTTGAGAAAAAAGACCCCAAACATCAGCGACCAAGCTGCTGTATAGATACTCCAAGGGGCGAAATAATCTTTCACTGTCCGGTAGGACAATATTACTACATACAGGCCAATGACAGCGCTGGATAAAGATAGGATTATGCCCACTAGCTCAAATTCCTCATTCAGTATTAAGCTGGGATCTTCTTACATTTCTGAAGAATTCGAGTAATATGGCGAAGTCATGTTTTTCGACAAGTATGAATTTCAAAATGCCTTCCCCGGTTAGCCTTGAGACAATTAGTATAACTATGCCACACTCCCCTATATAAAGAACACTAGATGCAAAGGACGCCCCTATTGCTCCATATCGTGGGATTAAGATACTGTACAGAATAAGCCCACCCATCAGCCCAAAGAAAGTAGTTCTAGCAACTATCCCAGGACTCTTCCTGCCAGCAATATCTCCAATGAGTACTCTGAAAAGTGAAGCCGCCACAGCTCCGGGCAAGAGAATCCAAAGCAACGGCACTGAAGGCAGATATTTAGGGAACATCCACCGTATTAATAGCCAGCTAAACAAGGCTGACGCCAATGCAAAGGGTATTCCAAGACTGAGAAGAACTCGACATAAATGTGACGTGATTTCACTTGAATCTTGCTTTTTTGTGGCTGAAACTCGTGCAAGTAGTATGGTCCTCAGCGAGTTAGATGGAAGCCAGATAACCTCAGCTATGCGGGTAGCAATTGAATAGTAACCGGCAGCACTCAAACCAGCAAAATAGCCAACAAGAGGCATATCTAGCCTATACACTAGATATTGGGCAATATCGCCAATGTGTGATTTGAAGCCGAAAACGAAACCTTCCCTTAAGAATGAAAAATTGATAGAAGCTCGAATATAACCACCACGATAAAAGACAATCAAACCAATCACTGGCGCGCTAGTAATACCCAAGAGATACGCAACTAAGCCACCGGCAACTCCCAGACGAAATAGTCCAACAAGCAAAACTGTGGTTGCTAAATACAATCCGCCGGGTAATACACGCATCAGGACGGCGAGCTTAAGTAGGCCAAAACCTACAGACAAATCAGTAAAGTAAAGGAGCATTATTTGAGGGAGAATAGCTGCTAGAGCAAGCAGAACAACAATCAAAGGTGTGTCAGGAAGAATCTCTCTAATAATGGGCAGTCCAACTATGCCAAGCAACGTCAGCAAGAAACCTATTGCTGAACCGACCCAGATCACAGTTGAGAGAACATCAACGGGAGTATATTTCTCCTGGGCAAAATGATAGATTCCAGCAAAATGAAACCCTAAACTAGACATGATTACCACGACTGTGGGAACTGTGATCAAAATTGCTAACAGTCCGAGGTCTGAAGGAATCAGCCAATACGCCAAGATAGCACTATTGATCGCTGTAGCCGCTGTTCCTAATACACTTGCAGCAGTAATCACGGCAGAGGACTTCCAGACATGGAACGAAGGCCGACCGCTTGGAGACTTATCCAGAATTTGTTGCCCTAGTCTTTGCTTTCCGGGTTTTTCGCGCCGTTCGAATCTGGCCGACTTCCATAAACTTTGGACGGCAAGGCGGGCACGGCTCCCGGCCCGATTCATGCCGCTCACCACGTGCAGGATACGCTTAACCACGAGTAATCGCCTCCGGGGCTGGCTGTAGAGCACGCGGGCCGTATAGAAGCACATCAGAGCCAGTTGGAGCGCGCTGGATAAAATCGTCGCCCAGGCTGCGCCCTGAATGCCGTATTGCGGTATCAGGAGCGCGCAGAACAGGGCAGTCGATGCTGCGCAAACCCCGAAAATCACAGGCTGGACTTTGAAGCGCCGGGCTGCCGTCACGCCGTATCCGCCAAACGAGGCCAGGTAAAGCAGCGCCGCCGCCAGCATCAGCCACGCGAAAACGTCCGTGTAGCTGGCATATTCGGGCTGGTAGAGCAGCGTCAGGAGGGGCCGTCCGGCGATCAGCGCAACGAGGATGCCAGCCCCACCCAGCAGCGTGCCAATACCGAGGAGTTTCAGCAGCAGCCGCCCAAAGGCTGCCCTGTCCTGCGCGGCATAGTGTTTCGCCAGTCGCGGGCTGGCCGATTGGCCCAGGGCGCTGATCACGGTGCTCCCGGCCACCATCAGGTACGAGAGGGCGGCGAAAATGCCCAGGTCGTGCGCGCCGGAATAGCGTTCCAGGAAGTAGCGGGGAATGTTGGTGTTGAGCGAGATGAGCATCATGGTCACGCCCAGCGGCAGCGCCAGCCCCGTCAGTTCGCGGAATGTGCGGAACGTGAAGCGCGGGAACAGCCAATCATCGATGCCGTCGCCCCCTCTTTCCTGGGCCAGCGCGGTCAGCATCGTCTCGCCGCTGCGGAAGTCATAGCCGATCAGGACAATCACCGAGGCCAGCGACCAGCCCACCGACGCCCCCAGGACGCTGTGCGTCAGGTATTGCCCGGCGGCCAGCGCGATCAGGGACAGGATGCCCTTGAGCATCATCGACACGGCGATGCGGTCCATCTGCTCGTGGTGTTGCAGCAGCCCGTAGATCACGTCGCTGATGGCGTCAATGGCCTTGCCGAAGCCGATCACCAGGATGATCAGCGCGCTGTCACGCGGGTAGCCGGACACCTCGACAATGGCCGCGATGCACAGGAGCGCCAGGAACATCATGACCAGGCGCAGGCCGAAGTAGTCGGCAAAGTGGTACTCGCGTTTGGCATCGGTGGCCTGGATGGCGCGCAGTTGCAGATTGGCAAACATGATGATGGGGGCGGTCACGGCCAGTCCGAGCGCGAACTGCCCGACCATCTCCGGCGTGCCGAGCTTGGCGAGCACGACCAGCATGGCCCAACTGGACGCCGCGTAGACGACGTTCCCGGCGAACGTCCACGCGAAGTTGCGGCGCAGCGAAAGCGGCTTGATGACAGACTGCCCGGCCACGACCTCAGACTTTGAAAGTGTTACCATGCCACTATATTATCGCAAGGAATTGATCCGGGCGCGTGGCGCGGGCCACAGACTCTCGCTGGCGCGCTCCAGACCGGCCCGCAGGTGCTCGCACACGTAGTCGATTTCTTCCGGCTGCATGACCCCGGAGAAAGGAATTGCCAGGCAGGTCTCCCCGGCCATTTCCGAATAGACCAGATCGCCGCGCCCCCGGAAGAAAGTCTGCTGGTAGAAGGGCTGGAGATGGATCGGGGTGAAGTACGGGCGGGACGGGATGCCCTGCTCCTGGAGGTACGCCATCAGGTAATCGCGGGTCGGGCCGTTGGGCAAACGAATGACGTAGACAAACCAGCTCATCCGTGTGGTCGTTTCCGCGATGTACGGCCTGTCCACGCCGGGAATGGTCGCCAGTTGGTCATTGTACAGCGCCGCTACCGCATCCCGTCTGGCGAGCAGTTCGTCAATACGCCGCAGTTGGGCCAGGCCCA
The DNA here is from genome assembly GCA_021325095.1 of Chloroflexota bacterium. Lineage (GTDB taxonomy): Bacteria > Chloroflexota > Anaerolineae > Aggregatilineales > UBA2796 > JAJPHV01. Next base: position 56,170 of record JAJPHV010000131.1, on the reverse strand, counting down.
GGGCGGCGCTCATCTCGTCCATGCGATAATTGTAACCCAGGCGCGTGTGATTCAACCAGGCATTGAAGACGTCGCGCCCCTGGTTGCGCAGGCTGCGAAACAGGGCCGCCCACTCCGCATTATCGGTGACAATCATGCCGCCTTCGCCCGTCGTCATTTGTTTGTTGGGGTAGAAGGCGAAGACTGCCACGTCCGCCAGCGTGCCGACCTGCCGCCCCTTGTATTGCGCGCCAAGCGCTTCGCAGGCGTCCTCGATCACCACCAGGTGATGTTTCCGGGCGATAGCCAGGATCGGGTCGATGTCCGCTGGCTGGCCGAAGGCATGAACGACAATAATGGCTTTGGTTCGTTGGCTGATCGCCGCTTCGACGAGCGCCGGGTCCATATTGCCGGTCAGGGGATCGATGTCCACAAAGACCGGCGTGGCGCGCTCGTACAGGACGCAGTTGGCCGAAGCAATAAAGCTGAACGAGGGCGTGATCACCTCGTCCCCTGCGCCAATGCCAGCGGCGATGACAGCCAGATGCAGACCGCTGGTGCCGGAATTGACGGCAACGGCGTACTTTGCACCGACGTAGGCCGCAAAAGCCTCTTCAAACTGCGTGACCCTGGGGCCCAGGCTGAGGTGTGGCGTGCAAAGCACCTCCATGACGGCCTCGATCTCGGCCTGGGTAATATCGGGAGCGGACATTGGGATCTGCATTCTGTCTACCTTTCAAGGGCCTGGCCGGCTAAACCTCGAACGCTAGTCGTCTAAGGACTGTTCTGGGCCATCCGAGGCAGAACGCTTTGAGGGACTGCTCGGCAGTAGGGCTGGCACGGGTCGATGACCGTTGGAAGAAGGTTGGGCGTTGTCCAGGCTGCCGCGCCCGTAATATCCGTAATAGTAATTATACGCATAGCCGTAGCCTGCTTCGACATCGCGCGGGTTCAGACGGTTGAGGACAATGCCGGCCACCGGCAGCGAGAGCGTTCTGAACTGCTCAACGGTGCGCACCGCAGCAGCCCGCCGGGTCCGCCCCGCTTCCAGCACGACAATGACCGTGCCGTCCACGATGCCCGCCAGAATAGTGCTGTCAGAGACGGTCAGAGAGGGCGGGGAGTCGAGAAGGACGACGTCGTAGCCCATCTCAGTCGCCACCATGCGCATCAGTGTCTGCATGTGGGCAGTGCCCAGCAGTTCAGCCGGGTTGGTTGGTAGTGGCCCGGCAGGGATGAGTTCCAGCCCCGGGACACGGGTCTTCTGGATGGCGCGCGCGATCATCAGCCGTGCCTGAGACTGGTCGGAACTGTCGTGAGCCTTGCCATTTCCGTTCGCAGCATTCTTGGGGATGTTGCCGACCCGGCTGTCACGGAACGCCGCGAATGGTTCTGAGTCGGCTGCCGATCCGTCCGCAGCGTCCGCCTGGGGAGCGAGTCCGGACAGCAGGTCGGTCAACCCTGTGGTATTCGACACCTCGAAGATGAGATGCTGCGTTGGGCGGCGCAGGTCGGCGTCAATCAGCAAGACGCTCATCCCGGTGCTGGCAAAGATCGTCGCCAGGTTAGCGGCGGTCACGCTTTTACCTTCAGAGGGGCTGGGGCTGGTTACGATATAGACAAAAGGCTGGTTGGTCTCTTCCTGCTTGGCCGCGTACATCAAATTAACACGCAATGCACGGTATGCCTCGCTGATCATCGAACGCGGCTGAGTCCAGGTAATCAGTTTGTCCTTGTAGGTGCGCTTCTTGCCGAAGGGCGCAATGCTGCCGAGCAGGGGCACACCCGTCAGTGCCAGAATCTCCGCTGGCGAGCGGACGCTGTCGTTGAGATATTCGAGCAGGAAGGCAGCCCCGGCGGCCAGCAGTGCCCCAACCACCATTGCCAGGAGGGTGATGAGCAGCACATTGGGATTGACCGGATCGGTTGGGATACGCGCCGGTTCCACAATGGTCAGCGTGTTCGAGTTATTCTGTTGTTCGAGGGCCGTCAGCGTATTGGAAAGTTGTGCCAGGTTAGCCTGCGCCGAGTTGATCTGGGTGTTCAGCGCATCACGGCGGGTTTCCAGGGCTTTGCGGTCCTGTTCAGTCGGGTTTTGGCTCAGGCTCCGTTCCACGCTGTCATTTTCGTCGCGGGCGGCCTTAAGCTGCGCCTGGGCGCGTGCCAGCTCTTCGCGCAACAGCTTCACCTGATCCTGTTGTTCTTTAGTCAGGTTGGTAGGACTGTTCAAGATAAGCTGGTTCGCCAACTCATTGGCGATGTCCGCCACGACCACCGGATCGGTATACGTGACGGTGATGACCAGCAAAGAGGTATTGGGAACGATCCGGGTTTGGAAGAGCGTTTCGAGCTTCTCCGGCGGAAACGGTAGCTGGAGTTTGTTGACTGTCGCTTCAAGCACCGGGTACGTCGTTACAATGGCCGCATAGTTTTGTGCCAACTGCTGGCCGACCTGGATCAGCCCCGTGTTCGGATTCGCCAGACTCAGGAAAGACCCGACCTGGATGGTCGCGGAAGCCTGGTAGCGTGGGGGTTGGGTACGCCCCACGACGAAACTGGCGCTGCCGAATATCACACTCGCCAGCCCGATCAGCCAGAACCACCGGCGGAGTACGCGGAGATAAGCTGCTAGTTCCATCGGGAATATACATTCCTGTCTACTGCCTGATCGGCAATCGGATAAGGCGATCCCGGCGGGATCATTTAAAAATGACTTCGATCCATTGGTCAGTCACAAGCTGGAAGCGGAACTCAAGAATCGTGTTATCCAGCGTGTAATTGGCCACCGGAGCAGGTGAAGCGCCGACAAGGCTGGCTCCGGGGGGCAGTGCAAGTTGCACGTTCACTGCATCGCCCGGCGTGCCGGGCTGTTTTTGCAACAGGAGGCGATAGCGCCAGTATGGGCCGAACGGCTCAACGAGCGAAGGTGTGGTGTATGAATATTGAAAGCGCTCCGTCGAATCGAAATTCACCTTGACTGTAGCAACCAGCGTGGTGAGAGGCTCATCATTCACCGTTTGGGGGTCAACCTGAACGTTATCCGTGCCAGTGAGCGTGCTCCCGCTGGGGATGAAAACTTGCATCAGGTTGGCATAGTCCTTCTGATTACCGTAGTGCTCCGGCTTCACCGCAGGGTCTTTATCGGCCACGCTGGCCGAATAATCGTAGGAGAGTGCAGCCCGGCTTTTAAGGCTGCCGTCGGGCTGAATAGCAACATCGTAAGTCAGCGAGCGAGTAATTGAACTGTTGGATTTGTTGCCCAGGTTGGCGTCGGCAACCATGAAATAGTCATAGTGACCCGGCCTCTGAGCGCCGTCCCAACCAAGCAGACTCATGAATTCGTTGAGCCGGGCGTCGGTGAAATAGACCATGATGTGCTTCTCGCGGAGGGCGCTGAGGACGGCATTCAGCAGCGGCGCGGCCCGGTTTTCATCGATGTTTTGCCAATCGGCGAAAATCTGTTTGTAGGCCGCCGCCAGAAACGCTTTGTGCCCCTCCTTTTCGGCCCGAATGCGGTAGACCACCTCTCGGAAGTTTTGCGCGTTGATCACTTCGTCGTAGCCTGGAACAGAGACACTGCCCAGGCTTTCAAGGATTTTCTCAAACCCCATCAGGTCGATAGCGATCACCCCATCCACTGGCGAGCGTGGATTCTGACCCTGGTCATAGAACCAGGCTGCCATTTGGGCTGTGTGCGGAAAATCAGCATACCAGCTACCATCCCAGGCGCTGTAAATCGGTTGTGAATAATGGATCCACCAGTCCGGGATATGGAGCGTGCTCGCCATCTGTGCAGGCGGCGGATTCGGGCTGAGAGGCGTTGTGGGGCTGTAGGCATAGTCGGTGATACGGAAACGGCGCACGCGCAGCCAACCGTAGGTACTGATGTAACCACCTGATGGACGCAGTTCATCGCTGTTCTGTGACAGGACGAGGTAATTGCGAGGGGTGTTCAGGCCAAAGATGGTTGTAAGCAGGTCCGGCCCTTCCAACAGGAACTGGTTGATTGTGGTCAGTTGACCATGATATTGTTCAAGTTGCTCGATCTGCAATAACAGATCGGGTGACAGGCCGTTCAGATTGAGCGCTTTGATGTCCTGTTGCGCTGCCAGAAGCTGCTCACGAGCCGTTACAAACTTGCCTTGCCCGATCCGCAGCAGTTCGATCAGGCGCTCGCCGGAGGAAATCTGCGTCGTCAGCGATTGCCCGCTCTGTCCGCCCATCAGAAAGAACAGCGCCGGTTGGAGGCCGTCCAGGATATTCTGTGCGGCCAGCGCGACCTGCTCGGCGCCATCCAGCGCCCCGGAGACCGTCTCCAGGTCTGGTTTCAGGAATGAAAAGTGCTGCACCAGACTGCTTTGCTGTCTGGCGTGGCCTAAACTTGTCGCCAAATCTTGAACACTGGCTTGCAGCCTACCAAAATCGGCAAGAGTCAGTTCGGTAAAACTGCGACTGGTGAGGGTATTGGCGACACGTTTGAGATTGGAGAGCGATTCCTGCACTCGTGTGGTGGCGTCTGTCGCAAAGACCAGTATCCCGGCGGCGGGTATAATGCTGAAAATGAGCAAGGTAATCAGGATCGCTCGCCAGCGCAACACCCTGGCGAAACGCCTTGAAACCCGCCTGAGAGGCGAGCGATGTCTCTGTTGCCGCCTGGACTGACCCGCAGTCCGCACGCTGGTCGGGTTGGCTGGAATGACGGGTTGCTGACTGTTCACGGTTCGGATCAAAGGCGGCGAAGCACTGGCGGTTTCCGCAGCCGGAGCAGCGACTTGTAGCCTGTCTTGTGGTCGGGTGACAGCCGGTTCATCATTCCAGGCGGAGTCATCTTTGTCGCTCACTCGGTTGACTGGATTATTGTTCGGGGACATAGACCATCCTGAGCGCGGGCGTCGCACTGCGTATCTCTTCCGGTGGAGCAAAGACCAGGCTTGAGAGTATCTGGTAGGCGCGTTTTTCATCGTGGTCGGCTGTGGCGCGCATCAGCAGAGGAATATGCCTGTCGAGCTGCGTCGAGAGGCTCCGGGCAAAGGCCGACGGCATCTCAACTGTGAAAATAGCGCCGCCTTCCACCGATTGAGGATGCTCGTAACTCCAGAACAACTCCTCACAGAGTTTTTCGCCAGGGCGCAGACCCGTCACCTTGATCTCCACGTCAACCTCTGGCTCCAGCCCGCTCAGGCGTATCAGGTCTTTCGCCAGGTCCACAATCCGTACCGGTTCACCCATATTCAGGACAAATAGTGAACCTGTGTTGGTCATGACACTGGCTTTCAAGACCAGCAGGACCGCTTCTGGAATGCTCATAAAAAAGCGGGTCATTTTCTCGCTGGTAATGGTCACCGGCCCACCACTGGCAATCTGTCGTTGGAAGATCGGGACTACGCTGCCCCGGCTGCCGAGTACGTTGCCGAAGCGCACGGCCACAAAACGCTGCGGGTGGTGATTGGCCGCTTTCATGATCAACAACTCGGCCACACGCTTGCTCATGCCCATCACATTGCTCGGATTGACCGCTTTGTCAGAGGAGATCAGCACCATCCGCTCTGCCCCATATTCATTGCAGAGCGCGATCAGATTCTGCGTGCCGCGAATATTATTCGTGACCGCCTCCGTGACGTTTGACTCCAACAGGGGAACATGTTTGTGGGCCGCGGCGTGAAAGATCACGTTCGGCCTCCATTGTTCAAAAATGGCGGCCATGCGCTGCTCATCGCGTATGTCTGCCAGGATCACGTCGCACGTTTCGCCCGGAAACTCCTCGCGGAGACGGTTTGAAATGTCGAATAGACTGTTTTCGCCGTGCCCGACGAGCATCAGACGGCCTGGTCGGCAGCGCATGACCTGGCGCGCCAGTTCCGAGCCAATCGACCCGCCAGCGCCGGTTATCATCACACACCGCTCGTGGAGTTTGTGGTAGATGTCTGTTGTGTCAAGTTCTACCGGTTTGCGGCGCAGCAAATCTTCGATTGAGACAGGCCGCAGTGTCCTGTAGCTGATCTTGTTTCGGATCACCTCGTGCAGACCCGGCACGATTTTGTATTCGACGTCGATCTGCCGACAGTCATGGACAATGCGCCTGATCAGGCTGCCCTCAGCAGAAGGGATAGCAATAACGACCAGGTTGACGTTGAAGTTTCTGACAGCGTTCCGCAGGTCACTGATCTTGCCCAGGACGCGCAGCCCGTGAACGTGGGAGCCAATTTTGCTGATGTTATCGTCCAGAAATCCGACAACGCTGATACTGTCGTTGGTATGTTCAAGCGCATCCAGCACCTGCACGCCGGTGTGGCCTGCGCCGATGATTATGATGCGCTGGTTGTAGGTGCGGCCCCGGTGCGGGCGATGCCCCCTGTATAAAACGACGTATTTGACTGTGCGCGGGATGAAGCGGACGGCAGCTACCAGCACCATCACCTGCAACAGATCGATGAGTGGGATCGACCTGGGCAGCACGGCCAGAGTGCCCGGCCAGAGACTGGTGAGCACAAACACCAGCGCTGTTACCATCAGGCCCGAACTCAAACAGACCGACCCGACGAGCAGCAGCTCGCCCGGCCCGGCATTGAGCCAGTAGACACGATACATGCCGGAGACCAAGAAGAGCACCAGCCGCGACGGGATGGCGATGACCAGATAGAGCGCAACCCCGTGCCACATACTCGATTCGAGGTTCAGCGTCTCAAGCCGCATCATAAAACTGGCGATGGCGGATACAACCAGGATCACGATGTCAAGGAGAAAAAAAGCCCTGTTACGCAAGACCGGATTATGGTGCATGTGCTTCATGGGTTTCCGTAGCTTGTCTGTCAGTTTCGAGGCCCTGGGGCCACGAGCAGGCCAATCAGTGTGGACGACCTGCTACAGGCGAATTTGGACGCACAAACCTGCTCTGAGTCGAGGAGGAACCGTCAGCAGCCTCGACTCCATCGGAAGCCACCGGATAGCAAATAGGCTGGGAATGTCAGTTCACCGTCCGACACCGGACGGCGCCCCACCCGGCACGGGCGTAGGCGGGTGAACTCTTTGACGGATGACCAGACTGCAACTGAGCGCCAGCTTCTCGTGGGGCAAGCAGTCTGCCGGGCAGCTAATCGCCGACTCGCCCAGGCCGGGCCTGTTCGTCTCGCAGATTCCGTTTCCGCAGGAAGCAGGGTTGCTGAAATCGTCCGGGCAGTTCGCCGCAGTCTCACCCGCATCGGCTTTGCCATTGCCACAGGTGGCTGGCGACATGGGGTCTGTTAGCGCGCCTTTATAGGTCTTGCCCCAGAAGTCACGGTACTGGCTCAAAAAGTCTGACAGATTGACCTTCTCTGGGGGCAGCGTCTCAATGGCGTTTAGCGTTTCTTGCAGTTCCTCCTCGTCATCATTAGCCCCAAGACCATCCAACGGCACTGCCGGCAACCCCACGAACGATCTGAGGAAGACGCGCAGGTGCGGGTTGAGATTGCTTCTCACCAGAGAGCGAAGGAAGTTCCGCAGCGCCTGAATCTTGCTTGTGTCACCATTCAATGGCTCGATCACGTAGTGAGGGATCGTATTTGCCCTGAGGAATTCAGGCGTGCAAGTCAGAGTCACAGTAGCTGACGGAGAGATTTTGAACTGGATATAGATGAAGTTGTCGGGCGTCACTGTGAATTTGCGATTATCAGCCGTCTGCACCTCAACCGCATGTTCCTGGCTGATGACGCCGACGTTCAGATCGGGGTCAACGTAGGTAAAAAACTGCGTACCATGCACCGTCACGCCAGCCGTCGGCAGGGTGATCTGCACTTCATCACTGGCGCGGACTGTCTGCGTCACGTTGGTATAAGTCGTGCCCACGATCTGCACCAGGTTGAAGATCTCTCCCGAGTCGTCTCGCATAGAGAGGTTGTTCAGGATGACCTGCGACGTGGGATAGATGTCAACCGCAATGCCTGTGACAATATTGAGATGCGCAACGCCGTCCGAGCCGGTGCGTATCTGGTCGCCTTCCTGAACAAGCCGCTGTTCAGCCACATTTACCCAGGCATCACTGCCCCTGGGAAGGATTTGCACAAGGCCAGCCGTAGGCACCAGCGTCCCCGAAAAGCTCTGCGCCTGAGAGGGGGAAAGCATGATACCCGAAAGGGCTGCGGTGAGGATCGTGATGGCGACTAATGTGATGCTAGAAGCTTTGAGACGTTTCGGAAGTGTCATGTGGATACCCCCCTCTGCACAAGGGCTGTTACTGAGAAGCCATTCCTGGCATTCTTATTCTTTCGACTCGGGAAGCAATAACGACGCGGAAGCCGATTTGAAGTGCAACTGCCGGCCTGTGTCGTTTTCGAGGCGGCAGGTTATCGGGTGGTATAAGCTGTCGAGGTTGCCATTTTGCACCGCGCCAGGAGGAAGAAATCGGCAGGCTTCAGGCGCGCTCCGCCCTTTTGACATACATGTCAACCCGTGTTGTTGGTTCTGATCTGAATTAAAAAATCACTCGAAACTACCGACTTGTCAGGCTCAGTTTGTGCGCAGCCTGGCGATGTCCCTGGCATCGATCTCGGCGTTGACCAATCGCCCCAGAATCTCCAGCAGCACGCGCACCCGTTCGTTCCCGCCCAGCCGGGTGTCAAAAATCGCCTCGTAACCCGCGAACGGCCCGCCGGTAATTTGCACGCGGTCACCGGGTTTCAGGTCATTGTATGTCAGTCCGCCAGCCTGGTTGATCTGCTCGATCCGCTGCCTGAGCTGCTTGATGAAACTATCGGGCACGGTAGCAAGCGTATCCCCGAATTGAAGCAGTCCCACTGCGCCAGGTAGCCATTGCAGGCTTCCCGAGTTGATTAAGTCCAGATCGGCATATACAAACAGATAGCCCGGGAAATAGGGCCGGGTTGTTGAACAGCGCGGGTTGACAGGCTTCACGCTGAGGCAGGGATAGTACGTTTGGATCCCGGCTGTCCGTAACCGGGCATCAACCTGGTTTTCTTTGTGCGGTTTGCTGCGAAGCACATACCAATCGCTCAGACTCATTTCCCCTGCTCTCCCTAAAGGAGGTACACTGCCTGTGTTTGCGACTGCGAACGCCATGTCGGGAATATTGCTTTGAATTGCGCCGACGAAGCTTCAACCTATCCCATCAATTCGCACGTCTTTGGGGGCGGAGGGGACTCAGGTTGCTCAAGGCTGGCAGTTGTGTTCGGCTTATCAGCGGACTTTCTTTGGCCCTGTCAGGAGGCTCACAGAGTGGGATACTGACAGACTGCCCATTTTTCGGCGTGAGGACTATTATCATCTTACATCCTTATTTTTCCGGTGTGCGCACTGAGCAGGATGAATGGCATTAGTTTATCACAGGTTTCGAGTTTAATACATAACAAACAGGTAACAGCTACCCGCAGATACTTGCGGTGGTGGATTCGATACTACGGTCTTCCTGGGAACACACCTGAAAACACGACCAGAATCTGGGGGCCGAGCTTGTCGCTGGCCCATCTATCCGGGTAGCAATTTAGCAGGGATGACATCGCCTGTCAAGCCGTTGTCAGGTGCAGGGAAAAAATGACTGCTTCCAGAGCCAGGTAAGACTGCCAGTAATGTCGTTCAGGAATGAGGCTGGCGTTAGTCGGCCCCGGACGGCGTTTCAGGTAAAGCGATTGGCACCATCAGACTCGTTGGGCGTTATTCGCTTTCCCAGGCGGAAGCCGATTCGTCGCGTCTGTTTTTAACGATGTTAGCGGAGGAGCAAACCCTATGCGGCTGGCAGGGCGCGTTGAAACCCCTTATTTGCAAAGCCAGGTACTACAAGGCAACTTGCCGGGCGATCCGACGGAGCGGATGCTGCCCGTCTACCTGCCGCCTGGCTACGACGACTACCCCAACCGGCGCTACCCGGTCATCTACGTGCTAGCCGGGCACGGCAGCAGCGGGCCGCTGCTGCTGGCGCCGGTGGCCTGGGGTGAATCGTTCCCGGAGCGCATTGACCGCCTGATCCGCAGTGGCGCAATGGAGCCGGTGATCGCGGTGCTGCCCGATTGCTGGACGATCTTCGGGGGCGCACAATACATCAACTCGTCGGCCCTGGGTCGCTACGAAGATTACCTGATCGACGAACTGATCCCCTACGTGGACAAGACCTATCGCACCTTGCCGGATCGGGAACATCGCGCCATCACCGGAAAGAGCAGCGGTGGCTACGGGGCCTATGTCCAGGCCATGCGCCACCCCGAACTGTTCAGCGCGCTGGCCTCCCACAGCGGCGACATCTATTTCGAGTTCGGCTACCTGCCCGATCTGGCGAAGCTGCACGCCAACTTGCAGCGCTTTGGCGGGCTGGAAGGCTTCATTCAGCAGATACCGACCATTAAACCCAAGACTCACGATCCGTTCTTCTCCGTTCTGGGGATGCTCTGCTACGGGGCCGCCTATGCGCCCGACCCGGCGGCACATCGTGGCTTTGACATGCCCATTGACATGCAGACAGGGGCACTGCGTGAGGAGGTATGGCAGCGCTGGTTGGCCTGGGACCCGCTGCGCATGGTGGATCGCCCGGAATATGCGGGGGCGCTGCGCCGGATGAAGTACATCTACATCGACTGTGGCCTGTGGGACGAGTTGAACTTTCAGGTCGGGACGCGCCTGATGTCACAGAAGCTGACCGCGCTCGGCATCAGGCACGACTTTGAGCTATTTAACGACGGCCACATAAACGTGCCCTACCGCTATGACGTGTCCTTGCCGCATTTGGAGGCTGCCATCCGTGAAGCACAGTGAACGATGACCGCTGTTCATCCTGCTAAGGCCGTCACAGCCGTTATTGAACCTGCACCTCGCCAGATGGATGCACGCGGTTGCAGTTTACACAGTAGCGCGAATGGCAGCGCAATGGCACAATACCTGGTTGAACGTTTTTGCGCTGATCTGCCCGACCCCAACCAAAAGTAATGTAATTCTGTGGAGTGGAAATTTATGTACGGCGAATTTTTTGCCAGAGCGTCCGAGCTTTCGGCAAAGGACGAACCCTTTGCCATTGCGATTGTGGTGCGTGCGGAGAAACCGACCTCGGCCAAACCCGGCGATAAGGCCATCATCACGGCCCAGGGCGCGCTGCACGGTTGGGTCGGCGGTAGCTGCGCGCTGCCAACCGTCGTAAAGGAGGCGAAGACAGCGCTGGCCGATGGACATTCGCGCCTGATCCGGCTCAGTGCCAACCCGCAAGATCAAACGCCGCGCGAAGGCTTAATCGATCTGCCGATGACCTGTTTCAGTGGAGGGACGTTGGAAATCTATATTGAGCCGCAACATCCGATGCCGCGCCTGATGGTGGTCGGCAATCTGCCCATCGCGCACGCCCTGATCCGGCTCGGCAAAGTCATGAATTACCGCACCATCGCCGTCGATCCCGATGCCGACCCGGCCAACATGCAGACTGAAGCCGACGAATTGATCACCGATCTGGGTCTCCTGGTGTCCAGGATCACACCGCTTACCTACGTGGTGGTGACAACGCACGGAAACTACGACGAAGTGGCGCTCGAACATGCCCTGCGCTCCAAGGCAGCCTACGTGGCCCTGGTTGCCAGCAAAACCCGTCTCAAAGCCGTCCTGGACTATCTGAGCGCGGCAGGGCTGACGCCTGCGCAGCTTGCAGCCTTGAAATGTCCGGCAGGGCTGGACATCCAGGCAGTACAGGCCGAGGAGATCGCCGTGAGTATCATCGCGGAGATCGTTCAGCACCGTCGCAGCGCAGGGCAGATCGACCTTGCTGCGCTCCTGGAATCGGTCTCGCCTGGCGCGTCGGAACCCACGCAGGCTGTCGATCCTGTCTGCGGCATGGCCGTCAACATCGCCGAGGCCGAGTACGTCTATGAGCACCAGGGCCACACCTACTACTTTTGCAGCGAAAGCTGCAAATCCCGCTTTGCCACCGAACCGGACCAATACCTGGATCAGCCTGCGCCATCGGGTGAAGCGCTTGATCCGGTCTGTGGTATGACGGTGGACATTGCGTCTGCGAAGTATATGTCCGAGTACGAGACGCAGTTGTATTACTTCTGCGGGGCTGGCTGCAAACGTAGCTTCGACAAGGAACCGGAGAAGTATGTCAGCGCCGCTAACGTGGGCGGAGCACACACGCCCTAGATCAGACCGAGTCCAGTAATAGGCCCACCTGCACAAAGTGTGCGTTCCGCTTTGTCAGAATGAGAGCATGCGTGGCTCAAAGGCAGTGAATAGACAGCGGATCGGCTGAATGCGATCAACCGGGCGTTTTACCCCACCACCGCCGGACACTTTGACGAGTCGCGGCAGCGAGCCTGGCCGGGCTGGGAGCGGCTGACGACCTATCTGCGGGCCCCGCTCTGGGTGCTCTGTGATCGACGACTATCGTGCGGATGGCGAATCGGGCGACCTCAACCGCTACACCGTGCTGCGCAGAACCCTCACTTCTCCCTCCCTGCTTGCGGAAAGGGGCCAGGGATGAGATTAACCAGTCCACTTGAGGTAAACTCTTTTGCACCAAAACTTACAGTGAAGGAAAGAATCGCATGAGCATCACCATCGTCGGCCTGGGGCCTGGCGATCCTGAACTGATAACGCGCCGCGCCTGGCGTGTGCTCTCCGAGAGCCGGGAGGTGTACCTGCGCACGGCGCGGCATCCGGGTATTGAAGCCTTACCCGCGAACACTTACCGGAACTTCGACGACTGGTACGACAGAGCCGCCGACTTCGACAGCCTGTACCAGCAGATCGCCGCCGAAATCGTGAGACTCGGCCACCGGCCCGACGGCGTGGTGTATGCCGTGCCCGGCCATCCCCTGGTCGGGGAGATGACCGTCACCCTCATTCTGCGGCTGGCAAAGGAAGAGAATATCCCTGTCACAATAGTGGACGGCCTGAGCTTTATCGAGCCGACGCTGGCTGCGCTCGGTCTGGATGCTTTGGACGGTCTGCAATTGCAGGATGCAGTAGACGTGGCCCGGCTGCACCATCCGCAGCTCAATCCCGATCTGCCCGCCATTCTCGCACAGGTTTACAGCCGGACCGTCGCCTCGGATGTCAAATTGACGCTCGCCAACCAGTACCCGGACGAGCATCCCGTGATCCTGATTCATGGGGCCGGGACGCCACAGGAAGAACTGGAACACGTTGCGCTGCACGAGCTAGATCACAGCCCGAAAATCAGCCATCTGACTTCGCTGTACGTTCCTCCGCTGCCGCGCGCGGGCAGTTTCGAGCGTTTCCAGGAGACGATTGCACATCTGCGTGCGCCGGAGGGCTGTCCCTGGGATCGCAAGCAGACACACCAGTCACTGCGTGAATACCTGATCGAGGAAGCCTACGAGGTACTGGAAGCGCTGGACAACGACGATCCAGATGCACTGCGCGAAGAACTGGGCGATCTGCTGCTGCAGATTGTCCTGCACAGCCAGATCGCCGTCGAGGGGGGTGAGTTCCACATGGCGGACGTGATCGAACACGTGAACAGCAAGATGATCGCGCGCCATCCTCACGTGTGGGGCGACGTGAAGGTGAGTGGGGCGGAGGAAGTCGTCGCCAACTGGGATCAGATCAAGCGGGAGCAGAAACAAAACGGCGACGATAGGAAATCGATCCTGGATGGCGTGCCGAAGGCGCTTCCGGCGCTGGCACAAGCGTATAGCTATCAGGCGCGGGCGGCGCGGGTTGGCTTCGATTGGGAGCGCATTGAGGATGTGGCCGCCAAGTTGCACGAGGAAATCAAAGAACTGGAAGCTACAGACGATCCGGAGGAGCGGCGGCGGGAATTGGGCGATGTGCTGTTCTCAGTCGTCAATATTGGGCGATGGTACGAGATTGACCCGGAGGCGGCGCTGCGCGAGACGAATCGCAAGTTTGTGTGGCGCTTCCAGTACATCGAGGATCATGCCGGGCGTGATCTGAAAGAACTGACTCTGGAAGAGATGGATACGCTCTGGAATGCGGCCAAAGCAACCGAATCTTCCAGCACCGGTGCAGCGTAGCCCGAACCCTGGAGGGTAAGCGATGCTCTTCGAGATTGTTTGACTGTGCTGCTGAAAAATACCATCGGCACATACAGGCCAGATTTCGGATCAATGAGGAGCGAGAAGACCCCCATCAGGACTTGGGGACCATGCGTTTGGGACTGCACAATCGGCTGGTGGACTTAAACCGCTCAAGCGTCGTCCATTACGAGGCGATTGAACACGCAGCTGTTGCGCCTGGTCTGCCGCGGGACGAGCCTCCGCAACTGGTGCTGGATGCCCTGAAAGCCAATGCACAAGTGCTCAGACTCCAATTCACTATTTAACACGAATCGTAACGATTTTTGATTAGCGGACACTTTTGTTATCTGGTATAGTTCACCCTCAATCTCCACCAGATTAAGGACTTTGGGATGGATATCGTTATAACTGGCTCCATCGCCTACGACTATTTGATGCGTTTCCCCGGACGGTTCAAAGAGCATCTGTTGGCGGAAAACCTGGACAAAGTCACACTCAGCTTCCTGGTGGACGATATGAGCCGCCACTGGGGCGGTATCGCAGCCAATATTGCGTACAGCATGGCCCTGTTGGGCCAGCGTCCCCGGATCATGGGCACGGTGGGCCGTGATTTTGCCGAGTACCGGGGTTGGTTGGAGGCGGCAGGCGTCGATACCAGTTGCGTGGTCGTCATTGATAAAGTCTACACGGCCTCTTTTTTCGCCAATACTGACCTGGACAACAACCAGATCTCTTCGTTTTACAGCGGCGCGATGGCCTATGCCAAAGACTACACACTGGCTGATACCGTCCCTGGCAATCCCGACTACGTGGTAATCTCGCCTAACGATCCGACGGCGATGGTACAGCTTGCCGACGAATGCGAGCAGCGTGGCATCCTATTCATGTACGACCCCAGCCAGCAGGTTCCGCGCCTGGATGGAGCAACCCTCCGCCACAGCATTGAACGCTGCCATTCGCTGGTCGTCAATGAATACGAATGGGAAATGATCAAAAGCAAGACGGGCATGTCGCGTGAGGATGTTCTGCGCCAGGCCAAGATTCTGATCGTCACGTTAGGTAAGCATGGTGCGGAGATTTACGCCGACGGACAGTGTTACCCGATTCCAGTGTTTCCGCTTCCTGATCACGCCATTGCCGACCCCACAGGCGTGGGCGATGCCTTCCGCGCCGGGATCCTGTGCGGCCTGGCGATGAACTGGCCCTGGGACGTGACGGGTCGCTGTGCTGCACTATGCGCCGCTTACGTCCTGGAGAATGTAGGCACTCAGAACCATCGTTTTACTCCACAGGAGTTCGTTGCTCGCTATCGTACCGCTTTTGACGATAGGGGGGTGCTGGACACTCTCCTGAGCAAGAACCAGGTTGCCCACCCATAAACGACCTGGCGGCCCATCGCGTTTGAATGGTTCGGGTTTCCATTTAGGCCACGCTGCACGTGAATGCTTACCTTATTGTTATGTTAATCAGTTTTGATACAGAGGCGACTTCTATTGTGAAAAGATTGACGATTTCGAGAGTTGCGATACATTAACAGGACAAACGTTGTGCACTGTATGATGGAAGGCTGTGGGCCTATTCATTCCGGTGTGACTTTCAATACACTGGTGATATTAGAAGTAGGCAAGTGTTGCAATGCAGGATTAAATCGTGCGTTACAACTGAATCTATCGCACGGCTTTTATCTGCGTTCTTGTGAACTGAGTAGGGAGTGAAGACAATACCGAAATGGCTACCAGATATAGTATCAGCAACCACTTACCTACAGACCGACCATTGCTGATTTTGCATCCTGGCTATACCAACCAGCATGTTCTGTTGGCCTCTGCTTTACGCCAGTCCGATAGGGTTCCTGTCTTCGTCAGTTTTGATCAGGCAGCGACAAGCCTGCAAACCGCCTGGAATCTGCTGTCCACAGCGCTCAACGAACAAACCGGACACCCATTGCCGGCCTTCGAAGCTCGCTTCACGCCTGAAAAAGCGGCGCAGTCCGCTCTGAAAGTGCTCAAAACGGTGGGCAAACTGGTACTGGTCTTTGACGCGGTTGACCGGGTGGACTCGCCCGTGGAGAATTGGATCGGCGCAATAGCACGAGGCTTGCCCGCTAACTCGCAGATCGTCATCGGCGGGCGGCGGCTGCCACTGTCGTTAGCGCGTGACACCTCGCTGCACGATCTGATGCGCCTGTATCCTGTTGACCCAGATCGGATGTTGCTGGATTACCTGAATCAGCCAGCGGATCGGGTGCTGCTCGAAGTCTACGGACTGGGGCCAGGACAGGCCCTCATCAATGGACAGCCCATTGATCGATGGGATGGAACGCTGCCCAGATCACTGTTCTATTATTTCATTGATCGCGGCATGGTGACGCGCGACGAGATATTTCAGACTTTCTGGCCGAATCTGTCTGTGCGCGAAGCAACCAACGTATTCCACGTCACCAAGCGCAAGATCAGCGAGATTCTAGGCTTTGACTTGACAGTTTACTGGTCAGGCTTCTATCGCCTTTCGCCGGAAGTCGATCTACACTATGATGTGGTGAAATTTGCCGAACACGTCCAAAACAGCGTCGTTGCCGACGATGACACGGCCAGCCAACTGCTCCAACAAGCCATTGATCTCTACCAGGGGGTATTCCTCGGCACCCTTGACATGGACTGGGCGAAGACCCGGCGTGAAGAACTGGGCCTGACCTATACCGAGGCGCTGTCCAGCCTGGCGCGGCTGCGCCAGCGGCAAAACAAACCGGAGGAAGCTCTGGGGTTATACCTACGGGCGGCGGCCAATCAGCCACATCGGGAAGACCTGGCGCGTGGTATTATGTCGCTGTTTGCCGATCTGGGGCAGTGTGAACGGGCGATGGAAGTCTACGAGCGGCTGACCAACGAGTTGAAGCGTTCTTTGAACGTGACGCCGGATCGCAGAACCGTGGAGATGGCAGAGCGAATCCGTAACTGTCTATAAACAATGTAGTCGCAACTGCCGTCTGATGCCCATCAAGGCTTTTCGATGGGAAGGAAAGGTTTTGACCTGTGGAACAGACGCAGCTTGAGACTATTCTGGCCTCCGAGTCGATCAGTGCGGCTACTCTATCGCCTGACCAGATTACGAGGGACGTAAAGCGCGTCGCCATTTTCACAGAAGCCTTTCTACCCAAAGTCGATGGCGTTTCGAGGACAGCGCTCCTGACCATCAAATATCTGGAAAGCACGGGCAGGGATCTGATCGTGTTTGCGCCGGCCCCGGCCCCCGCTCGGGTCAGCCGAACGCCTATTTACGGTGTGCCATCGTTGTGGTTGCCCTTCTACCCTGAGACGCGCGTTCCGCCGCCCTGGCCGCTGGTGCTGGCCCGACTGCATGCCTTCCAGCCCGACATGATTCACCTCTTCAGCCCGTTCAGCCTGGGCATGATCGGCATGATAGCAGGCAGCCTGTTCAACGTGCCTGTCATCGCCAATTACCAGACTGACCTTCCAGCCTACACGCGCAGCTATGGTTTCGGCCTGTTGTGCACCGCCGTGATCGGCTTGCTGCGCTATCTGCACAATGGCTGCCACCTGACACTGGCCCCTTCACGGGCGACAGTGGCCGAACTGCGCGCCTGGGGCTTCCGGCGGGTGCGGCTCTGGGAGCGTGGCGTGGACTCTGAACGCTTTACTCCATCACGGCGCAGCGACGAGTGGCGACAGCGGCTACTGGCGGGCCGAGATAGGCAACGCCTGCTGGTGCTCTACGTGGGCCGTATGGCGAAGGAAAAGCACCTGGAAACGCTGCGCGATCTGGCGCGCGAACCGGGGGTCGCACTGACGCTGGTCGGCGGGGGGGAGCATCTACCGGAAATCCGGCGTGCGCTGGGCGATAGTGATGCCCACTTCACCGGTTATCTTGTTGGCGATGACCTGGCAAATGCCTTTGCCGCTGCCGATGCCTTTGTCTTTCCGGGGCCAGAAGAAACGTTCGGTCAGGTGGTGCTGGAAGCGATGGCCTCCGGCCTACCTGTGATCGTGACAGATCGGGGCGGGCCGCAAACGCTGGTCACGGACGGGCGCAACGGTTACATCTGCCCTGTCGATGATGCTGCGGCCTTCGCGGAACGAGTGCGCCGGCTGCGCGACGACCCGGTACTACGCGAGTGCATGAGCCGAGAAGCGCGGCAGGCTGCTGAAGATCGACCCTGGCTGGCGATCATGCAACAGCTTGAAGTCTATTACGCCGAGGCGCTGCGCCTGGAGCGGCGTCGCACCAGGATCAGACCCCATCCCGTTATACGTACCCGACGGTGGCTGCAAGGAGCCTGCTACGTGGGTGCAATCGCACCACTGGCCTTCCTGATCCTGGCGCTGTCCCTTGCCATTACCGCCGCGATTCACAGGCTGCCTGCGAGGAAGCGCTGGCCTCGCCTCCAATCCTTCTCCGCACGATGGAAAAGGGAGCCGGAACGCTAGAGCGCGTTTGAAAAATGGGCAAGGCTCCTGGACGGTAAAACCGGAAAACTTGAGTAACCAGCAACTGCTGAACCAACAGCGGTCAGAATAAGTCTGGCACAAAAATGCGGTCTATCCAGGTGACCTGACGGCTCAACAACGGGCAACTACCGAGGGATTGAGCATCAATAAATGCTGGGGGCAGGGCGTCCGAGGCGGCTAGATTTACGGACGTCCTCAATGCGATTTTGTATGTGCTGCGGACAGACTGCGCCTGGCAGCCTCTGCCGACAGAATAGCCGAACTACAACGTGTTCTGTCGTTTTCACCGAATTAGCTGAAATTTACAGGCTGACTGCACAACGCGTGCGTGCCATTACCCCATATGTGGCCGGTTAAGCAGCATTTGACCGGGCAGAAATGTACTGCTCCGGGTCGGCTCTTAACCGAATGCCTGCCTTGCGTCCTGCCGTCTGGGGCGATTCTCGCTGGAGTGGCTCCGCAACGTGGCTCAAATGACGGCCCAGCCTTGAATCCAGGAACGACATCAGGGGCTTGACAAAAACTTTCATTGGGAGCACAATTATGAAAACAATTTTCATGATCTTGATGATGTTATGAGTAATCCTAACAACAGCGAACGTGGCACGCTATCAATCATTTCAGATGCGTTGCCAAAATTGAAGGGGACGACGCAGAAGGTCGCTACGTTCATCCTCAATTTCCCTAGAGAGACGATTGATCTAACAGTTACCGAGTTGAGCGCGCGCGCGGGCGTGAGCGAAGCAAGCATTGTCCGGTTTGCACAGTCGCTGGGGTACTCCGGCTTTCACGCGCTCAAGATTCGCCTGGCTGAAGATATCGTCTCTCCCATGCAGATCGTCCATGAAGACCTGAAGCCGGATGACACACCGGCCACTGCTGTGCAAAAAGCGATGACGGTGGGCCTGCGCTCGTTGGAGGACACGATCCGTATTTTGGACATGGCAGTCCTCGAGTCCGCCATTCAGGCCATATGCAATGCCCGCCAGATTGTCTTATTTGCTTCCGGGAACTCAATCCCGATAGCAATGGATCTCGATTTCCGCCTGACGAAAATCGGGCTATCGAGCCGTTTTTCGATTGACCCGACCATGCAGGAAATGTATGCCTCCCTGGCGACTTCTGAAGACGTGGCAGTGGGCATCTCCCATACCGGAAGTTCAAAGGACACCGTGCATGCGCTGGAGCTGGCAAAACAGCGCAACGCACGCACGATTTGCATAACGAATCACTCCGACGCGCCGCTGACTCGCTATGGCGATCTGTGCCTTTTCACGGCCACGCGGGTCAGCCATTTCCGTGAAGAACGAGTGGACTCCAACCTCGCCATGTTAGCCCTGACGGAAGCTGTTTACGTGGGCATCTGTATTGTACGGGCCGACGAAATGATGCAGGCCGTGTCCAAGACAGTCAGGGCAACCGAGCATCGCAAGTACTGATTGTGAAGAACAGGAAGGAGGTGCATTTGAGAAGACAAGACATCAGAAAGGGCGTTACCACCCTGGACCGACTGTCCTGCACAACTCATATATTTAGGCATCCCACGAGATGTTAGGGCAGGCATTGAACCTAGTCAGAGGAGAATGAACATGAACAAAAAACTCGTTACCCTGTTACTACTGGCGGCCACGATACTCATGGCGCACGGCAGCCTGAGGGCACAGTCCAACGCCGTTACCCTGGAGTTCTCGCAATGGTGGGAACCGGAACTTCCGGCAGGAAAATTCCGGGCGTTGATGGACGAATTTGAAGCCCAGAATCCGGGAATCAAGGTCAAACTGATCAGCGGCCCCTATTCCACGACCCGCGATCAGATCGTCGCTGGCGCAGCCACAGGCACAATGTCAGATGTCGTCGGCCTGGATGGCGCGTGGGTGAACGACTTCGTAAAGCAGGGGGCGATTGCCGACCTTTCCAAGCTGATGAGCGATGCCAAATATGATCCGAGCGAACTGGCAGCCCAGATCCAACTGAATGGATCAACTTACATGATCCCGGTTGTGAACTTTGTCTATCCTGTGTTTGTCAACCTCGACCTGCTCAAAGCGGCGGGCATCGACAAACTGCCCAGCACCCGCTCAGAATTCGCCGCTGCGGCCAAGAAGTTGACAAATCCCGACAAAAACGTCTATGGCTGGGTGCTGCCCCTATCGACGGAACTGCCCAACGGTATTCAGAACGATGTCATGTCATGGGTCTGGGCCAGCGGCGGCAGTATGCTGAAGGACGGCAAGCCCAACCTCGTCGGCAATAAAGACGTCATCAGCGCCATGGAATACATTAAGAGCCTGTACGATGCGGGTGTCATTGCCAAAGGGGCCTTCACGATGAAGGAGCCGGACAAAGTCGAAGAGTTCGTCAACGGTCGTGTGGGCATGATGATCGACAGCCTGGCGCATATCAACCTGATCCGCAAAAGAAACCCGAATCTGAACTTCGCCATCACGGCGCTGCCGGCGGTTGATGACTACACCGGCAAACGTGGTTTGCCGTATGCCTCATGGGGCATCGGGGTCGCCCAAAACAGCAAGCATCAGGCCGAAGCCTGGAAGCTGATCGCGTTTCTGATGAGTGCAGACGTTAACTCCCGCCTGTCGTCGATTGCGAATGCTTTCCCCGGCAATGTCAAGGCGACACCTGACTTTGTGAAGACCGATAAGCTGTTTGCCGCTGCCTTCGACGTTTTCAAGAACGGCTATCTGGCAAATGAGTTCACCGGTCTCCCGGTAGCAGAGCAACTGATGCGCGAGTTCGAAGAACCGTTCCAGTCTTACTTGAGTGGCGACATCAAGGTCGATGAGCTGCTCTCCACCGCACAGGACGCCTGGATGAAGCACTTCAAGTAAGCCGTCCAGCACCTGGCGAGTAACCCTCATTGAAGCGGAGAGGCTGCAAGGCACATGCGCCTTGCAGCCTCGACCGAGAAGAGCTAGAGAGCCCGATAGTGACTACTCCCCCGGATCAAGCTGGGGGGCTTCTCAGGCGACGCAGGAGCCAGTGCTCTACGTTAACGCCTGACGGCCCAGTCCAGGCCGACTGCTCCCACGCTCTTCACGGCGTTTCAAGTCTGACGGGTGAGACTGCCTCACACCGCCGGGAACTGGAAGTTGGTCAAGAGCGTCGTGACCGTGCCCATGAGGGCAAACTCGTGATGAGTATAACCCAGAAAGGAGACAGGCGCACATTCCCCACCGAGCTAAAGCATCGGTCTCCCCTTTGCGCAGAATTCTATGGAGAGTATACGCATCTCACGTGACTCCGTAGGGGTGAGAAACTCTACCTGGTGGAACCTGACGAGAAAACTTATCCCCTATGCCTATTTGTCGCCAACACTGCTCTTGCTGATTGTGCTGTCACTCATTCCGGTAATCACGGTCTTCCTTTATTCCCTGGTGGATAATGTCATTATCACGAAGAAGCCGCCCTCTTTTGTCGGACTGAGTAACTATATAACGATTCTCTCCGATAGCCATTTCCGTGAGGCCCTGGGCAATACCTTCGTCTTTTCGGGCGCAAGCGTTGTGGCTCATCTCATCCTGGGCTTGTCCTTCGCCCTGCTGTTGAATACCCGGCTCATCGGCATCGTTCCGAGGGCCTTGTTCCGGGTTATCTACATCTTGCCCTGGGTATTCACCGCGTCGATTATCGCAATCCTGTGGCGGCTGCTTCTCAACCCGAACGGGGTGGTCAACTACCTGTGGGTGGTGCTGGGCCTGCCGGGCAAAGGACTCGAATGGTTAAGCTCGCGGCAGTTGGCTCTGCCCGCCGTGATCTTCATAAATATATGGGCAGGCTATCCCTTCTACATGGTCAGTTACCTGGCAGGTCTACAGGGCATACCCCACGATCTCTATGAGGCAGGCAAGATTGATGGCGCCAATAATGTTCAACTGTTCCGGTTCATCACGTTGCCTCAGCTAAAGCCAATCATCATCAGTTTGGTGATGCTTGACTTCATCTGGACGACGCAGCAATTCACCTTGATCTGGATGACGACGGGTGGAGGGCCGGTCCGTGCCACAGAAATGCTGAGTACGTTTACCTACAAACTGGCTTTCGGTTCCTACGAGTTCTCACAGGCATCGACAACCGCCGTGATTATTCTGGCGATATCAACCTTTGTGGCTGTGTTCTATGTGCGCAATCAGAGGTTAGCCAATGAATAAGGCGATTGCACAGTCCCCCAAGAACGGGTTTGTCAAAGGGCTGACGATTATCGGGCTGGTGCTTGGCGCTCTCTTTGCCGGACTTCCGGTAGTCTGGATGTTTACCTGTTCCTTCAAATCGAACACGGAGATCTTTGCCTACCCCCCCCGGCTGATCGACGAATCATTCTCGTTGGCGTCCTACAACGCTGTCCTCACCAACCCGGAACAACTGCGCTTCTTTTTCAACAGTTATCTGGTCTCGTCGCTGGTTACCATCTTCACGTTGGTTGTTGGAATACTGGCGGGATACAGCTTTAGCAGATACAGTTTCCGGTTTAAGAATATCTTGAATCTAATCATCATCGGCGTGCAGTCGGTGCCACCCATTACGCTGATGATCCCTTACTTCGGGCTGATCGTCGCGCTCGGACTCTACAATTCGTACTGGGCGTTGATCTTCACCTACATGGTTTTTACGCTGCCTTACGCTATCATCATGATGACGGGGTACTTCAATACCCTGCCGCGAGAACTGGACGAAGCCGTCATGATTGACGGTGGAAGCAGCCTTACCATACTTTGGCGGGTGCTCGTCCCCATTTCTTTGCCTGGCATTATCTCCGTAGGTGTTTACACATTCATGCTGGCGTGGAACGAATTCTTATTCGCGCTCACCCTGACGAAGACGAATGATATGCGAACGGTGCCGATTGGCATCCAGTTGCTGATGGGGCAACATTCCTTTGAATGGAATCAGATGATGGCGATGAGTGTACTGGGTTCTCTTCCAGTCTTGCTGCTTTTCCTGATCTTTCAGCGTTACTTTATCGCCGGCATGGCCGCAGGGTCAATTAAGGGCTAGGGAATTCCAAATCCACAAAATCCCTTTATCAAGTGCCTTACTACGAAGCTCGACAATAAGCCTATAGAATGGAGAACTCAACGATGTTGATGAACATGAGGGATTTGCTGGCCGTTGCCCATGCAAATCATTTCGCTGTGCCGGCATTTAACATGAGCAACAGTATGCTGCTGCGCGGCGTGATTGAAGCCTCCGAAGAGGCGAATTCCCCGGTGATCTTTGCAATTCACCCCGATGAGCTGGCGTTCGTCCGGCCCGCCTTCATCAAGGCAGCCATCGAAGAGGCGAACAGAAGCAGTCTTCCTGTCTGCCTCCATCTGGATCACGGTTCAACGATACAGCAGATCCTGCAAGCCATCCAATGCGGGTTCACCTCAGTGATGATCGATGCTTCTACGCTGCCTCTTGAGCAAAACATCGCCATCAGCAAACAGGTCGTGGAACTGGCTCACGCTGTCAATGTTTCGGTGGAAGGCGAGTTAGGCACGATTGGCACAACTAGCCCTCAGGCCGAGGCCGGCACCGAAGAGGTTATCTATGTAAACCCCGACGATGTCGAAACTTACGTTCGCTCCACAGGCGTGGACACCCTGGCCGCTGCAATCGGTACAGCACATGGCCTGTATCCGAAAGACCGCAAGCCCAAGTTGCGCCTGGATCTGCTGAAGGAGATCACCTCCAGAGTCGATATTCCGCTCGTTCTGCATGGCGGCTCTGGCAATCCCGACGAAGAAATCGCTATGGCTGTCAAGCTCGGCGTCAATAAGATCAACATCTCCAGTGACATCAAGAATGCCTTCTATCAGAAGTGCCGGGAAGTTCTGTCCGACAATGGGCTGTATGAGCCTCTGATGATTTACCCCCCCTGTATTGATGCCATGAAGAAGGTCGCTCGCCAGAAGATTGACCTTTTCAACGCGACGGGCAAAGCTGCGCTCTATAAGTGCAGCGCATAGCTCAACGCGCCAGCTCAACCTGATCTCTCAAAACAGCGTTCGAAGCAGTGTGCGGTCTGTCTGGGTGAAGCCAGTTCAAAACCACCAGTTTCATCCAGACAAACGGACGAGTGAAGAATTGAGTCATGAAGGAGAAAATTGCTCTAGGGTTTGGCAATAATATCGATTATGAGATTGTATGGAACTCCAGGGTCATTGAAGACCTTATCCGCCAGTATGACATCCGCAATCACGAGTTAGATGTGAACGGAGCGATTGCTTGCGAACGCGATCTGATTATCTCGATCCTGGGGTTCTTGCAGGTCGCCAGCGGAGGCGAGCGATTCGTGTCCTCGTCGGATGTTATTGAGCAGTTTTCGCAGAGGTGCGCCAAAAAAATCACGCTGGGTGGAACCAGTGTACGCGCCGCAATCGCAATGCGGAAACTCGGCTACAGGTCTGCACTTCATCTCGTCACCGTCAATGACCATGTGCGCAGGCTGATTCCGCACGATAGCCCTTATGTTTGCAGCAATACACAGGACAGCTCGTATCCACACCTGATCGTACAATTTGGGAAAGACACGCGCATAAAAGCCAGCGACATTGACATCAGTGCGCGCCAGGCGAATCGCCTAATCTACCACAGCGATACTGACAACATCCTGATGAGACTGAATGAAGACTTTTCTGATCTGATCACAGATGCAAAGGTGTTGCTGGTTTCAGGCTTCAATGCTATGCAGAGCCAGGCCCTTCTTGCCGACAGATTGGCGTCTGTCTTGAGAATGATGGAGAAATTACCGGAGGACGCTGTCGTATTTTGCGAGGATGCCGGTTATTATGAGCCAAAATTCAGCCACTTTGTCTACCACACCTTAGCCAAAAGAATGACCATCCTCAGTCTCAATGAAGACGAACTTCAAGATCATCTCGATACGAAGCTCAACTTGCTAGATGTCTTTCAGGTCAAAGAAGCGTTGGTAGAACTTCAAAAGCTTTTCCCTGTACCTGTCATTGTTGTACATACGAAGCATTGGGCGCTTGCCTATGGCGAAGAAGCGCCAAGATTCTCAGAGGCGCTCAAGGCTGCTGTGACGATGGCAACGACACGCTTCTGCTACGGAGATGATTTCACAATAGAGCATTACAAGGCCGTCGAACAGCTTGCTCCGAGCCAGGAAGATGCAAGGTTCGCAGACAATCTGAACAAGCTGTCAAGCAACAGCATATGCTGTGTGCCAGTGGCGCATGTTGAACCGCCTGTTGCCACCACGATTGGTCTCGGAGATGCCTTTGTCGGTGGATTCCTACCCGCGCTTTTAACACGCTAGTGGTCAGACCGCTTCTTAGGCTGCCCTGTCACGGGTGCTTATGCGGTGGGCATACAATTGCAGGTTATTCTGGCGTGGTGCAGTGGTCGTGGGCCGGGCAATGATGTGCGCTTCTTGAGCGGCCTGCACCGCGATGCCCGGCGCTATGGTCTGACCGTCTCTCGTTCTCTACCTGTGCTGGCAACGGAGCAACAATGTCTCACTTTTTCCCCGTTCTTTCGCGCCAAGTCCGGGGTTGGTTCAACCGTCATTCCCGTAAGTGAGAAACCTATTTCGCTCCGTTCTCCCACCTCTTGAGCACCAGCACCGCGTTCTGCCCGCCGAAGCCAAACGAGTTGGACATGACGTAGCGCAGTTCTTTCTTGCGCGCCGTGTGCGGTATGTAATCCAGGTCGCACTCCGGGTCGGGGTGTTCCAGGTTGATCGTGGGCGGCATGATGCCCTCGTTCATCGCCATGACGCAGAAGATCGCTTCCAGCGCGCCCGACGCGCTCATGGCGTGCCCGGTCATCGACTTGGTGGAACTGATCGGGATGTTATACGCCTGCTCGCCGAAGACCTGCTTGATGGCTTTCGTCTCCATCGCATCGTTGAGCTTGGTGCTCGTGCCGTGCGCGTTGATGTAGTCGATGTCGTTGGCGGTCAGCCCGGCTTTGGCGAGCGCCCGCCGCATGGCCTGTCCCACCGCTGCCCCGTCCGAATCGGGCGCGGTGACGTGCGTGGCGTCGCAGGTAGCGGAGTAGCCGATCAGTTCGGCCAGAATCTTGGCGCCGCGCGCCTGAGCGTGTTCCAGGCTTTCCAGCACCAGCACCGCCGCCCCCTCGCTGGGCACAAAGCCGTCACGGGTCATGTCGAAGGGGCGGCTGGCAGCCTGCGGCGCATCGTTGCGCGTCGAAATGGCCCGCATCGCGTTCAGGCCGCCGACGGCAATGGGCATGATGCCCGCCTCGCTGCCGCCGACCAGCACCACGTTGGCGTCGCCGCGCCGGATCACCTCCGCGCCCTCGCCAATTGAGACGGCGCTGGTGGCGCAGGCCGCTGACAGGCTGAACGTCACTCCCTTGATCCCCAGGAACATAGCGGGCATGGCCGCCGCCATATTGCTCAACACGGCGGGGAAAGCCGTCGGGCGGATGCGGCCCGCCCCCTGTTTGAACAACGTCTCGAAACTTTCGGTCAGGGTTTCTGTGCCGCCGAAGCCCGCGCTGATCAAGATGCCCGTGTCGTAGGTGTTGTCGGGCGTCACCTCGTAGCCGGACTGCGCCATTGCGTCCAGCGCCGAGACGACCACAATCTGCGCGAAGCGATCCATGCGGCGCGCTTCCTTGTGGCCGAGCCGCGCCGCCGGGTTGAAATCTTTGATCTCCCCCGCGATCTTGGTATCCGTCAGTGCCGGGTCATAACGGGTGATCGGCCCGATCCCGGACACGCCCGCCTTGATTTTGGCCCACGTTTCCTCAACAGTATGTCCGAGCGGGTTGACCGTTCCCATACCGGTCACGACAATACGTTTCATGAGGTTCTCTCGCTTGTTAGATCTCGTTCACAAAGGCGAAGATCATTGGGCGGCGCTTGGTCTCATTATAGAACATTTTTGCGAGCGCCTCCTGGATCATCTCCTGCGTGCTGCCATTGGCCATCGGGTTCTGGCTGATGGTTCGCCGGATGGTCTGGCGGGCGTTTTCCATCAGGTCTTCCGCATCACGCAAGAAAACAAAACCCCGTGACACGATCTCCGGTTCGCCGATGACTTCCCTGGTTTCCCGTTTGATCCGCGTATTGACGATCACAATGCCGTCACGGGCCAGCGTCTCGCGGTCGCGCATGACCGCCGGGCCAACGTCGCCCACGCCGGAGCCGTCCACGAACACGTAGCCGCCCGGCACGCGCTCGCCAACGGTCAGTGTGCCGTTCTCGTCAAAGGACAGGATCGTGCCGTTCTCGACCACCGCGATATTCTCTCGCGGCACGCCCACTTCCTCCGCCAGCGCCGCGTGCTGTTTCAGATGGCGCAGTTCGCCGTGAATCGGGATGAAGTACCTGGGCCGCACCAGACTGATCATCAGCTTTTGTTCCTCCTGGCTGGCGTGCCCGGAGACGTGCACTGGCGCAATGGGATCGTAGATGACCTCCGCGCCGCGCTGGAACAGGCGGTTAATGATGCGGTGCACCATCTCCTCGTTGCCGGGGATGGGATGGGAGGACATGATCACCGTGTCGCCTTTCTCGATGGCAAGCTGGTGATGGCGGCCCATCGCCAGCCGTCCCAGCACAGCCGATGGCTCGCCTTGCGTGCCCGTCGCCATGATCACCACTTCACGCGGATCGCGGCGATTGGCCTCCTCCACGCTGATCATCAATTCGGGCGAAAGCTGCAAATAGCCCAGCGAGATCGCCATGCGGATGTTTTCAGTCATGGTGTGCCCGGCGACGGCCATTTTGCGGTTGTAGCGTTCGGCAGCGCGTGCCACCTGCTGGATGCGCGAGATGAGCGAGGCAAAGGTGGCGACGATGATCCGGCCCGGCGCGTCGCGGAACACACGGTCAAACGCCTCGTCGATCACCGCTTCGGAAGGTGTCCAGCCGGGCCGATCCGCGTTGGTGCTGTCGGAAAGCAAAGCCAGCACCCCGCGCGACGAGAACTGCGCCAGCCTGGCGAAGTCGGTGGGCCAGTTGTCTACCGGCGTATGGTCGAACTTAAAATCTCCCGTATGCACGACCAGACCCACCGGCGTATTGATCCCCAGACCGACGCCGTCGGGGATGCTGTGGCAGACGTGGAAGGTTTCGACGCAGAACGGTCCCAGATCGAGCGTATCGCCGGCCCTGAACGTGACCATCTCGATCTGATCGAGCAGTCGGGCCTGCTTGAGTTTGAGTTCGAGCAGGCCGCGCGTCAGCGGCGTGGCATAGATGGGCGCGGAGATTTTGGCCGCCACATGCTGGATCGCGCCGGTGTGGTCTTCGTGGCCGTGCGTCACGATGATGCCGCGCACCTGAAGATCGGTGCGCTCCACCAGGTAATTGAAATCCGGGATGATGTAGTCGATCCCTAGCATGTCGTTAGCAGGGAACATGATCCCGGTGTCGATCACGATGGCATCTGACCCGTAGATGAACGCCATCATGTTTTTGCCGATCTCCCCCAGACCGCCCAGGGGGATAATCTGCAAGGGCGTGTTGGTCATAAGGATATTCTCCGAATGGAAAGGTACGGCTCACAAACAGGCGCGGCGGCCTGCTTTGGTTGCTGAAGGTTGTGCTCACTACAATAACGCAAAAAGCCCGCAATGGCAGTGCCGATGCGGGCCAGTCAAACAAAGGGTATTGGGGAGACTGTGTTTTAGTCGCGCGTGACGCGGACTGCACTCAGCCCACGATGGCTCTGCTCGATGTCAAACGATACGTGGTCGCCCGTGCGCAGTGTCCGCAAGCCAGGCCCGACAATGGCCGAGTAGCGGACGAAGACGGACTCACCATTCTCCCCTTCGATTGTACCATAACCCCGGCTTTTATCGAAGTCACGGACGATACCACGAAGGCGACGGCTGACCATATCCATGTGATGGGTTGCTCCTCTTAACGCAAATGTCCTCAAAGGTACTTTTCGTAAATCTTGTACCATGTTCTATTGTGCAATTATAGCAGGGAAATCGTTTTCGCGGGAGACGACATTGTGCGATTTCATGAAATTATCACAGAAAGTTAAGACGATCTTCACAAAGGGCGCAAATGGCTAATCACCTCAATACTACCTTTATTTTTCCGCCGCTCACCGTTCGTCGTCTTCGCTGGGGCCACCGTTGGTAAGTTTGTAGCCCCGGCCACGCACCGTCACGAGGAAGTGTGGGTCGGCAGGGTCGGGTTCCAGTTTGGCGCGCAGGCGGCTGACCAGCTTCTCGATCCGGGCGTCGTCCACCTCGTCGATGTACTCCTGGCCCCACACTGCCTCAACAATCTGGTACTTGTCGCAAATCTTCTCCATGCGGCCATACAGCAGCAACAACAGCCGATATTCCAGGTCGGTCAGGGTCTGTGCGCGCACCCCATTGACCCACACCTCGCCCGCATCGGTATCCAGGTAGATACCACTTGGCATCCCCTGTCGTGCCAGACCTTGCCGTTGCACGTAGCGTGTGAAGAGCCGCGCAAACAGCCGTGAACTGTTTTCATCCAGCAGAATGCCACGCTGCACCAACTGGCGGCGCATCTCCAGCGGCACGCCATCCGGCCCCTGGCTCACAATCTGGATCAGCGCCTCACGCTCTTCCTCCGAAATCTGGCTCCACAACTTGCTCACTTCGTTGCGTACCTGGCGATTATTCTCAAGCACCTGCTCGGCCAGCAGCAGGGCCTGCTGCTGGTAGGGCACAGGCGCGCCGGACTCGACGTGCAGAAGCGTCTGGGCAACAGCCTGTGTCAGGCCCGGATGCCCGCCCGCCATCTCCAAAATGTAATCCCGTTCGGCATCGTCCAGTTTGTCGTGTGCCTCGCTGAACAGATCGGCGGCCAGTTGCACCGTCTGTTCGGGTTTCAACGGCATGAGAAAGATTTCGTTGGCTGCAAACAATTCGCCGAATTCGGCCAGGTGATCGCTCTCGCGGATGTTCATCATACGCTGGATCGTCGCCACAATGTACACCAGTCGCTCGTTGTAGCGATCCTTGAGCGCCCGCATATTGAGGAACAGTCGGGGTTCCAGGCCGTGCAATACGTCGTCGAATTCGTCCAGCAGCAGCACCATGTCGTAGGGGGTATGCGTCATCAATTCGACGACAGCGTCGCTAAAAGCCAGCGGCACGCCGAAGGTGCTTTCCGGCTCCACGATGCGATGGTACAGGCTTTCGATCCGCCCGCGTACCTCGTGTGTATCCGGCGGCAGCACTTCCAGGATAGCACGCAGGATAACTTCGTAAAGGCCCTGAATGGTCAGCTCGAGCATCCGGTTGCAGTCGACGTAGACAAACAACGCCTCGCGCCCGGAGATTTCCTTGTAGCGGAGGCGGTAGGGTTCGCTGGATAGCCCGCGCAGCAGGGTTGATTTTCCAAAGTTGCTCAGACCCACGATAGCGGCACAGTTGCCCTCCGCCGCCGTTTGAATCAGCAGAGCGGCATCGTCGGGTCTGTAGGAAATGGGAAGTCGAGTCATAGTTCTTAAGGCTGACTCAGGCGACTACAAACAGTATACCGCACCCGCTGGCCCTCTCCAATCGGCCAGGAGCGTTGATCGATTCATGCTCCCAGGGCTGATTCCCCCTCTCTGCGAAGCGGAGAGGGGGCCAGGGTGAGGGTAAATCTTACCTTATGCTCTGCGCAGGCGGCGGGCCGCCACGATGATCCCGACCAGCACCAGCGCCGCGAAGCCCACGACGGCCAAGCTGTTCGGGCTGGCCCGCCCGGCTGCAACATCGTCGAAGAAGCCACCCTGCGGCAGCCGCTTCGTCGCCGTTGGCCCCGGCGTACCCGGCGTCACGCTGACGGCAGGCAGCGTGCCCGCCGCCGGTGTGGCCGTCACGGCCAGAGGTGTGCCGCTCTCAAAGGCTTGCGTCGCCAGGGCATTCGCCGTTTCCATTGCGGAGACTGTTGCCGTCAAGTCCTCTTCGCTCAAGGTGCTGACGGGCGCAGGCGTATTGGTCGGCCCGGCCAGTGCCGTCTGCGCGATGATGGCCTGCGCAATAGCTGTCTGCTGGGCTGGCCCGGCTGCGCCCGGCGTCTCCGCGATCACGGTCTGGACTGGCCCGCCCTGCGCGACGGCGGTTTGCGCGGCGATACCGCCTGCGATCAACGTTTGCTCTGGCGGCGCGGATGTACGGGTAATCTGGATGACGGCGGTCTGGATTGGCCCTGGCTGGGCGATGGCTGTCTGGGCCTGGGCCACCTGCGCGATGGCCGTCTGCGCCGCCACGACCTGCCCGGCCAGTGCGGTTTGCGTCGGGCCGATTTGCAGAGCAACTGCGGTCAGCGTCCCCCCGACCTCCGGCGCGAGGGGTGTCTGCGCCAGCAGGGTTTGCGTGGGGCCAACCTGGGCGGCCACCGTCCCGGCCACCGATGTTTCAACGGCCCCCGGTTGAGTGGGCGGGATGGCTGCCAGGGCCGTCTGCATGGGCGCGACCTGGGCCACGACGGTAGCGGCGATGGCCGTCTGGGTCGCTTCGGGCTGCCCGACAGCCGTCTGGACGGCAGCGGTCAGGGTCGGGCCGCTCTGGGCGATGGCCGTCTCTGCCGCGTTCACCCGATCCGCAGCGGCGGTTTGCGTCGGGCCAAGCTCCGCCACCAGAGTCCCGGCTACCGCAGTTTGCAGGTCACCTAGCGGCAGGGGCGTCGGGCCAGGCAGCGTGACCGGAGGCTGCGTTACGACGGAGACAACAGTCTGGTAAACGACCACCGTCTGCACCGGGCCGGGCTGCGCCAATGCCGTTTGCGCGGCGGCCACCTGCGCCAATGCCGTTTGCAGTGGGCCGGGCTGTGCCAACGCCGTCTCTGCCAGAACTGTTTGCGTTGCACCCACGTTGACGGCGGGTGAGGGCGTGAACGTCGGCGTTTCGGTGGGGGTCTCGGTGGGAGTCGGCGTGGGCGTGTCCGTCGGGGTGGGCGTTGAGGAAGGCGTGGGCGTCCAGGCTTTAGCCGTCTGCGTGCCTTCCAGAGCGATCTGGACTGCCGTATTGGTCATAAAAACTTGATCAATAATGGCCTGGCGCGTCTTCATCTCCGCGTCATTATCAATGATCACTTTGGCTGTCAGGGCCAGACCCACCAGGAACACGATAATGAGCAGCACTGCGATGATCAAAAAGACCACATTGCGCTGCGGACGCTCTGGCGGCACCTGTTCGGGCGGTAAAAACTCTTCTTCCTCTGGAAAAGAAGGCTCTTCAAACTCGCCGAAATCGTCCAGGTCGAAGTCGTCTCTACTCATTAAGTTGATTTTCCTCCGTGTGGGGGCAAAGGCGCTTAGGTGCCGCCTGTGCCTGGCGCGTCAGCCGCACGGCCCAGAAGCTCAAGGTTAGCCAGCGGCACAAACACAGTACGCCCGGATGAAAGCTGCACTTCGGCTCCGGCCAGGCGTAACCCATTCTCCACCGCGCGCGGGCTGTCCGGTAGCTGCCGCACACGGCCCGTCATCCCGGTGTAGGGCGCACGCGTCAAGCGCACTATGCTGCCCTCGACCAGGGGTTGATCCATTTCCGGTACGGGCGGCAACTGTCCGCCACTCGGCAGCGGAATGATAATTTCTGGGCGGCTCGACGTCCAGCGCACCGGTTCGGTGGCATCGATGAGTGCAGGCCGTCCTACGTTATCGCGCAGCAGATTGTACACGATTTCTGACATCTGCTGCTCGCCAAATCCCTCGGTCAGAATGATCGGGATCGGCTGGCGCAGGGCTGCCTCGCGCAGGTCGGCGTGCATACTGGGCGCGATCAGCGCGGTGATCTCCTGTTCAAAGGCGACGTTAAAGATCAGAGTCGAGGCGATGGGGCGGGTCATGACAATGGCCGTGCTACGGTAGGCTTGCAGCAGGGCCTCCCCCTTCAACGACTCGATCCCCTCTGGTGGCTCCGGCTTGTAAATGCCATAGGTGCGCTTGCCATTGCCCCAGGCACACTGGATCAGCGCGCCATAAGTTTCCAGCAGCACTTCTTGAGGACGCACCGACGTGATCTCGCCGGGGCACATCGCGTAGACCTCCACCGGCTGCGGCGTGGCCTGTAAGATGACCTGGCCTTCATCGATCCGGGCCATGATGCCGTCAACCGGCGCTTTCAACGTTTTGGCCCCGCGCCCCTTGCCTCTAGCGGCAATGACCTGGCCTTTCTTGACCTGCTCCCCGACTCGCGCCTGGAACCACTCGTCAGCCAGCACGTCACCTACGCGCAGTCCGAGCGGCCCCAATGCCTCCAGGATGACATACCGGCCCGGCACGGAGCCGCGCAGGACCACTTCTGACGCTTCGACGCGCTGGTGCTCCCTGACCACCGCCTCGCCGAACGCTCCTGGCGGCAAGCGGCGCTCCCGGCGAATGGTCGCCAGGCCCAGGATGAAGGTATGCTCAGGATAGTAGGGCATGTCGCTCGGCTCGTTTCACTGAATTCCCCTCACGCTTTGACTCCCCTCTCCATACGATGGAGAGGGGTCGGGGGTGAGGCTTGCTACACATTGCTCCGCACGGCGGTGTACCACCTGGGCAGCAGTTCGGCACGCTTTTCGACTTCCTTCGGCACGGCAATCGGACGCCCGCGCCCATCGAAAATTAGTCCAGCAGCGCCGCCCTCGACGTTGAGCGTCAGACGGCTCTTGCCATTGAGAGTCAGCCCGCGACTCAGTTTAATCGTAACCTGGGCTTTTTGTCCAGTTGGCAATTCGACGAGTTGCAATGTGCCGCTCTTGACCTCGTGCTCCGTCGTCTGGCCGTTGGCCCGCTTGACCGTGACCTGCATCGCTGTGGCCGCTTGCGGTCTGCCGAGCGGGCTGAATGCGGTGCCCAGATTCAGCAATCCGCCCAATTCCAGGACTTGTGCCACTGCCAGCGGCTCGACGTAAGCAATGCTGCCGAGCGCGGCGATCACGCCATAGGGATCAAGGCGCAGTTCGCTGACCCCTACCGGCTGTAAGCTGTCCAGCAGCAGCAGCGCGCTGATGCCCGGATCGATAGATTGGGCCAGCACCGACCCCGCGCCGATGATCGGGCGCATGGCGGGCAGCAGATCGCCGCGCTGCCCAACAGGCCAGCCCGCGCGCGCGCTCGCCACTGCATTACGGATCATCGCACGGGTCATCGCGTATTCGATTTCGAGGTCTTGCGGGGTCTGCGGCACGGTAGACGGCTTCAGGGTCTTGTTCCAGGCATAATCCATAATGAGCGATTCGCTGGCATTGAAGGTCAACCAGCGTTGAATGCTGGCCGCGCCAACTGCCCTGACGCCCGTCACGGCGCTGTGGCCCAGGCCCAGGTCTGACCGGATGCTGACATAAGGTTCCTTCTGGATGCTGGCACACAGTGTGACCGTCGAACTGCCCACGTCCACGCACAGTACGCCGACGCCCGCCCCCGGCAGTTCGCCCAGGTAACGCACGACATTGCTGTAGCTTTGCGCCGTTGGCAAAATCCCCAGGCGGCTGGCTTTCTGCACCTCCTCAAAGCCGCCCACGCTGACCGACTTGTATGCACCATAAACCAGCGCCAGTTCAAGCTGCGCTCCGGCCAGTTGCTCGTCCTGAAGCGACGGCCTGACGTTCTTCGCCATGTACAGCGACACCTCGTCGCCCATCATGCCCTTGACAACGGGCCTGAGCGCTTCGTTGCCTGCGTACAACACGACGGGCTTCTGGCCGCGCGCCAGCAACACCGCCAGCCGCACTGTCCGCAGCAGCGACAGCATCGATTCGGTAGCGCCATAATCCGTGCCGCCGACGATGAAGATCACGTCGGGCTGGCTGCGCAGAATGGCGTTGACCTGATCTTCCGTGTTGCGGATGTCCGCCAGGCTCAGGGTGTCGGTCAATTCGACGTAGGTACTGGCGAGGGCGCGCCGCCCACTGGCGACACTGATGTCGGGCATCAGGCCGACCAGCACGGCCTTCATCGGCTTGCCGCCGCTGGCCGTCGCCAGGAACAGATCGACGCCGCTTTCGGCCTGCCCTGTCGTCACCAGGTCGTCGCCGCTGAACAGCAGCCTACCCAGGATGCCGCTCATCTGCTCTAAGGCGCGGCGCAGCCCCACGCCCACATCGGCATAGGGTGGCGCCGCCGTCGTCAATGTCTGGGCGCGCAGCAGCAGCCGGTATTGGCCGCCTACCACGTCCAGCAGAACCACGCGCGTGTTGACGCTGCCGAAATCCGCCGCCAGGATGGAATGGGCGGCGGTTGCAGTTTGAGTCGCCAAATGGCCCCCCTTAAAAGCGATTTTACCTCACCCGCTGCCAGCACGCAGAGCTTGGTCCGCTTTGCCTGGTGAGAAGCTAATTTTAGCACAACAATTGGGCGGCGACGCCGCTCCCAGGGCACTACCGGAAATCAGAGAATATCTTCTCAATTCATCACGCAGCGGCCCGGCCTCAGCCAGCCGAAGGCGATTCGTTGCGGTTCGCCAGCCGATAGCCGATGCCTGGCTCGTTCAGGATATAGTGGGGGTTGGCAGCGTCATGCTCGATCTTCTGGCGCAGTCGCCAGATCGTGGCCCGCAGGATGTGTACGTCGTCGCTATATTCGACGCCCCACACGTGCGTTAGCAGATAGTCGTGGGTCAGCACGCGATTGGTGTTCTCGGCCATCGTCGCCAGCAGACGGTACTCCGTCGGCGTGAGGTGCACCGCGCTGCCGTCAATCGTCACCTGCCGCGTGGAGTAGTCGATGCGCAGGCCGCCATTCTGGTAGACCGTTTCTTTCTTGGCCGCCGGTTCAGCCGCCTGATAACGGCGCAGCACGGCCACGATCCGGGCCTGAAGTTCGCGGTTGCCAAAAGGCTTGGGCAGGTAATCGTCCGCGCCCATCATCAGGGCTTTGACCTTGTCGTCCTCGGTGTCCAGCGCCGTGAGCACGATCACAGGCATGTCAAACTGCTTGCGGATATGTTCCAACACCTCGAAGCCGCCCATTCGCGGCAGCCCCAGGTCCAGCAAGACGAGATCGGGCCGATTCTCCTGAACCAGTTCGAGCGCCTTCACGCCATCTCCGGCCACTAGTACGTCGTAGCCCGCCATCTGTAGACTGCTGCGCAAATAGCGCGAGATACGCGGCTCGTCTTCCACCGTCAGGATCAATGGGCTTTCTCTCACCTTAACCTCCCGCCATGTATCCGGGCCTCAGGGTTGCATTCGGTGCTGACGGCCTTTCGATGAATGGAGCAGGGAGTGTAAGCCGTACAGATTAGCCTCAGTATAAAGCAGAATATCGTAAAACTGCCAATTACGCCGCAGGTATTATCCCTTATTTCGCTAAAATTTCACGTCCGTAGTTCAAGGTTCAAGTTCATTCGGGCAGCGCGCCCAGGTGTCCGAGCAGCGCCTCCAGGCCCAGAATGTAGCTGCGCCAGCCGAACCCGGCGATCTGCCCCACGCACACCGGCGCGAGATAGGAGTGATGGCGGAAGGTCTCGCGGGCGTGAATATTGGACAGGTGCACCTCCACGACGGGCAGCCCGACGGCGGAGATCGCGTCGCGCAGCGCAATCGACGTGTGCGTATATGCGCCGGGATTGATCACGATCCCGGCGGCCCAGGTGCGTGCCTCGTGGATGGCATCGACGAGCGCGCCCTCATGGTTGGATTGCAGCGCACGCACCGACACGCCGTGTGTCTGCGCGTGCGCCTGGACGCGCTTCACAATCTCGTCCAGCGTGACCGTGCCATAGGTTCCCGGCTCGCGCACACCGAGCATGTTCAGGTTAGGGCCGTTGAGCAGCAAGATTTCCATAAAGCCTCATTCCCGCAGCGAGTCAAGCACGCTCAACACCTTGCTATCTGGCACGTCGCTGACCAACACCGGATCGCCGGGCGCGCGCAGCAGCACAAAGCGTATCCGGTTCGCCTGGCGCTTTTTGTCCGTGCCCATCGCCGCACGCAGTTCGGCGGCGCTGTAGCCTCTGTAGCGCGTCGGCAGCTTGAGCGTCTTCAAAAGCTGTTCGACGCGGAAAGGCAGCGACGGATCGCACAGGCCGTGCACCTGCGAGAGCTGGGCCGCTGCCAGCAGCCCAACGGCCACCGCTTCGCCATGCTTCCAGCCATAGTTGCTGACCCGCTCCAGCGCGTGTGCGAAGGTGTGGCCCAGGTTCAAATAGGCGCGGATGTTATCCTCGTAGGGGTCTTCCTGCACGATGTTGACTTTGAAGGCAATCGCCCGCACGATGTAGTCAATCGCGCCCCGCCGGTACAGCGAGGCGTCGAGCAGCGCCGTGTCGCGGATCAGCCCCGCCTTGACGATCTCGGCCACGCCGCAGCGCCATTCGTCATCGGGCAGCGTATCCAGCACGGTAGGATCGACGATCACCATTTCGGGCTGCTTGAAGGCGCCGATCAGGTTCTTGCCCTGGGGCAGATCGACGCCCACTTTGCCGCCGACGCTCGAATCGACCATTGCCAGCAGCGATGTCGGTATCTGCACCAGCGCCACGCCGCGCAGGTAGGTCGCTGCCGCGAAACCCACCGTGTCCCCGACCACGCCGCCGCCCAGTGCCACGATCACCGAACGCCGATCCAGCCCGGCGGCGATGAAGTCATCGTACAGGGCGCGTACTGTGTCAAGCGTTTTGTACTGCTCACCGTCGGGCATCTTGACTAGCACGGCCTTCGCGCCCAACGCCTGCACGAGCGGTTCGCCGTACAGCGGCGCCAACGTTTCATTGGTGACAATGGCGACTTTGCCCGTCAGCTTGCGTTCTTCGAGCAGTGCGGGCAGCGATTTCAACAGACCATCCCCGATCAGGATCGGGTACTTGGATGTGGGTGATGTTACCAGGATTTCAGTCGGTTGCATAGCGGCCCTTACTCGGCGCGAAAAGCGGATTGCAGGGTCTCGCGCAGTGCTTGCTGCTCCACAATATTGTAGAACGCATACACGGCTCCGGCGCTCAACAGGCACACCAGAAAATACGCGAGCAAATCCATCAGATCAAGGCTGCGCGGCACGATATACCAGCGGGAGAAATAAAAGATCATGGGCAGCGCGACAGAGCCAATCATCAGCACAATGATGGCCTGCACGATGCGCAGTCCCAACAGCAGACCGAACCCGGCCAGCAGCGCGAAGGCCGAATGGTGGATACGGGCCGACACGGCCATGCCCAACGCCACGATGGCGCGCATCCGCCACAGCGGTTCGAGCACGTAGACGGCCACAAAGATCGCAAAAAAGGCCAGGACGACGGGTACGCTCCGGGGCAGATAGAACTCCTTCACGGGAGGGAAGACCCAGAACAGAATCAGACCCAACGCGAAGGCTGCGCCGCCCAGCCGCAGCGCCACGTCAGCAGCCATCCAGCGCCAGGTGCGTATCTGGGCGACGGCAAATTTCGCCGTCACGATGTCGTGCCGGCGCAGCGTGGTCAGGCGCAGCATGTCCCACTGCCCGGACTCGATCTGGTGGCCGATGCTGGTCACCGTCTGGGCCAGGTAGTTCAGGTCGCAGACGAGGGACAGGATCAGGCTGCCCCCGACCAGCAAAGCGCCCGGTATATCACTCCGGCTGCCTGTGCCGAATCCATAGCCCATGCCCACCAGCAAGAATAGACTAAAAACGAACGGCACGCGATATTTGCCTGGCGCCGGCGTCCCGACCCGCCGCACCTCGTATTCATACAGCGGATTGGGCAGTTCAATCTGTGTGCCCGGCCACTGCTGCGCAATCAGGTTGGCGACCCGTTCACGGAGTAACACGTTCTGCCTCCCAAAGCGCCACAATGCGTGAGGCGACTTCCTGCGGCGTTTTGCCTGCCGTATCCACGTGGCAACGGATCGCACCGTAAGCGCCGGCCCGCGCTGCCAGCAGTTCCGTCACCCGCGCCACCGGATCAGCGCCCGCCAGCAGGGGCCGATCTGTCGCCCCGTGCAGGCGCGCCACGATCTCAGTGGCGGGCGCGTCCAGGCAGACGACCAGTCCGGCCCGGTTGAGCGTCTCTCGATTTGCCGGGGCTAGGACTATCCCGCCGCCTGTAGCGATGACTGTGTGCCGTGCCTCGATCAACTCCTGGCAGATGCGGCTTTCCCATTGGCGAAAGAATGCCTCGCCGTTCTGCGCAAAAATCTGGCTGACCGTGCGCCCTACCCTCGCCTCGATCAGTTGATCGGTATCCACGAAGCGCCAACCCAGACGATCCGCGATCAGCCGCCCGACGGTGGATTTGCCCGTGCCCATGAAGCCGCACAGGATGATGTTCTCAGGAATACTCATAGTTGAACTGCCAGGGCCGGTTATCCATCGGCAAGTCTTCCAGACGGTTGCGGCGCAGCGCGGCGAAACGTGGGCGCATTTCGTCCAGCGAGTCGCCGCCGAGCTTCTCGATCAGCGCGTTCGCCAGCACGATGGCGACCATCGCCTCGACAATCGGCACGCCGCGCGGCACAGGGCAGAAATCGCTGCGCTCGTAGTCGGTGGCCTTCGGCTCACCGGAGGCCAGGTCAACCGATTGCAGCGGATTCAGCGTCGTGGCAATCGGCTTGACGGCAGCGCGCACGATGACCGGTTCGCCCGTCGTGATCCCGCCCTCCAATCCGCCCGCCCGGTTGCTGCGGCGGCGCAGTTCGCCGTTTTCGGCAAACAGTTCGTCGTGGACTTTCGTGCCGGGCCAGCTCGCCTGCTCAAAGGCGTGGCCGATCTCGACGCCTTTCACCGCCGGGATGCTGCCCACCGCGCCCATCAACTGCCCGTCGAGTTTGCGATCATAGTGGACGTGCGATCCCAGGCCGGGCGGCACGCCGAGCGCCGCCACTTCGATGATGCCGCCGAGGGTGTCTTTGGCCTGGATTATGGCACGGATGGCGTCGTGCATCCGTTCCGCAGCGGCGGGATCGGGGCAGCGCACGTCGTTGGCTTCCGCTGCGTCGAAGCGCGCCGGGTATTGAGCAGCATCGACAGGCGGCAGGTCGGCGGATACGTCGCCAATGGCCGTGACGTACCCCTGCACGCGGATGCCGAACTCGGCCAGCAGGCGTTTGCAGACCGCGCCCACTGCCACGCGCATGGTCGTTTCACGGGCGCTGGCCCGTTCCAGGCTCAGACGCAGTTCGCGGTAGCCGTACTTGACTGCCCCGGTCAGGTCGGCGTGGCCGGGGCGCGGAGTGGTCATGGGGTCAATCAGCTTGTCGGCCCAGTTCTTGTAGTCACGGTTCTCGACCAGCAGCGCAATCGGCGCGCCTGTCGTCTGCCCGGCCACAACGCCCGCCGCGAACCGGACGTGATCCTTCTCGATAGCCATGCGCCCGCCCTTGCCGTAGCCCTGCTGGCGGCGGGCGAGGTCGGCATCAATGTCGGCAGCCGTCAGCGGCACGCCGGCAGGCATCCCTTCCAGGATACCCGTCAGCAGTGGGCCGTGCGACTCACCGGCGGTTAGAAAACGCAGCATGGGCGGCTCCTTCAGTTCATGGTTTCTGCGCAGAGACAATAAATTCGTAGAGTTCCTTTTTGGAATTGCGCTTTCGGATGCACTTAATGGCTGGATTCACAAACCCGGCACTGCGCAGAATTTCCGCGTAGATTTCCTCAACGGGAACGAGTGTTTGATAGAATTTTGAATTCCCGATGATATAAAAGACTTTTCCCCCGGAAATTATCCGAGGAAACAGGGACGTGATATGCGAAAGTACATCGGCAAAATACTTGTGAACATAATTGCCAAGAAGTTGGCTCTTGCTGGCAATTGCCTCTACGATGTTCTCAAACCCGGCAAAAGGGATTTCAGTTCCGCCAGGTCGCCATTTGGCAATCCGGCTAGTGGCGATGCCCCACGTCCCGCCGATAGCTTGCCAATCCAGTTCGCCTGCTTCGCGCCCATCACTTAGATATTTTAGCCAGTACATATAAGGCCGAAGTTCACGAATATAACTCATGCGATTAGGGTATGGCGGCGAAGTAATTACGCAATCATACTCAGCCAAAGAATTCTCAGGGATTTGTCGCGCGTCAGCTTGAAAGACGCTTACGCGGCCCTTTACACTCTGCCGTGCCGCCCCCAGCACTATTGCAGCGGTCGCCGCGAACTCGCCTAAAAGAATCTCATCCTGGACATCGCTGAAAAGCGTTGCCTGCTGTGGCTTGAACGACACGGATTGATGGTTAAATGCTGCATTTGACCAGTTGATGAGGCATCTACAAAAAGCAATCAATAGCAGGTCCTTGGCGGCGCTCTCTTGAGGACAAGTGTTATTGATACTTCTGTACAGGCGCGCAAGAAGATTGCGCACATCGCTTGCCCACCACCGCTCGATGTCGTTGATCGGGGGCCACCATAAGTCGGCGTATTCCCCGCGAACTTCTGCAACAATTGCTGGAATGCTGTTTTGAACTTCCTGCAACTGATCTGACCCGTAGTTGGCAGTCTTAACGTGGGCAAGCCACACTAAAAATGGATTAATATCTAGTAGATCACATTGCAGACCGCGTTCGCCACAAACCAGACCCGTCGTTCCTGTGCCCGAAAATGGGTCAAGCACATAGTTGGTTTCTGGATGTTCATCCAGGATTTCATGAACAATTTTTACAGAATAAGCAGGCGTGAGGCGCAGCCAGCCGTGTCTACCCCGCTCAAGGTTATGT
Source organism: Chloroflexota bacterium (assembly GCA_021325095.1). GTDB lineage: Bacteria > Chloroflexota > Anaerolineae > Aggregatilineales > UBA2796 > JAJPHV01. The sequence continues at coordinate 14,236 of JAJPHV010000131.1, read as the reverse complement.
TTGAAGGTCAATTCAGGCTTCGTCTTCATCGGGCGCTTTGAACTCGTTGTCATGATCCAGATCGGTTTCAACTTCTGGCTGGTTGCTCCGGTTAGGCTGATCATCGGGCGCTAACAAGATTGCCAGTGTTTGCTCAATTGTGCGCTTGAGCGTGAGCGAGTGCCTCTCAAAAAATCCGGCAAGATCATATCCCAAGACCTGTTTGCAAAAGGCGTAAGTAGACGATAGAGAGGATTCACCCAAAGAACCTCTGAGCAACAGCCATCCTGCATGCCTGTATCTGCTCGCAACGTCCTCGTCGATCTGTGTCGAAAGTACGGCTACTACTGGCAGATAGCCTTGCTGATAGGCTGTACCTGCATTAGCGATATCGGCATTCTGCCTTTTGGAATCCTTGCTTTTGTACCCCTGTCTGACCTCAAATACCACACCTTTCAAAGCCCGCGCAATGGCCGTATCTGCACCCATATCGTTGGTAGCATGTCTCAACCACGCTTCGACGGAATGTCTCTGCGCGTCAGGCATAATGTCATCAATTTGAATCCGGGCATCAAGTGACAGCGTGCGTGGTTTACTTCCTGGCGACTCGACAATGTAAGACCAGGTTACTTGTGCAGGCGTCAATTGAAGCCGATCACAAATTATCTGGCGAAAGAGCTGCTCGCAGCCGGCTCCAATCTGGCGATACAACGAGGTGATACCCCCTGCGGCCTTATGCGCAGCATACAAGAGCGGCGTGTTCAAGCCAAACCACGAGTAAAACGGGTCTGCGCCATAAAGAGACTCAAATTCACTTCGAGAAACGCTTTTCCCTTGCCCAAATTGTGGTCGGTAGCTTTTGCAAACCTCGATTCTATCAACGATCAGTTTCAAATATTGCTGGTCTTGTGAGTCAACGGTATTCATCAGCGTGTTATGCCCATCTGATTTCTGAAGTGCTTTTCTTCAGGCATGTTCTGGACAACCTGACTATGCGGCCTTTGATTATCATCCCGATTGCCCGCCCTGTCGATGCTCAACCACTGATCCTGTGCGTCCCGACGATACATTTCCCCATTGGTACAAAAGTACCAGAAAACTGACCGAAACCTTTTTGCCCTTTTCCTATCGTTATTGGCGTAAAAGCCATACCCACTGATTGTAACCAATAGGAGAAATGAGCATGTTCAGAACTTCACGTCGCTGGTTGTACCTGGTATTCGCCGTCCTGATTGGCCTGTCGCTTGCGCCGCAGGCTCGCGCCGTCTTCGCCCACCCCGGTCAGCAGACAGGCGTTGCCAGCGCCGTTGAAATCGTCGGCGTGATCGACGCCATTGACGGGAAAACCCTGACCGTCAACGGCCTGACGATTGACATCAGCAAGGCACAGATCAACCTGGCGCTGACCGTCGGGGCGAAGGTCAAGATCGAAGGATTGCAGGCTGCGAACGGCCTGACGATCACCGCCCGCGAGGTCAACGCGCCCAAGACGGGTATCCAACCCGGCGAAAGCGAAATTGTTGGTGTCGTCGATAGCGTCAACGGTACAACCATCGTGATCGGCGGCCAGACCATCGACATCTCGAATGCCGAGATCAAGGCCGGCGTGATGGCTGGCAAGACGGTCAAAGTCGAGTTTTCCATTGACTCGGCGGGCCAACTGGTCGCCCGCGAGGTACAGGTGGTCGCCACCACGACCACGACTGTCGGATCGAAGCCTTCGGTGTCCGAAGAGAACACTGAGATAACCGGGACACTCGAACAGGTTGGGGATGGCTTTGTCATCGTCTCCGGGCAGCGTTTCAGCACAAACGGCGCAGAAATCAAAGGCCAACTGGTCGTTGGTGTGCTGGTCAAGGTCGAGCTACGCGATGGTGAAACGGAACTCACGGCCAAGCAAATCGAGAATTCACACCCTGAAGATCGTCGCCGCAATGCTGGCCCGTCGAAAAGCAGTAAAGGCAATAACCCGCAGGTTTTCGGTGGCAAGAGCAGCTCCGAGGATCACGGCGGTCAGGACGATCACAACGGTGGCTCGAACACGGACGACAGCCATGACGATCATGGCGGCAACAGCGGATCGGGTGGCGATAGCGGCTCCGGCGATCAGGGTGGCGGCCACGACTCCGGCGGAGATCACTGAGCCAGCGAGCAACGATGTTCTGGTGGGAGCGCGCAAGCCTCCTACCAAAGACTAACCGACCTGCCGCCGAGCGCATTACATTTGTCAGTTCTCGAACGCACCACTTTGCAGTAAGGTACAAGTGTGGATGCAGTGGGTGCAATGGAAACAAACACGGTTGCAGGTCGATGGTCATCAGCCGTCTTGGCCGCAGCGTCCAGCGTGCAAAGACAATTTGCGGTAGTGAAATCTCTCATTATGGGCTTTGGTTTACCGGACATCCCAACCGAAGACCTCCTGCTGACCAGAGCCAAGCGGGGCGATCAGGCGGCGCTCGCCCAGATTTACGAGGTCTATTTCCCTTCGATCTACCGATTTATCCGCTACCAGGTTGAAGATCAGGCCCTCGCCGAAGATATCGCCAGCGAAGTCTTCATCACGTTGATGGACAATGTGGGCAGCCGCAATGGCCCTCGCCATAGCCTGCGCGGCTGGCTGTTTCGGGTAGCGCGCAATGAGGTTTACAAACATTTCGGAAAGGTCAGGCAGTTTCCACGTGCGGCGCTCGAAGATTGGATCCCGGACTCGGCAGAACCCGATCTGGAAGTCCAATTCATTCGAGCGGTAGACGCGGATCGCGCCCGGCGAGCGCTGCGGATGCTGGTCCCGGAGCAGCAGGAGGTTCTGATTCTGCGCTTTGTCGAAGCCTTGAGCTTGCAGGAAACTGCCGATATTATGGGCAAGAGCACCAGTGCCGTGAAATCGCTGCAATTTCGCGCTGTCAACGCACTCCGCAGCATTCTGGGCGAGATGAAGCTGGCAAATTATGGCTGATCAAGACTTTCTGGATGCGCTAAACGATTGCATTGATCGGCTCTCCGCGGGCCAGAGCGCTCAGGACTGTGCGCAAGACTATCCTCAGTACACGGCTGAACTGCTTCCGATGCTGGAAACTCGAATGATGGTGCGCCGTGTCCAGCCCGGCGCGCTGGAAATCGGGCAGGCCAGGGATAGAGTCCGCTTCCGTATGCAGAGTCGGCGTCGCCAGCGCCGTCCGTTTTTTAGTTTGGCCCGTGCCGCCAGTGGCTTCGTTATGGCCTTGATCGTGGCAAGCCTCGCTGTCGGGCTGCTGGCAGAGGACAGCTTGCCGGGCGATGCGCTCTACGGCGTGAAACGTATCACGGAGAACGTCCGCGTGAGCCTGAGCAGCGATCCTGCTGCGCAGGCCCAGCAGTTCTATCAACGCCACCTGAGCGAAATCCGCCGCGTATTGGCGCTGCGGCGCGCCGCCGATGTCGCGTTTGAGGGCGAGGTTCAAGCCACTAGCAGCCCAAACTGGCAAATCGCTGATCTGTCTGTGCGTGTCACGCCAGATGTACCAGGGTCGCAGGCAGTCAAGGTCGGCGATGAGGTTGAAGTTCAAGCGCTGACAACTGCACAGGGAGAATTGGTTGCCAAATCGATCAAACTGGTCAAGGCGAGTATCCCCACTATCACGCCATCCCCGACGACGACACCCTCTGCCGCACCGTCTATCACGCCGCCGCTCACTTCGACGGCAACGGCTACTCCCTCGGTCACGCCCAGCCTAACTCCATCCGCAACGCGCGTGCGTCCGACACTGAGGCCAACCGCGACGCGCTTTGCACCAGTTGCAAAAACCGCTACGCCAGCCCTGAAACAGAGTGTAGCACCCGCCCCCACCAGCCAGTCCGGCCCGGACGGCGGCAGCAATTCAAGTGGCAGCAACAGCGGCAACTCCGGTGACGACGGCAACCACAGCGGTTCGGGCAGCGGTAGTTCCGGCGGCAGTGGTTCGGGCGATAGTTCTGGCAAGGACAGCGGATCAGACAGCAGCGGCAGTTCGGGTGGCTCCGGTGGGAATGACGGCAGCCATGACTGAGCCGTTTTCAGTTCTCGTTTTCCTTAAGCTCCTGCTCACAGATCATCTTCATTACATCCACCGGAGCTTTGCGGCCTGTCCAGACTTCAAAGGCAGCAGCCCCCTGGTAGACCAGCATTCCGATCCCACCAACAGCGCGCAGTCCGGCTTTCTCAGCATCGCGCATCAGGCGGGTTTTCGGCGGGCGGTAAACCGTCTCATACAACACTGCACCGGACGGGAAGGGTACACCTTCCGGCCAGGGCGTACTGTCTACGTCCGGCCACATCCCCACCGGTGTGGTATTGACGATAAGCGTGACCCCCCTGGTGACGTGCGGCAGATCGTCCAGCGAAGCTGCTTCGATGTTGGGATGCGCCCAGCTCGACTGCATGAACTTGACAATGGCTTGTGCTTTGGACAGCGTTCGATTGCAGATGATGACATGCGCACCGGAGCGCACCAGGCCGGCTGCCACCGCCCGCGAGGCGCCGCCCGCCCCCAGGATCAGCACGCGGCTGACTTTGTTGACACGAATGTTGTTGGCTGCAATGTCGGCCAGGAAGCCCGTCATATCCGTGTTCAGCCCTTCGAGGTGGCCGGTATTGCGGTCAATGCGGATCGTGTTCACCGCACCGACGATGCTGACCGCTTCGGTCAGACTGTCTAGCAGGGGTATTACGTCTACTTTGTGCGGCACAGTGATGTTGACACCCCGGAACCCAAGCGCAGGCAGCCCCTTAATTGCCGTTGCCAGGTCGCCGGAACGTACAGGGAGCGGCACATAGCGCCAGTTCAGCCCGGCATAGGTAAACGCGGCGTTGTGCATGGCAGGCGAAAGTGAGTGCGCCACCGGCCAGCCGATCACGCCGACCAGTTGCGTCTGTCCATCAATACTCACGGGTTTACTCCTGGGCACTATCCCGTTTCTGAGGCCATTCCAGCCGGGCCTGTCGCGCGCTGTCGAGTATACCGCGTAATGCCTGTTCGTCCGCCATCTGCAAGATCGATTCGAGGATGTCCAGCTGCGTGCGGAACACGCGCAGCGCGTCCAGCACAGCTTCGCGGTTGGTGAGCAGTGTGTCGCCCATCATGGTGATGTCGCTGCCCGCCAGCCGGGACGTGTCACGGAATCCACTGGACGCCAGCTTCCAGGGCATCGGGTCGTTCTGGGCGACGTTCTGTACTGCCGCAACCAACCCGATGCTCAACAAATAGGGCAAGTGGCTGATGGCGGCTACCGCTGTGTCGTGGCGGTCTGCGGGCATGACGATGGCCCGCGCCCCAATTGCCCGGATCATGGCTCTGGCAAAGTCGAGCGCCTCCGGCGTGGTACGCTGCGACGGGCACAACACAAAAACGCAGCCATGATACAACGTCCCGTCGGCAACCGTGGGGCCGCTTTGCTCCTTGCCGCACATGGGATGTCCACCCACCGCCAGCACGGAGCCGGGCAGCGTATCCATCGCCTGAACGATCTGCTGCTTGGCGCTCCCCAGGTCAATGATCAGCGTGCCCGACCTGACCATCGCTCCGACTCTTGCCAGCAAGCCGAGTGTAGCTTTGATAGGTGTTGCCAGGATCACCACGTCCGCCGGGACAAGGGCGGATTGCAGGTCGTCGCCCATTTCGTCGAAGTAGACGGCGGCGGCGTAACGGTTGGCTGGGTTGGTATCGACGCCGCGCAGTTTGCCCACTTTGCCACGCAGGGCCAGTGCGAGCGACGTACCCATCAGCCCTGTGCCGATGATGGTAAATTCCGCCTGGCTGAGTGTTTTCATAGACGCTCTCATTGTCCTCAGCCGAGGCAGCCTCGTCCCCGGCTGGCTAGGCGCTGCTGGCGATGGGCGCAGCCTGCGCAGGTTGTTCAGCGCGATCCTTCCAGTTCCACCATTGTAGCAGTTCAGGATCGTGCTGCACGCTGGATGCATAATATACGGCACAGCGCAACACGTACAACATGCAGCGATCTACCTTGACGCCCATCTGGCTGCATAAGGCGTTGTACAAATCGTCGGGGTTGCGCCCTTTCAGATCGCCCACCGCATGGATGCCGAGGTTCCACAGATCACCAGCAATGCGCTTGCCAACGCCCGGAATCTGTTGCAGCGCTTTCAGTTCAGACGCTTTGTCGTTCATCTTGCACCCTCCTCTGCGGCCAATCACGCGGCCAGAGAGTATAGCACAGATGTTCCGAACAGACCGTTTGTGCGATTGCCTTTCCCTCTCTGCCTGCGGAGGAAGACCTTGCTATGACCTTGCTGTGCGGTACATTGCCCTATATCGTGCGGTCTACCGCCTCGGCCACGCGCCGCATTTCCTTGACCAACCTGGCGAACTTGTCCGGGCGGAGCGACTGCGCGCCGTCGGAGAGTGCCTTTTCCGGGCTGCAGTGCACTTCCATGATCAAGCCATCTGCGCCCGCCGCAATGGCCGCCTTGGCCGCCGCCCCAACGTATTCCCAACGCCCTGTGGCGTGGCTCGGATCGGCAATGACCGGTAGGTGGGTGCGCTGTTTGAGCACCGGGATGGCGTTGATGTCGAACGTGTTGCGAGTGTAGGTCTCGAAGGTGCGAATGCCGCGCTCACAGAGCATGACCCGGTGATTGCCGTGTGACAGGATGTACTCCGCCGCCATGAGCAGTTCTTCCATGGTGCTCATCATGCCGCGCTTGAGGAGCACCGTGTGCTGCGATGCACCAGCCGCGTGCAGCAGCGCGTAGTTCTGCATGTTGCGCGCACCAATCTGTAGCACGTCGGCGTATTTGGCGACCAGCGGAACCAATCCCGGCTCCATCACTTCGGTGACGACGGGCAGGCCCGTCGCCTCGCGCGCCTCGGCCAGCAGTTCCAGCCCTTTCTCGCCCAATCCCTGGAACGAATAGGGCGAGGTGCGAGGTTTGAACGCGCCGCCACGCAGGGCGGTTGCACCTGCTTCCTTGACGGCCTGGGCCGTTTCCATCAACTGCTCGCGGCTTTCGACAGAACACGGCCCGGCGATCAGGACCAGTTTCTTGTCACCCACCTTCAAACCGTTCAGCGGGACCAGCGTATCGGTAGGATGAAATTCGCGGCTGGCAATCTTGTACGGGTGCGACACACGCATGGTGCGCTCGACTCCTTCCATCAGGCTCAAGCTGTCCCGGTCTGCCTCCTGGCGATCATCACCCACCAGGCCGATGATGGTGCGTTCCTGGCCTTCGCTGACATGTGGTGTGAGGCCCATTTCTTTAATCCTTGCGACTACTGCCTCAATCTGTTGCGTCGTAGCGCCGACTTGCATAATGACGATCATGATCCTTGCTCCTCCCGCATCTGCGCAGGCTTAAACTGACTAAACTGGATCGTTCGATCAGGGCGCAGGTTGACTGCGCCCCGTATATACACGTGCTGTATTTCGTCGAGACGCCGGGTCGTGTTCCAATGGATCAGAACGCGCAGGCACATTTTCAGGCCATGGGGCACAGCCATCTCATGACTGCACATCAAGGCCGTATCGTGCCAGCCCATCTGGCGTGCCGCCAGCGCCGGGTATTCCGCGTTCAAATCCGGCGTGGTTGAAAAGATGACGCTGGCGATGTCCTCGGGCTTGAGGTCATTGGCCTCTATCAACCGGGTCAACAGTTCGTGCGTCGCTTCCAGTATCGCCTCCCTGGTATTCTCGTCGACTGTCGTCGCGCCTCGGATGCCTCGACACATCATTGGGTGGGAACCATTGTCATTCACTAGCTTCTCCTCCTGCCGTTCCGAGGTTCGAAACACACTACGTACTGCGCTGCGCAAAAAAAAAGGCGCTGAGCGGTTGCTCTGCGCCTTCTGGATTGCCTTTGGTCTCGCGTCAGGTCTTCCGGCTGCCAGGCAGTGCCCGCTCTAAGGTGCTATGGCCCTTAAAGTAGAAGTAGTACGCAAAACCATAAAAGCCAACACAAGCTGGCTGTTTAACGGCTCTGGACGCTACGGGCTGACCGGATAACATGACGAATTCCCACAGGGTAGAGTTGTCGAGAGATTAGCACGAAAGCCTGGTGGAAGTCAACCCCCTCACCGGGCTTTGTGCAACTGCACAAGCAGACTCATCCGGTAAGCTATGCCCTGCGTAGCCAGACGCGAACAGACGTTCCCTGCGGCGGCTGGCTTTCGATCTTTAGCCCGCCGCCATGCAGTTCCGCCAGTCGCTTGGCAATGATCAATCCCAGGCCGACGCCCTGCTGCTCGTAAAGTTTGCGCTCGAACTGCATGTAGGCCCCGACCTCCGCAATTTGCTGCTCGGTCATGCTACGTCCTTGATTCTTGATGTGCAGGATGTATCTGCCATCGTCCAGTTCTGTGTGTACCTCCACAGCGTCACCGGGTTTTGAAAATTTCAACGCATTATCCAGGAGTTCTTCGGCCAGCTTCATGAAATTGCTTTCTGAAATACAAACAGGCGCATCCACCACCTCAATAGTCATATCTGCACTACGCTGTGCTTCATGTGCCTTGTGCGACGCAACGACGCTGATCAATTTCCCCGGATCGTTGAGCCGGTTGCTTTGAAGGACACTTAAGCGCCTGGGATCTGCCGCAGCCAGCTCAATTTGTGCGTAGATCAGGTAGTTCTCGACCAGACGGTACAGACGCGCTGCTGCGCCCTGAATCCGCTGGGCAATATGAAGGATTTCGTCGGCGGTGATGGAACGATGCTCGTCGATAAGAATCGAGGCATAGCCCATGACATTAGACAGCGGCGTGCGGAACTCATGCGGAATAGAGGACACAATGTTGTGGCGAAGCTCGTCCAGCAGCTTCTGAACTTCGCTCTCAATCGCTCTCCGCTTTTCCAGCCGCGCACGGATCGCCTCAAGCAGTTCGGGGACGGTGAATGGCTTGGTCACGTAATCATCCGCGCCCAGGTTCATCCCACGCCGCAAGTCAGCCCGGCTGGCCCTGGCCGTCAGGAAAATCACGGGAACCAGCGCCGTTCGTGGATCATTGCGCAATTCGGCCAGCACCTCATAGCCGTCCATTTCCGGCATCATAATGTCGCAGATGACCAGATCGGGCGAATGTTCCCTGGCTAATTGAATACCGATCAAGCCGTTGGGCGCGCCCCTGACTTCGAAGTGCTCCAGTTCCAGCGTTTGTAGAATGTTTTCCAGGATGGTCGGCTCATCCTCAATGACGAGAATTCGAGGCATGATTGGCTCTCCAATGAGGGTGCTTGGTGTAGGTGAGGACCGGGAGCAGGGAAAGCAACCGGACAGTCATAAGGGTTTGAGTTCTTAATTATCGGCCAAAACTCTCACAAGCAAGATTGAAACGACAGTGCGCAACCTATCTATAAAGAATATGCTACAAGAATTATCTGGCGAGGACAAGTGCCCGTGGTGCTGTCCTGTATCTTGCGCAGAAGGGAGAATATGTGGGCTTCGCGGTGGGGGGTTAGATCAGGGGCTGGCTCAGGTCTTGGCGAGCAGAAAGCTGCGGATTTGCTCGTTGAAGCGCTCCGGGGTGTCGAGCATCGGAAAGTGGCCTGCATCCAGATAGTAGCAGATTTCGGCCTGCCTGACGCCGGCCTTCAATACGTCTTTCTGGCGCGGGTCAACGATAATGTCCCGCTTGCCGTAAATGCCCAGGGTCGGGGCGCGCACTTCGCCCAACCGGGGACGCAGATCCGTCTCGCGGAGCGTACCGATACTCTGGAAGAACGACTGCATGGTGATTTGCGACACGTCACGGGTGATCATGTCACCCATGCTGCGGCCATCGCGTGCCATGAAATAGCTATAGCCGCGCAAAAACAGTCGCAGCGCCGGGGGTGAAATCCAGAAGATCGACGCGACAGTGGGGTAGCCGGAGGCTTTCAGCAGTAAGTTCAGCGAGGAGCCATGAATCGGCGAACCGATCACGGCCACTTTGACGACTTTTTCGGGGTAGCGGATAGCCGTACTGAGCGAGACTGTGCCGCCCATCGAGTGGCCGATCAGCGGGGCCTTGACGATGCCCAACCGGTCCATGAACTGGTAAACCAGTTCGACAAAATTATCGACGGTGAAGTTGTTGTTTTCTTTGTTGCCGCCCGATTCGCCAAACCCCCAGAAATCCAGCGCGTAGGTACGGAACTCCTTGCCGAGGACTTCAATGGTCTTGCGCCAGAGCGCCCAGGAACCGAGCCAACCGTGCAGGAGGAGCACCGGCCTGCCCCTGCCGTAAGTTTCATAATGGATGATGCCCTGATCAGTTACCAGTGATGTCACCCGGTCGGACTCCCGTGGTGGTTAGCAATGTCGCCTCATGCGGAGCCGTGGAGCCGCTTTAGGTGTCCATCTCTTCGAGGATCGCGTAGAGCAGTTCGAGCAGGACGTTCTTGACGCTTTCCTTGTCCTTCGCCACGCACGGCAGCAGCTTGACGTTTTCCTCAATGCGCAGCGCGATGCGCAGATCGTCGGCGGGCCAGGCTTCGGGAATGTCCTGCTTGTTCGCAGCCACCACATAGGGCGTCGGTGCGTAGGCGCGGAATGTTTCCAGGATCGACTTGGCCTCGCGGAACGTTTCAGGCTTCGTGCTGTCCACCATCACTACAAAGCCCAACATCCCTTCGGCCAGGATTTCCCACATGAAGTCAAAACGGCGCTGGCCGGGCGTGCCGAACAAATACAGCACCAGGTCGTCATCAACAGTGATGCGCCCAAAGTCCATCGCTACCGTCGTTTCGCTCTTAACGGTAGCTTCATAGGTGTTGGCTGAAACCCCGGCCTCGGTGGAAACCACATCAATCTCGCTGATAGATTTGATAAATTCCGTTTTCCCGGAGGCATAAGGCCCGGTAATGACCATCTTGACAGTTTGCATCGGCATATTTCGTGTCTCGCTGTTCCGCTGCGATACCTGCCTGCATTGGCAGGCATTTCTGATGAGGGCTAGAGATTCTTGATCCGATCAATCAACTTGTTGATCACAGGCCGCTGAGGCGGCGTAATACCGGGCTTCGGGCGAGGCGGCAGTTTCTTATTGGCGTCGGCCCCCACCGGCTTGACCAGTTCCACCAATCCCGCGTTCATCAAGCCGTACACGACACGCCGAATCTCCATATCGGTCATGTTGCAGGCTTTGGCGATCTGGCGAATCGAGTTCTTGGGATTGATGAAGGACACGACACGCCATTCTTCCACACTGAGCTGGATACCCTTGAACTTCTCGCTAGGGGCTTCGGGGAATTTCAGGGCGAAATCCAGGTTGGGCAGTTCCTTGGAGAGTTGGTCAAGCTCACGGGTACGGCGCGTCCCTTCGATGATCACGTTTTCCAGGTCAACCGGAACCGTGATGCGATCTCCGGGGGGCAGTTCACCCTCTTCAAAGATGAACGGTTCTTTGCTCCACGTCATCAGTTCGTAAACAATGTCGAGCGTGTGCTGCTGCACGCTCTGGACAATGTCCGCCTGGGTGACGTAGTTGGCGTTAATCAGCAGTAATGCCAGCGCTTTGTCGCTGGCATTCGCGGCTTTTTCCCGAATGATGCGATGTTGTTCGTCGTTCAACTTGCCGGATTTGTGCAGCACGGATGCCAGATGGCCGTCCTGACTGCCCGAAGCGGCGTGGATGAGCTTGCCTTCTCGGAAGGATACTTTGGCGCGTTCTTTGCCGGGGGTGACCTCAGCACGTTTGGTTTCGCCATCGCCCATCGTAATCTCGCGGCCTGTCGGGACGCCCTCATAGACATGCAGCGTGCCCGTCTTTTTGGCGAGGTTGATCAGGTGTAGCAGTTGCGTTGTGTGGAGATCTTCGAGCGTACCTTTAAGTTGTCTGGGCATTGTCCTGCCTCTGAGGCACATTGTATACGGCTGACAGGCGAATCCGTCTTCTGCAAACGCTAGAACAAGCCGCATATTGGGACTCGAACGGCATTATACATTGGCCCGTTATGCGAGTCAACCGGACTGGCAACACGGCAGCGGCCCCTCAGAGCACAGTGTGGAGAGGGAATGAGGTAGATGTCAGATCAGCGCCAGCGACTTGCTTGCGTCAATGTGACGCGCCTTCTGGATGAATTCGGCAACTGGCATCCCGCCCAGGTCTTCGCCCGTGCGCAGCCGGACAGACACCGTGCCGCCTTCCACGTCTCGATCCCCGGCGATGAGCATCCAGGGGATTTTTTGCTCCTGCGCGGCGCGGATTTTGGCGTTCATGCGTGCCTTATCGCTGTCCACTTCGACACGCAACCCGGCGGCTTTCATCTGCGCGGCCACGCCTTGCAGGTACTCGACGTGGCGATCTGCCACCGGGATCAGCCGGGCCTGCACGGGGGCCAGCCAGACCGGGAACGCCCCGGCGAAGTGTTCGATCAGGATGCCCGTGAAGCGCTCCATACTGCCGAAGGGCGCGCGGTGGATCATCACCGGGCGGTGCATCTGGTTGTCCTCGCCCATATACTCCAGCTCGAAACGCTCCGGCAGATTGTAATCGACCTGCACCGTGCCAAGCTGCCATTCGCGTTTCAACACATCGCGGAAGATGAAGTCCAGCTTGGGGCCATAGAAGGCCGCCTCGCCCTCGGCGACGTGGTAGTTCAGGCCCAATTTGTCGGCGGCGGCGAGGATGGCGTTCGTAGCCTTTTCCCACAGTTCGGGCGCGCCCACGAACTTGTCGCTGTTGGCGTCGCGTGTGCCGACGCGGGCGCGGAAGTCCTTGAAGCCCATCGTATCGAACACAAACTGGATCAGCCGGACGACGTTGATGAACTCCTCTTCAAGCTGGTCGGGCCGCACAAACAGGTGCGCATCGTCCACCGTGAAGCCGCGCACGCGCGTCAGGCCCGTCAGTTCGCCGCTTTGCTCGTAGCGATAGACCGTGCCGAACTCGGCCAGGCGGATAGGCAGGTCGCGGTAGCTGCGCGGCTCGCTGCGGTAGATTTCGATGTGGTGCGGGCAGTTCATCGGCTTGAGCAGGAATTCCTCGCCATCCACGTCGATAGGGCTGTACTGGCTGTCCTTGTAGTAGGGATAGTGGCCCGACGTGCGGTACAAGTCCAGCTTGCCGATGTGCGGCGTGATCACCGGTTGGTAGCCGCTGTTCATCTGCTCCGTGCGCAGGAAGCGCTCCAACGTATCACGCAGGATTGCGCCTTTGGGCTTCCAGAGCGGCAACCCCTTGCCGACCAGCGGACTGAGCGTGAACAGCCCAAGTTCCTGGCCGAGTTTGCGATGATCGCGCGCTTTGGCTTCTTCGAGGCGGTGCAGGTAGTCTTCGAGTTCCTCCGCCGTCTCCCAGGCCGTGCCGTAGATACGCTGCAACTGCTCGCGGTTGGAGTCGCCGCGCCAGTAGGCCCCCGCAATGCTCATCAACTTGATCGCGTCGGGGTTGATCTCGCTCGTGTTTGCCACATGGGGGCCGCGACACAAGTCCTCGAATGTATCCTGCCGGTACGTGCTGATGACAGGCGGCTGCGACGTTTTGTTGCCGTACTCGTCCGTGCCGCCCTTTTCCAGCCCATCGATCAATTCAAGTTTGTAGGGCTGGTTGGCAAACAGCTTCCGGGCTTCGGCAGCGCTCACCTCACGACGCACGAAGGGATGGTTGCCCTTGATGATCTCACGCATCCGCTTCTCGATGGCAGCCAGGTCGTCCTCTGTCAGGGCGCGCGGCAGTTCAAAGTCGTAGTAGAAACCATCCTCGATGGGCGGGCCGATGGCGATGTGCCCATCGGGGAACAATTCCAGCACGGCCTGGGCCATGATGTGCGCCGCAGAGTGCCGGATGCGGTATAGCTTGCTGTCCTCGTATCGCTCAGGCATAGCTGCTCCTGATCTGTGGATGATTGAACGGAAACGAAAGTTGGGTGAAGCCGGGCCAGATGGTCAGGGGCGGGGGTTCTGGCTACCCCTGACTAGTGCTGGTCTGGCTGTCGGGCAGCGTACTTTGTGCCTGATGCAGCAATTCCTCTTCCGAATAGAGCGTGAATACACTCTCGAAGATGCCCAGCGTCATCAGGTTGTCGATGGTGTCCTCAATCGTATCCTGGTGCAAATCCTCCACGATGACATGCGGCGTCTCGATGGCGATGAAGCGAACCGGCGGCATATTGTTCATGTCACTTGCTACCTCGCGGCTCGTCTCCATCTGGCGCTGCAAGTACGGGATCGTCACGAACGACGCCGACCACATCAAGCCGTCTTCCGTCTCCACCAGGACATCCGCGCTGTCACGCTGCGGGTCAAAACCTTCGCCACTGGTCTGTTCGATCCATATGCGTTTGATCATCACGCACTACCCTGAAC
>JAJPHV010000126.1 GCA_021325095.1 Chloroflexota bacterium | reverse complement strand
GGGCTGATTTCCAGAGACTCAAAGCCCATCTGTCCGGCACAGGACAATATCCTCTAATTCGGCATAACCTGGCGGCGTTTGCGCCGCCGCCGCGCAATTAGAAGCCCACTTGAACCTGTCACGACGATGGCGGCTGCAATTCCAGCCCCGATAGCCGACGACGGATTAGCCGCAGCCCAGCACTGAGCCGGGTTGGCGACTGACCGCACGAGGTCTGCGACTTGTGTCTTGAGGGGGGCGTTCTGCGTCTGGAAAGAGCCGATCTCGGAGAATGTCACATGACCACGCTCATCTGCGGAAATTGCCCTATAGTAATAGCGGCTGTTGTATTGGAATCCGACTCCTCGCGTCACAGAATGCGTGCGAGTGGCGGAGCGCTTGGCTGGAGATGAACTGATTAGATGTTCGGGCCGCTCGCCGAAATAGACCTGTGTCGTCGAAGGCACATCGGTATCCCACGTCACTGTGACTACATTTCCGCTCACTGTTGTGCGGAGGTTGGAGATCACCGGCCCATTCGCTGAATCCGCTGAATCTATTGGCAGGAAGGCAGTATTCGATTGGACAACAGGATCGGCCTGACCATCGAGCACCAGATTCTGGGTGGGGGTCGCTGGTTGGACCTGCATATCGGCCAGAATGTTGTAGGTGATCTGCGGTAAGTACCTGTCGGGTTCGACGACATCGATCCCCCACGCGCCCAACCCCCACGACCACTGGATAGTGCCACTCGAAAAGACGATGGCCCCGCTTGGCGCTCTGTAGCGCGTCATGTTGGCAGATGCCTTGCCCAGGTTTCCGTTCTGAAAATTGCCCGCATCCTGAAGCAACAAGCCGTAGACGGGTGAGGTAGCAAGCACTGCCAAACCAGGAGGGGTGTGCCCATTGTCCACCACGGCGTCCCACTCCCATCCAACGGTTTGTGCGCCAAATTCGGCATAAGTGTTGGGTGGCATCCGTTGCAGATCGGTGTGGCGGTAAATGCGATCTGCGGCCTGAGCAGCCGTCACACGCATTGGAAAGAAAAAGGCGTCATTATCGCCGATATATTCAATGCCCAGCAGCCCATTTTCCGGATCGTTGACGCCAGCCGGATCGCGCCAGGTTCCTGTAGGATGGCCGCTTGGATCGGGAGGGCCACTCTCCGTCGTTTTATAGGTGACCATAACACTGTCCGGCTCCCCCGTAAATGGGTCTGGCTCCAGGCGAACACGCCAGTAACTTGTGTTTGCACTGAAGAAGCCCAGATGAACGCCCGCATCGCGTGCGGCAGTGATGGCGTTGCGCATCTCCTGAGTCCAATACTCGTCGTGGCCTACCGAAAGGAAAACCCGGTGATCGAGCAGGCGGTTAGGCGCGCCGGGCTTGCCAGAGCGATGCGTATCCAGCGTGGTGGAGTAGGTAACATCGTAGCCTTGCGCCTCCAACCAGCGAACCATTGGGTATTCCACTCTAAAGTAGGTGTTGAGGACGATTCCCCCGGTGCTATCGCCCACCACAATCGGGCGATGGAACGAGACTTTCACCGCACGCGGGGTTTGCGCGACTGTCGTACAGCCATCGCTGAGAGAGGTATAGGTGGCCTTACCCCCATAATTGTTGTAAGCCTGATAGGTAAAGAGACTCTGTTGGAACAAAATGTCGGATTTGCGATTGTCATCGCGGACTGTGAATACTACAACATTCTCACCCCCCGTATCCTGGCGCGTGAGTTTGGCGATATATACGCCTGAAGCCCAGTCAGTAGGAACTTCCAGTGCATATGATGGCGCCCAGTTGGCACAACTAACCAGGCCTGTGGAGAAATCTTGATTACAGTTTGGCTGAACGTGTCCTTCGATGTCGTCGACACGCTTGACGAGGCGACCTCCCAGGCCATTGTAGTAGCCACTGCGATAGATGTTCAGGTTGAAGTGGGCCGCGTTCGTGTTCACATAAAAGCGAACGGTGTCTCCGACATTAATGCTGGCCGGAAACGCATAGCCTTCAATGTCACTGGCGTAACGTTTGACGAGCCATTCAGTTGTCCCTGCGTTGCAATTCTCCATCACGATTCTGTTGGCCGGATGGCTACACGCGCTGTCATCTGTCTGCATCCGTATTTGGACAAGGTTCGCGCCGGGGAAGCCCGGCTGCAGTGCTGAATACTCCGGTTGAGCAGGGAAGACGTAGGCCGAGGAGTCTTGAGTGCGTGCACGGTATCGGGCAGATACATCACCAGCCAGCGTATTGCCGAACCCACTGACGATGACAAGGATCGGGACAAAGACGAGCCTGCTCAACGCGCAATAAGCCAGATGCCAATTTGCCCTTGCAACATTTGAGAGCGTCAGGCCGGCGTGAGGTTTCATATGAAAGATTCCTTAAGACTGCTTGATGTTCGATGTCTCGGCTATTGACGTTGGTAGATTTTGTAACTGCCGATTGATTGAACCAGCTTGTATTGTGACAACTGTTCAGGAAGGTAAACATGCGCTTCTGCACTGAACCTTCCAATTATCACGTAATCGGGCTTTACCCAGTTACGGAAGTCGTATTGTGCTTCGGGCTTGCCGGCCACCAGTTCCTGGACGCGATTGACCATGACTGAGTGGGGGGGGAAGTGATAGGGATGATTGCTGAGAACAGCGATTTCCTCATCGTAAGTCTCTATGAGTGCGTTCGATGGGATGTTTTCATTAATGTATTGTCCCAAGCGTGCAAAGCTATCATCGCCGGAGTTCGCACTGAAGAGGAACCGAGTGATGCCGGGTCGAATGAAGAGCAGCACGGACAGCCCAATCACCAAAATGCCCGCTGTTTTGGACAGCGATAATTCCCCAGAGCGGAACGCAGCGCCAAGCCCCCGTAATTGTAGACGAAAACCGTCTGTCAGTTGATTGAGTAGGTGAGCAATCAGCGGCGCTGCCAATGCCAGTACAGGGATCTGGTAGCGTGTGAAGCCAATCGAAAAAGTGTAAGTCACGACGCTCATCAACAGGAAAGTGTAAAGGATGCCCCAGCGCTGCCCTGCCTCATCGCGGCGTCGGCTCAGAACGAAGCCGGCAAGAAGAGCTGCGATCAGCAGTCCGGGATAACCGCCGTCGTCGATCAGGCTCAACGCGTTGCGCAAGTTACGGCCTGGACTGATCAGGAACAGTGCGGTCTCACTGCTGGTGCGGAGCAACTGTAAGTCGCCTGTGACGTCACGTCCCTGGGCGCCTAAAACAAACAGCACGTAAAATACCCACGCAAAATAAACGCCCCCTCCAACCAAGCCCGGAATCACAAAATAGCGCCAACCCTGCTTTCGATACCAGATCAGATCGAGCATCCAGGCCAGAAACAGGCTGGGTAAAATGAAAAGAGCATATTGATTTTTGCTGACGGCAGCTAACCCAAAAAGCACTCCGACGATGAACAAACCTGCCAAATTGTGCCGAGTAGGACGCAGCCAGAGCCACAGACCAGCGAACAGGAAAAACAACCCTGGCACTTCACCCATCACTTCGCGGCTATATACCTGCAAATCCAGGGTTGGATTGAGAATGACGAGGGCCAGCGTTACAACAGCGAGGCGGGCACTCCCCAGATTGGCACATAAAGCGTAAAGCACGCCAAGCATCAAGAAACTGTAGACAACGATTACCAATCGCGCCAGCACCAAATTCACCCCGAACAGCTTGAAGATCGCAGCTACTGGCAAGATAACCGTAGGGCCTGCGGCGATGACCGCGCCAGTGTATCGATTTCCCTCACTGCTGAAGTCGGCATAGATGCCATTGATGGCGTAGTTTTTTGCGACTTTTAGATATGAGCCTTCATCAAACCAGGGAAGGGGGTACTCTCCCAGTCGGTACACAAGGACGAAAGCGACGTATAGAAGGGCAATCGCCCCGATCAAATACGTGGTCCAGGTTCGGCTGCGTATCTGTGCACTCGTTGTAACAGGGGTTGCCTCGGCAGTCATGTGTATCTCCTCGCATTAGGGGTGGGCACTCACCGGTGGGCGTTGGAACCTGATGAATCTCTGGGCGGTTTCTCCAGAGAAGCCGCTGTGTGCGCGTTTCCTGGAGCTGACCCGGAGCTCGGCGATGAAGTTCAGCGTTTCAACACGCGGGTCAATATTCCACGAAGCCCTGCCTGCCTGCTCAACTCTGCCAACCGGTTGAGACGCAGCAGCCATACGTTTCGCGGAGGCTCCGGATAGCGCGCCACGTAGCGCGCCACGCGGCGCGCGAAAAGTCTCCCCACGTCTCGCTGGGCGTAAATCTTGCCGCCAATATAAACACGTGCCCCTTCGCAAGCATTGACGGCTTTGGTCACTTTTTCAAAATGGTCGATTTTGGACATGACATGACCGTGCAATATCTTGACGGAATCGTAGACATAGCCGGTGGTCCGAAATTGACAATTGTATTCGTGCGGAAGGGTAGCAACGCGCAGGTTACTTCGATAAAGCGCCACTCGGAAGAAAGGCTGATCGGCAGTCAACTTAGCTCCGGCAGGCTGATCTTCGTATAGCTTTAGCCATTCTGTGAAGAAGTCTTCCATCTGGGGTGACTTTTTGTACAGAATGATGCCAGTGTTCATTTCTGCGAAGGCAGCAGGGACGTCGGGCGCAAATTGGGCAAAGCGACGTACCCAGCCCGCATGACGGCGGAAAGGATCGTGAATAGCAGCGATGTCGAACTTGTCCAGGATGGGAAAGATTTCCGAGAAGGCTCCGCAGACGTAGGTGTCTGTATCCATAAAGAGCGTATAGCTGTACGGTGACTGCGGCATAAACAGAATCTTGTCTTTGAAACCATCACCAGAACTCGTAATCGAAATGACGTTATCGATGTTCGGCCATTGGCGCTCCAGATCGGTCAAGACCGTCACAGGCATTTCTGGCATAACTCTTTTCAGGCTGGTAGCGGAAACGACAGCCAGATCCCCGTACAACGGATGACCTGTGGCGATGTAGATGACACCTATTGACATGGGGCTATGCTCTCTTTGGGGGCGGACCTGGTATGCAAGTGTGCGGGTTATATCACGCTACAGGCGCAGTACAGATTAACTCAGTGCTCTTCAGCGATCACGCCTAAACGAACTGGCTCCCAGCCAGGGGCCTCAGCCAGCACCACGTCGGCAACCTTCTGCGCAAAGCGCGTGACCGATTCGCCGTTGCCGAGATCGGGATAAATCATCACCGTGTTGCCCATATACAGCCGCTCGACGGGCGTCCTGATCGGCGGAATCTGGTCGAGAGTTCCAATTGGGCGGATGGGTTCGACGTAACGCGCCCTTTGGACGAGGAATTCGGTGATCCAGCTTTCGTCGAATTCGGGAAACATGCGCTTGAGATGCTTGAGCCATTCCGTCTGAACGCGATCATCCGGCCAGCGTGCCATCTCGTTATCGGGTGCGAGGTACTTTGGCAGATAAACCAGATGATGCCCGTTGACGTATTTGGGGTCCCGCAACCGGGTTGTTTCCACAACGGCGGTGAAGGGGATGGACTCATCGGTAATGTTGAGCACGTAATAGGGCATCAGGGAGCGCTTCAGGATGAGCAATGGGCACAGAACACCCAGGTATTCCTGCCGTGATAACAGATCGCGGAATGGCTGCGGCGCTGCCGGGATCATGGCGCTCAGGATGGGCGATTGCAGGGTGCTGATGACTGCGTCGTAATAGGTAAGTCCGTCTGGGGTGCGCACGCCTACGGCTCGTCCGTTTTCGATGACGATCTCATCAATAGCTGTATTCAGGCGAATAGCTACCCCCTGCCGTTCGCACAGGGCGGCCAGCCCTTCGATCAGCGTGTAGTAGCCGTCTTCCAGGTAGCACATCATTTCTTTCGAGGTGACCCCCTGGCGCGTGCCCATCATGCGCTTGAGGCGCGACCAGATGTACGTCGCGGGTACGTCTTTGGCCGTGCTATCGAATTTGGCGTTAAGGAGCGGTTTCCAGACCTTGTTGTAGACGCCGCGCCCGCTCACCTTCAGCAGCCAATCCTGCACAGGAATCTGGTCGATCTTCCGCCAATCGCTTTCGAACTGGGCGTAAATCACTTGCAGGCCCAACCGCAAGCGCTGGAAAAGGTTGAGCGGCGGGAAAGTCAACAGATCTATGGGTGTATTGAACGGATACAGGCGGCCATTATCGTAAAAGCCCTGCTTCGTCTCGACGAAATGCAGGCGGTCTGCCACGCCGCTCTCCTGGATCAGCGTCTGCATCGACATGTCACTGCTCAGGATGGTGTGGTAGAAACGGTCAATGCGGACGCCGTCGTAGGTGATGAAACCGGCCAGCCCTCCCAGGTTATCGCCACGTTCATAGATAGTCACACTGAAGCCCTTCTGGGACAGCCTGTAGGCCAGGGTGACGCCCATGATTCCGCCGCCGATCACGGCCAGGCGTCTTGTGTTGTCAGTCAGATGGTCGTTTTGCATATCGAGTTTCCAGTATAGTCGTGTCTGCCCGGCTGGTAATCGGCATTAGCTCTGGCTGATGATGAGCAACCCCAGGATGATCACGCCAATACCCACCAGGCGTATTGCACTGATCCGCTCTTTGAACAGGAAGTACGAGCCGAGTATGATGCCGACGTAGCCGAGGCTGCTAAACGGGTAAGCGTAGCTGAGTTCCAGATGGGATAGCGCAAACAACCAGGAGATGACTCCCACGCCATAAACGGCCAGCCCGCCGATCACCCAGGGCGACGTGACCATACGCGCCAACACAGACGGAGTGGCCGACCTGGCGATGAGACTCATCCCGTGCTTCAGCGAAAGCTGCCCGCAAACGCTGCACGTTACGCTCAGGGCGATAAACACGAATGGTGACATTGAATGGCCTCCGTATGCTACACTCTGAACTGTTGCACCACGTCTGCGACAGTGGCGATAACCGTCGCCACATCTTCATCGGAAAGGCCCGGATAGAGCGGTAAGGAGAGCATACGCTGGTATTCCCGGTAGGCAATCGGGAAGTCTTCCGGCTTCCAACTGTACTTTTCACGATAGTAGGGATGGAGATGGATCGGAATGAAGTGGACGCTTGTGCCGATATTGCGTGCCTTCAATTCCTCAATGAACCGGGCGCGGTCTATTGTCAGTCGGTCAAGGTTCAGACGTAATACGTAAAGATGCCAGGCATGTTCAATGTCCAGCCGTTCGACAGGCGTTTCCAACTCGCCCATTTCGGCGAATGCTTCGTTATACTGCCGGATAATGTGACGGCGACGCTCTTGCATGGCTGCCAGTCGCTTGAGTTGGACAAGCCCTAATGCGGCCTGAATATCGGTCATATTGTATTTGAAGCCAGGGGCGATCACTTCGTAGAACCAGGAGCCTTCGGCACTGTATCGTTTCCACGCATCCCGATCCATGCCGTGCAGGCTCAACAGGCGTGCCCGCGCGATGTGCTCTGGCGAGCCGGTGAGCATTCCCCCCTCAGCCGTCGTCAGGTTCTTGGTCGCGTAGAAACTGAAGGCCGTGAAATCGCCAATCGTGCCAACGCGCTGCCCCTGGTATGCCGCCGGGAGAGCGTGCGCTGCATCCTCGATGACGTATAGACCATGCTCGCGGGCTATGCGGAGGATGGCTCCCATATCGGCTGGGTGGCCTGCAAAATGCACGGGAATAATGGCCTTCGTGCGCGGCGTGATTGCAGCACGGACGGCAGCCGGATCGAGCGTCAACGTGTCCGGGATCACGTCGGCCAGGATGGGAGTCGCGCCCACATGCTCAATCACGCTGACCGTGCTGCAAAAGGTGATAGGAGTCGTAATGACCTCATCACCCGGCCCGATGTTCAGAGCGGCCAGGGCGACATGCAAAGCGGCAGTGCAAGAACTGATGCCCAGGGCCGTGTCGCTACCGGCCCCAAGATAGGCCGCAAATTCCCTTTCAAATTGCTTTGTTTTGGGGCCTGTCGTGATCCAGTTAGAGCGCAGTGTCTCAACCACCGCCGCAATCTCCTCTTCCGAAATATCGGGAAGCGAGAATGGCAGAAAGGTGGCGCGACCTATTTTGGGGCTGATGCGTTCCATTTGCGAAGCTCCTTATTGAGCCAACTATAGACTGATCGTTACAGTTCCAGACGTGGTGGTGTTTTTAAGGGCGCGGTACACGGTAATTGGCGAATCACACGCACAAGCAATGCCAGGCATTCGTGCGCTTCACGTGATCAGAGGCAATGTTGCCGACAGTTTGTCGGCTTCAAGCTAATGGCAGTGTTTGATCCAGCTTTCGATGACGTCCACAGCCCGTTTCGCGGCCTGACCGTCCCATAAGGCTGGCCTGTGGCCCGTCAGTTGGAATGGTTTCTGAACAGCTTTCACGATCTCAGTGGCGATTGGCGCTACCAGGCGATTCGTGCCAGTTGTCAGAGTAACCGGGCGTTCGGTGTTGCGGCGCACCGTCACACAGGGGACGCCCAGAACGGTAGTTTCTTCCTGGATGCCACCGGAATCGGTAATTACCACTTTGGCTTTCGCCATCAGGCCCAGAAAGTCCAGGTAGCCCAACGGTTCGACTATCTGGACGCCTTCGAGCGACTGCCACAAGTCCTTTCCGGCGGCTGCCGTGCGAGGGTGCATAGGAAAGAGGACCGGTAAGGTCTTGCCGAGCGTTGCCAATGCCTCGACCAGTTCTTTGAGCGTAGCCGGGTCATCGACGTTGGAGGGGCGGTGGAGGGTAACGACGGCATAGTTGGCCGGTTGCAGCCCGTATCTCTCCCAGGGACAGCGTTCTAACGCTTTCGCCAGATGGGTGGTCAGGGTGTCAATCATCGTGTTGCCGACGAAGTACACTTTTTCAGGAGAAATCCCCTCTCGATTCAGGTTCGTATTGCCGCTGTCTTCGGTAGTAAACAGCAGTTCGCAGAGATGGTCCGTCAGGATGCGGTTGATCTCTTCGGGCATCGTGCGGTCAAACGAGCGCAAGCCCGATTCGATATGCGCGATAGGAATATTCAATTTGGCGGCGGTGAGTGCACAGGCCAGGGTTGAATTTACATCACCGGCCACGATAACCAACTCCGGCCTGTGATCCAGACAGACTTTTTCGAAGGCTATCATGATGCGCGCTGTTTGTTCAGCGTGTGAGCCAGAGCCTACACCCAGGTAAACATCAGGCTGAGGCATGAGCAGTTCTTCAAAAAAGACGGTTGACATCTGTTTGTCGTAGTGCTGCCCGGTATGGACAAAGACCTGCTCCAGCCCGCGCCGCTTCAGTTCCTGGATGATCGGGGCCATTTTCATGAAATTGGGCCGTGCACCCACCACAGTAGCGATCATAGATTGACCTCAAGATGATTGACAAAGCGAGCGACGATTTTTGTACGGTCAAAATACTGCTCGGCGGCTTTTCGTCCGTTCTCTCCCAGTTCTCTGCGCAGTGCCGGTTGTGCGTTGAGCATGCGCAGCGCCTGTGCCAGGCCCTCGATGTCGCCAGGGTCTACCACTACGCCGGCCCGGCACTCTTGCACGATGTCGGCTGGCTCACCACCAGCCACCAGCACTACCGGACGGCCACTCGCCATTGCCTCGTAGAGTTTTGACGGAACGGCCCCCGGAATGTAGGTCTTCAACGTGACGAGAATGATGTCGGCAGAAGCGACCAGGGCCGGTATCTCGCTCGACGGGCGCGGATCGAGAAAACGGATGTTGTCAAGCCGGCATTGCCTGGCCTGCTGAATGAGCATCTGCTTTTCCGGCCCATCGCCAACCAGCACAAACCGGAATCCGCTATCGGCACGCATCAGTTCGGCAGCATGGACTATTTGATCGAGGCCCTGCGCCAGACCGTGCAATCCGGCATAGAGTGCGATGCACGAGCCTGTACTCGCCTGCCCATCCAGAATGGCCCTGGCTTCAGGGGTCTGCCGCTCTGGGTGGAACTTCCCCGTATCGACGCCGTTCGATAAGTGAAAGGTGTGGCAGCTGGGGAAACGCTCCTGAATGTTGGACAAGATGCTTTTGGATTGTCCGGTGACCAGCCACGCCTTGCGATAACAAAAGCGTTCCAGCCAGGCGCTCAGGCGGTATGACAGACCACCCTGCCGCAACATCCCCAACCTGACGGCACTTTCGGGCCACAAGTCCGACACGTTGAAGATCAGGCGCGTGCGCTTCAAACGGCTTAACCAGTATGCAGCCAGACCCAGGAACAGCGGTGGGCTTTCGACCATCAGGTAATCGGGCCTCCGAAGCAGGATGCTGCCTGCCATTGTAGATGAAATGACGAACGAGAAATAGTTGGCAAGCCTGGGAATAAAGTTCGCTTTTTGCGTCGGGTAGATGAAGGTTCGGATCACCTCCGGCTGTGCGTGGTGTTCCTGCCGCAGCAGGCCACCATACCCCGGATAAATCTTTCCGGTTGGATAATTGGGCATCGCGGTAAGGACGGTAACGGCATGGCCTGCCTGTACCATTTTCTGGGCCAGTTCGGAAAGCCGGGCCTGTGGAGCGCCGATTTCTGGTGGATAGTATTGCGTCAGGATGGCTAATCGCATTTAATCGCTCACTTCTAGCAGGATACGGTTTTCCACGGGGACTTTGGCGCGCCACCTCAGAACGTAGCGAGGTGCTTCGCGTATCAGGTTCCATCCTGGCGATACCCACCCCGGCTCAATACGGGCCAGGGCTTGTTGGGGCGGCGTCAGGCACTTGAGGCTTAAGCGAACGCCGTTGGGCCAGCGGATCTCTGCGTTCAGGCCATCACACGCCGCCTGAGCATCGACCGCGAACTGGAACGTCAGAACGAATTCGTGCGCGCCCTGACCCTCCAACCGATCCTGGATTTCCCAGACACCCAGGCCTTGGTGCTCCACCCGGCGGTGATGCACAACCGGTTGAGGCAGGCGTGAATACCCCTCGTGCATCCCGGCTACGTATAGGTCTGCCCATTCGGTGAGGCGTGCGCGCGGCAAATAGGCGGCCCGGAATGGCCCCCAGAAAACACACTGATCCTGGCCGTCGACAGTGATGGTGTTGTGCACAGCCGTGCTCCGGAACCGATCACGCCATGTGCCTGCACGGTATGTATAGACGCCCGGATCGACGATCAGCGGCTGGCCTTTTCCGTGCAGCACAATGGAGAGCGTATCGGCATGTCCGTGCCCTGGGATTCTACCGGGTGACATGGGGCCAGCATCGAAGAACAGGTAGTTTTTTGAGGCGTCCTGAATGACTGCATAACCGGCTTCCGGAAAGACGGTAGCGCCATAAGCCTTGCCGTCTGTGTAGGTGGTGCGCGGATCGGGCGAAGCTAACTGCCCCGTGAACCAGGCCGGGTAAGCGCTTTCCACATCCTGTGCCTGCTCGATCCATTGTCCCTGCTCAAAAAGCACGCCTGCTGCCAGCAGCACTGAACGCGGATCGACGGGATAGCCAGGTACGCTATCGTTGACCATCGGCCACGTTCCATCCGGCGCCTGCGTATCTGCCAGGAAGCCGACCATTTTGGTGATCGTTTCCTGCATATCCGCGTTCAACGACCTGCCAGTTTGCAGGGCCAGCCACCACGTTTCCAACAAGTCTTGTAGGACGATGGTGTGGTAACTGATGCTCCGTTCATCGTGGACGCCATCCGACAGCACCTGACGACGCATTTCGGCACGAAGGCCATTCAACCCCATTGCGCGCCAGCGGTGTGCTTCGGGCCACTGTGGGAAGTGCATCCCCAGCCAGGCCAGCGCCCGGTAATTTGCAATGAGATGGTTGTCGGCCATATCGTGTTCAAGGTTGGCTGCCAGCACTTGAGCTTGCTGGTACAGGGAAGGTAACAGGCGTGTCTGCCAGAACGTCCGCCACCAGCTATTGCCGGTCAGGATATTGCCCAGGCGCGTCCAGATCACGAGCCGGCGTGAGAGGGGATAAGGTTCCCAACCGGGGCTGCTGCAAATCGGGTTGTGATCGAGCCAGTCGTCGAGCAGGCCGATCAGGGCACTTTGAAAGCGCGTATCATGTTCGATCAGAAAAGCGTAGGCCAGGATCAACGCCCATTCGCCATAGTGAAGGTTGTACTGCCACAGCCGATCATTCTCCGGCGCGGCGTGCCAGTTGACAGGGGTTCCCAGGTCAACTGCGGGCAAATTGATAAAAGAAAAGCGGTGCTGGCATAGCGCCGCCGCTTCCTGCAAGAGCCATTCATCCGGAGCCAGGAAGGCGGCAACGTCTTCGTGAAAGGCGTTAACAGGGTTCAACGTCGCTTTGTTCTCGGCAAAGGTCGAAAGCGGGAAAAGCCGAGTTGCCGCCAGCGGGTACAGCCAATGGTAGCGTAAACGTCTGGCGATACGTGCGACAAGCTGCCCCGGTTCCATGTTGAGTACTGTGTTCCAGAAAAGGGGTAGTCGGTTGTACATCTTCTTTTTTGAGCAAACCCCTATAAGCGTACTGGTTGCCCAAGACGCAAAGACTCGACAGCGCGAAAAGTTGCCAGGGACACAGCAGCCAGCTCCTGAACCGGAATCGGCATGGAAGTTCCAGTTCGGATCGTTTCGACAAAGGTCTGCCATTCGCCCTGGTGACCCTTATCTTGGCCCAGGCGGGAGCGGATTACCTGACGCCGTCCGTTCCTGACCAGTTCCAACTGGCGGAAATTGTCCAGGACGGCAACCGCCTCACCGCCGAAGACCTCGACACGTTCCTTTGGAAAGGCCTTATCGCCGTTTGCCACGTAGGTGATCGTACCGAGGGAGCCATTAGCAAACTGCAAGGTGATTACCAGGTTATCCACGCAGTAACGCCCATTGTCTGGCAGTGTGCGAGCGTAGACTTCGACGGGCAGCGCTCCCACGACAAAGGTCAAGAAATCAACAAAATGGCATACCTCGCCGATGAGACGCCCACCGCCCTGCTCCGGGTCTTGCGTCCAGTGATTGGCCGGGATGTATCCCGCGTTGACCCGGTAGTGGGCCACCAGAGGTTCTGTTATTTGGGCTAAGAAGCCCTTCAACTGGCCCGCCATCGGCGCAAAGCGGCGGTTGTAGCCGACCATCAAAACCGGCATCCGGGGATGCTGGCTGCCGTTTTTTCCCGCTGACGCCTGGCCTGTGGTCGCCGCCTGGTATGCCTGAAGGATTTGTGCCAGTTCTTGCTCGTTCAGGCACAGAGGTTTCTCGCAAAAGACGTGCTTGCCGGCCCCCAGCGCCGCTACTACCTGCCGGGCGTGGAGATGGTGGCGCGTGGCAACAGCAACGGTGTTAATGCCAGGGTTGTTCAGAACGTCTTGCTCGTCGGTTGTCGCAAAGCGGAAGCCAAACTTCTGGGCGACATGCTGCGCGCTGATCCCGGTTGCTGTGCAAACCCCGACCACCTCAACGTTCGGAATTTTCTTGATGGCGGGCAGCAGTGTGGAAGTCGTAAAACTGCCTGCGCCGAGCATCCCGAGCTTCATGGTAGACGAGTGGCCGATTTCCTGCGCTGGCGCTGCCGAAAGTTCAACACGGCGCGTCGCCGGCAACTGTTCAGGGTAGGTGAGCAGCACCCCCATGAATGGCTCACCCGTCTTACCCGTGATCAGATCGTAGGCTCTGGTTGCCTCCGCTATCGGGAAACGATGAGTGACCAGCGGTTTGATGTTGACTTTGCCATCGGCCAGTTGCCGCACAAAGGCTTGCATATTGCGGTTTTCAGTCCAGCGCACGTAGCCGAGCGGGTAATCGCGGCCTTTCTCCTCGTATTCCGGATCGTAACGGCCAGGGCCATAGGAACGCGACACCCGGAAAACCAGTTCTTTGTCGTAGTAGGTCTTGCGCGGAATCTCCATTCCCACCAGGCCAATCACGACGACAGTTCCCTGCTCTCTGGCGATATCTCCGGCCAGGACGACAGGTTTATTGCTTTTGGTGGCGGCGGTGATCAATACCGCATCAGCGCCGTGTCCCTCCGACAGTTGCGAGACCATCGCCCTCAACTCCTCGGCACTGCTCACGGCTTGATCTGCACCGAGCTGAACCGCTAACCGGGTTCGGGCGGGTTGAATGTCCATGCCGATCACCACGCAGCCAGCCGCTTTGAGCATTTGAACCGCCAGTTGGCCGAGCAGCCCCAGGCCGATCACGACGACGACCTCACCTAGCCGAACGTCGGCCAGGCGGATGCCCTGAAGGGCGATAGCGCCCAGTGTGGTGAACGCCGCCGACTCGAAATCTACTGTATCGGGCAGCCGTGTCACCAGATTCCGGGGAACAAAGACCACTTCCGAATGCGTGGCAAAACGCGCCCCGGCGCAGCTCACGCGATCCCCAGGCTTGAAATCCTGGACGCCCTCACCCACGCCAATGACGACCCCCGCCGAAGAATAACCGAGCGGAACCGGGCTATCCAGGCGATGGCGAACAGTCTGGATGGTCGGGATCAGACCATCGCGCTGCGCCTTAGAAATCACCTGCCGGACAAGATCGGGACGTTCGCGGGCTTTGTTCACCAGGCTCTTTTGAGCCAGTTCAACCATTGTTCGCTCCGTGCCTGCGCTGACCAGGGACACGGCGTTGTGAACCAGCAGGCCGCCCGGTTGCAGCGTCGGCAGGGGAATGTCGGCAACGGTCAGGTCGCCGCTGCCATAGTTCTGGATTACGGACTTCATGGTATGTGGTGCTCCACGTCTGGGTAATGGGTCGTCACTGAACCGAATAATAAGCGAGCGCCAGGTATTCTCGCAGGGCAGCCTGCACGTTCCACAGATTGTCTACGGAAGGAAACCAGTCCAGCAACTGGTATGGGCCGCCCACAGAAAGATAATCTACCGGATACGGAATCGGCTTCAATCCGGCCTTTTCAAAAACATTCATGCTGCGCAGCATATGCATGGCCGAAGTCACCAGGACGAAGGGCTGCTCGCCGACGAAGGGTTTTACGTTGCCAGGATGCTCCGCCGTGCTGTTGGACTGGGCCTCAGCATCGACCCGGCGTTCAGGTTCGAGGACGAGCGCTACGTCTCGCATCGTCAGGGCCGTCGTTTGATCGGAATTGCCATGCCCCGCAGAGCCAGAGAAGATGAGCTTACAATCTGCGCCCAACCGGGCACACAGTTCCATCCCGCCCACAAACCGATACATGGAGGCGTGCGGAAAAGCCGAGGAAAGCATCTGGCGCTGTGGTGGGAAACCGCCACCTGTCAGAACCACAACCTGGCGGATGCCCTGCGCGTTCAGGCTTGCCACGTCAGGCGGCGGGTAGCGGCTTTCCAACGGCCAGAGGATTCCTTCGGCGACGGGCCGCGTACCAAGCAGCCAGATCGCTATCGCCAGAACAAACCCGAAGCGGCGCGTCCGTCGGTTGCCTCGCGTGGCCCACCACAGGAACACGAAAACCAGAAGGCACAACCACAAGAACAGGTTAGCCAGCAGCGAGGTCAGGAACGCGAACATGCCTTACTCAACCGGCTTCGATCAGGCCGGAAGACATGGAGGCTGTCATCAAGGGCGCATCCTGGTCGATGTAAAGCTGATGCCACGTTTCCAGCACGACCAACGCCCAGATGAAGAGGGAATGATCCCGGAAACCGGCCTCATGCTCCTTGAGCAACGAATCGATAGCTTCAGGCTTGAAGTACCCACGCCGCGTGATCTGCTCAGGAGAGAGCAAATCACGCACCCAGGAACGCAGGTCATGGCGGAACCACAGCGCGACGGGCAGGTTCAAGCCGCGCTTGGGCGCATTCAGCACGTCCTGCGGCAAATAGGGAGCCATTGCCTTTCGGAATAGTCCTTTGGTCGTCCCTCCCGGCACTTTCCAGCGGAGCGGGATACTGCCCGCCACCTCGATGAGGCGTTGATCGACAAACGGGACGCGCACCTCAAGGGATTGCGCCATGCTCATTCGATCCCCGTAGGCCAGTTGGTTGTAGGGGAGGTAAGTCTGCACGTCGGCTGACATGAGGCGCTCGATCTCGCCCAGGCTGTTCCCGTCGCCATTGAGCGCCAGGTAGGGCCGAATGAAGCTGAACGTGTCCGGTTCCTGGAAGGTACGGCGAAAGTCCGGCGCGTATAGGGACTGTTTGCGGGTTTCGTCGAGCACGGTTAGCAGGCGCAAATAGCAGTCGTCGAAAGGCAGTGCGCCGCCTTCCAGCAAGCGCCTGGCTCGCTGAGGGCCAAGTCTACCGTTGGTGGCATCGCGGGCCACCTGCCGGGCCAGCCGGGCAGCACCTTTGCGCAAAAAGGCTGGCAGATGACGGTACCGCTGGTAGTACATCATGCCCAGGTAACGCGGATAGCCCGCGAACATCTCGTCGCCGCCCGTTCCCGAAAGCGCCACCTTGACGTAGCGGCGCGTCTCGCCCGACAGGAGATACAGAATGACCGACGTGGGATTGGCAAAGGGCTGGTCGAAATGCTGCACCACACGGGGCAGCAGATTGACCACATCGGGGTCCAGCCTGAACTCCCGGTGTTGAGTTTTGTAATAGTTCGCAATGCTGCGGGCGGCGTCCAGTTCGTCCCAGTGCTTTTCGCGTTCGCCAAAGCCGATAGAGAAGGTGCGCACTGGCTCATCCATGTGGCGAGCCATCATTGCCAGAATGCTCACCGAATCGATGCCGCCACTCAGAAAGAGGCCAACCGGCACGTCCGCCACCAGCATGGCGCGCACGCTGTCTTCGAAGACGGCACGGATGCTTTCAATCGCTTCCTGAGGCGACTTATAGCGGTTGAAGTCCGGCTGGAACTCCCAGTAACGGCGGGTGACGACCTGCCCATCCTGGCAGATCAAATTGTGCGCAGGCAGCAGCGCCTGCACGCCCCGGAAGATGGTGTGGGGTTCTGGCACGTACAGGAAGGAAAGGTACTGGTTCAGCGCCTTCGGATCGAGTCGGCGCGACAGGCCCAGATAGGACAGAATGGCCTTGATCTCCGACCCGAAGAGCAGCATCCCATCCACCTGGGCATAGTAGAGCGGCTTGATGCCAAAATGGTCGCGGCTCAAGAACAGACGCTGCTTTTCGGTATCCCAGATTGCGAAAGCAAACATCCCGCGCAGGCGGCGGGGCAAGTCCTCGCCCCATTCCTCGTAGCCATGCACTAGCACTTCGGTATCGCTCTGCGTGGTAAAGCGGTGGCCCTGGCGGGTTAGCTGGTCACGAAGCTCCCGGTAGTTGTAGATTTCCCCATTGTATACGACTTGCAAGGTTCCCGTTTCATTGCTCATCGGCTGGTTACCGCTCACCAGGTCGATAATGCTCAGGCGGCGCATGGCGAGTCCTACCGACGAGTCGCTGTAATAGCCTTCCTCATCCGGCCCTCGGTGGGCGATCAGATCGTTCATGTGCTGTAGATCGATGGGCTGATCGGCATTTGGAGAGAGACGACAATACCCGACAATACCACACATAATGATTGTCCTTATGCCCTTCCTAAGCGCAGAGAATGAGTCTGTATTTCAATCGCCAACGTGAAGGCCAGATACCAGAAAAGAAGCGCTGCTACACCCCCAAAAGCTAAGAGGCCGTCTTCAAAAACCGCATTGACCATGCCAGCGACGACGGCGGCCAGGAGACTCTGCATCCAGATGGCATCTGTTCCTGACGCCCGCCTTATCGTCTGGATGGCTTTCAGCACCAGAACGACCAACGTTACGAGCAACACCACTAACCCCGTGGCGCCAAGCCCTATGAATGTCCGCAAATATTCATTATGGCCGGCCCTGATCCGTATCCCCGAAATGATTTGTGTATTGTCAGCGGTGATTTTGTCGGTGGAAAAGCCGGTTCCAAGCACGGGCGAGCGCATCCCCAGGTCGAACGCTGCCTTCCAGGTCAGGTCTCTCAGGCTCGTATCCGCGCTGAAGATATGCACTTCAGGAATCGGCAAGAACGTCAAAGCAAGGCCCAGTACGATGATTAGCACCCATACGCCTCTCAACCTTGCCCTGGAGCGCGAGAAGGCCAGGAAGACCATGAAGCCAGCCAGCGCGCCTAGTAGAGAGGCACGAGAGCCAGACAGCAGAGTTGCACTGAGCGTCACAACGAAGGCAAGACCGAATGCAATCCTGGAATTGCGCGTCGTTGCGTCCAGGAACCAGCCGATGAGCATCACCAGGACAAACATGGCAACGACGCCCAGGGTGTTTGCATTTGAGTAAATGCCGCTCAAGCGCTCCTCGGAGATGGCCTGTGGCACATGCGCTACATAGGCGACCATGCTCAACATAACGGATACGAGGCAGACCATCATGAATCGCTGTGCACTTTGCCTGCGCCGCCCTTGCTCTGATATAAAGAGCGGAATGCTAATGCCAAAGCTCAGGATGGCAAAGATTAGCGCCAGACTTCGCTGGAAGGTGTTACTTGGATCAACGGCGTAGAGGGTAGACAACAGAGCAAGTACGCCCATCAGGGCCATCGGATATAGCAGGAACTTGGGCGTGGCGGTAAGTTTTACCTGGTTGACACTGCTTGCCGCAATACCGTAGCAAGCCAGCAATCCCATCGGGATGAAGCGTAGAAAAAAGAGTACGCTGCTTGGAATAAACCAGCACTCAATCAGGACATTGCTAATGAGACTGATCCAGATTAGCCATTCGATTGAGCCGAGGGCAAGGATCAATGGAAGACAGGCGATAAACGAGATGACAGACAGGAGTCTTTGAACGTTGCCATACGCCGCAACCGCGTACCCCAGAACTGGCGCTGACAGCAATATGAGGACGATAGTGAGGAGTCTGGGCATTACAACTGGTGATCGACTGACCATAGTTTAATGAGTCTCAGTTTCCAGTCTCAATGTTGTTTTTGGCGTGTGCCGATGGGACAAGCAGCTAACAGTCGCTGGAATTCAGCGGCGACGAGGGCTGCTTCATAGTTCTTCAGAATATGCTGTTTCCCCTGCGTAGCAAGTGCCATACGCCTTTCGGAATCGTGCAGCAGCTCGCAGATCGTGCCAGCCATTCTTTGCGTGTCTGGAAACGGAACCAGCACTCCGCCCGGCCCGACCACTTCGGGGAGCGCACCGACTTCAAACGCAACGACGGGTGTACCACCCAGCAGCGCCTCCGCAACGACCCGTCCAAACGATTCAGTTCGAGAAGGCTGAACGTAGAGATCGGCACGCTTCAGCAGGGCCGGTAAATAATCTACCGCATCGAGCCACATCACATGGTCTGAAAGCTGGTATTGGGCAACTTGTTGCTGGACGCGCGCGGCGAAAGCGATTGTGTCATCTGCGCCGTCAGATGCGCCGACGCCCCCAACGAAGATGCACAAAAGGCCAGGGAATTGTGCCTTCACCAGCGGAAGTGCTTCCACCAGTAAGTCCTGTCCCTTCATCGGCGAGGTTTTGCCTGCCGTCACCAGGACGGGGCTGTGACGTTCCAGCCGTGCCAGCAATTCCGGTGGCAATCCGTCCTCCGCCATTCGGGCAGTAGCCGACACCGGATTGGCGATCAGGGCCACCTTGTGCGGAGGTACTCCACCCTTGATGAGTGCAGTAACCAGGGTGTGTGACACCCCGATGAGACGGTAGCTGCCCGCCTGCATGATCTTCAGGTAGAGCCGCAAGAGTCTCGGATGATTGCCTAACCGGTACTGGAAGGAGATCGCATGGAAAATCTGCAAATGAGGGATCCCCAGCAGGCGAGCGGCCCACTGGCCCACAAAGAGCATCTCGGTATTGCTGATCAGTACCTCGGGCCGGAGTCCTCTCAGATGGTAGACGAATCGGACAAACCCGCTGGTGTGAAGTCCGAATAGACGAATGACGTTTCGGAAAGATAGGTTCAGAAACACCGGCTGAAGTTCAGGCCATACGTCCACGCGAATGCCAAGTTGGCGATACTCATCCAGCGCATCGGTTTGGCAGTTGAAGACCACCGTCGTGTTTGACAAAACTTCTGGTGTCGAATGACGGAGCAGTTCAAGCAGGTAGCGGTTCGGGCCGATTACCCGTTCCCAGGGATTAAGAAAGACGACTCTCGGCAATTTACCGCCCATTGATGCGCTTGCCCGCTGCAAATCGAATGGCATTCGCCATTCCGTCGGCCCAGTTTGCTGGCGAAAAGTTCTGGACAAGTTGGCGAGAACGAGTTCCCATTCGTTCACGCAGGTTTGCGTCTTCGACCAGCTGGCGCAAACGAACGGCGAGAAGGTCTACACTACCTACGGGCACGACATAGCCATTTTCTCCTTCTCGCACCAGATCAGGCCCCGCGCCAACCGCTTCTGAAACCACCAGAGGCAGCCCAAACTCCATGCCTTCATTCAAGACGAAACCCCAGGTTTCGGAAGCGCTGGGCAGCACGAGGATATCCGCTGCTGCATAGTATTCGCATAAGGCCTCGTGGGCCAGCAAACCCACAAACCGGACGTTCGGAATATTCAGATTTTGCGCCAGCGTTTCGTAAACAGATCGATCCGGCCCATCACCGACAATCACCAGCAGCGTCGGCGTATCCTGTTTGGCGAGCACCGCATAGGATCGAAACAGGGTCGAGAGATTCTTATAGAATTCGACCAGCCGCCCGACATAGAGGATGACGACCTGGTTCTTAATGTTGAGCCGCTCCCGCAACTGCGCTCTCTGCGGCAGCAATCGAACAGCAGCGCTCCGAAAATAGTCCTGGTTGATCGCGTTGGGTGCAGTAAAAATGTGCTCTTCGGGTACGCCGAGCGCCCTGCAATATTCTCTGGCGCGCTGGCCCGGTACAACGCAGCCCGATGCATACTGGAGCAGCGTTCGTTTGACTGTTTCTTTAAGGCCGGTGCGCGGGCCGTCATGAGTGGTCGATTCGATCCAGAACAGGATGCGCTTTCGGGTCAGAACCCCCCAGGCCCACAGCAAAAGGTAAGTGGGTTCATCCCAGCCGCTTAGGATCAGCACCTTCGGGTTGGTCTTAAGCAATGGCAGGATGTTGTTGAGGTGCCGGTCATCGAAGGGCGGGCGGTGCCACTGCCAGCCCTCGAGCCGAACTACCGGCAGATGATGTTGCTCATCGGCCAATACGTAGCGACGGTGCAGCATATCCTGAGCCAGCGTGAAGAAGACAATGCGATCCGTTAACGCCTGACTCAACCGCTGGAAACAGGGAATCCGGTAGTGTGAGAGCAGGTTTGTGATGAGCGCGACGCGGGGCATGGGAGTGCTTGAAGTATACATTTACCCACCGGTGCTATTGGCCGTCGAGCGCTTGCAGAGTCACGCTCGCACTGAATTGTCCAGCGTTCTTGATACTGCTGAAACGAAGCGAACTCAGCAACAGGCCCGCGTCGCAAGCCTCGCAACGCAAGTCCTGTCCAGCTTCATCCTGGGCCTTCCAGTTGGCCTTTGAAGGATTGTACCCCTTATCCAACGCCTGCCAGGGCAGCAGCACCCTGGCTCGCCGGAAAGGATGTTGGGCGCAAAATTGAATCGCCCAGGTATTGTTATCGTTCCGCATAATGTGCTGCACAGTCGGGCCAATGGGTTGGTTGAGCACAAATTCGCAGTAAACGGGTGTAGCCGCTCGAGTCAGCACCAGCCACGCATAGCCAGCCTCCCTGTGCCACTCCATAGTCAGCGCACGCGAATCCTGGTGGGCACACAGGTCAGTCACCGCAGGGCGGATCGACGGCGGAACGGTGACGAGAATGTGCTGCGGGTAATCTTCCGAGACGGGAATGTGCCTGCCCAGCAATTCGATGCGGTAGCGCACGTGCTGTTCGCCGCTCAACCCGGCGATGAAGGTTTCGCTGACCAGCCGCGTCTGCAAAGACCACACACGCTCATCGAGCACGGCCTTCACGCCGTCCCGCGCCGTCACGAAAGTCGCGCCCTGCTGCTGCCAGCCGGCGATGTGCTGCTGGATAGTTGCCCAGTCCCCATATTGCGGATCGAGTCGCAGTTCGTCGCGGCTGGCGCGGGCGTTGATAAACTTATCGTGGGTCAGCAGCGTAAAGAGATGGGTGCCGGGACGCAGCGTGCCATCTGGCTGGCGTAGCGCCGACACCGTCCGCTTGATCCGGCGGCGCAGCAGCCCACTGTCCATCAGGTAGTCGCCTTCCAGGTTGGCAACAACCGGGAGCTGTAGAATTGATCCGCCAGCGTCGGGAACAAATGGTGTCAGCCAATTTGCCATGAAGGCCGGTGCAACTGCGCCCGCTACTGGCGAACCGGGTTTCGCTACGTCGCTGTCCGCGAGCAGCCCGGCCCGGCGCAGCGCCACCGCCGACCAGGCACGATCCGCCTCACTCTCTCCATATTCCAGCAGGCCGCTCCGCCACAGCACGGGCCGGTAGTCGGGATCGGCCAGCCGTCCGATGCTTTCCAGCGCGGTGACGGTTCGTTCGGCGCTGTACAGGCGATCATAGGGGCTGTTTCCTGGCGGTGGACAGACCGAAGCCCAGTCACCGCGCAAGTTTGGTTCCGTGAGCAGATACTTCATTGCCGTTTGCCAGCCCTGTGCTACGGCTCGATAAGGAAAGCGTGCGTGCTGTGGATCGTTAAAGGCGTGCAAATGGCACTGCACGTCGTTTCCTTTTTCTAGCTCGTCAGCGAGATGATCCCGCGTGGACTGCCCTACCTCCTGCCACGTCATTGCATCCTGATGGACGGCCTCCGCAGGCATAAGCAAGGTGGAACCGACCTCCACCATGTGCGTCCAGGGCACGTGGCTTATCGAACTGGCGAAGGCAGATTTCGTGACCAGGAGAGACTGCATTGCGCCGGGCGTGAAGATGTCCCGCTCCTCCTGGATTTCGTGGTCTTCAGTGATCGTTACCAGCAGACGGCCAGGCCGGGGATCGGGAACACGAACACTGACACGATTAATCAGATAGCCCGACGGCCCGACGGCCACGAACTGCACCTGCCAGGCTTGCCCTCGGATGTGGTCAGGACGCAGCGCGCGCAAGGTGATTTCGGCCTTGCCCTGCGCGTCAAATGGCGTTGATCGCGGTTCCGCAACGATGCCCCAACCATTGGGTGGCAAAACGTGGAGTGTCCATTGGCCCGATACGTCATACAGGTGGCAAACTGCCGGCGTGGTTTGCTGTAGGGTCAGTTCACTCGCGGTGCTGACCTCCAGACGCCCGGTGGGAGCCAATTGGGGTCTCGTCGCCCACCCCTGCTTCAGTGTCAGCCAATCAAGATACGCATCCAGATTCTCAGGGCACAAGGCAACCGCCCGGCTCATGTATTGCAGTGCTGTTTCCTTCTCACCGCACGAGAGGGCCAGTTGTCCTTGCAAGTACCACAGATCGGGGACTTCCGGAATCCAGCGCTGCGCCCAGGACAGGCAGTGCTGCGCCAGTTCCTTATGGTCGGCGGTCAGAAAGTGGCGTGCCCAGCGCAGCGTTTCCAACGGTGAGATGAATTTGCCGTCAAGCACCAGAGGGTGCGCAATGCCTTGCGCCGTGTGTGGATCGTTCACCAGCAGGGCAACCTCGACGGCTGCCCACTGGTTTCCCAGAGTGTTGCCCGCCACTGAAGTCCATACGTCCAGTGCCTGCCTGGCACGATCAACCTGTCGC
Source organism: Chloroflexota bacterium (assembly GCA_021325095.1). Lineage (GTDB taxonomy): Bacteria > Chloroflexota > Anaerolineae > Aggregatilineales > UBA2796 > JAJPHV01. The sequence continues at coordinate 26,040 of JAJPHV010000126.1, read as the reverse complement.
TGGTGCAGCGCCTGCCGCGTGTGATGCTCGGCCAGCCGTGCCAGCGCATCTTGCCGCAGCTGGTCGTGCGCTCCGTTCAGGACGGCAGATTGCACACTCTTGCCCCACAGGGCACGATGCAGCAGTCGCCGCATGATACGCTCAGGAACCCACGTCAGGAACAGATCGGAACCGGAGGTATTCCAGGGGTTCCGAACAGCCTGGACAGCCTGCAAGAAAGCGACCCAGGCATTTGGATGGTTCCGCTCGGCCAACGCCAGGGCGATGTTCAAGGCCGCGAGAATGTGATGGCGGTTCCAGCGCAGTGCCAATCGCCACGAGCCAATCGCCAGCGTGCCCGGCAGCAGGTTGCCCAGGACATAGGCCGCTTCAGCCAGGCTATACAGCAGGAGGTGGCCCAGGAAAAACAGCAGCTTAACCTGGGCGCGGGTTACAGATGTCGCACTCATTGCGGCAGCTTCTGACCCGTGACGAGGTAAAAATAGGCCAGGGAGCGCAGCACCGGGACACGGTTCATAGCCGTTTCCACAGTTGCAAAACCGGGCCGGTACAGCCTGGGGGGCAGCCAACCGCTGTATGCTGGTCGCAGCGGCACGAAACCGACCTTTCGCAGCAACTGCGACAGCGTGCCTGTTGTAAAGAACTGGACATCATCCACCAGCGTTCCATCTGCCCGCTCGAAATACCGTGCACCTGTCCGCTCTTTGCGCCGCAGCATAGCCGCGAAGTTCGCATGGCGGGCGAATTCGGGGCTGGCCGACAGGTTTCGCCGTCGTCGCCGCCATTCGTTGATCAGGAACAAGGGATTGAGCAAATTCATATCTGTGATCATGATCTGCCCGCTGTCCCGCGTTGCGCAGTGGATTCTCGTCAGTAAACCCTCTTGATCGGGGATAGCGGCCAGCACGGACGCCAACCACGTCAACGAGAGGTTCGTGTATTGAGGCGTATAACGGTTCAGATCGGCGTTCACGAAAGTAATCGCCAGAGGCCGTGCAAAGAGGTTCTCATAGTACTGCTGGCGCTTGCGAGCGATGGCGATCTGTTCCGCAGAGCGATCCACAGCCAGCACTTTGGCCCCCAGTGCCGCGAACAAAAAACTTTCGGAGCCATAGCCGCACCCCGCGTCGAATACGATGGGATTGTCGCTTTCCCTGATGGCTCTGACGGCAGGCGCGCGGCGACTGCTATAAATCATTGCTGCCAGTTCCGGCGGATTGTGAACAGCATCCATCATCACGTCGTAGTGGCTTTGCAGCTGGCGCTGTTCATCCGCAGTTAACCAGGGATTGCCTTCTGTCACTTCCTTGCGGAGGGCGGCGTAGTAAGCATGAGCGATTTGAAGCGGGTTGTTTACGAGTTGGAGGTTGAGTGTGTTCACGAGAGTTTCGCGCTGAGAGCCAGATTGTCATGTTGTTTGGCGTGGGCTGCCATTAGTTCCTGATAGAGCGAGAGATACGCGCGTACATTCCTGTCCCAACTGAATTCGGTTGCCCTTTGCCGGGCCTGAGTGCCCCACGCTGCCAGTTTCCCGGGGTGATTCAGCACGGAGCGCAAGGCATCCACTACGCTCTGCACCGATTGCGGCTCTACCAGAAGGCCATCGACGCCGGACCGGATAATGTCCTCAGCCCCCTGCCCTTTGCAGCCGATGGCGGGGATGCCGCGCGCCATCGCTTCCAGATAGACCACGCCGAAAGCCTCCTGCCAACTGGGGAGAATAAACAAGTCTGATTGTGCCAGAACTCGCATAGCTTCAGCATGTGGCAGGCGGCCCGCAAACCTCACCTGAGCCGCGATACCGAGATTGGCAACCAACGTTTCCAGGTCTTTTCTGGCAGGCCCATCCCCTACAACCGTGTATTGCCAGTGCAACAGCCCTTCATCCTTCAAGGCCGCCAGCGCGCGCAAGGTGTAGTCGATGCCCTTGATGGGCACCAGATTACTGATACTGATCAGGTTTAGCCTCTCCCCGCCACTTGGCTCATGTATCTGAACCTGCGTGTCTGGCAGAGGGACGCCATTCGGGATCAGGCGAATGGAATCATCGGCCCTGTCTGGCAACCAGTTCTGTTTCGCGTCCCGGACCAAGGGGGTGCCCACCGATACCAGGGCGTCGCTCTCGGCGACCATACGTTGCAGCAACTGCGCCCCGGCGCGCTGCCTGAAAAGGGGCGGGTCTAGCTGAATATGCATCGTGATGACAGCCGGAATCTTCAACGTAGCCTTGATCCAGGGTATTGCCAGACCAACCGGCCATTCACTGTGACATTGGATGATGTCCCAGCGCCGAGCCGATAAGTGCTGAGTGGCGCGAAGAACGGCATTTGAACAGCTCCGTACCGTTACGCCAGGCCATCGATAACCGGGGATGTGCAGATAGCGTGCGTACAGAATAGTGATCTCCCCGCGTTGTTCCCGTTTGGGCAGACTCGCAATGCTGTGATACCTGGGCCAATGCCTGGCAATGAAACCGGGCAGCCACGGTTTGCACACGATCACCGTGACGCTGACCCCGGCAGCGACCAGCGCCAGCGCATGTTGTTCGTTGAATACGCCTTCCGACACACTTCCAGGTGAGGGATAGACCGGCGTCAGGACTAATACGCGCAAGGTATATCCTTAGCGATGGCTGTGATGGCTTTGGGCGGTGGTCAGCAGATGTTGCGTTAGCTCTCGAAACTTCGCCTCATTCAATCCGGCTGGGCTGATGAAATGCTGAAACGTCTCGGCAGGAAACTGTGGAGGTTGCTCAAGCCATGCGTTCAGGCAGGCTTCGAGATTCTCCCAGTCGCGGGCCAGATGGATGCCGTCCACATTCTCCAGCGCCTGGTTCCAGCCAAAGTCTGTCCAACCGGGAATGATGACCGGAATGTTGCTGGAGAGGCAATTCAACATGACGGTAGAATGAAACATGATGGCAACATCTGTCTGAGCCAGCACGTCGGCTAACGGCTCGTTTTTGTTGAGCAAGACGTTATCTGGAATTGCGCCATAAAGCCGTTGCCACCGTTGTATAAAACTGGCCGGGTTTTCTCGCGGGTGGAAGCGCACAATCAGGTCACAGTCTCGGCTCGCCAAAAGACGGTTGAAAAGGTGGATCAGGCCATCGAGCAGTTCCGATTGGTTGTAGTAGGCGACCTCGTCGAGCGGCCAGGAGAAAAACGTGATACATGGGCGAGGACGGTCAGGCTTGCGTTCAACGGGCGCAAATCGCTGTCCGGGATTGTAGACCAGGATACGAGAGCGCTCTTCCTCCGGCCAGAGATCTCGCCAGAAATCACCCCAAACAATCAGCTTATCGGACACGACGGGCGTTTTTGTGTGTAAATAGTCGCCGACTGCACCGTGCATGAGTTGTAGAACCGGAATGCCTCTAGCCCTTGCAATCTGTGTGAACCACCCTTCGATCCCCCATTGATTGGCGGTAACGATCAGGCGTGGCCGCGTCTGATCGAGATACGCCTCCCAACAGCGGGTCAGGTTGGTCAGCAGAGCGAATTCCACTTTTTGCCAGCTATCCCAGGCTTCACTGTGTGCCAGCCAGGCTTGAAGCAAAGGGGGGCTTACCGAAGTCGAGGGGACCAGAACCGAGGTTTCTGGCTGGAACTCGTCTTGATGCGGCAAGGCCCGATCCGAGAACTGCCAGAGCCATACGTATTCTGTCCCGGCTGGCACACCCTGCCGCGCAGACTCGTTGGTCAAAACCCACTGCACGGGTTGGGGCATGAGATCGACAAAGCTCGACAACGTGCGAGAATTGTTCAGATACGAAGAGAAAAACGTGATGTTTTCGGGAGATGGCAATTTCCTGGGCAGCCAATGTCCAAATTGACAGTGCCAGTAGTAGGTCTTGTCCAGCCAGCTTACAACATCACCGATAAACATCTTTTTGTTACCGGTGAGCATCACTTCGCTCAAGCGTTTTTGCAGCGCTCGCCCTAATGAGGCCCGCTCTGTGGCTGGATGCTCGCGCGTATCGATGGGCTGGTAACTCAAGCCAACTTTGCTGCCCAGCAGGGCCAGCAAGAGCATCGCTACATTCGGTGGCAGATTACCCTGAATGCGGATAGCTGGCACATTCCATTGCTGGCGAAGGCATTCAACAAAGTCGATTGTTCTTTTCAACAGCTCTACGGCCAGCCATTCGTGGTACAGCTTTTCCATCAAGTAGGCGCGGCAGTAAAAGTCTCCGTAGCGCGGGCCATCCTGCACGATCCTGGATACCTGGTTGTAGGTTTCCCGGCCCCATTCCACCAGGTCGTTGTCGATAATGTCGGCCAGGCCGAAGCAAGGGGCGGCAGCCCTATCCGACAGTTGGGCCTGTGTGGATGGGGCTATCCAGAAAAGGCAAATGACGGCTCGATAGTTTTCCCATTCTCGGCGAGCCAGAGCGGACAGATCGGTCTTGTCGTCCAGCAACAGCACTTGAGCGTCTTTAGCCATGAAGCGCTCCGCTGAGATTGGCGACAGTCACAGATAGCCTGGGGCCTGAAGCCAATTCTTGAAAAGTGTCCTTATAAATCTGAGCAGTGCGCGCCCAGGTGAACTGCTGGATGTGTTGAGCAGCCGCTTTCCCCATGCGTTGTGCCTCTTCGGGATGGGCCAGCAGGTAGGCCAGCGCATCTGCCAGTTCCTCCACATTGCGTGGTGCGACCAGCAGCCCTGTCTCGCCCTCTTTAATGATCATTTCCGGGCCATTGTCGCGGCAGCCAATGGCGGGCCGCTCACATAGCGCGGCTTCTGCAAAGACATTCCCAAAGGCTTCCATGAAGCTGGGCAAACAGAAAATGTCCGCATCGTAGATTTTGCGAAGGGCCTCAATGTGAGGCAGGCCGCCCGTAAACGTTACGTGCCCGCCCAATCCCAGTTCTTGAACCATTTGCTCCAGCTCAGGCCGGTAGCGGCCATCGCCCACGATGGTGTAGTGCCAATCGGCGATCCCCCGCTCTATGAGCTTGCGCATTGCCCACAGATTTTCATGAATGCCCTTCCAACGGGCGTGCAAATTGCTCACACTGACAATGCGCCCTGAAAACTCAGCGCGATGAGGCGGGAATTGGGCAATCTGACTTTGCAGTGTTTGAATATCAATTCCATTAGGAGCCAGAACCGATTCAGGTGGGTTGGTTGCAGGCAAAAGCTGCGGCAGGTCATGCATTTGCGCTGGCCCGATGCAGAAAAAAGCGGCAGTTTGTGAAAACAAGCGCTGATAGATCGGTTCAGAGACCTGTTCAGGCGAGGAGATGAGATGTCCCAGATCATCACGTAATGTGATAAACAACGGTAAGCCCAAGCGCTTGGCGACGACAGCGCCCGCCAGACCGACAATGATGCCTTCCGCATGGATCAGGTCGCCCGCCAGATTCAATTGCCGACAGAGCTTCAAGGCACGTTTTGCCATCAAGTTAATGTTCAAGGAAGTGCGAAACCGCTCAGGCAGTCTGGGTACGTGCGGCAGGTGGGGATAATGGCTGCAAACAACCTTCACCCCTTTCTCATCGGTGATGCCGTCCAAAACGGCCAGGTGGTGATAGGCGGGGATGCGTCTGGCGACCCAGTAAGGGAGCCACTGCCGAAGAACCAGCGTGGTCACCTGCAACCCGGCATCTGCCCAGGCCCGGTTCAGCGATGCGACAGAACGCCCCTCGAAATCAATTGCTTGACTGGGATAAATGGCAGTAAGGTCAAGAATGCGCACAGGCCACCTTCAGAAATACAGCTTCCCATTGCTTCACCACAATATCCCAGTCAAATTGATGGGCATACTTGACCGCTGCTTCACCCATCTTACGCCGCAACGGCTCGTCCTCGATAAGTTGTTTGAGCCGGGCCAGCATTTCCTCGAAGGTCTTCACCTGGTAACCCGTGATTCCGTCAGCGACTACCGGAGCGCGATAGGCGTCAAAAATAACGGCGGGCAGTCCTGTGGCGGCTGCTTCAACCACAACTTTGGGCATTCCTTCAACCCGAGACGGGTGCAGCAGGATATCGTGCTCTCCCATCAATCTGGCGAGTTGGGCTTGCGGCATGGGGTCAGAAAAGCAAACATTGGTTAGCTGGTTATCTTGAACGATTCGCTCCAGGGTCTGCCGGTAATTTCCCCGGTCTCGACCAACCAGACAGAAATCAACATCGCGCAAGACTTTGGCCGCTTCCAGTACCAGGTCAGGGCCTTTTCGCTCTATCAAATGGCCTACGAACAGAACTCTGATCCGGTCACGCGCTTCACGCCGGACTGGCGAAAAGGTCTTCGCATCTACCCCAATGGGAATGACTGTTTCTGCCTTGATCCCGTAGTCATCGAAACTCGTGTGTGCAACATAATCTGTGATAGCAACATATGCATCCAATCTGCATCCGAAGCGATTGAAATTCCTCTGGACGGCAGGGCCTGCGTCAGCCAGATTGCCGCGTATAACGCCCTCAATCCATTGAACTGTTGCGGTTCGTTTCCTGACCAATTCAGGCAGCCGAAAGTACAGCTCGACGAAACGCATACTTATTGATGGATTGAAAAGTATGTTGTAACCACGAAGACTTTCCTCAAGCATGACCAGGGACCCCAGACGTTCGGGAATCCGCCGCAGCCGCACATGAGGAAGCCCGACGAGACGCGAGTCTGGCTCATGAGCATAGAATGCTGTGCACTGAAAGCGTCCGGGATCGAGGCGGGTGGCAATTTCCCTTAAATTCAGACTCTGCGCATTGAAATTGTCCACGTCAACGAAGTGTGGAGCCAGGATGCGAATCTTGGATGGCGACATTCCAGGCTCCTACCGAGACCGTCTGATATGCTGGCCGATTGCATGTTGCGCTTCAGGTTGCATCGACCAGTAAGCCGAAATGGGCATAAGAGGTTCCCTGTTCGCGCCACGTACACGCGGAGAAGAACTTTCAATCAGGTCAAGCAGATCGCCATCGTGCATGTAACACAGGTCTGCATGGCGTTGTTCCAGGGTGGTTAGAAAATCATCCAACATCGTCAACGTGCGGCTCGAACCACTATGGAGAGCGGACTGGAAATTCATGGAGTGTATGGTGACGACAACCGGCCATTTTCTCGCCATCGCGTATTCTGCATCTTGGAGGGCACGTTCCAATAAATCGGGGGTGTTATCCAGAGCCGGTTCAAGTACAACGTTGCGGGGCAAATGTAGCAGCCCGTATCGATCATAGTATGGCGCAGCACGAATGCTGGGGCCATCCTGAACTACGCGCACGCCGCTCCGGGCAAAGGCGCGGAATGTATCGTCGTTGGCTCTGTAGCCTGGCGCGCAGGCGGAAGTCGGTTCATGCCCGAAGGTATGTTTGAACAACTCAATCGCTCGCGTGATTACTTGGGACTGTTGCTGGAAAGTGGCCCATGCATCAGCCAGAAAGCCATCGCCAGCGCGGAACTCGTAGCCTAACCAGGGCGTATACGAGTAAAGTTGTGGTACCCCTTCTTCATAGAGCGCAATGAGCTGCGAACGCTGTTCACCCTTCTGGGCCAGGGCAGTTTCCGCCGCCAGAAGATTGAAATGTGTCAGACCATGAAGCGCCGGGTAGACCAGATTCGCTTCAATGCCCTGTCGGTATGCCTCCAATAAACCGGGTCTATGCCATGAGGCCGGGAACCCCTCGTATAAAGGCAGCAAAACCAGTTTGCGAAATCCGCTGGCAGCAGTCTCTTCAAAGTTGACATTTGCCAGGATGAAATTGAAGACAACGCTCGGGCAGCACCCTCGGCTATCGTGATGCTGGTTCAGGACGGCATATAGCTCCTGCAAATCCTGCGCCGTTTCCAGCGAGTGTTTGTCAAAAGGATACCACCAGGTCGATAGTCCCTTTTGATCAAGCCGAGCGTAGACCGCTTGGTCGGGTATCCCGCCCAGCCCCCAGTCATCGCTGTGAAGAAGTACCACAGGGTGCGGAAAGCGAAAGCTAACGACTGGTTGTAGAAGCCTGAGATACCTGTGCAACTTTTTCAGCATGGGAACCATTGAGTGGGCCGAAGCAGAATTCATTTCGAGACCCGTAGCAAAGCCAGCCCCTTGGAAGTCTCGCGCGTTTCGACGCGGAGTTGGCCTGGATACTGAGCAAGCCAACGTTCCACGATACGGCTCTCTCCCTGGCGCTTCGTGTCATCAACGAAAATTACCGCATGGTTGGAGAGTTTTTCCCAAAGAAAGGGGACAGCCGGATAACGAGCTTCAGGATCAGCCCAGGCCGTTGGGCCATCGACAATGAGCAGATCGATGTCGTGATATTGCGCCAGACATGTGGGATCGTACCACTGAAACTGGCCGAGTACAGGCCCATCCAGGCGCTTTAGAGGGGCGTAGACGACATCTGCGTAGGAAGCCAGACCATGCTGATCGAGGTATCCTTTTGTCACATGGTGCCAGCCCTCGCCCTGTTCCAGGGAGACAATGTGGCCTTGCCCAAGCTGCTCCAACACGTAGGCTGTAATCAGGGTCGATAGTCCTGAACCGCACTCCACAATCAAGCCAGGGCGCGTCTGGAAGAGCAGCGCGACAAGTTCGCGCACCGTATCAGCTTCCAGCGCTGCCCCACCGAATGGCGGCAGAGGTCGCCGAGGCTTGAGAATGCTGGTTACGGCGATGGTCGCTTCTATATGGTTCGCTTCGGCCCTGATCTCCGACTGCAATCGGCGGAAGACGAAAAGCGTCAGCAACGTCAGCCAGAACACACCCGCGCCGAAGGTTATCGATCCTGCCGCAGTCCATTCTCCGCTGGCTAATCCTATCAGAAGCGCTATGGCGATCAAGGATATGCCCACCATCAACGAGAGCAGCCATTCCTTTTTCCCAAGATCAACAGGTAGCGATATTCGGTTCATGACTCCATCACCGGGGCATATTCACAGATGCCTTCCGTAACCAGAAGGCTACGCGGATTGCAACAGGCGAGTGACACACCCAGAGAGTGCAGATGCGCCACCACCTGCGGCATCACATCCAGAATCGAACGATGCCGACCCACATTGGACAGATCGATAGTGGTGGGGTGTCTGCCAGCTTGCTGACCGATCTTGTAGTACTTATCGACCAGATCGGGAAACGCCTCTATGCGATCCCCATAAAAATAGTCGTTTGAGTACAGATCAACGCCCAGGAGCTTGATATCGCAACCAGGATAGATGATCGTCGCCAGGTTGATCGCGGACGTCAGCGAACCGCGATAAAAATACAACGGTTCGTCGAGCGAACTGGCCCATGAGAAAGGCTGCGAGCTATCTATGATGTTATGGCAGTACTGAACCGGACTTCCGATGATGTCAAGCGGAAGCCAGTATTTCGTTTGTCGCCAAAGGATGAAACGCGCTCGCAAGCCCTTCAGCAGCTCTAGACCATTTCGCCCACAATATTTGGCGTAAAACTCGTCTGCGTACAGGTTGACTTTACGAGGAAGTGAACGTGCAATCTGCAACGAGCGAACAAAGACGATGTGCGACGGGAAATGGCGATCCAGAATCAGGAAATCTGTCGGAGCAATCCCGACGACATCCCAGAAGAGCAGGTACTTGTTGAAGGCCAGGGTATATGGGTGACTGTTGAGGTAAGCGCGTTCCTCAACGGTCAGGTCGTTCAGGGAAGCGCCGGATCCGAGCAGGTAACAGACCGATCTTGTCACGAGGCTTTGACTACCCTTCGCAGTTTGTTGCGAGACGGCAACTCACTATCATAAACCCGTTTGACGCCATCGCCCATTGACTTCTCAATGACCCGCACATCGCGCACCAGGCGCAGCAACCCTTGAGGCTCAAGGGAGGCGGCCTGATCGCTACCCCACATCGCCCTATCCAGGGTGATGTGCCGTTCCACAAAACACGCCCCCAGGACGACAGCGGCATAGGTCGTCTGCAAGCCGACTTCGTGCCCCGAATAGCCGATTGGCGAGTCGAACATCTGGTGCAGCGTCGGAATCATTCGCAGATTGAGTTCTTCCGGTTTGCAAGGATAGCTGCTCGTGGCGTGGGCAATGAGCAGGCGTTCCTGATCCAGGAGGGACATCGCGTGAGTGATTTCGTCCATTGTGGACATGCCCGTCGAGAGGATCACCGGGCGGCCCTTCGCATTGATACACCGGAGCAGTTCATCATCTGTCAGCGAGGCCGACGCGATCTTATAGCAGACCGGGTCAAACTGTTCGATGAATTCTACGGAAGGAATGTCCCAACACGAAGCAAACCAGGCAATGCCTCTTTCCCGGCAATAGCGGTCAATCTCTGCGTATTCGGTCTGTCCAAATTCGACCCTGTACCGATAGTCCAGGTAGGTGATCAATCCCCAGGGCGTCTCACGCAACAGATCGCGCTGTTCCGGCGGCACGCACAGTTCGGGGGTGCGCTTCTGGAATTTGACAGCATCGCACCCGGCCAGTACTGCCGTATCAATCAACTTCTTGGCGATGTCCAGATCACCATTATGATTGATGCCGATCTCGGCAATGATGTAGGTAGGATAACCCTCGCCAACCGGACGTCCGTTGATATTAATGACCTTTGGCATCTTTTTGCGTCTCCAATCTCTGTACAATCAGGTCAGCTAACTCCCGGATAGCTCCATTGCCCCCTGGGGCTGAAAGAACAATGTGCGCAGCCGCACGAACATCTGGATGGGCATCGTTCACGACGACAGCGCAGCCCACCGCGCGCAAGCAGGTCAGGTCATTGACATCGTTGCCGACATAGATCACCGCTGATGGGTCTATCCGGCACTCCTTGAGCCAGGTATTAAGCGCTGCCAGCTTGTCGTCAACCCCGTACAGGCAGTCAATGCCCAGTTTATCGCAGCGCGCCTTGACGACAGGATTCTTCTCTGTGGAGATGACTAAAACAGGCAGGCCCAGATTTCTCAGGTGCGATAGGCCCCAACCATCGGATCGGTCACAGACTACCGCCTCCCGACCATCCTGAGAGACAATGACCTTGTTATCGGTAAAGACCCCATCAAAGTCCATGACCAGTGCCGAAACCGGGTTGGGAAGTTTCTCGCGTCTGTCCTGTCGCTGGCGTTCGCGCAGCAGGACTTCGGCCAGCAGAAAATCAACGGATTCATCGATCTCCAGACAGCGCTCCTGGGGCATAACGTACATGGCCGTCCTGCCGAAGAAACGGTGTCCGGCCTGTAAGAATCCATCGGTGCGCATGACATAGACCGCGCCGGTCTCTAGATACTGCGCTTCACGATCTTGTCGACGAGGACGCACCCGCTTGTCGTGATTGATCCCTACTCCACCCTCTTGCTGATCGTGCCGCCACAGAAAATAGTGAAAGGGTGTTACGGCCAACGCGCAGTCGGCCCTTTCATCGCGCAATGCCTGTACCGTTCCGTCAATGTCCTCCGGCAGCGTCAGCGGCGACGTGCATTGAAGGAATACGACCAGTTCGGGAACATAGCTTTCGGTTTCTCGAAGGTATTCCAGCGTGTGCAACAGTGCCGATTCAGAGGAGGCCGTGTCACCGCTGATCTCGGCGGGCCGCCAGACAATTTCCGCCCCGAAGTTTTTTGACACGGCGGCGATCTCCGGATCGTCTGTCGAAACAACAACACGGTCTACCGTGTGCGACTGCCGGGCACTCTCGATGGCATAGGCCACCAATGGCTTTGCGGCCAGGAGGCGGACATTCTTGCGGGGAATGCCTTTTGAACCACCGCGCGCAGGGATAATCGCTAGCGTGCTCATTCTGTTATTTCCTGATCTTGTTCAGAAGAGAGCGATGGTTTGGCTCTCACTGGCAGCGTGTTGTTTCCCAGGGAAGGACGGCAGCAATGATACCGGGCCGTTGTCTGGCGTAGCTGCGATAAAGCGGATCAAACGACGTTTCTTCGACGGTAAACGTTACGGCATCCACAATCTGATCGAGCATTTCGCGCCTTGCGAAGCCAGCGCCCACTGTGACGGAGTATGTTCCTGCTTTTAATGGCGAGAGCAATTTAATCCTGGCCTTGTAGTGGCCTTTGGGGCGATTTGAAATGAACTCCGGGCTGCAATCCACGTCAAACGAGTTAAAGACATCCAGCCCATCCCGCAGAAGCAGCAGCGATAGATTGCTGCCCTTCAGGTCTTGCCGGACATCATACTCAATTTCAAGGTAGATCGGATCGAACACATCAAAGATGGCCGCCGTCGCACCGCTCTCGTCTTTGACCGCAACGCGCCGAATCTGGATAGCCTTCGATAGGTCTTCCTCCCGGATGTTCTCGGACGAGGTATGTTCGATGACATTGGACAGGTAACGGGAGACAGCCTCCTGCGCAGTGCCTTGTAGAGCGACCCGGCCTTGTTCCAGCAGGATACCCCGCGTGCAAAGCGTGGAGACCGCACCCATGTTGTGGCTGACGAACAGAACAGTACGGCCCGCCTGCGCCACATCAGCCATCTTGCCCAGGCTTTTCTTCTGGAAGGCCGCGTCGCCAACCGCCAACACCTCATCCACGACCATGATCTCCGGTTCCAGATGAGCGGCCACCGCGAAAGCCAGCCGAAGGTACATGCCGCTCGAATAATGCTTGACGGGCGTATCGATGAACCGCTCCACCTCGGCAAACTGGACGATTTCGTCAAACTTGCGGTCAATTTCCTGGCGGCTCATGCCGAGAATTGCCCCATTCAGATACGTATTTTCGCGCCCGGTCAGTTCGGCATGAAAACCCGTTCCGACCTCCAGGAGCGCGCCGACCCGCCCCCGGATGGCCGCATAACCGGTCGTGGGTTCGGTGATGCGCGAGAGTATCTTGAGCAAGGTGCTCTTGCCGGCGCCATTGCGGCCAATGATGCCTACCACGTCGCCGCACTTCACCTCAAAGGAAATGTCGCGCAGCGCCCACACCATCTCAGCGTGCTCGCGCGCAACGGCTGTCTTTCTGCTCAAGAGTCTGCTTGCGCGGCGTGCAGGTGATAGAAAAGTGTTTGTCACCGCTTCTCGGAAGGTCTTGTATTGCTCCTGCCTGGCTCCAATACGGAACTGTTTACCGAGTCCTTCGACACGGATGGCAATATCACTCATGCGGGATCCCTGTTGTGTGAGGCTATGCTGGCTTCGTGCATGGCTCGGCACTTACTCATACAGCGCCGACGAATTAATAAGCCGCTGTCAGGATTGATTGGCTGCTTTCTCTTCTTTCGTCAGGAAGAACATCTGAATCGGCAGCCGGCCCAAACGCACAATATCTCCGTTCTTCAGGGGATAATGCTCGTGGGGGGCCAGGCTGTACGCATTGATGAACGTGCCATTGGCGCTGTTCAGGTCTTCAATCTCAAAATTCTCACCCGTGCGGCGTATGGCGATATGGACGCGCGACACCCCTTTTTTGTACGCATCGTAAGGTGTCAGGTCAATATGTGTCCCCCCACCATCCTCCGGGGCATTGCGCCCAAGTGTAATCTGCGGATCGACGCGGGCAACCAGAGGAGAATGGTGATTACCGATAAACATCGTGATAGTGCCCTCTGGCATGGCCTGGGGCATCGTCGGGCGCCCGGAAGTGCTGGTCAACTCCTTGGTCCCCTTGCGCGTCGGGCCGTTCGGGAGTTCCTTCGTCGGAGTCGTGAGAAGTTCTTTGACAGGTTGCACATCGGACTTCTGCGATGGACTCGTCTCAAGGCGTTTGCTCAATGCATCAAGCGCGCTCATTAGCTCGCTCAAATCAGCTTGCTTGGAGGACACAACATCCAGCAGCGTTTCGTGTGGTGCGGATAACAACTCGGGTTTGGCACGGGACACCTCTCCTTCGGCCAGTAAGCGTGTGCCATAGGGGGCGGTTCCATAGCCTTGCTCTGCGTAACCGGGTTTTAGCCGATTGAGCACCACACCGATGAGCGGAATACTCAACTCATTGAGACGCTCAATAGCACGGGCTGCGGCGGCGCGCCGCGTTCGTCCTGCTTCCACCACCAGCACCACCGGCGAGGCGGTTACGCTGGCTAGGCCGCAGGTATCGGAGACGGCCAGAACGGGTGGCGTATCGAAGATGACAATCTCAAATTTTTTGTCGGCCACTACCCTGTGAACCAGGTCTTCGAGCTGGTCCGTGCTCAACAATTCAGCCGGATTCAGCGGTTTCGGCCCCGACGTGATCACGGCCAGGCCCGGAATCTCGGTCTGCTGCACAACTGGGAGGAGTGACACATGGGATTCGCCTGCTTCTCGTAACGTGCCGTTCGGCGAACCGGGAGCCGCTGCACCTTCAACCTGTAGAGTCTGCAAGGCTTTATCCTGTGCTTCTTCAGCCTCTTTATTCGGATCTCCCCCATTGTGCTGTGGGCTTACCCCCAACTGAACCAGTTGCCTCATACGAGCCTGGCTGATCTCGTTGAGGACGGACGAAAAGCCGCACTCGTTTGGCAGCCCAAACAGCCGGTGTTGTGTTGGTTGGCGCAGGTCAGCATCAATGAGCAGTACGCGCATACCCGCACTGGCAAAAGTTACGGCCAGATTGGCGGCTGTAACACTTTTGCCTTCGCCCGGCTGTGCGCTGGTCACGATGTAACCGCGATACCCGTGCTGGTTTTTCTCGGTTCGTAACAGGCTGACACGCAGGGTGCGGTACGATTCAGCAAACGTCGATTCCGGCTTTAGCCAGGCCACCAGTTTCTTTCGGTAATTGCGCTTCCGGCCAAAAGGCGCAACCGTGCCGATGCAGGCGACCATCAAATGCGTTCTGACCTCGGCAGGAGACCGGATCGTGCCGTTTAGACGTTCTGACAGCAGTATCATCCCGACTGCGAACACCGCACCGAAAATGGCGGCCAGCAATGTGTTGTTTGCAAGGGGCGGCTCTATCGCAGTAGAAGTGCTTGCCGGATCAATGATTCGCAGACTATTGCTGATGCCCTCTTGCTGCAGAGAGACTGCCGTGCTGGACAGTTGGGCCAAACTGGACTGGGTAATAAGAATCTGGCTCATCAATTCATTGCGCCGGGCCGTAAGGACGACAACGCGATCATCGGAAAGTGTTCCGGAATTTAGCGCCTCATCAATGGTTCTCAATTCTTCCCGCGCTCGCTGTAAATTGTTCTGCGCCTCCGCCATCTCATTCTTGACTGTATCCAGTTGCTTCTTTAACTCTTCAGTGAGACCCGAGGGGCTGTTAGCGATCAGTTCTGCCGCCAACTCATTCGCAATAGCTGTAACCAGATCGGGGTTGGTATAAGTCACCGTGATCGTTAGCAGCGTGGTTCCTGGAACGAGGCGCGTTTGAATGAGATTGCTCAGGCCATTGGGCGAAAGGGGCAGTTTCAATTTATCAATGGTGGCGCGCAGAACCGGCGCAGTCTTGAGGAGCGCGATGTACGTCTGTGCCAGGACTTCACCCGTCGAGATCAGGGACGCGCTTGGGTTGGGCAGGTTGAGGTACGTACCAACCTGCATCGTCGCCGTCGCCTGGTATTCGAGCCGCTGCTGGCGAGTCACGTAATAGCTCACGCTACCTGAAGTAATGGCAACAAGCGCTATGAGGAGAAACCAGCGACGCAACAGTCGTGTATAAACCGATAGTTCCATTGTTAACGTAAGTCCTGAATTAGCAGCGTTTGCTCAAACCGTGAAGACGAGTGACGTGATACCTGATGCTACTTTGTACGAATTCGGCACACGGTAGCGAATGGTTAGTGGTGGCGGCTCGTGGGTATTCCCGACCAGTCTTGAACTGCGTCCGTGTCGAGTTGTTAGCGAAATGTGCGATGGGATGGCAGTGCTTCGGGCCACCCCCAAAGGGCGATTTTGAATGCTGCAACCACCGTGCGCCTGTCCAGACCTGCACATTGGGAGATCGCCTCATGTCCAACAGCGGTGATCCCTTCCGACTATAGCGTATTCCGCGAAACGATTACAATGATGTATGACCTCTGGATTGCGTGGTATAAAGATAACTCGTAATTGTCACAAGCAACCAGTGAGGAGTCTTGTGACAGTATCGGTGAAGCCTGTTATAGTTGACTAAGGCTTGCTATCTGGGCAAAAAGGGAGCGACGTGAATCAACGAATTACACTCTACACGCTGATAGTTCTGGCGCTGCTAGCCATTATCATGGTCAGTCCCATCGCCATCAGAAGGCCACTGGCTCAGGATGACCCTACTCATATAATGGAGACTGCTAATGCAATTGCGAACCCGCGCCTGACACAAACGTCATCAGCGCGGCGAACAGCGACCAGCGTCAGAAACCAAACACTGTCCTTCATCGCTACCTCGACACCGCCAACAGCAACGCCGACTCAGACCGCAACCGCGACATTGGACCTGACTTATGGCCCTACCAATACCAGCATTAGCTCTACTGAACAACAGCAGACTCTCGATGCTTTCATCGGTCGCGCGCTGACTCAAAGGGCAACGATGGGTCTGGAGGCAACGGCAAACGCCAGCATCAACCAGACCCTCACAGCAGCCGTCCCGACACTGAACCCCACTCAATATCGGCAAACCCTTGAAGCTGTGATCAACAGCGGCCTGACCCAGACGGCAACTATCGGCGTACAGGCCACGATCAGCGCCAGTATCAATCAGACCCTCACGGCGAGGGCACCAACGCCTAACCCAACCCAGCTGCGGCAAACTGTCGATGCCGTAATCAATCAGCAAATTGCGCAAACGGCCACCGCCGGGTTGCAAGCGACGGTCAACGCCGGACTCAGTCAGACTTTAACGGCGCTCGCGCCAACGCCCAACCCAACCCAGCTGCGGCAAACAATCGATGCTGTAATCAATCAGCGAATTGAGCAAACGGCTACCGCCGCGTTGCAGGTGACGATCAGTGCCGGGTTGAGCCAAACGCTAACAGCCCTTGCGCCAACGCCCAACCCGACGCAAGCCCAGCAAACTCTGGATGCCATCGTCAATCAGCAAATTGCGCAGACGGCTACTGCCGGGTTGCAGGCAACACTCAACACGAGGATCAGCCAGACGCTGACAGCCAAAGCCCCGACCCTTGATCCTACCCAGGTGCAGCAGACTGTCGCAGCGGGTATCATTCAGCGCGTTACGGAAACGTTCCAGGCGCAGATGGCGCGAACAGCCACCGCCGCATATCAAGCGACCCTGGACAGCCAGGTCAATCTCCCACTGACCGCGACTGCCCAACAAGTACGAGCAACCGTTACTAGCGGCCTCACGCCCATCACAGCGGCCAATGCCAGCCAGGTGACCCAACTGCTGGCGTTGGCCGGACACACCAAACCGGTGCAGAGTGTGGCCTTCAGTCCCGATGGGGCACATTTGGCATCGTCCAGCCAGGATAACACTGTTCGTATATGGGATGTGCAGAGCGGGGCCGAGCTGGCTGTGTTGAAGGGCAACACGGATCGCCAGACTGTTGCTTTCAGCCCGGATGGCACACGGCTCGCAGCGTCCAGTTCCGATAAAACGATACGGCTATGGGACACGGCCACAGGCACAGAACTCACAGCGCTCAAGGGCCATACTCAGGGTGTTGTCGGGGTGGCATTCAGCCCCGACGGCGCTATCCTGGCTTCTACGAGCGCCGATAAAACCCTCCGGCTCTGGAACGCCAAAACGGGCGCTGACATGGGCATACTGAAAGGTCATCAATCGGCGGTGCTCTCGGTTGCTTTCAGCCCGGATGGCACACGGCTCGCTTCGGGCAGCCAGGATGGCACCATCATCCTGTGGGAAACCCGAAGCGGTATCCAGCTAGGTACACTGCGGGCCGCAGGGAGTGTGCTGGGTGTGGCTTTCAGCCCGGATGGGACACTGCTGGCAGGCACCGGGGCCGACGGCGCGTTGCGGCTATGGCAACTGGACACCAACACACAACCGACTGTTTTGAGGCCCAAAGGTACGATCAGCGCGGTGACCAGCCTGGCCTTTAGCCCCGATGGCTCGTGCGTGGCCTTTGGCACACTCAGTGGCACTATCTGGCTCTTCGATGTGAAACAAGGCACTCAACTCGCCATGTTGAAAACGACGGAGAAACCTACGGACAAACCCAATCCGATATTAGGTTTGGCGTTCAGCGGCGACGGAGTGCGGATGGCTTCGGCCAGCGCCGATAACATCGTCAGAATCTGGGGGATCCGCACTGGCCCGTAACGCAACCTGGCCGCCGGGCCGCATCCGTTGCAAGGCGCAGCCTGAATAGCGTCAGGCCCTCCCGCTGCCGTTTCACGGTTGTCGAACAGGCGCCACATGGTCTGGAGACTGATTGGTCAATCTGGCCCACAGAAGGCGCTTCTGGAACCGGAGGTGGGCCATCGTTACCCGTGCGATCTTCAGGCTTGATTGCCCAAAAGTCCGCACGCGCAGCGTAGTAGGAAATTCCGAAACGGTGAAGCCCGCCCGCAGCGCATAGACCAGCAGTTCGGTTCCGGCCAGGAAATCGTTGCTCTCGAAACTGATGGTCTTGACCACTTGCCGTCGATAGGCACGGAACAAAGCTGTCCAGGTATGAACGTGCCAGTTTACCAGAATGCGGTAGAGTAGCGATGCGCCAAAGCTGAACAGTAGCCGGTAGCGCGGCACGCCTTCCACCATGCCAGCCGGATGGTAGGGTGAGGCCGTCACGATGTCCACCTGGTCGGCGAGCATCCGATCCAGCAGGTAAGGGATCGTGTCGAAGGAATAGGTTCCGTCGAAATCCGTCGTGACGACAATATCGCCAGCAACGCGCTCGAAGCCTGTCCGCAGGGCGGCCCCTAACCCTCTATTGGTTTCGTGCGAAACGACCTGCACGTCTGGCTCATCCTCGAATTCTGCCTTTAGCAACTGAAGTGTATTGTCACGGCTGCCATCGTTTACGAACACGACTTCTACTTCATAGCTCTCGCGCAGTTTGACCAGAACAGAACGCAAGGCTATTGCAGTCTGTGCAACACCTTCGGCTTCATTATAAGCAGGGATGATAATAGAAAGTTTCATGGTAGCATCCTCAGAGACCTGCGCAGAAGCACATCGAACTGAGTTCGTGGCCGCTAGAAGCCAGCAGGCGCAATAGCAGGGTCGGAGACGACAGTTTCCTCAAGCAGGGCGCAGATACGCTGGCTAACCCCATACGCGCCGTAGAAGTCCGGGTGTGATTCGGGGGGCTTTTTCCGCGCCTCGGCGACAGCGGCTTTGAACGCCAGGGGACTCGGCTCGCACAGACGGTTCCAACCGGACTGCACCGTTTCCACCCACTCCGTCGTATCCCGCACGGTGACTGTTGGACGGCGCAGAATATAGGATTCCTTCTGAAGCCCACCGCTGTCGGTGATGACGATTTCGCAGGCGTCAAGGAGCGCAAGCATATCCAGGAAGCCAACCGGCTCAATTGCCACGACGTTTTCGCTGAACCGCAGGTCGAAGGCTTTCATCATTTTGTGAAGGCGCGGGTGTACGGGAATGACGACAGGCAGTTCAAGCGTGTTGAATGTCTCGACAATGTCTTTAAGCCGCTCTACATGATCGGTGTTCGATGGACGGTGAATGGTGGCGAGGGCAAAAGCGCCACCACCTGACAGCCTGGTTGAGGCCAGCAGTCTGGCCTGTCGTCCCTGCACCCGCGCCAGCGTGTCAGACAGTACGTCCACCCGGACATCTCCGACCAGATGCACGCCACGAGTGATGCCTTCCTTTCGCAGATTCTCGACGGCAACGGGCGTGGGTGCGAACAGCAAACTGCTGACTTTGTCGGTCAAAACACGGTTGATCTCTTCGGGCATTGTGCGGTCAAAGCTGCGCAGACCGGCCTCGACGTGGGCCAACGGGATGTTGAGCTTGACCGCGGCCAGGCTACCGGCGATAGTTGAGTTGGTATCACCGTAGACCAGCACCCAATCGGGCTTTTCGCTTCGCATAGCTGCTTCCAGGCGCACCAGCATCGTTCCGGTTTGCTCGGCATGACTGCCGCTGCCGACGCCCAGGTTAAGGTCCGGCTGCGGCAGGGCCAGATCGGTGAAGAACACCTCCGACATGTTGTCGTCGTAGTGCTGGCCGGTGTGTACCAGGATTTCTTCGTGGCGCTGGCGAATGGCCCTGCTGACAGGCGCTGTCATAATGAATTCTGGCCGAGCGCCAACGATGGTCATAATTCTCATGCTGCGTTCACCATCTCGCTCACTGAAGGACAGCGCGCGCCGTTTGCCAGAGTATCACAAGGTCCCGGTACAGACTTGGGTTGGCTACGTAGTCCAGATCAAGCGCAAGTTTTGCGGGGAGCACTTCGTTAACGTATTTTGTTTCCCAATCCGGCCCGGCAAGCTGTGCCTCCTCGTGACGATAACGGATCGAGCCGGGGCTGGTGATCCCAGGGGGTACGCTCAGAATGCGCCGCTGTTCAGGCGTATACAACTTCACGTAACGCGGGTCTTCGGGGCGCGGCCCCACCAAGCTCATCTCGCCTTTCAGGACGTTAAAGAGCTGTGGCAATTCATCCAGCTTGCTGTCTCTCAAGCGCCGTCCGATTGGCGTGATCCGCGAATCGCCGGACGTGGTAATGGCTGGCCCCACTTTATCGGCGTCAGCGACCATAGAACGAAACTTATACAGCTTAAAGAGCTTGCCGTCGCGGCCCACGCGGGTGGCTTTGTAGAACACGGGGCCCGGCGACGACAGGCGAACCAGGAGTGCAATGAATAGCAACAGTGGGGAAAGCCCAAGTAGCAGGCCCGCACTCACCACCAGGTCAAGCGCACGTTTGCCAGACATTCTGGTCGCCTTTAGTTGGTGTTCAATGTAGGGTGTGGAATTCATCATGCCTCAAGCAACTTCCGCGTGGCCCCGCATCCGGCCAGCATGGGTGGTACTCAGGGTTCAATTTGCCGCCGACTCCACACTGACCGCCTCGACAGCATTGGCAGAACACACAAACTGCGTCGCAATGCGAAGCGTCTCAAGTGCGCTCTCTCCGGTCACGACGGGCTGGCGCTGTTCACGGACTGCACTTACGAAATCGCTCAGTTCGGCCATGAGCGGCTCATGCCGGTGCAGGCGCAGGCCGATGACGTTGCCTTCCGAGACACCGTAGAGAATGTTGAGGGCGTCCCAACCGTCGCGCACCTCTCCGTTCTCGTAGAAGGTCAGTTCCTGTGACAGCAGGTTGCAGACAAACATGCCGCGTGCCCCGGTTGCCGTCAGGCTCCGCACTTTGGTGGGCGTCATCCAGTTGACGTTCAACACGCCCATCGCGCCATTACCAAAGCGCATCAAGCCGTTGAACATGTCTTCACGGTCCGAGTTGATGCTCTGGAGCGTCTCACCATGAATACGCACGATCTGATCGTTGATCAACCAGCGGATCAGGTCAATGTCGTGAGTAGCCAGGTCGATGACGACACCAGCATCTCGGATACGAGACGGGTAAGGGCCGAGCCGCTGTGTATGTACCTGGTAGATCCGCCCGGCCATGCCATCGCGCAAACGGCGTTCCAATTCCATCACCGCCGGGTTAAATCGTTCAATGTGGCCGACAGCCAGAATGACCCCATGTTTGCTGGCAAGTTCAATCAGCTTTTCGCCTTCCTCAACGGTGGCGGCAATGGGCTTCTCAATGAGCAGATGTACGCCCTGCTGGATCAACTGGCTTCCGATAGCATAGTGCAAGCCAGTTGGCACGGCCAGCGAGACCAGGTCAGGTTTACGGGCTGCCAACATGGCCTCGACATCGGTAAAGCTCGGAACAGAATAGCGTGCCCCGACGCGAGCCGCAGTCGCCGGGTCTTGATCGACGACGCATACCAGCTCCACCCCATCCATTTCGCGGTAGATTCGGGCATGGTTATTGCCCATGCTTCCTACACCGACTACGGCTGCTCGTATCATAAGCATTTATCCCTTCTGACTCTGAGTCTGCAACGTCTTGCTTATAAGCGCAAAATGTCCGGCAGAAAGTAGGTGGCGCTATCAACGATTAAACTGCGCACGGGCCAACCGTTGGTTCGAGTCAGTAGTTCGCTCCCCTCAGGCCGCACGATGAAAGTGTTGGCCGCGCGGATGCTTCCCAGCCCAACCAGGCAGGTGACGATCTGACCCGGCTCCACAGGCTGATTTTCGTTGATGACCCGCTCCGCTTGCCTATCGGCTGTGAAGGAACGCAGATAAATGTGGCAGCTTGGTGGATGGTTCCAATCCTCTGGAAATATCTGGGGCATGTTCGTCAACCTGGGCACAGGTTGGCCGACCCGTGTCTGGTGCAAATAGAACTCGCTGACCCAGGCTACCGCGTCGTAACGACGTTCGAGCTCGGATGGCAGCGTATCGAGTGCAACCGTTCTGGTGACAGGCACGTACCAGCCATCGCGGTGGCCGATCAGTAAAAGCGAGACGTAGTGAGAGACCGGGTAGTTGCGAGGGTAATACAGATCGTCCTCATACGAGTCAGCAGTCACATAGAGTGCTATCGGCGCAATGCTCATTTCATAGCAGAGATAGGTCATTTCGGCGGCGATCTCGTGTTCGGTCAGGCCGCGTGTGATGTGCCGTGCCACCGTCTCCACGATGACTGTGGTATCCCTGCACAATCGGCGACAGTAGTACTGACTTTCATGAGCAGACAAATGCGGCCTCGCATTATCTTGCCTGAAGGCGAGGTGTTTGTTCACTATGGCATCCAACTCATTGGGGGATTGCTGATAATTGGAGAAAAATGCCTCTGGGTGCATCCTCGCCTCCAATCTATCCAATGCATTCTAAGTATTTTGGGGACTATGCAGGCTCCGCCATTTCGACATCCAATCCCAAGAGATCGGAGTCGATGCGGGCATAGTGTATAGTGATGGCTGAGAAGCCGGGGCTGCGGTCCGATCAGATTGCCAGACCGGCTGCCCGCTTCTCAATATCCTTCACATTGACAGTGGTTTTGATGGTGCGGCCCAGGGCCTTGAGCAGGACCTGCACGCGCTGATTACCGTTGAGACGTGTGTCGAAGATAGCCTCGTAGCCGCGCAGCGGGCCGCTGTTGATTTGCACGGTATCACCTGGTTTCAGGCTATCGACAAATGATTGGCGAATGACTTCTAGCTGCGCAACATGCTCGTACAACCTGGCAATCACATGATCGGGTATAGCCGGGGGTTGGCCGCCGAATGTCACCAGGCCTATCGCACCGGGCACCCAATTCAGTGCACTGAGGCCGACACACGCCAGATCGACGTGCACGAACAAGTAGCCGGGGAAATACGACTGTATCTTGGCGGCCCGTGGATTGACCGGCTTAACCCGGATCGTCGGGTAGAACGTCTCGATGTTCTGATATTGCAAGTAAGTCTCTACCTGGCGTTCCTTGCGAGGCTTACTGTGGAGTGCATACCAATGTACTCCGGAGTCTGTCATGATGGCTCCCCTATCATTCCTATAGTTGCGGTACCTGAACCGGACTCTCGTCAGGTTGTGCGAGCTTGCGCATCAACTGGACAAGTTCAGCCGGCCCCTTACTGTCCCATAGCTGAAGCCTGTCAAGGTTTGCCAGAAAAGCCGGCCCATCGAAATGTCCGTTGACATCCTGAAGTTGCACAATGTTCGGGTGGACAGTGTCGCACAGGCGTTCCGAAGCATTGTGCAATTCCTCGTGCAGCTTTTCGCCGGGCCGCATCCCCGTATACCTGATCTCGATGTCAACGTTGGGACGCAGGCCGCGCAGACGGATCATGCGTTCCGCCAGTTCAACAATCCGAACCTCCTCGCCCATCCTGAGCAAGAAAATCTCATTGCCTTTTGTCAGACAGGCAGCGTGGATCACCAGATTGACTGCTTCGGGGATGCTCATGAAATAGCGCGTCATGTTCGGATCAGTGACCGTGACGGGACCGCCGTTGTCAATCTGGTGATTAAAGGTTGGTACGACACTGCCTCGACTACCCAGCACATTGCCAAAGCGCACCGAGGTGAACAGCGTCGGCCCGATGCCTTCTTGGGCCATTGCGCGGAGCATCAATTCGCAGATCCGTTTGCTCGCGCCCATTACTCCGGAGGGATTCACAGCTTTGTCAGTTGAGATCAGGACAAACCGATTGACCTGATAATTCCGCGCGGCCTCGGCCACGTTGCGCGTACCACCAATGTTTACCCGTACTGCCTCGCTTGGGTGGCGCTCAAGCATTGGGACGTGCTTATAGGCTGCCGCATGGAAAACAACCTGGGGCCGATAGTCATCAAAGGTGGCTTCAACCAGTTCGCGGACGGTTATATCAGCCAGTACCGGGATCAGATTCAGCGAGGGAAATTTCGTTTGGAGTTCAATGTGCAGCTCATGGAGAGCGCTCTCATTGTTATCCAGCATAATGAGTTTTGAGACGGGCAGCAGGCAAAGCTGCCGACACAGTTCCGAGCCGATTGACCCCGCGGCGCCAGTCACCAGCGTCACCTTACCTCGCACGTGACCCAGGTCAATGGCCTGGTGGTGGCTCAAATCGGCACGCCCAATCAGGTCTTCTGGCGTGATGTCGCGCAGTAAAGGGGCCTTCTTGCTCAGATTCATGGAGCCAGTCAGGTCTGGCACCACCTTAATCTGGGCCTTGGTTCGTTCGCACATCTGCAAGAGGTTTCGGAACCCCGTGCCAGAAATGTTATGAATGGCGATGGCAATGAGGTCGATATTGTAGATTTCAGCCAATTCAGGAATAGCCGAGCAAGGCCCAAGCACCCTGTAGCCTTCGAGGATTTTGCCCTGCTTTGCCGGATCGTCGTCCACAAAGCCGACAATCTGGTAGGGCTGAGTCCCTGGCGGCGGGCCAATTTTGAATTGCAGTGCAACGATCTGGCCCGACTGGCCGGCGCCAACGATAAGCACGCGAGTCACCGCCTCTTCCAGGGGGAATTTACCTAGCCAGACTGCGCGCCAGCGCCACCCCATACCCACGATCAGCCGCGAACGGTAGCGCACGGCCACCAGGCAGGCCAGGGCAAGTGCGTTGCCAACCAGAACCACACTCAAAGGCAAAGGCCGTTCGTGAAGTAGCAATACCTCCACCAACCCAATAATCACGGTGGCTAGCAGCATGGGAATGACAACGACGATGGCCTCGTGGCCGCTGCTGCGCGACCACATACGACGATAGACGCCGAAAAACAGGAGGAACGCCAATGTCAGGGCAGTCGCGCCGCCAATATACGTCAGGTTCAGGGGGCTAAACAACTCGGCTGGTGACCGGACAGAGAGCGTAGCCAGATAGGCAGCCGCAATGATCAGTGCATCCAGACTGAGCGACTGAAGGATATGGAAAATACTTTTGGAGAGCGAGGATAAGGTATTGGACTTGTGTTTATTTGATGTCACACCTACCCTCCTTTGCACGGCTTGACATCGGCAAAGCATTTATGCGTAAATGGTGTGCAGTCGATGATGGGCACACAGACACCCAGGACCCCTGCGCCAGAGAAAAGCTTCCCGTACTGCCCACCATCATGGCAGTGGCTAAACTCGGCTGTGGTCGAACCGGAAGAGTATCAGCGAAGAGTTCAGCAGTTACGATATGGGTGCGGCCAGATGAGAGGTATACTCATACGCTCTTGGCTTCATAAACCCTGCGCTGGTCTACATCCTGCGTTCAGGCCCTTCAGGGTTCGGTTGTCGATGCGTGTCAGAGTAATCCCTTCATTCATAAGAATATTAACGAATGATGCTAACAGGCATCTAAACAAACCATGCCAAATAACTTGCAATCAACTAAAAGCGATGAAGCTACTCGCTTTACATTCTTCAGAAACGGCGTTGAGAAGGCAGCGCAGGGCAAAACCCATTTCAAAATTGGGGCACCGCCGCCGGCATCAGCCAGGCGAAAACGTCTGTGTAGCTGGCAATTTCGGGTTGATACCGCAGCGTCAGGAGGGGGCGGTCACGGCCAGTCCAAGCGCGAACTGCGCACCATCTCCGGCGTGCCGGGCTTGGCGAGCACGACCAGCATGGCCCAACAGGACGCTGCGTAGACGACGTTCCTGGCGAACGTCCACGCGAAATTCCGGTGCAACACTTGGCGACGGGGCACAGACGGCGTCCTGCTGGAGGGGCGTGGGCATGACCGACGTGCGACGCGCCAGCGCGGTATCAAGCCCTGGCTAGGCGGAATGATCGGCCTGAGCACTATCCCTTTGGCTGCTG